>NZ_JAWCUD010000020.1:0-60669 GCF_032461945.1 Paenibacillus violae
CTTGCATGTATTAGGCACGCCGCCAGCGTTCGTCCTGAGCCAGGATCAAACTCTCCATAATAGAAAAGCTGATTGTACTCATTGACTTGCTAGCGAGATTATTCATCTCATTTATAGTCGATTGCTCGACTGTGCTTACTCACTCGTTGTTCAGTTTTCAAAGATCAATTTCTTTCGTTTATCACCACCACTGTTTAGCGGCGACTTTTTAAATATACCACATTCGCCCGGAACATTGCAAGTCTTTTTTTGAAATAACTTTTCAAGTCATTTAAAGCCAGCTTGCTTGTCCTTATTTTTCAAGGGGCGAGATATAAAGTAACACATAAGGAGAGGGTAAGTCAAGAACATACCCCCTATTTTTTTTGAGCCTGATAGTTGCGGTTTCTTGCATATTTCGAAATTTCTTTGGGAGTCGCTAAACGAGCATACATCCTGAAGATAACTTTATATCTGGATTCTATGGCCCCTTTAATTTCTTGATCGATTCGTTTGTCGTTCAAATCAAATAACATTTCATCTAATTCTTTACGTAATACGTAATCTAACTCTCTGCATTCCCGATCATTGAACAAAAATCCGAGCATACATCCATCCAAACCCCTCTCGACTGTAGAGATTAATGGCACTAACAATAGAGTCGAAATAAGCGGCCAACTGAAACCCTCATTTGCCCGCCACCCTACTGCTTTACTGTTATGCTCAGATTTTGCCATTTTTATGACAAGCTTCCTGAAAATATTTTACAGATGAACCAACCAGTAGGTGAGTGTACTTTCAATGATTGCCGCGAGCAACAAAAGAACGACAATTGCAACGCTAAGAGGTTTGGTTAAGCTTAGTACTTTCTTAAGTTCTGGAACTGCCGTTCTATTGGCAGCAGGAATAAATATTTGCGCTGCGCTTTTCCAGACCAACATGCCTATTTTAAGTCCATAAGCACAAGCAAGTAGTATAACTGGTATTTCGATGATACCATGCGGAAGAATCCCTTTGAGCACAATAGCTAAGGTACTCTCATGCGTTTGTAGCGAAAGTACATACCCTAATATCATGCCGTTTGCCACCAACATGAAGAGCGGCAGCACACCCAAAGGAAGCCCAAGAAAAATAATGGCTACAGATTTGATGGCATTATTCAAGAAGATAATAAAGAAAAACCACATTTGCGGGTTGTCTTTATTACTGAGCGATTGACTTATCGCCTTAATTCCTTCTAGCTGATCTTTTAAAAAGTGTGAAAATTGATCCGAGTTTGCCCAGCCTAAGTAAAAACTGACGGCAAACACTAAAACAACGACGATGAAATAGTGCTTCATTTCTTTAAAATGCTGCAATAAGGGTTTAAATGTCATTTCTCTTTCCTCCAATTTCGGAAGCATAAGTACTGTGTACGAGCATACATTATTTATCAAAGAGTATACAAGCCTTACCGTTTGTAAGGCATAAGGAGGTACAGGCTGTAAATGAACTATTTTTTTGTACTAAATGCCAAGAAATTCAAACAATATGTATTTATTGCTCTTGCCATCGTATTTGCAGCAGCTATTGTCTATTCGGAGCAAAGCAATGTGTCTGTCTTTTCTAATGCTGAGCCTTCGGCGATTTATAGTGTCCAGACAGAGAAAAAGGTTATTGCATTAACCTTCGATATTTCCTGGGGGGAGAAACGAGCTGAGCCAATTCTGAATATTCTTAAGGATAAAGGGGTAAAGGACGCAACTTTCTTCCTCTCCTCGCCTTGGAGTAAAACGCACCCCGAAATTGTCGAACAAATTAAGAAAGACGGCTTTGAAATCGGTAGTCATGGCAACAAGCACGATAATTACAGTACACTTAGCGATGAAGAAATACGCAAACAAATAACGACAGCACATGGTATATTGACGGAATTAATCGGAAAAGAGCCCAATCTCATCCGATTACCCAATGGGGATTTCGACAAACGTGTGCTCCGAATCGCTAACGATCTTGGTTATTCCGTTATTCAATGGGATACAGATTCGCAAGACTGGCTCAACAAAGGCGTAGATACGATTATAAACCGTGTTATCACGAAGGCTCATCCAGGAGATATTGTTTTACTGCATGCCAGTGATTCTTCCCAACAAACTCATGAGGCCTTACCCGTTATTATTGATCAATTGAGATCCAAAGGATATGAATTCGTCACTGTCAGTGAACTCATCAAGCAAACTGAAGTACAAACAACACCTGTCGAAGACAGAACGATGAAACAACTTAATTGATTTCCACAAAAAAAGAGCTAATTGAATTAGCTCTTTTTGTTATCTAATATTTTATGTAAAATCAGGATTTGCCATGCATTACAAACCAATAGTGGAGCTAACATAAACAAACTTGAGGCAGCATTGTCTAATTTAAGTGCGGGAACAGCTTCAAGCACGGATACGGCGCACATAAAGAATAAAGTCGGGATAAAAGCGTTTTTATTCGTCATTTTGACTTTCCAGTAAGCAACTCCCAATGAAATAATCAGTATGATCAAGGGCAATATGGAGTAACTTAATACGGAGTCATTTCCTTCAAAATTGGTCATTCTGAGATACACAAGATCAATCAGTACGACGATGACAATCGTTAGTTGTAACAGATCCCACACCGTCTTGGACTTAATAATCCCCGCGGCAATAAATCTGACGATCAGATAAGCGAAAAAACCCATTTGACTTAGGACGCTAATCGTCGCTCCCCCAAGCAGCATATTAAATACATTGAAGCCTACAGCCGACAAACCCATCACAGAAAATTCTTTATCGGAAAATTGTAGAATTAACCCGATTCCTATAGAGACAATCATTCCTAGTAATAGTGTTGTCCAAAATAAATGAAACCATTTGCGAAGCGTCACGTGCATTCCCTCCATCATAGACTCTAATTGTTAATTGTACCAACGATTGAGATAAAAAGCCAATGATTTGCCCTTATAATCTATCCCTAACCACGCATACTAACATTACTAAGCTAGGGAAGGGAGCTTTTTCTCATGAGAATAAGAAGGTTAAGCCCAATGATGGTCCTGCCGCTCATTACTATTGCATTACTTCTTTCTTCGTGCGGTTCTGATAAATCATCTCAGGGTCAATCACAAGCGGGTACGTATAAAGAACAAAAGACTATGATTCTTGATATTCTGAAGTCAGAAGACGGTAAAAAAGCAATTAGCGCAGCCAATCGCAGCATCATGAATGGTGATGTTGGTGCGACAGGCGTAGCTGGTCAGTCTCAGATCAAATTACTCTCAGCCAACGAATCCTTGCAGCTACAAATGGCTGTCAAAGATGTTTTAACGGCAAAAGAGAATAATATGTTTCTCACAGATATGATGAAGGATCCAAAATTTGCAGGAGATTTCGCAAAAGCCATTCAAAAAGAGACGAAGCAAATGTTTAAAGAACTGTTAAAAGATCCTGAATATCAGAAATCACTTGTTGATGTGATGAAAAATCCTGACTACGAGAAAATGATGCTCGATGTCATGAAAACTGCGGCTTATCGCCAGCAAATGATGACTGTGATGGAAGAATCGATTCAAAGCCCTCTTTTCCGCGCACATATGGTGGATTTGCTTAAATCCGCTATTGCTCAGCAGAGCAAGCCAGATCAAATGCCTACGGCAAAAGCCGCTCAGAAAAAAGACGAAAGTGGCGGGGATAGTAAAGATAAAGGTAGTGGAGACCAGCAGCAAAAAGATGAGAAAAGCGACTCTCAAGATACAGAAAAGAAGAAAAAGGAATCTGGTTCATCCGATTCGCAATAGAACACGAAAAAGGGCTAACGGAGAAGTTTTCCGCCAGCCCTTTTCTATTACTTTTCTAATTTGGCGATGATATTCGCGGCTACATCCAGATAAATTTGACCGGTTTTGGAGTCTTGTTTATACACCGACGGTGAATAATCAATTTCTGAAATGTGATTATCAGGAGCTCCTAGCGGAATTTGAGCTAATAGTTCACTGTGCAGATCATCCGCCAGTCTAGCTCCGCCACCTTTTCCAAAGACATAATCTTTGCTGCCGCAATCTTTGCACTCATAGTAGGACATATTCTCAACAATCCCTAAGACTTCATGGTTCGTTTGAATTGCCATTGCACCAGCTCTAGCCGCTACAAAAGCCGCAGTCGCATGTGGCGTAGTAACGATCACTTCTTTGCTTTGTGGAATTAGCTGATGCACATCAAGTGCAACATCTCCTGTACCAGGTGGAAGATCGAGAAGGATATACTCAACATCCCCCCAGTTCACTTCGTTGAAAAAGTTCCGCAGCATCTTACCAAGCATCGGCCCGCGCCAGATAACCGGTGCATTATCTTGAACAAAGAATCCCATGGAAATCACTTTGACACCGAATTTCTCTACCGGCATGATGACATTATCGACAAGCTTAGGCTGTTCTTCAATGCCCATCATATCCGGAATGCTGAAGCCGTAAATATCCGCATCGATGATGCCTACTTTTTTCCCTTGGCGTGCCAGAGCAACAGCTAGATTAACCGTCACCGTCGATTTCCCGACGCCCCCTTTACCACTGGCCACAGCAATAAATTGTACCTTGGATGCTTCACCTAAGATGGGCTGATCGATAGGAGGTTGTACCGGTTTGCTATCCTTAGGCTTATCTGAAGCAGTTGAGGTTGGTTTATTCAGCTCTTCAATCTGATTACGTTCATAGTCAGTCATCAATCTAAATCGAATATGAACCTGATCTGCTCCTAGTTGTTCTATAGCCTCACGAATAAAGTTCTTCGCTGTTTCTTTATAAGCTTCATCTTCCGTTGCAACAATCAAACTCAGCGAGACACTTTCTTCTTTTATTAGGATATCCCGAACCAAATTCAGCTCGACAACACTTTGGTTATATCGAGGCTCTTGCAGAGGTTTTAAAGCTTCTAATAGCTGCTCTTTATTTATCATAGCCACTCACCTTTATTAAGAGATCGTAATTATATTAGTGGCCTTTATTATAACACATTATGATTCAGAACCCACTTTCTCACCGGCATAAAATCTAAGAACACCCTGATAAATGGCTGCCGCGACCATTTTCTGATATTTCTCGTCAGCAAGAAGTCTTGCTTCATCCGGATTAGAAAGGAACCCTACTTCTACGAGTGCACTTGGAATTTTTAATGTTTTTAACAAATAGACCGTTTTATCTGCAGGCTTGGCGATACGATCCGTATTTTCCAAATTTCTTTTTAATTCGAGTTGAATTAGCGCAGCAAGGTTGGAGTTGTTGGGATTATTCGTGTAGTAGAACGTTTGTGCGCCTTTCCATTTCGGTGATGGAATACTGTTCAAATGTACGCTCAAGAACATATCTGCATTTTTCTCATTTATCATATCCGCGCGATTGTGGAGATCTTCGGTTTTTCTTTTGCTGTACCCTTTGGTACCTGGGTCCGCTAGATCTGTATCGGTTTCTCTGGTCATCACAACGAGCGCCCCTGCTTGCTGTAAATAATCACGCAATTGCAAAGTAATGGCAAGATTGATATCTTTCTCAATCACACCTTCTTTGCTCGAAGCCCCGCCGTCCGGACCACCATGCCCCGCATCCAGCGCTATGGTTTTACCCGATAACGGTAATGTCCAGTCTGACCATGTTTTCGTCGCCGGAAGCTCATAGGCATAGATAAAAACCACGAGCGCTACCAATAAAGTCGAAAGTGCCAGCTTGAGGCTACTGTGAAAAGTCAGCCAGACGACCAACCGCTTCTTCCTTTTACGCATAAAAAATCCACCTCTGTTCCCCATAGACTCTGTATCATCTATATGGGACAGGGTGGACAAATATACCTTGCTTACACGTGATAATCAGGGTCACGAAGCCCTTCAATTAAAACTTGAGCAACCTCTTGACGTGTAAACTCCGGCGGTGGGCACTGTCCATCTCTAAGAAGGCCGCGTACCTTAGTACCGGAGAGGTGCATGTGGTGTGACTTATCATGTGGACAAGTTTTACTAGATGCCATGTTACCGCATTTCGTGCAGAAGAAGCTGTGCTCAAAAAATAGAGGTGTGATCCCCAATTCATCTGCTGTAAAACTGCTAAAAATCTCTTGAGCTTCATACGTACCGTAGTAGTCACCTACGCCCGCGTGGTCGCGTCCTACGATAAAATGAGTGCAACCATAGTTTCTACGAACTATAGCGTGAAGAATCGCCTCACGGGGCCCTGCATAGCGCATAGCGGCCGGATAAACGCCTAGATGCGTGCGATTCTTTGGATAGTAGTTCTCGAGGAGAACAAGATAGCTTTTCATCCGAACATCAGCGGAAATATCGTCGGACTTTGTTTCACCAACAAGCGGGTTGAGAAATAAAGCATCCACGATCTCCATCGCAGATTTCTGGATGTATTCATGCGCACGATGGACTGGATTACGTGTTTGGAAACCAACAACGGTCTTCCAACCCTTTTCCGCAAAAATACGACGTGTCTCCGATGGATCATAGTAGAACTCTTCAAACTTCTTCGGCTTAGGACGGTTCAGCATCTGGATCGGTCCACCGATATTAGTAGAGGATCGAGAAAACAGCTTATTAACACCTGGATGTTCCGAATCATCCGTTTTGAAAACTTTAACAGCTTCATTCACTTGGTCGACTTTGTAGATGCTAGTCGTGTCTAAAATAGCATAGGGTACGCCATCTTCTTCGCCGACAAGCGCAACCTGCTCACCAATGGTAATGGAAGCAGCAACGTCCGGAGGAATGGACAACGTAATTGGAATACTCCAAACCGTCCCATCTGTTAAGCGCATAGTTTCTACAACCGTATTGTAATTTGCTTCATCAAGAAAACCGATTAGAGGGGAAAAAGCACCTACTGCAATAAGATCAAGGTCAGAAATGGTCCATGAGTTTACACGAATTTGTTTCAAGGATGCCGCGATTTTGAGCAATTCTTCTCTATGCTCTGCCGGTACCAAGCGATTGATTAATTCGCCACCATGTGGTTTGATCCTCGTCATTGACGTAGTCCCCCCATCATTCCGCTATTCTTATTTGTGGAGTCCGCACTCCGTTTTTTCCGTATTCGCCCATCGGCCTGCGCGTGGATCTTCTCCTTCTGCTACTTGACGCGTGCAATGCGAGCAGCCGATGCTTGGATAGTTACGATCATGCAACGGGTTATAAATTACATTATTCTCACGAATGTAATTCCATACATCTTCTGACGTCCAGTTAGCCAACGGATTGAATTTAATCAGCCCAAATTTCACATCATATTCTACTTTTTTAGCATTCGCACGAGTCGGAGCTTGGTCGCGGCGGATCCCGGTAATCCATGCATCGTAGTTTTTTAGAATATCTGTGAGCGGATCCACCTTACGAATGTTGCAGCATTGGTTTGCATCGCTTTTCCAAAGCTCATCGCCAAATTTCTCTGCTTGTTCTTCAAGCGTAAGCTTAGGCAGTACTTGAACGAATTTCGTTCCATAATGCTGCTCAAGACGATCCCGAGTCTCATATGTTTCTGGAAAATGAACGTTCGTATCCAAGTAAAAAATATCTACGTTCGGATTAATCTTTTGCAGCATATCAACAAGCACAACATCTTCCGCACCAAAACTACATGCAAGCGTTAAACTGGGGAATTTTTCAACAGCTAATCTCAAAACAGCTTCAGCAGGCTGATTTTCAAATTCTTCAGCGGCTTTATTAACAAAGGCTTCTTTTTCGAAAAGATTCATTGGTACATTACCTCCATTTTTAATTCCGAGTGATATTGTATGATTTATATTTAATTATAGCTGAGTTCTTCTTGCTGTCAATGACTTTTCATCATTTTGGTATTAACTTTACCTGTTTTAAATACTTTGATGAAAATGACGATAAAAAACGACATGAATTGAGAATACTTTTCAGCGAAAAAGATAAAAACCTGCGTAAAGACAGAAAAAACCTCCCCAGCAAGCTGCCAGGAAGGTTTCTTTCGAGCGCCGAAGCGCAAGATTTTAACGTTTGGAGAATTGAGGAGCGCGACGAGCGGCTTTCAATCCATATTTTTTACGCTCTTTCATACGGGAATCACGTGTTAGGAATCCAGCTTTTTTCAAGGATCCACGGTATTCAGGATCAGCTTTCAACAAAGCGCGGGAGATACCGTGACGGATTGCTCCAGCTTGTCCGCTGATTCCACCACCATTAGCAAGAACCAAAACGTCGTATTTACCGACAGTTTCTGTCAAAGCCAAAGGTTGTTTAACGATAAGTTTCAAAGTTTCTAGACCGAAATACTCATCTAGATCACGTTTGTTGATAATGATGCGTCCTTCACCCGGTACTAGGCGCACACGCGCTACCGAATGTTTACGACGACCCGTTCCATAATATTGAACTTGTGCCACGAAACGTTCCTCCTTATATTAACCGCGAAGATTCCAAACTTCTGGTTGTTGTGCTAGATGTGGGTGTTCTGCTCCACCGTATACTTTAAGCTTTGTTTTCATGCTGTCGCCAAGACGGTTCTTAGGAAGCATACCGTGTACGGCAAATTCGATCATACGGTCAGGTTTGCTGTTAAGCAAGTCCTGAGCGGAAGTCACTTTCAAACCACCTTGGTATAAAGAGTGACGGTAGTACATTTTGTTTTGCATTTTTTTACCAGTAAGCTTAATTTGGGAAGCATTGATAACAACTACGAAATCACCAGTATCTACGTGTGGAGTAAACTCCGGTTTGTGCTTACCGCGGATAATGCTAGCAACTTCACTTGCAAGACGGCCAAGTGTTTGGCCTGCAGCGTCAACAATGTACCATTTACGCTCTACTTCATTTGGCTTCGCCATATATGTCGTGCGCATGCTGAATCCTCCTAAAAATATATCTCAAATACATATTTATTATAGTTAACTTACATAAACGATGGATGGTTGTGGCAGCTGCGGATCAGGGGCTGTGGGATAGCCGATCACGAAACGCCAAGTTATATTTTACACGAAACCTAGTGAAGAAGCAAGAAAAGTTTCAAGTTTTTTAATACTCTACTTTCCACAACATTAACCCCATCGCTTCGGCAGTAGGCCCTGCTTCAGCCCGGTTTCTGGCCTCAAGAATGCGCTGCATATCGCTGCTAGGTCTCTTACCTTCGCCAATCTGAATTAACGTGCCTACAATGATCCTAACCATGTTATAAAGGAAGCCGTTCCCCGTCACAATGATACGAATCCTTTCAACCTGACCCCCGCCGGTTAACTCATCGGTTTCAAGCACCATACGAGCCTCGTAGAGGGTTCTCACCTTTACTTCCTTATCCGTTCTCACCGTGCAAAACGAAGTGAAATCATGCTCTCCTAGCAAACAAGGGAGCGCCTCTCTCATGGCTTCCACGTTTAAATGCGTAGGGTGATGGTATTCATAATTGCGGTGAAAGACATCAGGGAAGCGCACCGAACGAATCGTGTAACAGTAAGTCTTGCGTTTCGCGGCTTTGCGGGAGTGAAAAGATGGGGGGACCTCCTCCGCCGTATGAGCGACGATGTCCTTGGGTAGTCTAGCGTTTAGGGCTAAACACCAACGTTCCACAGGTATCTTGGAATTCGTGGTAAAATTAATAACTTGCGCTTTGGCGTGAACACCAGCGTCAGTGCGCCCCGAGGAGGCCACTTTCACTTGCTCACCAGTCAACAGATAAACAGCCTGTTCTAACCGCTGCTGGATGGTATCCGCATTGGGTTGAATCTGAAAGCCTGAGTATGCTGTGCCATCATAGCTTATGGTAAACCGTAGATTTCTCAAGGCTTGTTCCTCCATGAGTCATCCTTCCTACCTTATAGGTCAGGTAAAAGACTGCAAAAAAAGGGCTTCACCAGAATCTATGATTCCGTCCACCCTTTCCCATCCGTCTTATGCGCGATCTACTAGCTCTAGGTATACCATTGGTGCTGCGTCACCGCGGCGTGGTCCCAGTTTAAGGATACGAGTGTATCCACCTGGACGCTCGGAGTAACGAGTAGCCAAATCGGAGAAAAGTTTTTGAATCGCATCTTGGTTTTCGTTTGCAGCCTCTCTACGAACAAAAGCAGCAACCTGACGGCGTGCATGAAGATCTCCGCGTTTCGCAAGAGTGATTAACTTCTCAGCGATGGAACGAATTTCTTTTGCTTTTGCTTCTGTAGTTTGAATGCGTTCATGTATGAACAAATCTGTAACCAGATCACGGAACAATGCTTTACGATTACTGGAATCGCGGTTCAACTTCCTGTAGTTCATTGAATTAACCTCCTTCTGACAAGACTATTCCTCGGTACGAAGACCCAAACCAAGCTCTTCGAGCTTTTCTTGAACTTCTTCAAGCGATTTGCGACCTAAGTTCCGAACTTTCATCATGTCTTCTTCTGTTTTGGTAATTAGCTCTTGTACGGTGTTAATCCCTGCACGCTTGAGGCAGTTGTAAGAACGAACAGATAGATCCAGCTCTTCGATAGTCATCTCCAGAACTTTCTCTTTCTTATCTTCTTCTTTCTCCACCATAATCTCAGCATCTTTGGCTTCGTCCGTCAAACCGACGAACAAGTTCAGATGTTCAGTTAAGATTTTGGCGCCCAAGCTTACTGCTTCTTCTGGTCTGATACTTCCATCGGTCCACACTTCGAGGGTCAACTTATCATAGTTCGTCACTTGGCCGACGCGAGTATTCTCGATACTGTAATTTACTCGGGTAATAGGCGTGTAGATCGAATCAATTGGAATGACACCAATTGGTTGTTCTTCATGCTTATTTTTGTCCGATTGGACGTAACCGCGTCCTCTGCCCGCATGAATCCTCATGTGAAGACGCGCATCCGGAGATAAGGTTGCAATATGCAGATCCGGGTTAAGAATCTCCACATCGCTATCACCGCGAATATCTGCCGCAGTAATATTACCTTCTCCTTCTGCATCAATTTCAAGCACTTTCTCCTCATCGGAGTGAATTTTCAACGAAAGTCCTTTAAGATTAAGGATAATTTCCGTTACATCCTCAAGCACGCCAGGAATCGTTGAAAACTCATGCAAAACGCCATCGATTTGGACAGAGGTTACTGCAGCCCCGGGTAAAGAGGACAGTAAAATACGACGTAGTGAGTTACCTAATGTTGTACCATAGCCACGCTCCAAAGGCTCTATGATAAATCTTCCATAAGCGCCGTCTTCACTTAATGCTACGGTTTCTATTTTTGGCTTTTCGATTTCGATCATGAAATGTACCCTCCATTCAATACGTCGTTTCCCTCTGGATACTTCGCTTCAAAATTTCATAGTATGCCTATCCTTCAAACCATTATTCACGTTTTTAAGATAATTATACTACAAAGTAATCCTGAATTATACGCGACGACGTTTTGGAGGACGGCAGCCATTGTGAGGAACCGGAGTCACGTCTTTAATCAGGTTTACTTCAAGACCTGCTGCTTGCAAAGAGCGGATTGCTGCTTCGCGGCCAGCGCCTGGACCTTTAACCATAACTTCAACAGTTTTCAAGCCGTGCTCCATAGCTGCTTTAGCTGCTTTTTCAGCTGCCATTTGTGCCGCAAAAGGAGTACTTTTACGGGAACCTTTGAATCCAAGGTTTCCTGAGGATGCCCAGGAAATTGCGTTGCCATGAGGATCCGTGATCGTTACGATCGTATTGTTAAATGTTGAACGGATGTGTGCAACTCCGGACTCAATATTTTTACGGTCACGACGTTTTGTACGGACTACTTTTTTAGGTTTTGCCATTAGCTCTAACCCCCTTTATTATTTCTTCTTATTAGCTACTGTACGACGAGGACCTTTACGTGTACGAGCATTAGTTTTAGTACGTTGACCACGAACAGGAAGACCACGGCGGTGACGAAGACCACGGTAGGATCCGATTTCGATTAGACGTTTGATGTTTAGGGAAATCTCACGGCGAAGGTCGCCTTCTACTTTAAGGGTTTTGTCAATTACATCACGGATTTTGCTCACTTCATCTTCCGTCAGGTCGCGAACGCGAGTGCTGCCGTCAATACCTGTTCTAGCGATGATTTTCTGAGCAGTTGTAGTGCCGATTCCGAAAATGTAAGTCAACGCGATTACTACTCGTTTGTCACGAGGTAAGTCAACTCCAGCTAAACGTGCCATCTACAGATTGCACCTCCTTTTAACCTTGTTTTTGTTTGTGCTTTGGATTTTCGCAAATTACCATAATGTTACCTTTACGGCGAATAACTTTGCATTTCTCGCAAATCGGTTTAACCGATGGTCTAACTTTCATTTCTAAGCCCTCCTTATCATCGTAAGCAACCATGTTGCGTTTTCTGTTAGAAAACTTGCTTCGTAAGCATACGCCTTGAGAGAGTAACTTACATGTAAGCCGAACATTTATTTAAAGCGGTAGGTTATACGGCCTCTCGTTAAATCATAAGGCGATAATTCTACGGTAACCTTGTCTCCAGGTAAAATGCGGATAAAGTGCATTCTGATTTTACCAGATACATGGGCTAGGATTTTATGACCATTTTCCAATTCAACCTTAAACATTGCATTCGGAAGAGGTTCAATCACTGTACCTTCTACTTCAATTACATCTTCTTTGGCCACAGTCATTCTCCTTTCTCTTGTGCTTCAACTTGCTTGAGTTCAACGAATTTGGCAATTGCGAAGCGCAACTTTCCATTAGTAACACGACCTGTTTCCCTAATGCTTGACTCCACTTCACTACTAATCGTTTCTTGTATTTGAAGATGATTCAGGTTCTTCTTCTTCGGCTGATCGAATTTCCGATGTACGCCGTCTGCAAGCCAGACAAAGCGATCATCGACAATGGCAATCACGACCGCATATTCTCCGGGGTCTCTACCGCGAAGCACCTTTACGATTTGACCCACCTTCGGCATCAACCTATCCATTCATCATCACCTACGATCTAGGCAAGGTTAATATTTCGTAACCAGCAGCCGTTATAGCAACCGTATGTTCAAAATGAGCGCATAATGTACGATCCGCGGTGACAACAGTCCAATCGTCTTCGAGTGTTTGGACGAATCTTTCGCCAACGACCACCATGGGTTCAATGGCTAGGACCATGCCTGGTTTGAGACGGGGACCTTTGTCAGGTACACCGTAATTCGGAATTTGTGGTTCTTCGTGAAGATCCGTTCCGATACCGTGACCGACATACTCTATAACCACGGAGAAGCCTGCGTCTTCAATACAAGTTTGGATTGCATGCGACAACGTGTAGAGTCTAGCATCCGGTTTAGCTTCTGCTATGCCTCGATACAGCGATTCTTCTGTCACGGCTAACAAACGTTTGGCTGTTTCAGATATCTCACCGACAGGATACGTCCAAGCAGAATCTCCATGATAACCTTTATACTGAGCGCCAATATCAACAGAGATAATATCGCCCTCAACCAGCTTTCTTGGACCAGGAATACCATGAACTAATTCTTCGTTGACTGAAGCACAAATGCTTCCAGGAAAACCGTTATAGCCTTTGAAAGATGGAATTGCTCCCTGACTGCGAATGTAATCCTCTGCGATCTGATCAAGTTCTTTCGTTGTAATGTTCGGACGAATTGCCCTTGCCAATAAGCGGTGCGTTTCTGCTACGATACGACCTGCTTCTCGCATAAGGTCTAGTTCAACCTCGGACTTACAAATGATCATTACGCTAGACCTCGTAGTAGTGAACTAATTTGTTCGGTTACCGCATGAATGTCTTGTTCCCCGTTAACCTCACGCAATAATTCCCTCTTTTGGTAGTAATCCAGTAGCGGAGCGGTTTTGTTGATGTACTCATCCAAACGCGTTCCGACTTTCTCTTCCGTATCATCAGATCGTTGGTACAACTCACCTGAACACTTATCGCATACGCCTTCTTGCTTTGGTGGGTTGAAGATTACATGATACGTAGCACCACAGGATTTACAAATTCTTCGGCCGGTTAGTCGTGCGAGCAAAAAGCTGCGATCAACGGAAAGATTGATTACTAATTCAATCTTCTTGCCTAAGGAATCTACAATTTCAGCCAAAGCATCTGCCTGAGCAACAGTTCTCGGGAACCCGTCAAGCAGGAAACCTTTATCGCAGTCCGGTTGAGCAAGACGCTCTCTTACAATACCGTTCGTGATTTCATCAGGAACAAGAAGACCCTTATCCACATAACCTTTGGCTTCAACACCAAGTGGTGTTCCCTGGCTCATCGCCAAGCGAAACGCATCACCAGTTGAAATATGAGGAATTTGAAATTCAGTTACGATCTTTTCAGCTTGCGTACCTTTGCCTGCACCAGGAGGCCCCATAAAAATTACGTTCAACTTTAAATCCTCCCATCGCACTCGGCATTACGAACAGCACAATAGGTGCCGATGTCGCATAATTTGCCCCATCAGAACCTATTTGCTATTTATTGATAAACCCTTTGTAATGCCGTTTAATCAATTGGCTCTCGATTTGTTTCATCGTTTCAAGACCAACGCCTACTACGATAAGTAAAGATGTACCACCAATCCGAACCGAACTTGGCAAGCCTGCAAGACCTCCAAAAAGCATTGGAAGAATCGAGATTGCTGAGAGAAACAGAGCTCCAGAAAGAGTAATTCTAGTCATTACACGAGTCAGATAAACAGAAGTTGTTTTACCAGGTCTGATCCCCGGTATGTAGCCACCATTTTTCTTCATCTGATCAGCCATTTGAACTGGATTAATTTGTACGAAAGTGTAGAAGTATGTGAAACCGATAATCAACAGTACATACAGAACAATCGCCAATGGAGCAGTCTGGTTAATACTCAAGTTGTTAATAATCCATTCTGCAACAACATTACCTCTCCAATAACTTGCGATCGTTGGAGGGAACATTAATAACGAAAGTGCGAAGATAACTGGGATTACACCAGCAGCATTCACTTTAAGTGGAATGTGCGTAGTTTGACCACCATACATTTTACGACCAACTACACGCTTAGCATATTGTACAGGAATCTTACGAACCCCTTGTTGTACAAAGATGACACCAGCAATAATCAGCACAACAACGATAGCAATAATGATCAGTTTTACGATATTCAGGAACAAAGCTCCTTCGGTCGCAAACAGTGATTTGTAGATTTGCTGTATGCTTGTAGGAATCGCCGCGACGATACCTGCAAAGATGATAATGGAAATACCGTTGCCAATCCCAAATTCAGTGATTTGCTCCCCGAGCCACATCAAGAAAGCTGTACCAGCAGTCAGAACGATAGCGATCAAAGCAAATGTTGCGAAACCTGGATCAATAACGAGTCCACTGTATAAGCGGTTGAACCCGATTGAAAGACCAAATGCTTGCACAATACCTAGGATGATCGTACCGTACCGAGTAACTTGCGTCATCTTCTTTCTACCAACATCGCCTTCCTTCGCCCATTGCGCAAAGCGCGGGACTACATCCATGGACAAAAGCTGAACGATGATAGAAGCTGTGATGTAAGGCATAATTCCCATCGCGAAGATGGAGAATTGGAAGAGCGCACCGCCGGAAAACGTGTTAAGCAAACCAAAGACATCGCTCTGATTCGCTTGGTCTTGAAGTTTAAGAACATCTGTATTTATATTAGGCACCGGAATGAACGCACCTAAGCGGTAGACGATTAACAAGATGAGTGTAAATACAATCCTTCTACGCAAATCCTCTACCTTGAAGATGTTGGCTATGGTACTGAACATTAAATCACCTCGGTTTGACCGCCGGCAGCTTGGATTTTCTCAATCGCTGATTGAGAGAACTTATTCGCTTTAACGGTTAATTTTACTGTGATTTCACCGTTTCCTAAAATCTTGATGCCGTCTTTAGGAGCTTTAACAATACCAGACTCCATCAAAACTTCTGGAGTAACTTCGGTACCAGCTGCGAAATTGTTCAAATCTTCAAGGTTCACGATTGCGTACTCCGTACGGAAACGGTTCGTGAAACCACGTTTAGGTAAACGACGGTATAATGGATTTTGTCCACCCTCGAATCCAGGACGAACGCCACCACCGGAACGTGCGTTTTGACCTTTGTGTCCGCGAGTTGATGTTTTACCCATACCACTACTTGTTCCACGTCCAACACGTTTGCGAGTTTGACGAGCGCCTGTAGCAGAACTTAGTTCATGTAACTTCATCGTTGTACACCTCCTCTAGATCTTAATATCGTGCAATTATGCTTCGATTTCTTTAACTTCTACCAAATGGCTCACTTGATTAACCATTCCTCTGATTGCTGCGTTGTCTTGGTGAAGAACCGTTTGGTGCAGCTTGCGCAGACCAAGAGTTTTCACTGTAACACGTTGCGTTTCAGGGCGGCCAATCAGGCTGCGTTTTAGGGTAATTTGTAATTGTTTCGCCATGTTTACCCCTCCTAACCTAGTAACTCTTGAACAGTTTTGCCACGAAGCTTTGCAACTTCTTCCGCTTTTTTCAAACGGCTTAAGCCTTCAAGCGTTGCGTTAACCATGTTCATAGAGTTCGATGAACCCAGGGATTTTGTCAAAATATCGCCGATACCAGCAAGTTCAAGTACTGCACGAACTGGTCCGCCTGCGATAACTCCTGTACCTTGGGAAGCTGGTTTAAGCAGAACGCGTCCTGCTCCAAACTTACCAGTTACAAGGTGAGGAATAGAAGTGCCTACGATTGGAACATGAATCAAGTTCTTTTTCGCATCTTCAATTCCTTTGCGGATTGCATCAGGAACTTCGGAAGCTTTACCGATTCCTGCGCCAACCCAGCCATTGCCATCGCCAACGACAACAAGTGCGCTGAAGCTGAAACGACGTCCGCCTTTTACTACTTTAGCTACGCGATTAATATTAACAACTTTTTCTGTTAGCTCTAAAGTATTAGGATCTACACGCAAGTCTTTTACCTCCTTATATATCTATTTCCTAGAATTCTAGTCCAGCTTCACGAGCTGCGTCAGCCAATGCTTGCACACGTCCATGATAAAGGTATCCACCGCGGTCAAATACCACTTGGTTTACACCTTTTTCTTTCGCACGTGCTGCGATCAATGCGCCAACTTTACGAGCAGCTTCTACGTTACCACCGTTACCGATATCACTTTTCAGATCTTTATCTTGAGTGGATGCTGCAGCAATTGTAACACCAGTAGTGTCATCAATCAGTTGTGCATACATGTGTTTGGAAGAACGGAAAATGTTCAAACGTGGGCGAGCAGTAGTACCTTCAATTTTCTTACGAACGCGAAGGTGTCTTTTCAAACGTGCTTTGTTTTTATCGCCTTTAGTAATCATCTATACTTACACTCCTTTCATCACTTATGATGCGAGGCTTATGCTTAGATAGCAAGCTTTCTCACGAAAGCTCTTAGCTATTACCCGCGATCTTACGATCTTATTTCTTCTTACCAGCTTTACCTTCTTTACGAAGAATACGCTCGCCTTCATACTTGATACCTTTACCTTTATACGGCTCAGGCTCACGTACTGCACGAACTTTAGCTGCCATAGCACCAACGAGTTCTTTATCAATTCCGCGAACGATAATTTTAGTGTTTGAAGGAACTTCAAACTCAATACCGCCCTCTGGAGTGATTTCAACTGGGTGAGAGTACCCTACGTTAAGAACCAGTTTGTCACCGCTTTTGTTAGCACGGTAACCAACGCCTACTAGATCCAAAGATTTCGCGAAACCTTCCGTTACACCACTTACCATGTTGGCAACAACACTGCGTGTTGTACCATGCAAAGCACGGTGGAGCTTATTGTCGGAAGGGCGCTCAACGGAAATCTCGTTTTCTAGAACACTTACTTTCATATCTTTATGAAGTTCACGGGACAAAGAACCTTTAGGACCTTTAACCGTGATTTGAGTATTCTCTAGTGTTACATTTACACCACTTGGAATGGTGATTGGTTTGCGACCAATACGAGACATGTTTGCACCTCCATTCAATTACAATTGTATTACCAAACGTAGCAGATAACCTCTCCGCCAGCTTTGGATTGACGAGCATCTTTATCCGTCATAACTCCTTTAGATGTGGAGATGATGGCAATCCCTAATCCGCCCAATACACGAGGGATTTCTTGTGATTTTGTGTAAACGCGTAGTCCTGGTTTGGAGATTCTCTTCAAACCGGAGATAACACGCTCATTGTTTGAACCGTATTTCAGGAACAAACGAATGATACCTTGTTTGCTATCTTCAACGTACTCAGCATCACGGATAAATCCTTCTTTTTTAAGGATTTCAGCGATTTCCCTTTTCACTTTTGATGCAGGGATTTCAACTGTCTCATGACGTACGATATTCGCATTACGAATGCGAGTTAGCATATCTGCAATTGGATCTGACATGACCATTTGTGTAAACCTCCTTCCCGAAAATAGGGTGATTACCAGCTTGCTTTTTTCACGCCTGGAATCTGACCTTTGTGTGCTAATTCGCGGAAACAAATCCGACAAATTTTGAACTTGCGAAGCACTGAATGCGGACGTCCGCAGCGCTCACAACGTGTGTATGCTTGCACTTTAAACTTCGGGGTACGTTGTTGTTTGACTTTCATCGAAGTTTTTGCCACTTAATATAACACCTCCTGATAGGTACGACCTGGAACCTATTTAACGAAAGGCGCTCCGAGTTGTGTTAAAAGCTCGCGAGCTTCCTCGTCGGACTTAGCCGTTGTTACGATAACGATATCCATACCACGAACTTTATCAACCTTATCATACTCAATTTCAGGGAAAATGAGTTGTTCTTTCAAACCAAGCGTGTAGTTCCCACGGCCATCAAAAGCCTTGTTGGAAATACCGCGGAAGTCACGTACACGTGGAAGTGATACGTTGAAAAGTTTATCCAAGAAATGATACATGCGCTCGCCGCGAAGTGTAACCTTCACACCGATTGGCATGTTCTCACGAAGTTTGAAACCCGCGATTGCTTTTTTGGATTTAGTTACAACTGGTTTTTGACCAGCGATTTTTTGAAGATCTTCTACTGCAGTATCAAGCACTTTGGAATTCGATACAGCCTCACCAACACCCATGTTGATAACGATTTTCTCGATTTTAGGAACTTGCATAACTGTTGAGTAGTTAAACTTTTGAATTAACGCTGGAGTAATTTCGTTCAAATAACGATCTTTCATTCTTACTGCCATGACTCAATTGCCTCCTTTCCATGCTTGTTTGTATTAGTCGATAACTTCGCCGGATTTTTTCGCGATACGAACTTTCGTTCCGTTATCCAATACTTTGTATCCTACGCGAGTAGGTTTGCCGCTCTTAGGATCAATCAGCATCACGTTAGAAACGTGGATTGCAGCTTCTTGATTCAAGATACCGCCTTGTGGGTTTTGTTGGGATGGTTTCGCATGTTTCTTAACCATGTTTACACCTTCAACCAGTACACGGTTTTGACGAGGATAAGCAGCGATTACACGGCCCTTCTTACCTTTGTCTTTACCAGTGATTACAAAAACCGTATCGTCTTTTTTCACGTGCAGTTTATTGTTATGAGATTCTAATCTCTTTTTAGTTCTTGGCATTAGCTTCTACACCTCCTGAGGTTTCCCGTAAGGAAAACAGACTAACTGTTCTTAGATAACTTCTGGAGCCAAGGATACGATCTTCATGAAGTCTCTGTCACGAAGTTCGCGTGCAACTGGTCCAAAGATACGTGTACCACGTGGACTTTTATCTTCTTTCACGATAACAGCCGCATTCTCATCAAATGAGATATATGATCCGTCTTTACGGCGAGCACCGCTCTTCGTACGAACGATAACTGCTTTAACAACGTCACCTTTTTTGACAACGCCACCAGGTGTTGCTTCTTTTACTGAACATACGATCAAATCACCAATGTGACCAACGCGACGACCAGTACCACCCAAAACACGGATACACATCAATTGCTTAGCACCGGAGTTGTCAGCGACAGCCAAACGAGTAAATGGTTGAATCATCGTATTCCCTCCTTTCGGGGTTCATATCTAGATTATTAGATAACAACTGCAACTTCAAGAACTTCAACAAGTCTCCAAGATTTATCTTTGGACAATGGTCTAGTTTCGGAAATTTTCACAGTGTCACCGATTTTAGCTTGATTGTTTTCATCATGAGCTTTGAATTTCTTCGTATATTTGATTCTCTTGTGGTAGAGATCATGTTTTTTGTAAGTTTCAACAGCAACAACAATGGTTTTATCCATTTTATCGCTGACAACTTTACCGATCAGAACTTTACGATCGTTACGTTCAGCCATCTAAGGAAGCCTCCCTTCTAGATTTGGTTACCCAATACCCAATTCTCTTTCACGCAAAATAGTCTTGGCACGAGCGATCTCTTTACGCAAATCACGAATTTGAGTCGGATTGTCCAATTGACCAGTAGCTAGTTGAAAACGGAGGTTAAAGAGTTCTTCTTTAAAACCATTAACTTTTTGCTCGATTTCAGCAGTGGTTAAGTTCCGGAATTCACTACCCTTCATTTGCTTCACCGCCTACTTCTTCTCTTTTCACGAACTTCGTTTTGATTGGAAGCTTGTGAGCAGCAAGACGCATCGCTTCGCGAGCGACCTCTTCACTAACACCAGCAAGTTCAAACAAAATTTTGCCCGGTTTTACTACGGAAACCCATTTCTCCACGTTACCTTTACCGCTACCCATACGAACTTCAAGCGGTTTTTGTGTAACTGGTTTAGCTGGGAAAATTTTAATCCAAACTTTACCGCCACGTTTGATATAACGTGTCATGGCAATACGAGCTGCTTCGATTTGACGGTTGGTTACCCAAGCCGGTTCAACTGCTTGCAGACCATATTCGCCAAAAGCTACTTCCGTTCCGCCTTTAGCGCGACCTTTCATGCTACCGCGGTGTTCTTTACGGTGTTTTACACGTTTAGGTACTAACATGATTTAATTTCCTCCTTCCGGCTGAGCCTTTTTCTTAGCTGTCGGAAGCACTTCTCCACGATAGATCCATACTTTTACACCAATACGTCCGTAAGTAGTGTGCGCTTCTGCAGTACCGTAGTCGATATCAGCACGAAGCGTATGAAGTGGAACAGTTCCTTCGCTATATCCTTCCGTACGAGCGATCTCAGCGCCGCCAAGACGTCCGCTAGTTGCTACTTTGATACCTTTTGCTCCGGATCTCATTGTTCTTTGCATAGCTTGTTTCATTGCACGACGGAAAGAAACACGACGCTCCAATTGAAGTGCAACTGCTTCAGCTACTAGGATAGCATCAAGGTCAGGGCTTTTGATTTCAGAAATGTTGATGTGAACTTTTTTATTGGACAAGCCAGCGATGTAGTTGCGAATAACTTCAACTTCAGCTCCGCCTTTACCAATAACCATTCCTGGTTTTGCAGTATGAATCGTTACGTTCACACGGTTAGCCGCGCGCTCGATGTCGATGTGGGAAACTGCAGAATCTTTAAGTTTATTTTTTAAGTATTCGCGGATTTTGACGTCTTCAAGCAACAGAGTTCCGAAATCTTTCTCTGCAAACCATTTGGACTCCCAATCACGAATAATACCAATTCTTAGGCCTACCGGGTTGACTTTCTGACCCACACGTTATCCCTCCTTATTTCTCAGATACCACGATTGTAATGTGGCTGGTACGTTTTTTGATCGCGCTAGCGCGGCCCATTGCACGTTGTTGGAACCTTTTCATTGTTGGTCCTTGGTTAACAAACGTCTCAGAAACCACTAGCTTATTAGGATCTAATGAGTAGTTATGCTCTGCATTGGCAATTGCGGAGTTTAGAAGTTTCTCCAGGATTGGAGAAGCTGCTTTAGGTGTATGACGCAGAATCGCGATCGCTTCACCTACCGCTTTTCCCCGAATCAAGTCAACAACTAGCTTTGCTTTACGAGGAGCAATCCGAGCGTGGTTCAATATTGCTTTAGCTTGCATGGTAGTACCTCCTCTCGGTTAAAAATTGAAATTAACGTTTACCGGTTTTCTTATCGTCATCGTGACCTTTGTAAGTACGTGTTGGAGCAAATTCACCAAGCTTATGTCCAACCATATCTTCTGTTACGTATACAGGCACGTGTTTTCTTCCATCGTACACTCCGAAAGTGTGACCAACGAATTGCGGGTAAATCGTAGAACGACGGGACCACGTTTTGATAACCAACTTTTTGCTGGATGTGTTCAAGTCTTCTACTTTTTTCAGTAAGTATCCATCGATAAATGGACCTTTCTTTAAGCTGCGACCCATGGGTGTTCCTCCCTTCCTTGAACCTCAAGAAAATTCATATATCCTAGATTACTTCGTACGACGACGTACAATGTATTTATCGGATGCTTTACCTTTTTTACGAGTTTTGAAACCAAGCGTCGGTTTACCCCATGGAGACATAGGTGATTTACGTCCGATTGGTGCGCGTCCTTCACCACCACCGTGTGGGTGATCATTCGGGTTCATTACAACCCCACGAACTTGAGGACGATTGCCTTTCCAACGATTACGTCCTGCTTTACCGATTTTCACGAGTTCGTGATCTTCGTTACCAACAGAACCTACAGTTGCGCGGCAAACTTTAAGAACTTTACGAACTTCACCAGAGGATAGGCGAATTGTTACATAAGTTTCTTCTTTACCAAGAAGTTGAGCTTCCGTACCAGCAGCGCGCACTAGTTGTGCACCTTTACCAGGCTTCAACTCGATGTTGTGGATAACTGTACCTACTGGAATGTTTTCCAAAGGAAGAGCGTTACCGATTTTGATGTCGGATTGTGGTCCGGATACGATACGATCGTCCACTTTAAGACCTTTAGGAGCGATGATGTATCTTTTCTCACCATCAGCATAATGGATCAATGCGATGTTAGCGGAACGGTTAGGATCGTACTCAATTGTAGCAACGCGTCCTGGTATTCCATCTTTAGTACGTTTGAAATCGATAATACGGTATTTACGTTTGTGTCCGCCGCCATGGTGACGAACTGTAATTTTACCTTGGTTATTACGACCAGCATGCTTGAACAAAGGAGCAAGCAATGATTTCTCCGGTGTTGATGTTGTGATTTCTTCAAAAGTAGAAACCGACATCGCACGACGAGCTGGTGAGGTTGGTTTATATTTTTTAATTGGCACTCTGATTTCCTCCTTACTTTAAGAAATGGTTTATACCGATTCAAAGAATTCCAATTCTTTGCTTTCTGCGCTTAGGGACACGATAGCTTTCTTCCAGATGGAAGTGTAACCAGAGTGACGACCATAACGTTTTGGCTTAGCTGGCATTCTAAGTGTGTTTACATTTGTAACTTTCACTTTGAAGATTGCTTCGATGGCTTGTTTGATTTCTGTTTTGTTAGCGCGAAGATCCACTTCGAAAACATACTTTTTGTTAGCCATTAGGTCGCTTGTACGCTCAGTGATGATCGGGCGCTTGATAATGTCGCGTGGATTTTTCATTGTGCAAGCACCTCCTCAACTTTCTGTACAGCTTCTTGCGTAATGATCAATTTGTCATACAACATGACATCACGAACATTTACGCCATTAGCAGCAACGAATTTCACACCTGGGATGTTACGAGCAGACAAAGCTACGTTGGAGTCGTTATCTACGCCTACAACCAATACTTTGCGATCAACTTTCAGGTTGTTCAAGATTGCTACAAATTCTTTCGTTTTAGGAGCATTCAATTGAAGTTGATCCAATACGATCAAGTTGTTATCAAGAACTTTCGAGGACAAAGCGGATTTGATCGCTAAGCGACGAACTTTTCTTGGCAATTTGAAACCATAGCTACGAGGAGTTGGTCCGAATACGGTACCGCCGCCTTTCCACTGTGGAGCGCGGATACTACCTTGACGAGCACGGCCTGTTCCTTTTTGTTTCCAAGGTTTACGACCACCGCCGCGAACTTCCGAACGACCTTTTGTTTTGTGAGTTCCTTGACGCACAGCTGCTTGTTGCAAAAGAACAGCTTCGTGAATCGCATGAACGTGAGGCTCAATTCCGAAAACAACGTCAGACAGTTCAACTTCTCCTACCTGAGCACCTGTTACATTATATAAAGCTACTTTTGGCATCTGTCTTCCTCCTTTCTTACTTTTTAACAGCAGACTTCACGCTAACGTAGCTGTTTTTAGGACCCGGAATGGAACCTTTAACTAGCAATACATTACGCTCAGCATCTACTTTAATGATTTGAAGATTTTGTAAAGTTACAGTCTCGTTACCCATGTGTCCTGGCAACTTTTTACCTTTTGGAACGCGGTTCGCTTGAATGGAACCCATCGAACCTGGTCCGCGGTGGTAACGGGAGCCGTGAGCCATAGGGCCTGTTGACTGGTTATGTCTTTTGATATTACCTTGGAAACCTTTACCTTTGGAAGTACCCGTTACATCAACGAATTCGCCCTCTGTGAACAGATCTGCTTTCAATTCTTGGCCAACTTCATAGTCACCCAATTGAATGCCGCGAATTTCTTTAACGTAGCGCTTAGGCGTTGCCCCTGCTTTTTTCGCATGGCCAAGCTCTGGTTTAATGATACGGCTAGCTTTCACATCATCAAAACCGATTTGGATTGACTCATATCCGTCGTTATCCACATCTTTCTTTTGAAGAACCACACATGGTCCCGCTTGAATGACAGTTACCGGAACTACATTACCCTCCGGAGTAAACAACTGAGTCATCCCTAGTTTTTTTCCTAAGATACCTTTCATCGTTGACACCTCTTTTCCTTCCTAAACGTTCATTCTATAGTTGTTTTACAGTTTGATCTCGATGTCTACGCCAGACGGTAAGTCCAAACGCATTAGAGCATCAACTGTTTGTGGTGTTGGATTCACAATATCGATTAGACGCTTATGCGTACGCATTTCGAATTGCTCACGCGAATCCTTGTACTTGTGTACCGCACGAAGAATCGTGATGATTTGCTTCTCTGTCGGAAGCGGAATCGGACCGGATACACCTGCACCGGAACGCTTGGCAGTTTCCACGATTTTCTCAGCTGATTGATCAATGATCCTGTGATCATAAGCTTTCAAACGGATACGAATTTTTTGCTTTGCCATATAAGTCCCTCCTTCTATCGCCCAATTTAGTATCGGACATACTCCGCGAAAATTCTCCAACAACCTTTCCCATGGCAAAGGGTCCGGGTGTGTCGGCAACCTTTCGCATCATCGCAACGTCACAGACCAACGTTTTATATTATATAAAATTCAAAAAGGAAATGCAAGCAAAACTTTAGGCATTCGCATAAAAAAACACTCATCGCCTAAACGATGAGTGTTTCTTCTATAAAAAGGAATTACTTTTGAATTGTAGCAACCGCGCCCGCACCAACAGTACGTCCGCCTTCACGAATCGCGAAACGAGTTCCTTCTTCGATAGCGATTGGGTTGATCAGTTCAACTGTAACTGTGATGTTATCACCTGGCATAACCATTTCAGTACCTTCTGGAAGGTTGATGATACCTGTTACGTCAGTTGTACGGAAGTAGAACTGTGGACGGTAACCAGTGAAGAAAGGCTTGTGACGGCCACCCTCTTCTTTAGTTAGTACGTAGATTTGAGCTGTGAAGTTCGTGTGTGGTTTAACAGAACCTGGTTTCGCAAGTACTTGTCCACGCTCGATATCTTTACGGTCAACACCACGAAGAAGGGCACCGATGTTGTCACCAGCTTGAGCGGAGTCAAGCAATTTGCGGAACATCTCTACGCCTGTTACTACGCATTTGCGAGTTTCTTCAGCGATACCAACGATTTCAACTTCTTCTTGAACTTTAACAGTTCCACGCTCAACACGGCCAGTAGCAACTGTTCCACGACCAGTGATGGAGAATACATCCTCAACAGGCATAAGGAACGGTTTGTCAGTTTGACGCTCTGGAGTTGGGATATAAGTGTCAACTTGTTCAAACAACTCAACAATTTTATCAGCCCATGCGCCATCTGGGTTTTGAAGAGCTTCACGAGCAGCACCGCGGATGATTGGAGTATCATCGCCTGGGAACTCGTATTCGTTAAGAAGGTCGCGAACTTCCATCTCAACCAATTCAAGCAACTCTTCGTCTTCAACCATGTCACATTTGTTAAGGAATACTACGATGTAAGGTACGCCTACTTGACGGGAAAGAAGGATGTGCTCACGAGTTTGCGGCATAGGGCCGTCAGCTGCGGATACAACCAAGATCGCTCCGTCCATTTGAGCAGCACCAGTGATCATGTTTTTAACATAGTCAGCATGTCCTGGGCAGTCAACGTGTGCGTAGTGACGGTTAGGAGTTTCGTACTCAACGTGAGCTGTGGAGATTGTGATACCGCGCTCGCGCTCTTCTGGTGCTTTATCGATTTGGTCGAAAGCTACTGCAGCTCCACCGTATCTTTTGGACAATACAGTTGTGATAGCAGCTGTCAAAGTTGTTTTACCATGGTCAACGTGACCGATAGTACCGATGTTAACATGCGGTTTATTACGTTCAAATTTAGCCTTTGCCATTTTAAACGATTCCTCCTTAGAGTAACTATTAGTTTTATATTAAGCGCCTTTGCCTTTTGCAATGATTTCTTCTGCAATGGACTTAGGTACTTCTTCATAATGTGAAAGTTCCATGGAGTAAACACCACGGCCTTGTGTTCTCGAACGAAGTGTTGTGGAATATCCAAACATTTCGGAAAGAGGTACCTTAGCACGGATGATTTGAGCGCCATGACGGTTATCCATACCTTCAATACGTCCACGACGGGAGTTAAGGTCACCCATAACATCGCCCATGTACTCTTCTGGCACAGTAACTTCAACCTTCATGATTGGTTCAAGAAGAACCGGTTTACATTTTTCTTTCGCAGCTTTAAGTGCCATGGAACCCGCGATTTTGAACGCCATTTCATTGGAGTCAACATCATGGTAAGATCCATCAACAACTGTAGCTTTGATGTCCACAAGCGGGAATCCTGCGATTACACCGTTTTTCATGGACTCTTCGATACCAGCTTGAATAGGTGCGATGTATTCTCTTGGAATAGATCCGCCCACTACTTTGCTTTCGAAAATGAAACCTGCACCCGCTTCTTGAGGTTCGAACTCAACCCAACAATGTCCGTATTGACCACGACCACCGGATTGACGAACGAATTTACCTTCAACTTTAGCCGCAGCGCGGAATGTTTCACGATAAGCAACTTGTGGTTTACCTACGTTGGTTTCTACTTTGAACTCGCGAAGCATACGGTCAACGAGGATCTCAAGGTGAAGCTCACCCATACCTGCGATGATCGTTTGTCCTGTTTCTTCGTCTGTGGAAGCACGGAAAGTCGGATCTTCTTCAGCAAGCTTTTGCAATGCGATACCCATTTTATCTTGATCGGCTTTCGTCTTCGGTTCAACAGCAAGCTGGATAACCGGTTCAGGGAAGACCATTTTCTCAAGAATAACTGGGTTTTTCTCATCACATAGTGTATCACCAGTCGTTGTATCTTTCAATCCAACGGCTGCGGCGATGTCACCAGCGTATACAATGCTGATCTCTTGACGGCTGTTCGCATGCATTTGCAGGATACGGCCAACACGCTCACGTTTGCCTTTAGTCGCGTTAACGACATAGGAACCGGAGTTCAAGGTACCAGAGTATACACGGAAGAATGTAAGACGACCAACGAAAGGATCTGTCATGATTTTGAATGCAAGCGCTGAGAACGGTTGATCGTCAGCAGACTTACGAGTCACTTCAGTACCATCGTCAAGTACACCTTTAATGTCAGGTACATCAAGTGGGGATGGCAGGTAGTTAATAACTGCATCCAACATCAATTGAACACCCTTGTTTCTGTAAGAAGACCCTACGATAACTGGGAAGATTTTCACTTCGCAGACACCTTTACGTAGAGCTGCTTTGATCTCGTCGATAGTCAGTTCTTCACCTTCGAGATATTTCATTGTAAGCTCTTCATCAAGCTCAGCAACTTTCTCGATTAGTTCCAAACGAAGTTCTGCAACTTGATCTTTGAACTCAGCAGGAATTTCAACTTTCTCGATATCCTTGCCAAGATCGTCTTTGTACATATACGCCACTTCTTCAACCAAATCAATGATACCTTTGAAATCACTCTCAGCACCGATTGGAAGTTGAATAGCAACAGCATTTGCACCAAGTTTTTGACGCATGGAATCAACTACTTGCAGGAAGTCTGCACCGATGATATCCATTTTGTTTACGTAAGCAATACGAGGAACGTTGTATTTATCAGCTTGTCTCCAAACTGTTTCCGATTGAGGCTCAACGCCCTCTTTCGCACTAAATACACCAACTGCTCCATCCAACACACGAAGGGAACGCTCTACCTCAACGGTAAAGTCAACGTGCCCCGGGGTATCGATAATATTGATGCGGTGACCTTCCCATTGCGCAGTTGTAGCGGCGGAAGTAATCGTGATTCCGCGCTCTTGTTCTTGCTCCATCCAGTCCATCGTAGCAGCACCTTCGTGCACCTCTCCGATTTTGTGAACTTTACCAGTGTAGTACAGAATGCGCTCTGTAGTAGTTGTCTTACCAGCATCAATATGAGCCATGATCCCGATATTACGTGTGTTTTTTAAGGAGAACTCTCTAGCCATAGGTCGTTATGTCTCCTTTCTATAATCTGTTTTAATATTCTACCAACGATAGTGAGCGAACGCTTTGTTAGCTTCAGCCATCTTGTGTGTATCTTCACGTTTCTTAACGGAAGAACCTGTGCTATTGCTAGCATCGATAATTTCATAAGCCAATCTTTCTTCCATCGTCTTCTCACCGCGAAGACGGGAATAGTTGACCAACCAACGCAAACCAAGTGTCGTACGACGCTCTGGTTTAACTTCGATCGGCACTTGATAGTTCGCTCCACCTACGCGGCGAGCTTTAACTTCAAGAACTGGCATGATGTTTTTGATAGCAGCTTCGAACACTTCCATCGGCTCTTTACCTGTACGATCTTTCACGAGGTTAAAAGCGTTATATAGAATGGACTGTGCTACCCCTCTTTTTCCATCGATCATAATACGATTGATAAGACGAGTAACAAGTTTGCTATTATAAATCGGATCTGGCAATACGTCTCTGCGAGTAACTGGACCTTTACGAGGCATAGTTATCCCCCTTTCTTATAAGAATCATCCCTGATTATTATTTCTTATTTTTTTACTTTCGGACGTTTAGTACCGTATTTGGAACGGGATTGCTTACGGTTGTTAACACCGGAAGTATCCAGCGCGCCACGCACGATGTGATAACGTACCCCTGGAAGATCTTTAATTCTACCTCCACGGATCAATACAACACTGTGCTCTTGCAGGTTGTGACCGATACCTGGAATGTATGCTGTCACCTCTACACGGTTCGTTAAACGAACACGAGCATATTTACGAAGTGCGGAGTTAGGCTTCTTAGGAGTCATAGTACCTACACGCGTGCAGACACCACGTTTTTGAGGTGCACTCAAATCCGTTGCTTCTCTTTTCAAAGCGTTAAAACCTTTTTGCAAAGCTGGTGATTTAGACTTATCCACCTTCGCTTGACGACCTTTACGTACTAGTTGGTTAATTGTTGGCATATCGCCACCTCCTCCCTACATTCATAACATGATAAACTTCTTGCAAGCCCACAGATCCAGGCGAGTCATAAATGAGCAAAGAGAAAGTCTTTGCCAAGGGCAGCAGCAAAAAGTCACGAAAACTTATGTACGCTATCCCACTAACAAAAACGTCTTGAGCGTTTATTCATTTACAACAGCTGCTACCGCAGCTCCAACTTCAATTCCACATGCTTTACCTAGCATCTTCATAGAATCTACGTAGGTTATTGGCACACCCTTTTGATTACAGAGAGCTACCAGCTTTATCGTCAATCGCGGATCTGCATCTTTAGAAACAAAAACTTCAACAGCCCTGTCTTGCTCGACCGTCTTAGTGACTTTCTTCGTCCCTACACTTATATTCTTCGCCTGTTTGACTTTATCATAAGACATAAGGCACCCCCTCCAGAGAAAGGAAAGAATATCAACTTAGGCACACTACGATATATTAGCATTTTGGTGTTCCAGTGTCAAGGAAGAACTTCTTATCTTTTGACATAATCATAGATTCCCAAGAAAAACCAAGAGGGACAGCACATGTGGCCATCCCTCTCAGATGAATAGTCGTTATTCAACGGCTACTGTTTCTTTTTCGAGATCCTCATCTTGCACGAGCACTTCGTTAGGATCCGTAATACGGATGTTCCGGTAACGAGGCATACCCGTTCCTGCAGGAATGAGTTTACCGATAATAACGTTCTCTTTCAGACCAAGCAATTGGTCGACCTTACCTTTGATAGCTGCATCCGTCAAGACACGAGTTGTTTCTTGGAAGGACGCCGCAGACAAGAAGGAATCAGTTTCAAGAGACGCTTTGGTGATACCGAGCAAGATAGGTCTTGCAACGGCTGGCTCATTGCCGGCGAACAAGGCTACTTTGTTGGCTGCTTCATATTCATGAATGTCTACGAAGGAACCTGGAAGCAGAGTTGTGTCTCCAGCATCAACGATGCGGATTTTCCGCAACATTTGACGAACCATAACTTCAATATGCTTATCGTTAATTTCTACCCCTTGGTTACGGTAAACACGTTGAACCTCTTGCAGAATGTAGTTCTGCACGCCGCGGATACCTTTGATGCGAAGCATTTCTTTCGGATCGATAGATCCGTCTGTCAGCTCGTCTCCGGCTTCCACTTGTTGGTTCAGGGATACACGTACGCGGGAACCGTAAGGAACTGCATATACCTTGGATTCCGCTTCACCTTGGACTTCAATTTCACGACGATCTTTGGCTTCGCGGATTTCTTTGACGACACCGTCGATCTCGGAAATGATCGCTTGACCTTTCGGATTCCGAGCTTCGAAAAGCTCTTGAATACGCGGCAAACCTTGCGTAATATCGTCTCCGGCAACACCACCGGTATGGAACGTACGCATTGTCAACTGTGTTCCTGGCTCACCGATGGATTGAGCGGCAATAATACCTACAGCCTCACCGATCTCAACGAATTGGCCAGTCGCCAAGTTGCGTCCATAACATTTCTTACAAACGCCGTGGTTCGTACGGCAGCTAAGAACGGAACGAATTTGAAGTCTTTCAATGCCAGCATCGATAATCGCATCCGCAATTTCAGACTCGATCAATTCGTTGCGTTGAACGATAACTTCGCCTGTTTGTGGATTACGAACCGTTTCAAATGCATAGCGACCTTCAATACGGTCGTAGAGATCCTCAATAACCTCTTTACCGTCTTGGATTTTGCTAACCATGAAACCTTTATCCGTACCGCAATCGTCCTCACGAACGATAACGTCCTGCGCTACGTCTACGAGACGACGAGTCAAGTAACCGGAGTCAGCTGTACGAAGCGCTGTATCGGCAAGACCTTTACGCGCACCGTGCGTGGAGATAAAGTACTCCAAGATTGTCAGACCTTCACGGAAGTTCGATTTAATCGGCAACTCCATAATTTTACCGGATGGATTCGCCATCAAACCACGCATACCGCCAAGCTGTGTAATCTGTGATTTGTTACCCCGTGCTTTGGACTCAACCATCATAGAAATGGAGTTGTATTTATCAAGGGATTTCATCAGAATATCTGTGATTTCATCCTTCGCTTTACTCCAGATCGCGATAACACGGTCATAACGCTCTTCATCCGTAATCAAACCGCGGCGGTATTGGTTCGTTACTACGCGTACTTTCTCTTCACAATCTTTAAGAATTCCTTCTTTTTCAGTCGGAACAACTACGTCAGAGACAGCTACGGTAATACCCGCTTTAGTGGAATACGTGAATCCAAGCTCTTTAATTTTATCAAGGATCATCGATGTTTGCGTCGTGTGGTATTTACGGAAACACTCAGCAATGATGGAGCCAAGGTATTCCTTACCAACCGCTTTATTCTCAGGACGCTCAAGCATGATGGCTCTTAGATTAGCACCTTTGTCAAATACAAAGTGAGAATCCGGAATACCATTCAGCAAGTTCGTTTTGGTAGGCTCATTGATGAACGGGAAATCACTTGGATAGATTTCGTTCATAATGATTTTACCGATTGTCGTAATCAACATCGCATTTTGTTGTTTTTCGGTAAAGCTAGTTTTGTTCAACGCTTTAGCCGGAATCGCAACACGTGCATGCAACGCCATTTTGCCCGATTGGTAGGACGAGATTGCTTCATGTACAGTTCTAATGATAGAACCAGCACCTTTAGCAAATTTGTTATCCGTTGTTAAATAGAAGCTTCCAAGAACCATATCCTGTGAAGGCGTAACAACCGGTTTACCGTCTTTCGGGTTCAAAATGTTACCTGATGCCAGCATTAGCAGACGAGCTTCAGCTTGAGCTTCAGATGACAATGGAACGTGGACCGCCATTTGGTCACCGTCGAAGTCAGCGTTATACGCTGTACATACGAGCGGATGCAGCTTGATGGCACGACCTTCAACGAGAATCGGCTCGAACGCCTGAATCCCGAGTCTGTGCAGTGTGGGGGCACGGTTCAGAAGAACCGGGTGCTCCTTAATGACTTCTTCAAGAACATCCCATACATCTGGACTTACGCGCTCGACTTTACGTTTCGCACTCTTAATGTTATGGGCCAACCCTTTATTCACAAGCTCCTTCATTACGAAAGGCTTGAATAATTCAAGCGCCATTTCCTTCGGAAGACCACATTGGTACATCTTCAGGTTAGGACCTACTACGATAACGGAACGACCGGAGTAGTCAACACGTTTACCGAGCAAGTTTTGACGGAAACGCCCTTGTTTACCTTTCAGCATGTGGCTGAGGGATTTCAATGGACGGTTACCTGGACCCGTTACCGGACGGCCGCGACGACCGTTGTCGATAAGAGCATCTACTGCTTCTTGCAGCATGCGCTTCTCATTTTGAACGATGATGTCCGGTGCCCCTAGGTCGAGCAATCTTTTGAGACGGTTGTTACGATTGATAACTCGGCGATAGAGATCATTCAAGTCGGAAGTCGCGAAGCGTCCTCCGTCAAGCTGTACCATCGGACGAAGCTCCGGCGGGATGACAGGAAGTACATCTAGAATCATCCAACCTGGAAGGTTCTTCGAGTTACGGAAAGCTTCCATAACTTCCAAGCGCTTGATCGCACGATTACGTCGTTGACCTTGCGCTGTTTTCAATTCTTCTTTGAGTGTATCTACTTCACGTTCGATGTCGATATCGATCAGAAGCTTTTTAACGGCTTCAGCACCCATACCAGCCTGGAACGCATAGCCATACTTCTCACGGTAGCTACGGTACTCTTTTTCGGAAAGCAACTGCTTTTTCTCCAAAGGTGTATCCCCTGGATCAGTTACCACGTAGGAAGCGAAGTAGATGATTTCCTCCAAAGATCTTGGAGACATATCTAACGCAAGCCCCATGCGGCTTGGGATACCTTTAAAGTACCAGATATGGGATACAGGAGCTGCAAGCTCGATGTGACCCATACGCTCGCGGCGCACTTTTTGGCGGGTTACTTCAACACCACAACGGTCACAAACGACGCCCTTGTAACGGACGCGTTTGTATTTACCGCAATGACATTCCCAATCTTTGGTTGGCCCGAAGATCTTTTCACAGAAAAGACCTTCTTTCTCAGGCTTTAAAGTTCTGTAGTTAATGGTTTCCGGCTTCTTTACTTCCCCACGGGACCAAGAGCGAATTTTATCGGGTGATGCCAAACCGATTTTCATAAACTCGAAGTTGTTAACGTCCATCAAGGAGCAACCCTCCTTTAAGAATTTAAACCCACTATGCAGTGAATCGATCTCGATCTATTGTGGCGTTCTTTATTCGTTGACTCCTAATTCAGAGCCCTCTAAATTTAGGTTTAATTTATCGCTAGTGACTTCATCGTCATCATCGGCTTCTCGCATTTCGATCTCTTCTTCGTCGCCGGAAAGGATTTTGACATCCATACCTAAGCTTTGAAGTTCTTTGATCAAAACTTTGAATGATTCCGGAACACCCGGTTCTGGAACATTCTCACCTTTGACAATGGACTCATATGTTTTCACACGTCCCACGACGTCATCGGACTTCACAGTAAGAATTTCTTGCAGCGTATAGGCAGCACCGTATGCTTCAAGCGCCCACACCTCCATCTCCCCGAAACGTTGTCCACCAAACTGTGCTTTACCACCCAGCGGCTGCTGAGTAACAAGGGAGTAAGGTCCTGTGGAACGGGCATGGATTTTATCATCAACCATGTGTGCCAATTTGATCATGTACATGACGCCAACCGTAACTTCACGTTCGAACGACTCCCCTGTACGACCATCGTACAGAATCGTTTTACCGCTGCGTTGCATGCCGGCTTCTTCCATTGCATCAAATACGTCGTACTCACGCGCTCCGTCGAATACAGGCGTAGCTGCGTGGATACCAAGGTACTTGGAAGCCATACCTAAGTGGACTTCAAGCACTTGACCGATGTTCATCCGAGAAGGAACCCCTAGTGGATTCAGTACAACTTCAACCGGCGTACCATCCGGAAGGAAAGGCATATCTTCTTCAGGGAGAATACGTGCTACTACCCCTTTGTTACCATGACGTCCCGCCATTTTGTCGCCTTCGGAAATTTTCCGTTTTTGCGCAATGTAGACACGTACGAGTTGGTTCACGCCTGGAGGCAGCTCATCGCCGTTCTCACGAGTAAATACTTTCACATCAACAACGATACCATCTGTACCATGCGGTACGCGAAGGGACGTATCACGAACTTCACGAGCTTTCTCTCCGAAGATCGCATGCAGCAATCTTTCTTCCGCAGTAAGTTCAGTTACACCCTTAGGTGTTACTTTACCAACAAGGATATCGCCTGCGCCGATCTCAGCACCGACACGGATAATTCCGCGCTCGTCAAGATTCTTCAACGCATCTTCCCCAACGTTCGGGATATCGCGTGTAATCTCTTCAGGTCCCAGCTTCGTGTCACGTGCTTCTGACTCATATTCCTCAATGTGAATGGATGTGTAGACATCTTCTTTCACAAGCTTCTGGCTTAACAAGATCGCATCCTCGTAGTTGTAACCTTCCCAAGTCATGAAGGCAACGACAACGTTACGACCCAAAGCCAATTCGCCTTGCTCGGTCGATGGTCCATCAGCAAGAATATCTCCAGCTTTAATCAATTGACCCTTCTTCACGATCGGGCGTTGATTAATGCACGTACCTTGGTTGGAACGCATGAATTTGTGAAGCTTATATTTGACGATATTACCGCTAACCAATTTGCCGTCTACCATTTCCTGGCGGCGCAGCCAAATTTCATTTGCAGCAGCTTTCTCAATAATTCCATCAAATTTGGAGACAATACATACTCCCGAGTCCTTAGCGACTTTGTGCTCCATACCTGTACCAACAAGAGGTGCTTTTGGAATCAAAAGCGGTACCGCTTGACGCTGCATGTTGGATCCCATCAACGCACGGTTGGAGTCATCGTTTTCAAGGAACGGAATTAACGCAGTCGCAACGGAAACAACTTGCTTCGGAGAAACGTCCATATAGTCGACACGTTCAACCGGCAGCGTTAAGTTATCATCCTTGTAACGTACGATAATCGCTGAATCAACAAACTTGTTATCTTCCGTTAACTGCGCGTTCGCTTGCGCGATAACGTAGTTATCTTCTTCGTCAGCAGTCAGGTAAGCGATTTGGTCAGTAACAGTTCCCGTCTTCGGATCTACCCAACGGTATGGAGCTTCAATGAAGCCATACTCATTAATACGGGCAAACGTAGACAAAGAGTTGATCAAACCAATGTTCGGTCCCTCTGGAGTCTCAATTGGACACATACGGCCATAGTGAGAGTGATGCACGTCACGAACTTCCATCCCTGCGCGCTCTCTCGTCAAACCGCCCGGTCCGAGTGCAGATAGACGTCTTTTGTGCGTCAACTCAGCAAGCGGGTTCGTTTGGTCCATAAATTGAGAAAGCTGAGAGCTACCAAAGAACTCTTTAATCGACGCAATAACAGGTCGAATGTTGATCAATGCTTGTGGGGTAATGACATTCGCGTCTTGAATGGACATACGTTCACGAACAACACGTTCCATACGGGATAAACCGATACGGAATTGGTTTTGCAGCAACTCACCAACGGAACGAAGTCTACGGTTACCTAAGTGGTCAATATCATCCGTATTCCCGATGCCATGCAGCAAGTTGATGAAATAGTTAATGGATGAAATGATATCGGCAGGCGTGATGTTTTTAACTTGTTTGTCGATAACCCCGTTAGAGATTACTTTAACAACCTTGCCTTCTTCTGTAGGTGAGTACACATTAATGCACTGAACAGGGATTGTATCCGCGCCAGTTACACCTTTTGGAATGGAGAACTCTTTGTAGCCTGCTCCTTTTTCGATAAAAGGAAGGATTTCGTCTAATACACGACGATCCAGCAATTGTCCTGCTTCGGCGATGATTTCTCCCGTTTCGGAATCTACCAAAGTTTCAGCTAAACGTTGGTTGAACAATCTATTTTTGATGTGTAATTTTTTATTGATTTTGTAACGACCTACGTTAGCCAAATCATAACGCTTCGGATCAAAGAAACGAGCAACGATCAAGCTTCTTGCATTATCAAGCGTAGGCGGCTCACCCGGACGAAGACGCTCATAGATTTCGATTAACGCTTTTTCCGTAGAATCCGTGTTATCTTTATCGAGCGTATTACGGATATATTCGTTGTCACCGAGCAAATCCAAAATCTCTGCATCTGTGCCAAATCCTAAAGAACGAAGCAATACCGTAACTGGAATTTTGCGCGTGCGATCGATACGAACATAGATAATATCCTTCGCATCCGTCTCAAGCTCCAACCAAGCCCCACGGTTCGGAATAACCGTTGCCGTGTAAGTTTTTTTGCCGTTTTTATCCACTTTCGTGCTATAATAAACACTGGGGGAACGAACGAGCTGGGAGACGATTACACGCTCCGCACCGTTAATAATGAACGTTCCCGTATCGGTCATAATAGGGAAATCCCCCATGAACACTTCCTGTTCCTTGACCTCGCCGGTTTCCTTATTAATCAAACGGACTTTGACTCTTAACGGCGCCGCATAGGTTACGTCGCGTTCTTTGGATTCATCAACCGAATACTTAGGATCGCCTAAGCTATAGTCAATAAACTCCAGTACTAGGTTACCTGTGAAATCTTGAATCGGAGAGATATCCTGAAACATCTCACGTAATCCCTCTTCCAAAAACCACTCATACGATTTTTGCTGGATTTCAATCAGGTTTGGAATGCCCAGCACCTCATTAATTCGTGCATAAGTCCTGCGTTTACGTCGTCCAAATTGAACAAGATGTCCCGCCAACTTTCATTCACCCCTCAACTCTACTCAATAAATAAAAAGAAGAAGAAAAACTTCGACCGACGTACACTCAGGACGCCTCCGTTATTGGAGCCCGTCCGAATTAAGCGACTGTATGGATGAAGATTTTTCCCTGTAATCAATAAGACTTTCCAAATATTTCTTCCCATCCTGTTAGAGTTTCCTAAAATTCAAACATTATACGTTACGAGTTCAAATTTTATTCATCCTGGAGGAAAAAAAGACTTGACATTTTTGTTAACTAAAGACATGTGTCCCATCTTAATACTGACATTTTTTAATAATACCACATATGAAAAATCAAGTCAAACTAATTTCCACGATTGTCAGATAAGACTTCAGCTTACATAATACTGAAGCCTTACTTTGTGGCCTTGAGTATTTTATACCCTTTGTCCTTGGACACTTCGACAACTTCGCTGTAGACAGACTCAAGTTTCTTCATCGCTGAAGGCGCACCTTGTTTTTTCTGAATGACAACCCATATCGATCCGCCATCAACCAAACAATCATAGGCATCTGTAAAAATGCGGTGCACAACTTCCTTGCCGGCACGAATCGGAGGATTGGTGAGCACGACGTCAAAACGCTGCTCTTTTACCTGCTCCAGAAGATCGCTCTGTAGGATCGACACATTAGTAATTCCATTGCGCCGCGCATTTTCAGTACTTAGCTCAATAGCCCGTTCATTAATGTCGACCATTGTCACATGCCCCTTCGGACACATCACCGCTGCTGATAAGCCAATCGGTCCATAACCACAACCAACATCAAGCACCTTAGCATCCTCTTTCAACTGCATCGTTTCAATTAAGTGTTTGCTTCCAAAATCCACACCTTTTTTCGAAAAGACGCCAGCATCCGTCAGGAATGTGTACTTTCTGCCACGCAGTTCCTCTTGCGCTACATTGACATCATGCTTAACTGTAGGACGCTGCGTATAATAATGCTCTGACACGTTAAGATTCCCTCCTCATTTTTACCAATAGGAAAATCAAATAACTGCGAGCGTTCCTAAGGCTTTCCTAAGGGTAAAAGCTTAGGTAAAAAAACCTCTTGAAGGCAAGCTTCAAGAGGTTTCCTGAAAAGAAATTACTTAACTTCTACAGATGCGCCAGCTTCTGTAAGCTTAGCTTTAACAGCTTCTGCTTCTTCGGAGCTAACTTTTTCTTTTACTGGTTTTGGAGCGCCGTCAACTAGGTCTTTCGCTTCTTTCAGGCCAAGACCTGTGATTTCGCGAACTACTTTAATTACGTTGATTTTGGAAGCACCAGCGCTAGTCAAGATAACATCAAACTCAGTTTGAGCTTCTTCTACTGCTACTGCTGCGCCACCGCCAGCTGCTACTGGAGCTGCTGCTGTTACGCCAAACTCTTCTTCAATTGCTTTAACCAGGTCGTTCAATTCCAAGATTGTCATGCCTTTGATTGCTTCTAGGATCGTTGCATTTGTGCTCATGGTTAAACCTCCATTATCATTAATAAATTAGTTTGTTGTTGTAAAACACTTCGTAAACTGAAATTAAGCTTGACCTTCAGCTTCTTTTTTCTCAGCAACTGCTTTAACAGCAAGTGCAAAGTTACGAACAGGAGCTTGAAGAACGCTAAGCAACATGGAGAGAAGACCATCTCTGGATGGAAGTTCAGCAAGTGCTTTAATTTGATCGTATCCAACTACGCGGCCTTCGACCACGCCACCTTTTACGCTCAATTGATCATTCTTTTTCGCAAATTCAGTCAAGATTTTCGCTGGAGCAACTAGATCGTCTTTGCTGAAAGCAATGGCAGTAGGACCTGTTAGGTACTCATCCAATTCACTTAGTTCAGCATTTGCCGATGCGCGTCTAGCCAACGAGTTCTTGAGAACTACGAATTCAATACCAGCTTCGCGCAGGGTTTTACGCAGCTGAGTTACTTGAGCTACGTTCAAACCGCGGTAGTCAGCGATGATTGTAGAAGCACTAGCTTTGAACTTTTCAGTTACTTCAGCTACCGCTTGTTGTTTCTCTGCAAGAATTTTCGCGTTTGCCATAGTACACCTCACTTCTTATGCATTTATGATTCAATATCACAAACTGTAGGAGCATCAGCATTCCTTATAACAATAAGAAATGCCTTCGTAGACGCTACGAAGGCATGATGTGTTCACTTTTTCCCTGATGTACAAAGAAATCGCTATATATATCATAACACCTCGGTAGGAAATTAAGCACGAGGCACCTACTGTCTACGGTTTGCATATTCATTTTTATGACCTTTGATAGAGTATCACGCCCAGCAACCGAAGTCAACTGGAAGCTATTACTTATCTGAAGGAGCTTACGTTCACTCGAACACTTGGTCCCATTGTGGAGGATACAGCAATGTTTTTCAGGTAAACACCTTTAGCAGCTGCTGGTTTCGCTCTTACAAGCGCATCAACCAATGCTTTGAAGTTTTCGTTCAACTTGTCTGCATCGAAAGATACTTTACCAAGTGGAGCATGAATTTGTCCTGCTTTGTCAAGACGGTACTCGATTTTACCAGCTTTGATCTCCTGAACAGCTTTCGTAACGTCGAAAGTAACTGTTCCTGCTTTAGGGTTCGGCATTAAACCTTTACCCCCGAGGATACGACCCAGTTTACCAACTTCGCTCATCATGTCTGGAGTAGCTACGCAAACGTCGAACTCGAACCAACCTTGTTGAATTTTGTTGATCATGTCAGCATCACCAACAAAATCTGCACCAGCTGCTTCAGCTTCTTTCGCTTTCTCGCCTTTAGCAAATACAAGTACACGTTTCGTTTTACCAGTACCGTGTGGAAGTACTACGACACCACGAACAGCCTGGTCTTGTTTTCTTGGGTCTACACCCAGACGAACTGCAACATCTACAGTTTCATCAAATTTAGCAGGAGCTGTTTTCTTAACAAGCTCGATTGCTTCTGACGGATCGTACAAAGTTTCAGCATTAACAAGCTGAGATACTTCGCGGTATTTCTTACCGTGTTTAGGCATAATGTATATCCTCCTTAGTGGTATTAGCGGATAATCCTCCCACCGAGCGACCTCAAAGTTTTCCAAGAAAACTTCTACGTAAACCGCGGTTTACACAGCCGCATTCCTTGCGGAATTAATCTTCGATAGTGATTCCCATGCTGCGAGCTGTACCTTCAACCATACGCATTGCAGCCTCAACGGATGCAGCATTCAGGTCAGGCATTTTTTGTTCTGCGATTTCGCGAACTTTTGCACGTTTCACAGTTGCAACTTTCTTTTTGTTTGGTTCACCGGATCCTTTTTCGATACCAGCAACGACGCGAAGAAGAACTGCAGCCGGAGGCGTTTTAGTGATGAATGTAAAGGAACGATCCTCGAATACTGTAATCTCAACCGGAATGATAAGGCCTACTTGATCAGCAGTACGAGCGTTAAACTCTTTACAGAAAGCCATAATGTTCACACCTGCTTGACCCAATGCTGGACCGATCGGTGGTGCTGGATTTGCTTTCGCAGCTTGAACTTGAAGCTTCACGATTTTAATAACCTTTTTTGCCATGTTAGACACCTCCTGTTTATAATATAGATCCCACTAACGAAGGTCTATCCCGAGGAATAGACCTGGTAGAAACCCTTGGTTGTCTTGTGTTATAGCTTTTCCACTTGGTCGAAATCGAGCTCAAGCGGGGTTTCCCTACCAAACATGTTGACATGCACCTTAAGTTTACCCTTGTCAGCCACAATTTCCTCAACAGATCCGACAAAGTTTGCGAAAGGTCCCACCTTGACGCGTACGGTCTCTTTGAGTTCGAAGTCGATCTTCGCCTTCGGCTCTTCCATTCCCATATGCTTCAAAATAGATTCAACTTCCTCAGGTAATAATGCAGTCGGTTTAGAGCCGGATCCCGTAGAGCCTACGAATCCAGTGACTCCTGGCGTATTACGAACTACGTACCAAGAGTCGTCCGTCTGAATCATTTCTACGAGAACATAACCTGGATAAACTTTACGCATGACGACTTTTTTCTTGCCGTCTTTATTTACCAGTTCCTCTTCCATAGGCACAAGCACACGGAAGATCTTGTCCGTCATTTCCATGGATTCAACACGTTTCTCCAGGTTGGCTTTCACTTTGTTCTCATACCCTGAATAGGTATGTACGACGTACCATCTTTTTTCCATGAATAAATTCACCTATAGTCCTGTTTATTTAAAAACAAGGCGCAGCAACTCAGAAATTCCAAGATCCAGCACAAAAAAATAAATAGCAACAAAAGCTACAGTACCCAACACAACAAGCGTATAGGTGATCATCTCTTTGCGACTTGGCCACTTGACCTTTTTGAGTTCTGTCCAACTGTCGGTGAAGAAGGAAAAAGTGGATCCGAAGCTTTGTCTCATTCTAGCCAAGAACCCCACAAACTACACCTCCAAAGAACTACCTAGTCTCGCGATGAGCAGTATGTTCATTGCAAAATTTGCAATATTTCTTCAACTCAATACGGTCGGGATTGTTGCGCTTATTTTTAGTGGATGCATAGTTTCTTTGTTTGCAATTTGTGCACGCTAATGTGATGATGACCCGCATGATGTACACCTCCTACAGACACGTTCTAATTAAAGCCCTTCGAAGCGCGTCAAAAAGAAAGCGACTTTTAGGGCTACCTGAAATACTTTATCACAACCGGTTACAGAGTGTCAAGGAAGAAGTCTCACAATCGCAAGAGTAATATCAGTATAGACGCTCCGGTATGATAATAAACCTCGTACAAATAAAAGGCCCGCGCAGCCAAGACCAAGCAAGGCAGCGCGGGCACATTCTATAAATCTCTAACTTCCAAATAGCGTTCAAGCTTGCGTTTCACACGTTGAAGAGCATTGTCAATCGACTTGACATGACGATCAAGGTCCACCGCAATTTCTTGGTAGGATCTCCCATCGAGATAGAGCATAAGAACCCTACGCTCTAATTCACTCAATATCTCTCCCATTTTATCTTCAAGTCCCGTAAATTCTTCTTGATTAATCACAAGCTCCTCAGGATCTGTGACCCTGGAACCGCTGATGACGTCAAGCAGCGTACGATCAGAATCTTCATCATAGATAGGCTTGTCCAGTGACACGTAGGAATTAAGAGGAATGTGCTTCTGACGTGTTGCTGTCTTAATCGCCGTGATGATCTGTCGGGTAATGCACAGTTCAGCAAAGGCTTTAAAAGAAGCAAGCTTGTCTCCTCGGAAGTCGCGGATAGATTTATATAAACCTATCATTCCTTCCTGCACAATATCTTCTCGGTCTGCACCTATCAAAAAATAAGAACGTGCTTTGGCACGCACGAAATTCTTATATTTGTTGATAAGATATTCCAACGCTTCGCTACTGCCTTCACGGACTGCCTCGACAATGTCTTCATCTGGCTTGAGGTCATAATCATACATTCTCAGTTCTTTGAGGTCGACACTCACCAACAATCCCTCCGGCCTGCAGGACTACCCAGATTCACATTAAAAGTTTAGGTTAAGTATACATGATGAAATCTCACACCGTCAACGGGGACCCCCACCATTTCTAGCATTTGGAGGATTACTCCCCTCTTCGCCATCGTTCGAACTGCGCCTTCAACTCGTTGCTCAATTTGCCTTCAAACGGATTGCGTTTCGCTGTCGTTTCTGGTTGAATGCGGTCTCGAACTTCTTTGCGATTCTGTTTGATTTTGATGAGAAGTTCACCAGCCGGCAATCGAAGAGCTCCTTTACCGAAAATAACATGCTGCTCAATCATATCGGAGGTGGCCACATAGATTTGTTTACGTCTTCCCATCAGATTCGTAACCAATCGTTCGATCCGTTCATCCGCGGTTTCCTTCTCTTTGGTGTAGAGGACGTTCAACTTGCTCTGTACATACTTCTTCCCAAGCCCCGGTACCATGTAAGCGTCAAAAACCAGGTATACCTTCATACCCGAGTACGATTGGTATTCCGCCAGCATATGAATTAACTTATCGCGGGCCCCTTCCAGGTCGGTATCCTTCAGCTTACTCAGTTCAGGCCATGCGCCTATGATATTGTAGCCGTCTACGATTAGAAACTCTTCCATCTGCTTTAACTCTTATTTCGTTGGCGAACCACTTCATACATCAAAACACCCGCGGCAACAGAAGCATTCAGAGAGTTCACATGTCCCGCCATCGGCAGTTTAACTAAGAAGTCACATCTCTCTTTAATCAACCTTCCAACACCCTTCCCCTCGTTGCCAATGACAAGAGCTATGGGCATACTGAAATTCGCTTTATATACATCTTGCGCTGCAGTCACATCCGTTCCCGCGACCCAAACTCCCTGCTCTTTGAGCTGCTCGATAGTCTGCGAGATATTGGTTACTCGAGCAACAGGAACATACTCTACCGCTCCCGCCGATGTCTTGGAAACCGTAGCTGTCAGCCCTACGGAACGTCTTTTGGGAATAATGACACCGTGAACTCCCGTGCAATCCGCTGTTCGCAGGATCGAACCCAGATTATGCGGATCTTCAATCTCATCAAGAATGAGGATAAAAGGATCCTGGCCAAGCGCTTTAGCTATAGCAAGAATATCTTCTACTTCTACGTATTCATAGGCTGCTACTTGCGCTATAACTCCTTGGTGCTGAAGCCCTTCTACCATTTGATCAAGCTTGCGTTTATCTGTAAATTGTACAAGAATCCCTAAATTTTTGGCCTCCGCTACAATCGGGCCAGCGAATTGCTTCTGTGCATTCTCAGCAATCCAAATTTTGTTAATTGTTCGACCGGCACGGATCGCCTCCATTACGGAGTGCTTCCCGCCAATATATTCCTCATCCATCTCTTGCTTCCTCCTAAAAACTCCTCGTTTAACAAAACTTACATCCAAAATGGACTAAGCTTGATTCTTATGTGCCAGAACAAAATCCAATATTTCCTTCAACCGCTCAAAAGATTGCTTGTAATACAAATATCCAACTAAGCACTCAAACGCGGTGCTATGCCGATATTCAAGCACATCCGCGTTTTTGGCTGTCGTTCCTGATTTGGCATTGCGTCCGCGCTTCACCATGTCAATCTCTTCTTCCGTCAGCATCGGCATCAACGCATCCAACACCTTGGATTGCGCCTTAGCCGATACATAGCCGGTCGCTGCTTTGTGCAAATGATTGGGCCGATGGTTCCCGCCAGAAATCACATATTGCCGAATATAGACCTCATAGACGGCATCGCCAATATAGGCAAGCACAAGAGGATTCAGCAAATGAGGGCTCTTGGACGGCGGAAAAACGAACAGATTCGCAGCATCAGTAAAAGTTTCACTCATTTGCGGCGCCAACGAATTCCCTGCGGTGTATCCTCAAGGAATATCCCTTTCTCTGTGAGCAGATCGCGGATTTCGTCCGCACGTGCCCAGTTCTTCGACTTCCTCGCTTCCGTCCGATCGACAATCAACTGCTCAATTTCTTCGTCCAACAATTCGTCAGCCTGTTTCGATAAAATCCCCAACGTCTGATCAAATACCTGCAGCTGATCCAGGAACATTCGCAAAGCGGCAGCATTCACCCGCTCCTGCTGCAGGTACAGATTCGCTTCTGCAACGAGGTCGAACACCGCCGTGATCGCATCCGGGGTATTAAAGTCGTCGTTCATCTTCTCGACGAACTGACTGGCAATCGCCGCTACACGCTCCGTATGAGCAGCCTCGATCTCGCCTGTTATTGAGGCTGTGGCCAGACGATGCTTCAGGTTATCATTTGCATTTTGAATGCGCTCCAACGCATTAGCCGCTTGTTTGAGGCTCTCATCGCTGAAGTTCAACGGATTGCGGTAGTGAGCGGATAACATAAAGAAACGGAAAACTTCCGGTTTGATTTGCTTCACAAGATCGCGGATGAGAATGCCATTCCCCAGCGATTTGGACATTTTTTCATTATCAATGTTAAGGAACGCATTGTGCAACCAGTAATTGGCCATTGGATGACCAGTCACCGCTTCGGTTTGGGCAATTTCGCACTCATGATGCGGGAACGTCAGATCTTGACCGCCGCCGTGAATATCAATCGTTTCGCCCAGATATTTGCGCACCATCGCAGAGCACTCGATATGCCAGCCCGGACGACCTTGGCCCCAAGGGCTATCCCAATAGATCTCTCCCGGTTTGGCCGCTTTCCAAAGAACAAAATCCTGCGGATTCTCTTTGCGGTCATCCACTTCAATGCGAATTCCGTATTGGAGTTCTTCCAGATTTTGATGTGAAAGCTTGCCGTATTCAGCGAATTTGGTCGTCCGGTAATAGACGTCGCCGCGTGCTTCATAAGCGAAGCCTTTCTCAACTAAAGCAGCGATAAATTCAATGATTTCTTGAATATTTTCCGTTACGCGGGGATTCAAAGTAGCGTCATGTACCCCAAGCGTTTGGATATCCTCCAAGAAGGCGGCAATGAAAGTTTCTGCCAGCTCCGGAACGGTAACAGCCATTTCCTCGGCTTTACGAATCATTTTATCATCCACATCGGTAAAGTTTGTAATATAAGTGACTTCATAGTTCTGAGACTCTAAAAAGCGGCGTACAACATCGAAGAAAATGACCGGTCTGCCATTGCCAATATGGATATAATTGTATACGGTCGGGCCGCACACATACATCTTTACCTTACCTGGTTCTAAAGGCACAAACTCTTCCTTCTTGCGTGTTAGCGTATTATACATTCTGAGCGTCATGTTCTCTCGCTCCTCCATTCTTAACCCGTTCTAGTTCTAACTGTCTTCGTAATTCATTAATTTGCTGCTGCATTTCCTGGAATATATCAATAATCGGATCCGGCAAATTGCCATGGTCCAACCGGTTCACACGCACACCATCCCGCTTCACAAGCTTAGCAGGCATCGTTACAACGGTACTGTTCGAAGGAACCTCTTGGATAACGACCGCATTGGAGCCAATTCGTGAATTCTCGCCAACAAGGAAGGAGCCCAAAATTTTGGCACCTGATCCAATAACTACATTATTGCCAATAGTTGGGTGTCTCTTACCCTTTTCTTTCCCAGTTCCCCCCAGTGTTACCCCTTGATACAAAATCACATCGTCGCCAATTTCACAGGTTTCCCCAATGACGACACCCATCCCATGGTCAATAAACAATCTTTGGCCGATCGTAGCACCTGGATGAATCTCGATACCTGTCATGAAACGGCTCCACTGGGAAACAATACGGGCAATAGTGAACATCTTCCTTTTATAAAACCAATGACCGACTCGATGGGCCCATATGGCGTGCAGGCCAGAGTAAGTAAACACAACCTCAAACCAGCTGCGTGCAGCCGGGTCGTTATCGAATACGGCGGAAATATCAGATTTGATCGTTCGCCACATGCTCTCACCTTCTTTTGTAGGAAATCATACTCCTGCGTATAATAAAAAGCCCCCGCAGCCATATGGCTGCAGAGGCGTAATTAATCGCGGTTCCACTCTGCTTGGTGACTCGGAAGTCTCCCAACTCAATAACCCGTAACGTGGGCATTTCGGCTGCGCCTACCTTACTCTGAATCCGAGTATTCGGCGCGGCAGCTCCCAGGTGCATTTCCGGTTACAGGGAATGGATAACTCACAGCCAAAGCCTGACGGCTTCGATTATCCTCTCTGATAAATCCCTAAATAAACGTACTCTCCTGATCATTGCGTTCCTTATTGAATTAAGTATAGCGAAAAGAACCCTGTATTACAACAAGTTCCGTAGACGCGAAGCGACTTTTTCTTTTCCAAGCAGGTAAAGCGACACATTTAGATCAGGTCCATGCACTTGCCCTGTCAGCGCAGAACGGATCGACATAAACAATTGCTTCCCTTTATAACCCGTATCCTTCTGAACTTGCTTCAACAAAGCAGGGATTGCTTCTACCGTGAAAGACTCAGCTTGCTCGACTTGCCCCAAGAAGCTGGTCAATACGACAGGCACATGCTCTTCTTTCAAAACAGCTGCCGCTTCCTCATCGATAACAAGCTCTTCCTTGAAGAAGATGCTCGATAGTTCGACAATTTCCGCCGCGAAGCGCATTCTCTCTTGATTGAGGCCGATTAGAGCCGTCACCCACGCCTGGCCCGCTTCATCCAACTGCGGCTCGATGTATCCGGCCTTTTGCAGATGAGGTACACACAGCTCAACAACGCGCGAGAGCGGAGCTTTTTTCAAATAGGCATTGTTCATCCAGTTCAATTTATCCATATCAAACACAGCTGGACTCTTCGACACACGGTCGAGGTCAAACTGGGCGATCAATTCTTCCTTCGTAAACATCTCTTCTTCGCCACCAGGAGACCATCCCAACAGAGCGATAAAGTTCACAACGGCTTCCGGCAAATAACCTAACTCCCGGTACTGCTCGATGAACTGGATAATAGACTCATCCCGCTTGCTCATCTTCTTCCGGTCCTGATTGAGAATCAGCGCCAAGTGCGCGAATTCCGGAACAGGCATGCCGAGAGCTTCATACATCAGAATTTGTCTAGGCGTATTGGACAGATGCTCTTCTCCGCGAATAACCAAATTAATTTTCATCATGTGGTCATCCACGATAACAGCAAAGTTATACGTAGGAATCCCGTCAGGGCGCGCGATAATAAAATCGCCGATGCCATTGGATTCAAACTCAACATGCTCGCGAACCTTGTCTTCGAAGCCGATGATGCGGTCCGCAGGTACAAGGAATCGAGTCGAAGGCTTGCGGCCCTCCGCTTCAAAAGCGGCAATTTGCTCAGGCGTCAAGTGACGGCATTTCCCGGAGTAACCGCCCATCTCGCCGCGCGCTTCCTGTTCTGCTCGCTCCTGCTCTAAATCGGCTTCCGAACAGTAGCAAGGATACGCATGACCACTTTGAAGAAGCTGGTTGAGGTGGGTTTGATAAATATCAAGTCTTTCCATCTGACGATAAGGACCATACGGCCCCCCGATATCTACGCTCTCATCCCACTCTAATCCAAGCCATCTTAGACCATTCAATTGATCCTCAATGCCGGATTCTTTGTGACGGGTTTGATCCGTATCTTCAAACCGCACAACAAAGGCACCGCCATGGCGACGCGCCAATAAATAATCAAAAAGTGCTGTACGAGCACCGCCTATATGTAAATGTCCCGTTGGACTTGGTGCATAGCGCACACGTAAAGGTTGGTTCATGACTATACCCTCTCTCCCCAATAATACCTGCTATTCTAGCACATCTCGAATTAAACAAACAACCGATTGCGCCGCAATCCCTTCGCCTCGTCCCGTGAAACCTAGCTGCTCCGTCGTCGTAGCTTTCACATTGACTTGCTCCGGTTTCGCTTCTAAAGCATCGGCAATAATTTCAACCATTCGCGGGATATATGGTGCCATCTTCGGCTTCTGGGCAATAATCGTGGAATCTGTGTTCCCCAGACGATATCCTCTATCTTTGGCAAGCTGCCATACGTGTTTCAAAAGGACCAGGCTGTCCGCATCCTTGAATTCCGCCGCCGTATCCGGGAAGTGCTTCCCGATATCTCCTAAGCCCAGCGCGCCTAGAATCGCATCGCTAACCGCATGCAGGAGCACATCCGCATCGGAGTGGCCGAGCAGCCCCTTTTCATAAGGAATCGTCACGCCTCCAATAATACATTTACGGCCTTCCACCAACTGATGAACATCAAATCCTTGTCCTACGCGAATCATTGTTGTTCCTCTCCCCTTACGTTTTGTAGTATCCATTCTGCCCATGGCAAATCTTCCGGTGTAGTTATCTTGATATTGTAATAGTCCCCTTCAACAACATGCACCGTTGTTCCTATACGCTCTACCAACATAGCATCGTCTGTCCCCAGGAAGTTTTCCTGAAGTGCACGCTGGTGCGCCTCCTGTAAAAGAGAAAGCCGAAAAGCTTGCGGGGTTTGGATGGCCCACAAGCTTCGTCTATCCGGTGTAGATTGTATTCGCTTTTCGGAATCTACGATTTTGATCGTATCCTTCACGGGTACCGCCAGCACAGCCGCGTCCTGTTCTTTCGCCTTTAATAGACAATCGAACACATGTTCTTTTTTGACGAAAGGACGAACACCGTCATGTACGAGTACCCAAGCGGTATCCTGCTCTAGGGCTTCTAGGCCCCGTCTGACGGAGTCCTGACGCTCCGCCCCGCCTGCTAGCACATGAGTGACCTTGGAAAGCGCATAGCTCTGCACATAGCCTGTACAGCGCTCTACGTCATTTCCGCCTACAACTAAAATGATTTCATTCACTTCATGTATGTTTTGAAATAATTGCAACGTATGTACCAGAATTGGCTTCTGTCCCAGTTGTAAATATTGTTTGCTTTCCGCCGTTCCCATGCGCGAGCCCTTGCCCGCCGCCACGAGGATAACCCCTAGCTTCCCCATAAGTCCTAAGCCCTCCAACTCCAACTGAGCGCTTTCTATTCGAAAGCTTTCCTATCAACTAGTAAGTGCTATGTTACATCTCCTTATCATACTGGTTTTATTGCGCTTTTTCCAATAATTTCGGTTTCGCGAAAATCATTCGGCCCGCCGATGTTTGCAGCACACTAGTGACCATCACTTCGAGCGTCATGCCAATGAACTCACGACCGCCTTCTACGACAATCATCGTGCCATCGTCAAGATAAGCGACACCTTGTCCATGCTCTTTGCCATCTTTAATGACTTGAACAATAATTTCTTCACCCGGCAGCACAACAGGCTTCACGGCATTCGCCAAATCGTTGATATTTAGCACGGAAACACCTTGCAATTCACAGACTTTATTCAGGTTAAAATCGTTCGTAATCACTTTGCCTTGCAGCACCTTCGCCAGACGAACCAACTTGCTGTCTACTTCGGAAATCTCTTCGAAATCGCCTTCATAAATCAGCACTTTCACTTCGAGTTCCTTTTGAATTTTGTTCAAAATATCAAGTCCGCGCCGCCCGCGATTCCGCTTGAGCAAGTCCGATGAGTCCGCAATATGCTGCAGCTCTTCAAGTACAAACTCAGGTATAACGAGGGTCCCTTCGATGAATCCTGTTTTGCAAATATCCGCAATACGCCCGTCAATAATGACACTTGTATCGAGAATCTTATGTTCCTCGTAAGGACGGTGTGTCTGCTTCTCTGGAGCGACCACCCGGCTCATCGCAATAATCTGAACCAGCTCTTCCCGCTTGCTGTAACCAATGCGAAACCCCATAACTGCTAGAACCCCCGAGACGACGAAGGGTAAAATAGGACTTGCCCACTTCACCTGATCGAGCACAGGGAACATCAATACCGATATAAGCAGTCCAATTACTAGTCCTAATGTACCTGAGAGCAGATCGGACACAGGGATGTCCGCAACGTTTCTTTCCCCTTTGACAAGCAGCTTCATCCCCTTGCCTGCAACCCATGCTGAAAGAATGAACATAACTAGCGCGCATAAACTATTGATGACTATTGCTTTTCCTGACTCATTCATGAAACCTGTCGTTCGAAGGATGGCATCACTCCATCCAAATCCTAAACTAGCACCCATGATGGCCAAAATGAACTGTACCCATTTCCTCATCATAGATTCACCTCCTGCATCAACATATTGATAAAGCTTCATTACAATTATGTTCCAATTTATCCATCGTTAATCACTTATTCAGATGTAAAATTGAAATATTAAGGGGCTTCCATTATAATGAAATTGGAAGTTACCAACACACCCGAGGTGGATGGAATGAGCTCCTTGACTTTAAAGCAGTTTCAAGATCAAGTATCCGAATTGTTGCTCCGTCACCGAAGTCTGCTTGATGTCTTATCCAAATTTCAACAGTCCGGTGCAGCTGCTAACCGTTCCGTGGTGAAATCCATTACAGAATGTGGATGTATTCAGGTCAACGCAGCGAAGCAAGAATACCATCCAGAGATGACCTTGAATGAGGCTAAGGATGTGCTGGGCACTCATGTATCCGGTCACTTGTGTGAACAATGCATCGAGGTTGTCAGTAGTGAACTGGGCAGGAATTTGTTCTATATGTCCGCACTAAGCAACATTCTTGATGTTAACCTGGAACAAGTCGTTGAGAATGAATCCAAGAAATGCACAACACTAGGACTTTTCAACATGTCATGAACATGAAGATGAACAAACAAAAAAGCATTTATTTTCTCTGAGATGATCAGAAGAAAATAAATGCTTTTTATTTTTGCCATTTGCCGATTAAACGTCGGACTTAACGGAGTTTGAATCGTCTACACCGCGTCGCTTGTTCTTTCTGCGGATTCGGATGAAAAACCCATCAACGTTTTTTTTTAAGCCATAAAGCGCGTACAACAGGAGCGGTACGAAGATCATTTTGGAAATGGACTCAGGCCATTTGATTGCAATCAGGACAGCTACGGCAACGATAACGGGTGTAATCCAGATTGCCGCTTTAGGAATACCCGCTTTCTTGAAGTTCGGGTACTTCACTGTACTTACCATTAAGTATGACAACATAATCGTACTTACCAAAAGCACGTAGACATTAATTTCGTTCACGAACAACGCTAATGTACAAAGTACACCACCAGCAGCAGGAATCGGCAAACCGATAAAATAACCAGGTGTACCAGCAACAACGTTGAAACGAGCCAAACGAAGTGCTCCACAAATGGGGAAGATCGCCGTGACGATCCAAGCAAATGCAGGACTGATCACACTCGGATCATTAAAAGCCACTACATACATGATAAAGGCAGGTGCTACACCGAAAGAAATAACGTCTGACAGCGAGTCTAGCTCTTTACCAAATTCACTCTGTGCATTCAATGCCCTTGCTACACGGCCGTCAAGACCATCAAGCAGCATGGCAACGATGACAAGTACAGCTGCGACTCCATGCTCACCACTGAAAGCAAGAATAATCGACAGAACACCTAGGAATAAGTTCCCTACTGTAAAAAGACTGGGAATTGATTTCGTTAACATATGTTTTTGTCCACCTCTGGATTTACTATGCCCTAAACTTGACTTTATAAAACCTCAACATTAGATACTTTATGATTGTATCCACTTTAAATATGTCTGTCAATGAACACTTGTTCTTGAATTCTTTTGAGGCCCTCTTTAATAGCGCGCGCCCTCACTTCACCGATACCATCAACTTCATCCAGTTCTTCAATCGTTGCCATCATCATGTGCGGCAGGTAGCCAAATTTCTCTACAAGATTCGCAATAATGATCGAGGGAAGCCGCGGTATTTTCCCAAGAACCCTGAACCCACGTGGGGAAACCGGTTCTTCAACAATAGAATTTGTATGCGGATAGCCGAGTAATCGAATGATTTGGTGCGGTTCCAGCAACTCATCCGAAGATAATCGCTTCAAGCCAGCTTGCATTTCTTTGACTCGGTCTTCGGATAATTCCCTTACATAATCTTTTACGAGCAAACGCGCTTCAAGTTCCGCATTGCCAACAAGTTCTTCCAACTGCATGCTTATTAAACGGCCTTCATTCCCCAACTCGTTAATATAGCGATTGATTTCCGCCTTAATGCGCAACACCATTTCAAATCGGGCAATGACATTGGTGACATCGTGGAGCGTAACCAGCTCTTCAAACTCCGACGCACTCAGGTTCGTCAGCGACTGATCCAAAACCACTTTGTACCGCTCCAACGTTTGGATGGCTTGATTGGCTTTCGTTAAGATAACGCCTATATCTTTGAGCGCATAGCGCAAGTTTCCTTGATAAAGGGTGATGACATTGCGACGTTGCGAAATCGAAACAACCAGCTTATTGGTTTGCTTCGCAACACGTTCAGCAGTCCGATGGCGGATTCCAGTCTCCGATGAGGAAATGGAGGAATCCGGGATTAATTGCGTATTTGCATAGAGAATACGTTTGATATCTTCGCTGAGGATGATCGCTCCATCCATTTTGGCAAGTTCATATAAATAATTAGGTGAAAAATCACAATCGATCGAAAAGCCGCCGTCGACAATTTCCCTTACTTCCGCGCTGTATCCAACAACAATAAGTCCGCCCGTTTTGGCGCGTAATACATTCTCCAAACCGTCACGGAACGATGTGCCAGGCGCTACCATTTGCAGCAATTGGCTCATGACGTCTCGCTTTGTCTCTTCTTTACTCATAGTTTCCTCCTGAAGGCTTGCAGGTTGAATGATTCAGAGCTAATCCAGTGCCGCTTTCAATGCTTCGGACACTGTATTCACCCCAATAATCTCCATACCGGGCGGATGCGTCCACCCCTTCAAACTTTTCTCTGGCATAATGACTCTGCGGAATCCTAATTTCTCCGCTTCCTTCACCCTTTGATCAATCCGTGACACCCCACGGACTTCACCGGTCAACCCGATCTCACCGAACACGACATCAAAAGGTCTCGTTGCATGATCCCGGAAGCTGGATGCGATACTAATCGCAATGGCTAAATCAACGGCAGGCTCATCAAGCTTGACGCCGCCAGCCACGTTCAAATAAGCATCCTGATTCTGAAGGAACATGCCCATGCGTTTCTCTAAAACGGCGATGATCAAAGAAAGTCGGTTGTGATCGACACCAGTCGCCATCCTTCTTGGAGATGGGAAATTCGTCGAAGAAACCAACGCCTGAATCTCTACCAATACGGGACGTGTTCCTTCCATACTCGCAACCACGGTAGAACCGGCAACACCGAGCGGTCTCTCGGACAGGAACAGCTCGGAGGGATTGCTCACTTCGACAAGTCCTGCTTCCTGCATCTCAAAAATTCCGATTTCATTCGTAGACCCGAATCGATTCTTGACTGCGCGGAGTACACGGTAGGAATGATGCCGCTCCCCTTCGAAGTAAAGAACACAATCGACCATGTGCTCCAGCATCCTAGGTCCCGCAATGGCGCCTTCCTTCGTCACATGGCCGACAAGGACCGTTGCAATCCCTTTCCCCTTAGCTATTCTCATAAAGTGACCCGTGCATTCCCGAACTTGCGAAACGGTGCCCGGGGCCGATGTGATGGCAGGGTGGTAGACAGTCTGAATAGAGTCAATCACCAGAAAATCGGGTTCAATTTCTTGAATGGCTTCCTCAATAAGCTCAAGGTTCGTTTCACAAAGAACATAAAGCAGCGGAGATGAGGCATTCAAGCGATCCGCACGAAGCTTCGTCTGTTTAACGGACTCTTCCCCCGATATATAAAGCACCTTCTGATGTGCTTGCGTCAGCTCGAAAGAAGTTTGGAGCAGTAACGTTGATTTCCCGATTCCCGGATCTCCACCTACGAGAATCAAAGATCCAGGCACAATACCTCCGCCTAAGACGCGATTCAATTCCTTGTTGCTGGTCACAACCCTAGGCTCTGGGCTACTTTCTATATGTATGATGGGGGTCGGTTTTTCTTTCGTGCGAGGGGCAGAAGAATTCATCCCCTTTGTACGTACCACCGTTTCGACTTCTTCCACCATCGTATTCCAAGATTGACAACCTGGGCATTTGCCCATCCATTTTGGGGATTCATAACCGCACTCTTGACAGCAAAATTTCGTCTTCTGTTTACTCATGACGTAAGTGACTCCTTAGATCTTTCAAATTCAATATTTGGCTATCCTTACCAATAAAGTTTACCATTTTTACGAAGTCCATGAAAGGTCATCTGAAAATAAAAAGCATTTTGCCACACCCAGCAACGGATGCAGCAAAATGCTTTTTTGCTTGCTTTTATTTAGCTGCTACGCCTTCGCCCTTCCGGACAACCAGCTCGCCTTCACTCTCATCAATCGTTAAGGAGTCGCCCTTCGCGATGTTGCCTCTGAGAAGCTCTTCAGACAGACGGTCCTCAATATGCTTCTGAATCGCTCTGCGAAGCGGTCTTGCGCCGTAGGTCGGATCGTATCCTTCTTTGGCCAAGAAGGCTTTGGCTTTGTCTGTCAACAAGAAGTCAACTTCTTGTTCTTTCAGACGTTTGCGAAGATCATCCGCCATCAAAGAAACGATTTCAGCGATATGTTTCTCATCCAAAGAGTGGAAGACGATGATTTCGTCGATCCGGTTAAGGAATTCAGGACGGAAACTTTTCTTGAGCTCGCCCATCACTTTATCTTTCATGTTGGTATAATCTTTACCAGCATCCAGAGCGGCTGTAAAGCCAAGTGAGGAGTTTTTCTTAATCATTTCCGCGCCAACGTTGGAAGTCATGATGATCAATGTGTTGCGGAAATCGACTGTACGTCCTTTGGAATCCGTCAGACGGCCATCTTCCAGCACTTGCAGCAGAATATTGAAAACTTCTGGATGTGCTTTCTCGATCTCATCGAGCAATACAACCGAGTATGGTTTGCGGCGAACTTTCTCCGTCAATTGGCCGCCTTCTTCATAGCCAACATACCCTGGAGGCGCTCCGACCAAACGAGAAGTCGAGTGTTTCTCCATGTATTCCGACATGTCGATCCGAACTACCGCGTTATCGTCTCCGAATAGAGACTCTGCTAATGCACGAGCTAGCTCAGTTTTACCCACACCAGTAGGTCCCAAGAAGATGAAGGAGCCCATTGGACGCTTCGGATCTTTGAGGCCTGCTCTAGCACGGCGAATCGCGCGGCTAACGGCTTTCACCGCTTCTTCCTGTCCGATGACGCGTTCATGGAGAATGTCCTCCATTTTGAGCAGACGATCTGTTTCTTCTTCCGCTAGCTTGCTCACAGGAATTCCTGTCCAGCTTGCTACGATTTGAGCAATATCATCCGGCGTTACTTCAGTATCCAAACGACCTTGTTTTTCCTTCCAGTCGTTTTTCGTTGTATCCAGTTCTTCACGAAGCTTTTGTTCCGTGTCGCGAAGCCCAGCTGCTTTCTCAAACTCCTGGCTTTGAACCGCGGCATCCTTCTCCTTACGGATATCCTCCAGCTTGTTCTCAAGCTGTTTCAATGAAGGCGGTATTGTGTAAGAGCGAAGTCTCACTTTGGAACTAGCCTCATCAATCAAGTCAATCGCTTTATCCGGCAAGAAACGATCCGTGATATAACGATCAGAGAGCTTAACGGCCTCTTGAATAGCAGCATCCGTAATTTTCACACGGTGGTGAGCTTCGTAGCGGTCACGCAGTCCGTAGAGAATTTGGATGGCTTCCTCAGGGGACGGCTGATCCACTGTGATTGGTTGGAAGCGACGCTCCAGCGCAGCATCCTTTTCGATGTATTTACGGTATTCATCCAGCGTCGTAGCACCAATGCACTGCAACTCGCCTCTCGCCAAAGCCGGCTTCAAAATGTTAGAGGCATCAATCGCACCTTCTGCACCACCAGCACCGATCAACGTGTGAAGCTCATCGATGAAGAGCACGATGTTCCCTGCTTGACGAATTTCGTCCATAATTTTTTTGAGACGATCCTCAAATTCACCGCGATATTTGGTCCCTGCTACCACAGATCCCATATCGAGTGTCATAACTCTTTTATCCTTCAACGTTTCCGGGATTTCATTATTAATGATTTTCTGAGCGAGGCCTTCAGCAATTGCTGTTTTACCAACCCCTGGCTCACCGATCAACACCGGATTGTTTTTCGTTCTGCGGCTTAACACTTGAATCACGCGTTCGATTTCTTTGCTGCGGCCGATAACGGGATCTAAATGCCCTTCTTTGGCGTATGCGGTCAGATCTCTCGCTAAACCATCCAATGTAGGTGTATTCACATTCTGAGTGTTACCGTGGCTTGGAGACACTGTCTCGCTGCTGCCTAACAATTGAAGCACTTGCTGGCGAGCTTTGTTCAAAGAAACACCTAGATTGTTAAGGACTCTCGCAGCAACGCCTTCACCTTCACGAATTAGCCCCAGTAAAATATGTTCAGTCCCCACATACGTGTGACCTAATTTTCTTGCCTCATCCATGGACAACTCAATGACTTTTTTCGCTCTAGGTGTATACGCAATGTTGGTAGGCTGCTCTTGTCCTCTGCCGATCAGGGATTCGACTTCATCTTGAATTTTTTCAAGACCTAAGCCCAAAGCAACGAGTGCTTTCGCGGCGATACCTTCCCCTTCACGAATAAGACCCAACAAAATGTGCTCAGTACCAATATTGTTATGCCCTAAGCGAACTGCTTCCTCTTGAGCCAAAGAAAGCACCTTTTGCGCACGTTCTGTAAATCTGCCAAACATCATAGAGAACACCTCCAAAAGTAGTATATCTATGGAAAACCTAAAGGATGAATCTTAACTGACTATATCCTGCCGAATTTCTCTCGAATCAGCTCGGCCCGGCGCATATCGCGCTCATCGGCGTTCAGCTTCTCGCCAGCGAATTGCTGAAGAAAGCCAGGTTGTGTCATAACCAGCAGTTCATTCAAAACATTAGAAGAAACATTATTGATAATCCCCAAGTCTATGCCTAATCGCACATCCGACAGGCGCTGCGCAGCCTCCTTAGAGTCCATAATTCCTGCATAAGACAAAATACCAAGCGAGCGGTTCACGCGATCAATGATACGCATTCTAGACTCTTGCATCAGCTTATGCCTGGCAGCACGCTCATGCTCAATAATTTGCCTTGCGACACTGTGTAAATTATCAATAATCTCGTCTTCGGATTGTCCTAGCGTAATCTGATTCGAAATTTGGAACAGATTACCTAATGCTTCGCTGCCTTCCCCATATAATCCTCTAACCGTCAATCCAACTTGTGTAACAGCGGATAAAATCCGATTGATTTGTTGGCTGAGCACCAGAGCGGGTAAATGCATCATTACCGAAGCACGAATGCCGGTTCCGACGTTCGTAGGGCAGCTTGTAAGGTAGCCCCTCTTTTCATCATAGCCGTAATCCAGCTGGGTTTCAAAAATATCATCAATCTGGTTCGCCAAGTCCCAAACTTCTTTGATTTGGAAGCCTGGGCACAAACATTGTATGCGAAGATGATCCTCTTCATTGATCATAATGCTGATGGATTCATTTTCGCTTAAAATAACAGCACCATTTCTGGATTCGTTAGCTAAGTTAGGGCTAATTAAATGCTTCTCAACAAGTACCATTCGCTCAAGCTCGTTAAGGTCAGACAGAGGAATAAGCGAAAAATTACTGATCGTCTCCAGCTCATCATTCTCCAGCACGCCGGACAACTGATCCAGTACTTCTTGTGATTGTTGATTGGTAGCCAGCATCGGGTAAGGGTAGTCTCTGAGGTTACGTGCAATACGGATTCGACTGCTGATGACGATATCCGACTCCGGTCCCTCTCCCTTCATCCATTCGCTCAATGCATCTCCTGTAAACCGCTGTAGTGTCACTGGATTCACACCTTCCTTACAAAATCACAATCCGGCAATTTTCTTCTCTATCTCGCGAATTTGGTCCCTGATCTTCGCCGCTTGTTCGAATTCTTCTGCTTCAATGCAGGTCATCATATCCTTCTTCAGCGTATCGATTTCCCGCTTGCATTGGATAATGCCACCGCTTCGTTTGGGGACTTTCCCCACATGTACGGTGTTCCCGTGCACTCTTTTGAACAGAGGATCTAACTTTTCCGAAAAGCTCTGATAACAGGATCCGCATCCAAAACGGCCTAATTTACTAAACTGCGAGTACGTTAACCCACAATTCTCACAACGGATCGCTTGGGACTTCGCGGCGGATAAAGAGGAAGGGTCGAAATCAAGTAATCCTGATAAAAGATTATGAATCGAAAACCCGCCAGATGTCCCAGGAATCATTTCACCCTTCTCACGGGCGCAATTCTCACAAATGTGGAACTCGTTCTTGTCTCCATTCACAATCTTCGTAAAATGAAGAGTCGCCGGTCGTTTCCCGCATTCCTGACAAATCATTTCAAATGCCTCCTCATCTGCTAAGCAAGGATATCAGCATCGCTTTAAGGATTTTAGCTCGAATTTCATCGCGCAGCGGGAGCTTGAAGGTCAACACGTCTCTGGATATTGCTGCCCGAATTAGATTGGCTTCTCGTGTTGAAATATAGTGGCCCTCCAGCAGCTGGTAAATGAGTCCTTCAGAAGCGACTTGATCTATGTGTGTATGAATCGTGCGAAAAATATGATCCAATATCGATCCATGGCTCTTAAGCTCAATCTTCTGGATACGAATGTACCCGCCACCGCCACGCTTACTCTCCACGAGGTAACCCTTTTCCAGCGTAAACCTGGTACTAATCACATAATTGATTTGAGAAGGCACACACTGGAATTGATCGGCCAGATCGTTTCGTTGAATCTCGATGGCTCCTTCAGAGCTCTGTTGAAGGACATGCTTTAAATACTGCTCAATAATTTCTGATACGTTACGCATCAATTCATCCTCCCAGACTGCTAGAAGTAAATTGACTTTGATTGACTTTGACTTTCTTTGACCTTAACTAGATTATAATCATTTCCTTTCTTTTTGACAAGTGCTGCCGTTAAACATTGGCCGTATATAAGAAAACTGAGCATTTTCACAGCTTACTCTCAGTATTTACAAAAAAACCCCTGCTTAACGTCAGGGACTGTTCCTTTTTTTGGGGTGTAGGCAGTATGCTTTTGAGGGCCCTTTTAGCGAGCGATTAGGGAGTGCTTGGAAAAGCCGATTGTTAAATGCGTAGGAAGAATGCGGGAGGGCTGTGGCTGTGGCTAATCCAGTATAACTTTGGTGAGACTGTTCTTGTAAAAAGAGCTACCGTCATGGTTCGTACCACTGTCAGGAATTGATACCGGTCAAATGGAGCTTCTAGAGCTTCGCCTCCCCCATAGTTAACTGCAGAAAGTGCAGGTAATTCCACTCCACCACGCCCTTATAGGTAGCTTTAATGTAAAAAGTGCAGCTAATTTCGGTGGTTTGATCCGTTTGGGGTAGATTCTTGTGAATTTATCTGCACAAAATGCATGTAATGGGTTGAAACAGGCTTGAGGCTATTGATTTTGATGTACTTTCTGCAGCTGAGTAACCTAGCGAGTTACCCTTCTCGAGAGTACGCCGCATCTTGAGCAAGTGGGAACTATGTACCGCCATTCTGGCAAAATCGAACGATTCACTTGTTAAGGAAACTACGATCCGCTATTCTGTTTATTTTGGCTAAAAGCCTGCCTTTTTAGGTGAAATAAGTGCCCGTAGTTCCACTTAAGCTCTGAAAAGGTGCAAATCAGATCAATTAGCGGCCTACAGTTCTCTTGTGGCGCTTCTTAGAATTGTCGTAGGAGATGCAAAAAAACCTTTCTGAGATTTCTCTCAAAAAGGTTCTTCATCTGTGCTTGGCAACGTTCTACTCTCCCAGAACCCTGCGGTTCAAGTACCATCGACGCTGGAGGGCTTAACGGTCGTGTTCGAGATGGGAACGCGTGGATCCCCTCCGCCATCATCACCAAACAGTC
>NZ_JAWCUD010000021.1:0-59353 GCF_032461945.1 Paenibacillus violae
ATAGGCAGGTTGCCTACGTGTTACTCACCCGTCCGCCGCTAAGCACCGAAGTGCTCCGCTCGACTTGCATGTATTAGGCACGCCGCCAGCGTTCGTCCTGAGCCAGGATCAAACTCTCCATAAAGTTACCCAAAAAAGTGACGTTAACCTCCGAAGAGAATTCCGATTACTTTTCCGGGGCCCATATTTTAAGCTGAATAGCTCAATTGACTTGCTAGCGAGATTATTCATCTCATTTATAGTCGATTGCTCGACTGTGCTTACTCACTCGTTGTTCAGTTTTCAAAGATCAATGTCTTTCGCTCACTGCCGTGTTACCGAAGCAGCGAGAAGTAATATACCACAGCTCGTTTATCAATTGCAAGCACTTTTTTCTTGTCAATTTCTGTCGTTCGCTGTTGGGAAATTAATACTACCACATGTCGCCCTTCGAATGCAAATTCACTTCATCGTTCTAAGTGATTCGCCGTCCAAAGCAACGAGGGATAATATACCACGCTCAATAACCAATTACAACCCCTTTGGAAATGTTCCGCAATTGCCATTCTTTTGAATGTTTTGTTCTATTCATAAATAAAAATGGATGCATCAGATGCACCCGTCTCCATTGCGTATGTTATTAGATGTACGTTTAAATTAACGAGTCGTTTGGAAAAACTCAATACGCTCCCCATCTAACCCATTAAAGAAGAAATATCTGGAGCCATTAGGCAGCGTCGTAATTTCTTCATCTACCTGCTGGACGTCCAGTCCTTGAATCCGCGTAAACTCCGCTTCAACGTCATCAACGGTAAAAGCCAGATGATGAACTTTCCCTTCTTGCGGCAAACTCGCGTTATAACCTTCAATGAGTTCAACTTCAGTTTCGTTCAACGCTTCAAAGCCCAGAAAAGCAAGGCGGATGACGCCATTCGTGTGAAGCAAAGTCCCTTTGTGCTTAAGACCAATCACTTCCTCATAGAAACGAATCGACGCTTCCAAGTTTGCCACCATCACACCGACGTGCTCCATTTTCAAAACGGCCATTGTTCATAACCTCCCTATTAAACTCCTACTTTCTATTATTGTAACGAAAATAGCAGATGAAGGCTAGAACATCCTACTCGTTATTTTTAAGCAGCAACTCTATATCGTTAAGCCTAAATCAGTCATAATTTGAACCGCATATGAATAGATTAGCGAAAGGCATCCTACGTTATGCAAAGTGTTTCAATTTCGCCATTAAGCGAAAAGAGCGTAACTTCCTCATTCGTAATATTGACCAAGCCAAGGTCATCGAACACTTTGCGGATTTTCTCATTAGATAAATGCTTGAGAATCGTTTCAACGGCAATAGGCAAATGATCCTGATGCTTGGATTCATAGAACATAAGAACTTCTTTTTCCTCGACACGCACTCTCGTATGTATCATACAAGGTCACCCCCAATTCCAATGTTTCAATTGTATATTTTGGAAATAAGGAAAGTGTGAGGACATTATTAGTTAAGTGTTAGGTTTAAAATTTCGCTTAGATACCTTAGTCGTTGTATACTGTTGCTAGGAAGGTTAGATGGGAGGGTAACAACATGAGATTGCTAAAGCTTCTTCAAATCTACGAGGTGGATGGGATTACGCCCAAACATCGATCTGAACGATTTGATTTTGATGAGATTCAGGGGCAAACTTTTCGTGAGATGAACCCAACTGAAGTCGGGTCACCGATGATCTTATCCGGCATACATCGATATATCCCATTCAAAACAACTAGAGTTCAAGCCATAGATAGAGACGGATTGGATTTTCGAGTACTTACTCGCAATACAATCTATCATTTTGAAGTTCATACCGACCACAAAGCCACATAACCTTTGGAGGGTTATGGGCTTTTTTTGTTGATTTTTATAATAATAATTTCTTTACTTCTCAAAAACTACCAATCCCCTTTATACTAATAGACGGGTTAATTAACCTATGTTCTATTATTATGAAGGAGGTCTTTCTATCACATGAAAAAAACATTACAAACTCGCCTTACAGCCCTCGCTCTTGTAACCGCTCTTACAAGCACTTTTACCGGCAGTATAGCTTTTGCCGACAATGCAGTACCCGCATCTACTACTACGATGAAGTCAGATATGCGTCTTGCCATTGATAACGGCGCAATCGAAGGCTACGGAGATACCGACTACCGCGGTGCAAACCCGGCGACACGTGCTGAAGTTGCAACAATGATCAACCGTGCAGCGAAATTGAAAAGCGCAGATCCCGCTTCTGTCACTTTTACTGACCTCGCAAATTGGCAGAAACAAGCTGTTGCCAATGCGGTCGCAGCGAAGCTGATCAGCGGATTTGCTGACGGAACGTTCCACCCGGATGCGCAAGTCACTCGCCAAGAGCTTGCCGAGTTGATCGTGAAAGTGGTAACGGGCGGTAAGCTGCCAAACGTAAATGAGAACGTTTTGAACTACTTCAAAGACTCCGATTCTATTGCAAAAGAGTCCCGCCCTTATGTCGCGTATGCCGTCATCAGCGGTATTTTCAGCCCGACACTGGATGGAAACTTCAATCCGACGGCAGCCGTTACGCGTGATGAAGTCGCTAAGGCGCTTAAGCCGATTTTATTTAAGGTCGTTGATATTTTAACTACAAATGATATTCACGGTAAAATTGAAGTTGGTTTCGATAAAAAACGCAACCAAGGTCAAGGTGGTATTGAAACCGTAGGCGGAATCGTCACCGATTTCCGTACGGTGAATCCGGAAGGCACTGTTGTGGTAGACGGCGGAGACGCTTGGCAGGGCACGCTTATTTCGAATACAACCAATGGTCAGTCCGTCATGGATACCATGGCTCAAGTGAAATACGATGCGGCAGCTATCGGAAACCATGAGTTCGATTTTGGCCGTGACGTTTTAATTAATAACATTAAGAATGCGAAGTTCCCTATTCTAGGCGCTAATATTATCGACACGAAAACAGGCAAGCGTGTGGATTGGACACAACCTTACGTCATCATTGAAAAAGATGGCCTAAAAATCGGTATCATCGGCTTCGCGACTCCGCAAACAACGTCAACGACCAAATCAACGAACATCGAAGGACTTTCCTTCGTGGATCCAGTTCCTTTGGCCAAAGAATTGTCGGCTGAACTGCGCGCCAAAGGCGTTGACATCATTATGGTCACTTCCCACCTGCCTGGTGAGCAAAACCAAAAATCCGCTGAAATCATCAGCGAGCTTGCAGATTTGGCCAAAGGCACAGGCAACGGCACACTGGATGCAATCGTCGGTGGACACTCCCATATGCGCGTTTCCGGAATTGTGAACGGCATCCCTGTTGTAGAAGCGCAAAGCTGGTTGTATGCGGTTGGTCATATTCAATTATTTGTAGATAAAACGACTAAACAGGTCGTTTCTTCGAACGCCAGCTTACTGGAAACCTACACGAACCTGACAACGGCTGACGAGAAAATTCACCAAACGGTAGAGGACTATAAGGCGAAAATTTCAACGAAATCCAGTGAAGTTGAAGTCGTTGTCGCTGAGCCGCTTGGACGTAAATCATTCCGTTTCGATAAAAATGGCGGCGTAGATCGCGATGGCGCTTCGCAGCTGGGCAACAGCATCACGGACGCTATGCGCGCTGCTGAGAAATCCGACATCGCCTTCACGAATATTGGCGGTATCCGTGCCGATGTAGATAAAGGCGATCTAACTTATGGCGAAATGTTTGAAGTATTCCCTTTCGGCAACTACAATGTGACAGGCACAATGACGGCTGAGCAAATCAAAAAAGCCTTGGAAGTAACGGACAAGTATACGAATCTTCCGGCTATTCAATTCTCCGGTCTGAAAGTCGAGTGGGACAGCACAAAACCTCTTGGCGAGAAATATTCCAAGATTACGCTAGTAGATGGTACGCCGATCTATGTGGACGGTAAGTTCAACACAGACCGCACATTTAAAGTAACGACGAATGATTTCATGGCAACAGGCAGCGGCGATGGCTTTACGGTTTTCGGTGAAGTGAAGGATTGGAAAGATGGCGCCATCATGCTCGATGCTTGGGTCAGTTACGCGAACTCCTTGAAAGCAGCGGGTAAAGAGCTATCCGTTCAGGATGACGGGCGCGACATACGTCTGGATCTTAAATAATAAGCACTTATCCATTTATTAATCCCATTAACGAATAAAAGAAAGGTCTTTGATCCCTCACTGGAGAAATCAAAGACCTTTTTATTATGCCAGCCAAACTCGCATAAGAGACAGCAGCTGGTTTAAATTCAGCGGTTTGCTGATGTAGTCGGAGGCGCCTGCTTGCAGGCAAATATCACGGTCCTGCTTCATCGCCTTCGCCGTTATTGCAATAATAGGCAGATGCTCGTTACGCTCGTCTTTTCTAATCGTACGCATGGCCTCATAGCCATCCATCACGGGCATCATCATATCCATTAGGATGATATCAATCTGCGGCTCCTTCTGCAAAATAGCCAAGCATTCCTGCCCATCGTGCGCAATGATGACGGTCATCCCTTCGTTTTCAAAAGCGTTGCTTAGCACGAACACATTTCGCACGTCATCGTCAACGACAAGCACAACCTTCCCTCGTAGAAAGTTGGGTTCAGCCAAAGGGAGAGAAGGCTCTTCCAGTTTCGCCGGAGTGGCGTCATAAGTTGCTGCGGCTTCCTCCCATGCCGGTTGAAACTCACTGATCCCCGGCTCCAAGGATGGAAGGTAGACCGTGAAAGTGCTTCCAACCCCCTCTTCGCTGCACATGCCGATGTCCCCGCCAAGCAGTCCCGCCAGTTCGCGAGAAATGGAGAGGCCAAGGCCCGTTCCCCCGTATTTCCGATTGGTCGTGCCGTCAGCTTGCCGGAAGGGTTCGAAAATAAGTGACTGCTTGTCAAGAGGAATGCCGATCCCCGTATCCTTAACCGAAATGGCCAGGACTTGATTAGGGTCAGCAGAAGGCAGCACTTGGGTGACTTGATCTGCAGCACACCGCTTGATGTTCACATGAACACCGCCCTCATGCGTAAACTTAAATGCGTTCGACAGCAGGTTTTTCAAAATTTGACTAAGACGCTGCTCGTCCGTATAAAAGTGCTCCGGCACCGGGAGTTCCAACTCAATGTTCAAAGTCAGATTCCTCTGTTCAGCCACCTTGGCAAATTGACTTCGAATGAGCTTAGGAAGCTCTGTCACATTTAACGCCCCGATATGGATATCCAACTTGCCGGCTTCCACTTTGGATAAATCGAGAATATCGTCAATAAGCAGCAGTAGATCGGTCCCAGAGGAATGGATCACTCGGGCATATTCCTGCTCATCGCTACTTAAGTTCCCCATCTTATTTTCTTGCAGCATTTGGGATAAAATAAGCACGCTGTTAAGCGGTGTACGAAACTCATGCGACATATTGGCCAGAAACTCCGATTTGTATCGAGAGCTTAGCTGCAGCTGAACCGCATGTTCTTCGAGAGCCACCTTGATGCGTTCAAGTTCCTTGGACCTTTCATCCGCACATCGGTTATGCTCCTCTAACTGTTCATTCGTCATGTGCAGCTCTTCCTGCTGACTTTGGAGCTCTTCCGTTTGAATCTGCAGCTCTTCCGTCATAAGTTGATATTCCCGAAGCAGCCGCTCCACTTCAACACGCGATTGCACACTGTGCACGATGGTTCCGAGAACGTCGAGAATATCTTCGAGAAGCTCCATCTGTTGATGGGTAAACTTATTTAAACTGGCTAATTCCATAACGGCAATAACTTCATGATGATGTAAAATCGGCACAATCAGTACGCTTTGGGCTTTTACAGCGCCAAGTCCGGACGTTATTTTGAGATAATGATCGGGTACATTCATAAAATGAAACATCCGCTTCTCCAGTGCACATTGACCAACGAGCCCTTCCCCCAGATGGAACCGCTGAATCCCTACGTCATCCTCGTTATCCATCATCATGGCATAGGCCGCTATTTTCTCCATCGTAACCTTGCCCTTGTGGGTGGATCGGAGGTAAAACAGTCCGAATGACGCACCAAAAAGCTCAGCAGCTTTACTAATAAAGGAAGAACCTAGCGTTTCCATGTCCGATATGCCTTGAAGCATATGAACTACTTCCGCAAGCTTGCGCTGCTGCCATTCGATCTCCTCTTGATTCTCTAGAAGCATATTCGTTGCATCAGCGAGATCCTTTACCTCATCATTCATTGTGACATGGATGCGCTGTGAATAGTCTCTCTTGAATGAGCTTAATTTCAAAATACTTTTGGTAACTTGCTTGATCGTCCCAACAATCGACTGCGATATCAAAAGTGCGGCTGTTAACGAGAAAATAAGCAGCAGGGTCAGCATAACAAACAAGGATCTCGTGAACATCCTGTTCTGATTGTCCAACAGCTTGGCCCTATCTTTCGTAAGCGCTATCTCAATATTCCGGAAACGATCAAGCTGAGCGCGGATATCCTCCACATTTTGCTTGCCCAAATAAAAATCATAAGGGTTGATGGAATATGTACCTGCACCTTGATCCCTTTTCATGATTGGACCCGGTGTCCCATCAAGCTGCATGATCCAGTGTTCTATGGCCTTTTTGATCGATTGTAAACTTTGTTCCTGGACCTCATTTTCACGTGTAAGCTGACTTAGCTTCATGTAGGATTGCCGCCAGTTATTCTCTGCGTTGTGGTAGGGTTCCAGGTAGGTAGAATCTCCGGTTATCAGATATCCCCGCTGCCCGCTTTCCATGTCCATCACATATTTTTCGATGTTGTTGATTTCACTATGGACGGCAAAATCATGCTCAATGATATAATTTCTATCCGTTTGCATCGAGGTCACTTGATTAATCACTAGCGTAAATACAACACTTATACAAGCGAAAATGAATATGTAGCCAAGCATGATTTTGGATCGGATACCAAACCTCTTCTTTTTCCCCATCCGCGCAGTGTCCTCTCCTTAAACGTCGAATTACGCATCTTTACGTATTATACTACTCTCCTAAAAGTTGGGATATGGGTTTTTTTATACTTTACTACTTTACCAAGTTAATGTATTATTTAACTAAAGTAAATTTGAATCAAGGAGTGATACTTTTGAGCAATCGTACAACTGACCATATCCGTCCACGCGGCGTCCTTTCTCGCATGAAACCCTATTCTCCCGGCAAACCCATTTGGGAAGTCCAGCGGGAATTAGGTATCGACAAGGTGACCAAGCTTGCTTCCAATGAAAATCCGATTGGTCCATCACCTCTCGCCGTCCAAGCCATTCAATCCTATCTGACTGATATTCATCGCTATCCCGATGCGGACACGATTGATCTCTGCAGCGCTATTGCCGGCAAATTGGAGGTTCTGCCCGAGCAAGTGCTTGTCACCAATGGCGCCGACGAGCTCATTACACTCCTATCCGAAACGTTCTTGGAGGAAGGCGACGAGGTCATCGTGCCCTCTCCAACCTTCAGCGAGTATGAATTCGGCGCAAATCTGATGGGCGCATCCGTCGTACAGGTGCCGCTCCGTGAGGATTACCGTTATGAAATCTCGGATCTTTTGGCTGCGGTAACCGAGAAAACGAAGCTGTTATATATTTGCTCTCCAAATAATCCAACTGGCACCTATATGAAAAAACAGGACTTGCATGCGCTAATGGATAAGCTCCCTCCTCATGTGCTGGTTATTTTCGATGGGGCTTACAGTCACTTTGTAACCGCAGATGATTATTGTGACGGGCTTGAGCTGGTGCGTCAGGGATATCCCATCATCGTCACACAAACCTTTTCCAAAATTTATGGCTTAGCCGGTATCCGTGTCGGGTATGGTATCGCTTCAGCAAGCATCCTGCGCAATATTCGTCAGGTTAAAGAGCCTTTTAACGTAAACGCCTTAGCACAAGTCGGTGCTGCCGCCGCCATTCAGGATGATGCTCATCTTGAAGCGACGCGGGAAATGAATAAACTTGGCAGAGAGCAGCTTTATGCCAGCCTGCAGGAGTTGGGATTCAATTTCACGCGCAGCATGAGTAATTTCGTACTTGTAGAACTTGGCCCTGACGCGAAATCCATCTATGATCAATTGATGCGAAAAGGCGTTATCCTCCGCTATGCAGGCGCGTGGAATCTGCCTAATCATGTGAGGATTTCAATAGGAACTCCTGAAGATCATGAAACGTTCATCAGCGCCCTGCGCGAGGTGTTGCAGGAGTCCAGGGAACAGCCACTCTTAGCTGCTCAAAAGGATTAAACGATTACACGAACATCCAACTCATTGTTTGACAACGACAAAATATGCTACAATGCAAAAAATGCAGTTTGTTGGAGGTTCACTATGCTAAAGGAATTTAAAGATTTTGCTTTTAAAGGAAATATGGTCGATCTAGCGGTGGGGGTTATTATCGGGGGAGCATTCGGGAAAGTCATTACATCCATCGTCAACGATGTGATCATGCCGCCTATCGGGTTACTGCTGGGCAGAGTGAACTTTAATGAACTTTTCATATCTTTGAATGGCAAACACTACAATAACCTTGCCGATTCTGCTGCTGATAAAGCACCAGTTCTGAAATACGGAGCATTTATTTCTACGTTCTTAGACTTTTTAATTGTTGCTGCCGTCATATTTATCGTTGTTAAACAATTGTCCAAGTTCCGCAAGAAAGAAGAGCCGAAAGAAAAAGCTCCTGCGACAAAATCTTGCCCGCATTGCTTATCGGATATTCCAGCGCAAGCAACCCGCTGCAAATATTGCACCTCTGAGCTGTCATCCGGGCCATCTGTGTCAGGAAGCATTCAGTAGGCATTAGGCATTCGTGCATAAATAATAAAAGGAGTTAAGCGCTTCTCAGCTGCTTAACTCCTTTTTTGTGCGCAGATCGGCGATCTCGCCCTGCGTGAAAGCATCTCGCTGCAGCAGCTCCAGAAGCTGCGCCGCCGTTGCTTCAGGCGATTGCAGCTCGCCGTCCGCATGCAGCTTCACGAATCGCCTTAGCTGCGGGAAGTCCTCTTCAGATGCAGCGCGAATCTCCCGCTGCATACCCGTATCCACCACCCCCGGTGCGACGGAGATCACCTCCACCGGGTAGGGCTGTTCCATCTGCTCGACGCCAATGCAGCGCGTCAGCATATCGAGCCCGGCCTTGGCGGTGCAATAAGCCCCCCAGCCGGGGTAGGGCTTCTTCCCCGCGCCCGAGGAGATGTGGACGACCCGCTTCTTAATCGGCAGCGCTTGCGTCTGCCGAATGAAGCTGTTCGTCAGCAGCGTAGGCGCGACGAGATTGACCTGCAGGCTCATCTGCAGGTCACCTTGGTCAGCTCGGCCGATGAACGTCATCGGCTCGAGCTGACCCGCGTTGTTGATGAGCGTGATAGCATCCGCTCGATCAACCAGGCCAAGGATTCGCTCCATCAGCGAATCCAGGCCGTCTGTTTGCGCCAAGTCGTAAGCATGAAAGGTGTAGTCACCTTTCATGCTTAGCGCCTCTTGGCGGAGGCTTGGGCTTTCGCCGCGCGACACGCAGTGGACCGCGGTGCCTTGGTGCAGGAGCTGCCTCGCAAGCTCAGCTCCGAGGCCTTTGGAACCTCCCGTGATGATATAGGCAGGCATGGTGACCGGCTCCTTTTTTATATAAATATAGAGGGTAAGTTAAGGGACTTTAACAACAAATGGGACCGTGAACACCTTGCCACCACGTTGAAATTCTCCCCATACTTTGTAAACGCCGCTTTTGGGGAATGTCGTCATAAACTGGGCTTCCGGACCTGTTGATTTCTCATCCGTCGGATGAACATGCAGGTATTGATCCGCATTCGCATCCAGAATAACAACGTGACCCACAGCCCCTAGGTACGGCTGCAAATCCTTAATAGGTGCTTTGGAAGCTGCATCCTTAAAGGTATAGGTTAGATTAAGCTCCATTCCTGCCATAAGATGATCGATTTTTAGAGTAACTTCATTGCCATCTATGGTCTTCGTCCATGCATTCTCCGGTTCAATGGCCACTGGTGGTGCGGGCTCCCCTAGTACAGTCAAGGTGTAGCTTTTGACGGTTTTCTCTTTGCCGGTAGGCAGAAAATCAGCAAAAAGCCTATAATCACCGCCCGAGGGGAACTGCGTCGATACCGTAAAAAGACCCTTTCCTTTGTACTCCGGATGCAGATGCTTGTAATAAGAAAGATCCTTGCTCACCGCGATAAGATGCATCTTTTTCTCATGATTCAGATCAAAATCATTTATCGGGTTACCGCCACTATCTTGAATCTCAATCGTCAACGTAGTATCTTCTTTCGCTTTCGCCTTCGTCTGCGGAGAAGCTGCTTGAAATATTGCCTGAATCTGCTCCGCTGAACTCCCTGCTTCATGACCGCCGCTGTGTACCGAATGATCCGTAGTCTGCGACTTCCCGCACCCGCTTAGAACAAGGGCTAATGACAACACGATTAGACTCATTATTCTCATTGCACTACATCATAACCTTGCTCTTCAATTGCTTCTTTGATCGCTTCCACAGTCAGCTTGCTCTCGTCGTATACCACTTCCACTAATTTACCCGCCAAGTTTACTTTGCCTTCAGCCCCAAGCTCTTTCATGGCTTTCTCAACGGTATTCACACAGTGATTACAAGACATACCTTCTACTTTTAAAATAATGCTGGACATCGCATTCACTCCTTCATTGGGTTTAATTTTCATGATTATTTCATGAGGGTATTCATGGTTTTGAGCAGCTCATCGACAACATCCATGTCGCCTTCTTGAATACGCTCGACGACACAACTTTTGAGGTGGCCGGCTAGCAGCAGCTTCCCTACACCATTAAGCGCCGATTGAATCGCGGCAATTTGATGCAGAACGTCATCGCAATACGTATCTTTCTCGATCAAACCTTTGACCCCACGAACTTGACCTTCAATGCGGTTCAAGCGCTTCGTTAAATCCGCTTTGAGTTTATCGGAATGATGACTTTTCCGCTCGTGTCCGTCCAAGCCGCAGTGTTCTACTTCCGTGTCCATTTCTTTGTTCATTGGGCTCACTCCTTTGAAGGTTGTTTACTACATATCATACCCCCATCCCGTATATTGTCAATCCTTTTGGAACGTCCCTCGTTCGCTTAAAGTTTGACTCTCTGCAGACGAAGAGCATTCAGCACAACAGAAACAGAACTTAACGCCATAGCTGCCCCTGCCACCCAAGGCTCTAGCAAGCCAAAAGCGGCGATTGGGATACCAATCGTGTTGTAACCGAGGGCCCAGAACAGATTTTGCTTAATATTGCGCATCGTCCGCCTGCTCATTTCAATGGCATCTGCAATGGAGTTCAAATCGCCGCGCATTAAGGTGACATCCGCCGCTTCCATAGCTACATCACTTCCCGTACCCATCGCCATGCCGATATCGGCCATTGCTAAGGCTGGCGCATCGTTGATGCCATCGCCGACCATCGCGACGCGGAAACCCTGATCTTGCAGCTTTTTCACTTCCGCTGCTTTCCCTTCCGGCAAAATCTCAGCTAGAACCTGCTTGATGCCGGCTTGCTCGGCTATGGCTTTTGCGGTACGCGCATTGTCGCCTGTGATCATGATGACCCTAATGCCCATCGCTTCCAAACGGGATACGGCTTCCTGCGATGTTTCCTTTATTGTATCCGCCACAGCAACGAATCCGGCGTACGCGCCGTCAAAGGCTGCCAGCATAACGGTTTTGCCATCTTGCTCTAAACGTTCCATATCCTTGAGCAGCGCTTCGCCAATATCAACCCCCTTCTCGGTTAGCAGTCTTCTTGTACCGATGAGGACCTGGCTGCCTTCCACTTGAGCTTCCAGTCCAAAACCGGGGATGGCTTTAAAGCTTGTGGCTTCCGGCAAGGATGGCATGGAAGGTAGTATGCCTTGGACAATCGCCTCAGCTAACGGATGTTCCGAGCTGCGCTCCGCCGCTCCGACGAAACGGAGGAAGGTGGTTTGGTCCACATGCGTTTGAATATCTGTAAGTTGTGGTTTCCCTTTGGTTACTGTACCCGTCTTATCCAAAACTACAACATCCAGGTGATGAGCCGCTTCCAAATGCTCTCCGCCTTTGAACAAGATGCCTAATTCCGCTGCGCGTCCAGACCCCGCCATAATCGAAGTCGGCGTTGCCAAACCTAATGCGCAAGGGCAAGCGATGACGAGGATCGCGATCGTTTTTTCGAGTGCGCCTGCGAAGTCAGCTGGATCCAACCAGTACCACAGAACAAAAGCGATAAGCGCAATCCCCACGACAATCGGGACAAAAATCCCCGAAATAACGTCCGCCACACGCTGAATCGGAGCTTTCGATCCCTGCGCTTCTTCAACGACTTTGATGATTTGAGACAGCACCGTGTCACGGCCAACCTTAGTCGCCTGCACCCGGAGAACGCCATTCTTATTCAGCGTTGCACCGATCACTGTATCGCCTACGCGCTTCTCAACCGGCAGGCTTTCACCTGTCAGCATCGACTCATCAACCGAGGAATGGCCTTGCATAACGGTACCATCCACCGGAATCTTCTCACCCGGTTTCACGATGACGACATCCCCTGTAACTACCTCTTCCAGCGGGATGCTGATTTCCTGCCCGTCACGGATGACCCATGCTCTCTTAGCCTGCAAACCCATCAGGGATTTAATGGCCTCCGAGGTGCGCCCTTTGGCGAGAACTTCGAACCATTTTCCGAGAATGACGAGTGTGATGAGGATGGCGCTTGTTTCGTAATACAGCTCAGGCGCATGGTGATGCTCGCTTTGCCCTGCCCACTGGAACGTCAGATACAAGCTGTAAAAATACGCGGCTGATGTTCCCAGCGAGACGAGCACATCCATGTTCGCACTCTTGTTGCTGAGCGCTTTGTAGGCGCCAATGTAGAATTGGCGTCCGATGAGAAACTGGACCGGTGTTGCGAGTACCAGCTGCACCCACGGATTCATGAACAGCTCCGGCACCCAAATCCACGAAGTGAAGGAGAAATGACCAACCATCGCCCATAACAAAGGGAAAGATAGTATGGCTGAAATCCACAGCTTACGCTTATGCTTCTGTATCTCTTTGGCGCGATGTTCGCCGGTTTCAGCCTGTTCTGTTTTGCGCGCTGCTTCGTATCCTAACTTGGCTACTCGCGCTTGCATATCCTCCGGTGTTACCTCCGAAGGCTGATAGGAAATCCGGGCTGTTTCCATAGCCAGGTTGACGGATGCTTGTGCGACACCGGGCATCTTGCTCAGCCCTTTTTCAATTCTGGTTGCGCACGCGGCGCAGGTCATTCCTGTAATATCGAAATCAACCGTTGCAGTTGCTCCGGTAGTTTGCTGCTGCCCTGCAGATTCGGTGCTCATAGGATTGTCACCTCACAATGATTGGTATTTATTTATATTTGTATAGTATACCCCCCTACCCTATATTGTCAAGTGATTTGGGTAAATTGGGTAGATTGCTTCTTACAGCAAGTTTCAAAATGTCTTTCATCAATAAAAAGCCTGACGGTCATCGCCGTCAGGCTTTCGTGTTGGGCTACTCTCCAATATTCCATCACTCTACTCGCATACTGCCAACTTTCACTGCTAAATATTCCCCAATTGCTTTACGAATAGGAACTAGAGTCCTCTATTTACAGGAAAATCAATCTTCTTTCTGAGGGGAACTAGTGGCTCTTATTCAGCATCAAATCCACGTTGTTCGCGTAAAATTTGCAAAATAACGGATCATAGTTCCCCTCCAGATGAAAAAAACGTAATTTCAGGGAAATAGAGTACTATAGTTCCCTCTGAATGAGCCATAGCAAGATAAAAACATGAGGAACCGCATCAGCTCAGCAAACCCATCCCTAAACTGTGAATCTCAGCTTCCATCTCCCGCCGCAGCAACAATTTATCGCTTTCGTCCATAAACGCGGCTTCCACCCCATTCATCACAAGCCTGACGAGTTCAGGCTCCGTAAAGCCAAAACGATCGGACAACACGCGGTATTCATTCGTAATGTCCGTTCCGGAGACACTCGGATTATCCGTATTTATGGTAACCAGGAGACCTTGCTCCAAATATTCACGGATCGGGTAAGCTTCCCAGCCGGAAACAGCCTTTGTTTGGATGTTGCTGATCGGGCACATTTCGAGCGGGATGCGGCGCTCTTTGACCAGTTCGAGAATGTCGCTGTTCTCTTTCAGTCTGACACCGTGCCCAATGCGCACCGCACCGAGATTTGTTACTGCTTCGTACACATTCACCGCACCTGCCGCTTCCCCGGCATGGATCGTGACCGGAATGCCGAGTCGGCCTGACTCCGCAAAAACCTCCCGGAACCATTCCGGCGGATAGGATGCCTCATCACCAGCTAAGTCGACGGCGACTACGCCTTTACCCACAAACTTGGCTGCCGCTCGAATCACTTCCAAGTTGCTTTCGGAGGAATGATTTCTCATGCAGATGGCAATGACGCCGGCTCTCACGCCAAAATCGCGTTGTCCGCGCTTCATCCCCTCAACTACATAATGAATCGTTTCTTCCACGGTCAAACCGTTATTGCGATGCAATTGCGGTGCAAAACGTACCTCCACGTATTTGCAGTTATGCTCTGCCGATTGCCCAGCAACCTCGTAGGCAATTCGCTCCAAAGCTTCACCGGATTGCATGAAACGAGTAGTAAAATCAAATTTACTCAAATATTCAATGAGGCTGCCGCATTCGTCGCCAACACGCATATGTGGAATTAAGCCTTCTTTATTGTACACGGGAAGATCAATGCCTTGATCCAGGGCGAGCTCCAGAATTGTTTCCGGCTTCACACTCCCATCCAAGTGCAAATGAAGATCAACTTTGGGCAGTCGCGTTAGCCAATCATGCGTCCGATTGTATGCCATCTTCCATCATTCCCTTCTTGATTATGAGTTAGAGCAAGCACTCACGGCTGTATGCCGCTACAAAGAATTTTATTAACTTTAAAACAATGTGACCTATATGTCAATATATATAACATAATTTTATCATAACAATATATGTGTTATATTTTATAACGCAACTGTAACTTGACTTCTTTTTTCTAAAAAGCAGTATTGTATAGAAAGTTAGCCATTGTCTGCATTAAAATCACGATCCTCTACAAGGTATAATCCTTAATGTAAGCGCATCCAAAATTGGAAAGGAGGATACCAACGAAGTCTCCCTCATCACAGATCCGCATAATTGCAATAACATTCGACTGACGATCCAAGGAGGTTGTAGAAATGTTTAAAAATGTGAAGCGACTTATACAAACAGCCTGTTACGTCACACTAGGCTCTTTTCTTATATCATCCTTCGGCATCCAAACGCCTACAGCACACGCAGCAGCAGCCCGACAAATGGAGAAACTTGACCGGGGACTGGTAGCCGTTAAGGTATCCACCGGTGTACTTGTGAGTTGGAGACTTCTCGGTACCGAGGCAGCCAGTACCTCTTTTAACGTATATCGCAACGGTGTGAAGCTCAACGCCCCCCCCCCATTACAACTAGTACAAACTATCAAGACAACACAGGAACAACAAGTTCAAGCTATACGATTCGCGCGGTCGTAGGCGGCGTCGAGCAAGTAGCATCCGCGGCTGCAACCCCGTGGGCGAATAATTATTTGGATGTCCCTCTTCAAAGACTGGCAGGCGGCACAACCCCAGACGGTGTTAATTATACCTACAATGCCAATGATGCGAGTATCGGCGATTTGGATGGCGATGGACAATATGAAATTGTTTTAAAATGGGACCCCTCTAACTCCAAAGACAACTCACAGGACGGATATACGGGTGAAGTGTTTGTCGATGCTTATAAGCTGGATGGCACTCGACATCAGTTGGATTCCTCCAATTCCTAGATATCAACTAGTATATCGCACTTTCTCTGCCTTCTGCTGAATGACCTTCAATGCTTCCCGCACGCTAAGCGGCGAAAGCTCGGTCTCATCGACAAAAGCCTGCACAGCCGCAACGTCCGTCTTCGAGTACTCACGCAGCGCCCAGCCGATGGCCTTCCGGATAAAAAACTCCTTCGAATCCGCCATACGCCGAATACAATTGAAAAGAAGCTGTACGTCCGTGCGCTGCTTATACTTGAGCTGGAACAATATCGCTGTCCGCTGCAGCCACATATTGCCTGACGAGAGCCATTTCTCGACATAGGCCGGGATAAGTTCCGGATATTTCTGCAAGTGGACACCAATTAAATGGTCAGCAATCGGGTCGACGGTGTCCCACCAGGAATTCGTTACAACCAAGTGTTCGAGCAAATCAATATGCTCTTTAGCCGCATTTTTGCGAAGCTGAGTGAGCAGCTGCAGTGCCGTGTAATGGAATTCCCGCTCCGGCAATACCCAAAGCTCCTCCGCCACTTTCACGCCCTCTGCCCCTTTGGGATAGCCTTGCTCCTTCCAAAATACTTTCGTCAAAGCCACGCGCTGCGGGTTGCGAATACCGAGGAAAGGAAATTGGTCGCGCATATAAGCGGACATTGCAGCTGCATCAACCTTGCTGCTGTGTGCTCTCAGCAAGGCTTCCAGCTTGTCCGTGTAAAGTGATGCCATCGTTGATGCGCCTCCTTTTAAACTGCAAAGCTCTCGCTTTATTCTAGCAATTCCGCTTTGATTCGGGTATGCTTAAAGCAGAATTTTTATATAGACTACCTATCGGAACGGAGAGGAACACATGACTTACAAGTTAGTAGCATCGGATTTGGACGATACGCTTTTGCGTGATGATTTGACGATTTCCGAGGAAACGATTAAAGCGATGCATCAAGCCGTCGCTCAAGGTGTGACCGTAACGATTGCGACTGGCAGAAGCTTCCCATCTGCAGCCAAAATCGCTAACCAAATCGGGCTCAATGTACCGATCATTACGTATCAAGGCGCTTCGATCAAAAATCTCCTCGACGAGGAAGTCCTCTATGAGCGTATGGTCCCGGTGGAGAGCGCCCGCTACCTGCTCGATTATTGCGAAAAGAGAAATCTCCATCTTCAGCTTTACCATGGCGATCAGCTTTATGCGGCTGAGGATAACGATAAAATTAAAAATTATGTACGCCTGTCCAAAACGCCTTATATCATCGGTGACCTGCGCCAATGGATCGACATTCCGCAGCCTAAGCTGCTGATTGTGGACAAACCGGAGGTTTGCGACCAAATTCGCGAGGAGCTGCTTCCTCTGCTCGGCGACCAGATGCACATTACGAAATCCAAGCCGCACTACTTGGAATTCATGCACAAAGAAGGTACCAAAGGCCACGCCATCGCTTTCCTTGCTAACCATATCGGCTGTACGCTGGATGAGGTCATTGCCCTCGGTGATGCGTGGAACGATCGCGAAATGCTTGAAGTTGCGGGGCTTGGCGTCGCAATGGACAATGCGTTGCCGGAGCTTAAGGAGCTTGCGAATTATGTGACGAAAAGCAATAACGAAGACGGCGTCAGACACGTTATTGAGAAGTTTATTTTGAATGCGTAGACGTAAAACCGATTCCCTGCATGTACAACATGTGGCGGTGTCGGTTTTTTTATTTGCGTAGGGTTTACTTTCGGACATATCCTGTCCCTCCTCCCTATATATTTACTATAGAAATAGCCAATCCCCGGAGGTGTTCCATTTTGGACAATTACCCATTAACGCTGCGCTCACTCTTCGAACGCTCCCAAAGTTTATTCCCCAAAAAAGAGGTTGTTTCACGAACAAGTACCGGCATTCACCGATATACATATGCTGATTTTGGCAGACGTTCGAAGAGATTGTCCAGCGCGCTGCAAGCGTTAGGGGTAAAGCCCGGGGATCGCATTGCTACTTTTGCCTGGAATCATCATTGGCATTTGGAGGCCTATTTCGCCATCCCTTGCATGGAAGCGGTTCTCCATACGGTTAATATTCGCCTCCCCGCCGATCATATCGCCTACATTCTCAATCATGCGGAAGATCGTTTCCTCCTCGTAGATGAGACCTTGCTGCCCATTATAGAGAAAATTCAGGATCAACTGACAACCATCGAGGGCTATATCATCATGACGGATAAAAAGGAACTGCCACCTACTTCTTTACAGCCCGTCTATGGGTATGAGAACATGATAGAGAGCGGAGATCCTCTTTATACATATCCTGAATATATAAATGAAAGCGCTCCCGCAGGGTTGTGCTATACGTCGGCCACAACGGGAAATCCCAAAGGTGTCTTGTACTCTCATCGCGGGATCTACCTGCACTCGTTGTCCATTGGGTTGGCGGATACGCTAGCTCTTTCGGAACGCGATGCGGTGCTGCCTATCGTCCCGATGTTTCACGTTAACGCCTGGGGGCTCCCCTTCGCCTCCGTCTGGTTCGGCAGCAAGCAGGTGCTTCCCGGACCGACCCCTACGCCGGATATTCTGCTCCGCTTGATAGCGGACGAAAAGGTCACTATCGCAGCGGGCGTGCCTACGGTTTGGACAGCTGCCCTTCAAGCGCAAGAGGCGCTGCAGCTGGATTTATCATCTTTGCGCGCCGTAGTCTGCGGCGGATCTGCTGCCCCGCGCAGCCTCATTGAGAGCTACGAACAGCGGCTGAAAGTCCCGTTCTATCATGCTTACGGCATGACGGAAACTTGTCCGGTCGTTACCGTCGCCCGCCTAAAGAGCTATCAAGAAGAAGCTTCGCTTGATGAACAGTACGCCACGCGGGCCACGCAAGGACTGCTGGTACCTGGACTTGATATGAAAATCGTTGGAATGCGAGGCGAGGTAGCTTGGGACGGCAAAGAGATGGGTGAAATTTGGCTGCGAGGGCCATGGGTAGCGACCGAATACTACAAAGATGCCCGAACTGCTGAGGGCTTCCAAGATGGCTGGTTTCATAGCGGAGATATCGCGGTCATTGATCCTGAAGGTTTCGTGAAGTTGGTCGATCGGGCCAAGGATTTGGTCAAAAGCGGCGGAGAATGGATTTCCTCTCTCGACTTGGAAAATGCGTTGATGGCGCACCCGAATGTGTATGAAGCCTGTGTGATCGGCGTGCCACATCCTAAGTGGGGTGAGCGGCCGCTCGCTTGCGTCGTCCTCAAAGATGCTGCTTTGCAAGCGGGGGATAAAAAGGGGCTGCTCACGTTCATCGAAGACAAGTTTGCCAAGTGGTGGATTCCGGATGATGTGGTTTTCCTACACGAAATCCCCCGTTCCTCGGTTGGGAAATTCATGAAACGCGAGCTTCGTGAACAGTATCAAACCTATTTTACAGGAGACTGAATTCTTTTGGCGGAACTGGCGAGCCAGATCGAGCATTTCGAAGCTGCTTCTGCTCATTAGCGATGCGGCAATTTCAAGATGAAGGGCAGGATGGATATGTTCGATGCATCTTTATTGAAGGATAAAGTCATTCTCATCACAGGCGGGGGTACCGGTCTTGGCCGTGCTATGGGGGAGCGTTTCCTGGAGCTGGGGGCGCGGCTTGCCATTACTAGCCGACGTGAGGAAGTATTGGCGAAGGCCGCTTCCGAGATGGATGGTGATGTGTTCTATAAAAGCTGTGATGTGCGCGATCCGCAGCAAATCGCGGAGATGGTCTATGCCGTGGAACAGCATTATGGCCGGATCGATGTTCTCATCAACAATGCGGCTGGTAATTTTGCCAGCCCGACTGAAAATTTATCTCCGCGCGCGGTGGATGCGGTGCTGAATATTGTCCTTCACGGCACGTTTTACACGACGCTGGAAGTGGGTAAACGATGGATCGAGCAAGGCACCGGCGGGACGATGCTGAACATCGTCACCTCCTATGCCTCCACAGGCTCGGCCTTCGTTGTGCCGTCGGCGGCCGCCAAAGCCGGCGTGCTCGCTTTGACGCGATCGCTTGCCGTCGAGTGGGCGCGCCACGGCATCCGGCAAGTCGCGATCGCGCCGGGGCTGTTCCCCACCGACGGCGCGTGGAGCCGGCTGGCTCCGACGCCCGAGCTGTCGGAAAAGCTGCTGAACCGCGTGCCGCTGCGGCGGGTCGGGGAAAAGGATGAGCTTGCGAACCTCGCAGCTTATCTGATTTCGGACTACGCCGGGTACATCAACGGCGAAGTCGTCACGATCGACGGCGGCGAATGGCTGCAGGGCGCCGGGCAGTTCAATGACCTGCTCGAGGTGACCGAGGAGGAGTGGATTAACCTTGCGGATATTACGCGCAAGGGGAAATCGTAGCGGACATTTGCTGCAAATAGTGCAGCAAATTCCAGGATTATCGAGATTTTCGGAGATAATCATGCATTTTGTGCAGTTAATTTCATCAATACCAGCGAAAATGGAGCAGATTCACTGAGTTTGATGTACTTTTTACATCATTCCGCTACTATAGCTGGTTCAGATGCGGATTTACTGTACTTTTTGCATGTACTGCCTCCAAGCGTACTGAAAAGCCCCTAACCTGTAAGGTCTGGGGCTTGAAAGTTATCCACAATGAACCTGATATCCGGGAACTGACATGCTCAGCCGAACTGAATTTCAATCCCCTTTTCGCTTGACTCATAAATTGCGCACAATATCTTGGTCAATTCCACACCGTCTCCGACAGGTGAAATCACCTCCTGGCGCCCCAAACAAGCTTGCACGAAATGGTCAATTTCGTTGCGGAAGCCGTCCATGAACTCGAACGAAGGATGATCGATCTGCGGCGTCACGTTGATGATCGTGTCATGCTTCTCGCTCACGATGCAGAAGTCCGGCTCGATCTCGGCACCGCCCCGATCGCCAAATATTTTCACAGCGAACTCATTCTTCATCTTCGCATGCAAGGTGAATGAAACGTCGACCATGAGCGACGCACCGTTCTCAAACCGGATAAGCGCGTTCGCCATGTCTTCCACGGTATTCTGAGAGGCATCATAATCCGCTGCCTTATAGAAGGTCAAGTTCTTAATGTGCGAGCGATTGCCCAGCTTCTTGTAGGTGTTCCCACTGACCGATTTCACCTTCGGCCGTCCCATCAAGTACCAGCACAAGTCGATGACATGAATGCCGATGTCAAAAAGCGGACCCCCGCCGGCGCGTTCCTTGTCGGCGAACCAACCGCCGGGATTACCTAACCGCCGCAAGTAGGAAGCCTTGGCGTAGTACACCTCGCCAAGATCGCCTGCATCAATGAATCGGCGCAGCACCTGCGCATTCGTGCCAAAACGGCGGACGAAGCCGACCATCAGCAGCTTGCCGCTGCGGCGAACCGCTTCCTCGACGAGCAAAGCTTCTTCGACAGTCGTGCAGAGCGGTTTCTCGCATAACACGTGCTTGCCTGCCTCCAACGCGGCGATGCTCAAAGCGCCATGCGTGTTGTTCCATGTGCAGATGCTCACAGCCTCCACCTGCGGGTCGGCCAACATTTCGCGGTAGTCGGTAAAAGCAACCTTCGCACCATATTTCTGGACAGCCGCGCGCGCCCGCTCCTCGTTCATATCAACGATGCCGTAAAGCTCTACTTCAGGATGTTCCATATATGAGGTCAAATGTGCATCGGAGATGGAGCCGGCACCGATCACCGCTACTTTTAATTTCGTCATGATGTCCTCCCTAAGATGATGAATGGCATTAACCTTTTACAGCACCAGCCGTCATACCCTTCATAATTTGCTCTTGGAACAGCAGGAACACGACAATTGTCGGCAGTACAGCAATGGCAAGCGCGGCCATCGTCAGCTCGTAATCGGTCATATAACCTGTAGCAAAAGCGGACAAGCTCAGCGGAACCGTCTTCAACGCAGGCTTGCTAATAAACACCAGAGCAAACGCAAAGTCATTCCAAAACCGCAAAAAACCTAAGATCGCAACCGTCGAGAGCGCCGGTAAGCTAAGCGGCAGCATCATGCGGAAGAAAATTCCCCAATAGCCTGTGCCGTCGATCAAAGCGGCTTCCTCAATTTCTTTGGGAATGGTGACTAAATAAGCCGCAACAACGAAAATCGCAAGCGGCAGCTCAAAAGCTGCATAAGGCAGGATAAGTGCGCCGTACGTATTCAAAAGGCCTACTTTTTTCATAATAATAAATAGTGGAACTAGTGTACTATGAATCGGAATGAGCATCCCGAGCAGGAATAACCCCATGAAAAACGGCTTTAATTTGAACTCAAACCGCGATAATACAAAGGCTGCCAGAGCCCCCAACACTAACGTCAGCACGAGAGAAGCAATCGTGACAACCGTGGAATTCCAAAGCGACAGCCCCATCCCGGAAACCTTCCAGGCCCGGACAATGTTGTCCCATTTCCAAGTTAGTGGCAGTAAAAAGGGCCTCGAATAAAACTCTTCATTGGACTTCAACGCACTCATAAACAACCAAATGAGCGGGTACAACGTGACTAGCGCGTACAAACTAAGCAAAATATTAACGACGCCTCGCGTCCAAACTTTCCGTCGCTTACCTCCAGCGGGAAAACCCGTCTGCATCGATACAACCTGCTCCATAGATGTCCCTCCTGAGAGAACTCTCTTTCTAATTTCCTAATTCTAACGATAATCCCGCTTCATCAAGCGTTGGCTGCCTACAATCAAAATCAAACTAAGAATAATAATGGCTGTGGAAATTGCGCTTCCGAAGCCGAAACGATACACATTGAATGTGCTGTTATACATGTAAGAAGCCAGTAGTTCTGTTGAATGCGCCGGCCCCCCGCCTGTCATGACGTAGATAAGGTCGAAAGCCTTCAAACTTCCCGAGATACATAGGACGACAGCAACTTTGACGGTATCCCAGATCATTGGCAGCGTGACGGCAAACAATTTGCGAATCGGTCCCACGCCATCAAGCTGCGCAGCATCTTCGATTTCTGGCGAAATATTTTGTAAAGCGGCAATAAACATAATCATATAAGGTCCAATATAATTCCAGATGATCGGCACCATGAGTGCGTACATCGATACTTTCGGATCGGAAAGCCAAGCTTTCTTCCAGCCGTCCAGGCCGACGCCATCGAGCAAGAAGTTCAAGATACCGATTTGCGGATGATAAATGTAACCCCAGATGATCCCGACAACAACCGAGGAGAGCACCATAGGCATAAAAACGGAAGCACGAATGACACGTTGGAAGAACGTACTCTTCATAAGCAAAAGCGCTAAAATTAAAGCAATCGGCACTTGACCGAACACGGACGCTGCAACGATAAGCATATTGTTTTTGAACGACTTCCAGAAAATTGGATCTTGGAACACTTCTACATAGTTGTCTAATCCGATAAATTTGGCCGCTCCGATCCCTTTCCAGTCGAAAAAGCCATAGTAAGCAGACCAGAAAATCGGTACGATGACAAAAAACAGATAGAGCACTAAGGCTGGAAGAAGCCCTATAGTAATGAATCCTCTGATTCTTGCGGATACGGTCATGACTTAACTTCCCCCCTTGCTAACTTTTTTGAAAAAAGGGCTCCAGCCGAACCTGGCTGGAGTCCTATGGCCATACGTTATTTGCCGACGGCTTTCGCTTGCGCGTCTTGAATTTTCTTGGCGATATCCTCCGGCTTGCCGCCCATGAGGAGCTCTTGAAGACCATTGTTCACGACATCAGCGCTAGCGGAGCTAAGCTTGCCATCGTATACAGGAGTTTTCTTAACCGTATTCATCATTTTGTATACTTCTGCGAACAAGGAAGATACTTTTGTTGTATCCAGATCTACTTTGTAGGACACAAGCTGATTGCTTTCCAAGATAGCTTTCTGTGCTTCCGGACCAGACAACGCGTAGATCAACTCATAAGCTGCTGCTTTTTGTGCGCCAGTAACTTTTTTGCTCATTCCAAGACCTGTACCTACTACACCGGAAAGTGAGTTTGGATCCCCTTTGCCGTTAGGAACAGATGGCAGAACCGTTACAGCCATGTTAGCCAAAGCTTCTTTGGACGTATTCGCTGCCAGGTTCGGAAGCGCCCAACCGCCGTCGATCATCATAGCGGCTTTACCTTGTGCAAACATTTGTTCCATTTGTGTATTATCGATGGAGTTGAAACCATCTTGGAACGCGCCTGCTTTACCAAGCTGCTGGAGATACGTTAGCGATTGCACGAATTCTGGATCCGTGAACTTCGCTCCATTCTGATCTACAGCTTTCAAGAACCATTCCGTTCCTGTCACGCGGTCAGCCAGCGAGCTAAGAATACTGGATTGTGCTACCCATGCCGCTTTGTTACCGAGTGCGATTGGCGTTACGTTGTTCTTTTTGAACGTATCTACCAGCTTCATCAGATCATCCCAAGTTTTTGGCGGCTGAACATTATATTTATTAAAGATTTCTTTGTTGTAGTAAAGGATCGACGTTGGGGACAAGGCCATTGGCGCAGCATACGTTTTGCCGCTGATTGTGAAATCATCGAATGATCCTGGCATGAAGCCGTTTTTCCACTCGGTTTTGCTATCAAGCAGCTCGTTGATCGGCTGAATCAAGTCACCACCGACGAATTCTTTCGTCATAACACCGGGCCACATAACGAATAGATCCGGCATTTCATTTGCTGCAGCAACCGTTTTAAGACGCGGACGGTAGCCATCGGGTGGAATCCCCTGAATATCCAGCTCCACGTTCGGGTGGTCTTTCTTGAACTTTTCCATATATTCACGCATCAATTTGGCGCGAAGATCTTCACCTGTATAGTTGTGCCAAATCGATAGTTTAACTTTCTCACCAGGTTTAGCTGCTGCTTCTGTCGACTTAGGTGCTGTGCTATCTTTGGCTACATCCGTTGTGCCACTCGCACCGCAACCAGCTAACAGCGCTAATGACATTGTGGCCGCCAATGTAACGATAAATGACTTCTTCATTCGTTGGACCCCCTAAAAGTTTCGTAAAAACTTAATCTATAGCTCTCTTGTTACAACTTTAGTATAGGGGACATCTGTAGGAGACGGTACGGGAGAGATTTCGGCGCAAGGGGGGACATTTTTCAGTCTTTATATTTTGTCGACTCCAGTCGAACCCTGTCGATATTCAGACGGTGTTTGCCCGGTATGCTTTTTAAACTGCTGCGTAAAGTACTTGATATCCTCGTATCCCACTCTTCTGGCAATATCACTGACTTTGGTTTGTGTACTTTGCAGCAGATCTACCGCGCGCTTCATCCTCTCCTGTGTGACGAATTCAATATAGGTGCATCCGGTCTCCCGTTTAAATACTTCGCTGAAATGATTCGGATTGATATGAACAAAACCCGCAACCTGCTGCAATGAAATCGGCTGATGCAAATTGTCGCGAATATAAGCGATTGACTTGTACACATATGCATACTTATTCTGATCCAATCCTTGGTGGAAAAGGTTCATAACCGCCGTGAGGATCTTAAAAATCTCCTCCTCCGGACGTCCCTCCCCTTCATAGGAAGGGAGTTTGCTAAGCGAAACTTCCGATGAATTCGCCCGCTCCAGCCAGCGGTGGCCTGCGATAATCATCGATTGCAGATAACCCTGCACCGTCATCGGCGTTGCAAAGGCATCTTCCATCAGCGCGCGTACCCGCTGGTTCACCCAATGCCGCAGGTCAGTCGCATTGCCGCTCATCAGAATGGCCGCAAGCTCAGCTTCCTCCTTCTCGGTAAGTACGGTACGGCCCCCGCTTCGCTCCTGAATATCCGCCAGCGTATAAAGACCCTGCGAGCCAAGCAGCCCTTGGTAGGCAAAAACCTCTTTAGCAGCCAGGTAGGAATCCCTCAGGCTTTCGTAATCCCGAGCAACGGTTCCAAGCGCTGCAAATGCCGTGCATTTCAACGTTTCGGTTACCCGCTTCAGCGCACTCTTCAGCCCTGCTTGATCCGTGCCGCCTTCTTCATATCGGACAACAAGCAGCAAATGCTCCTTGTTCATCAGCGTCACACACGGAAGCAGCTCGAAGAGGATATTCTGCGCTGCGCCTTGCAGCAGCTCCGTAAGCCCCGCTTCCCATCCCGATACGGAAACGAGCATCACTTGCATCGCCGCGGCCGCCCCGGATTCCGGATGAACGTCTACGCCGTTTCTGTGGAACCAGACACGCAGCTGTTCTCTTGCTTCCGCATCATCGTGCAAGCCCCGCTTTAACGCTCGGTCTAACAACTGGTTGCGCAGCGCCGCTTGCTGGAGATTCTCCTGCTTCATCGTTTCCCATTTATCCATCACGTTCTGCTTTGCTTTCAGCGCAGCTTTAATAATCTCTTCCGGGCGGCTTGTCTTCAGCAAATAATCGGTCACCCCTTCACGGAGCGCTTGTTGGGCATAGGAGAAATCATCATACCCCGTCAGGATGACGATCTCCGTGTCCGGAAGCAGCGCTTTCACTTCACGGGCAAGCTCGATCCCATCGATCCCCGGCATACGGATATCCGTCAGCACGATGTGAGGCTTTTCTTCCGCAATCCGCTCTAACGCTTCTTCCCCCGAAGATGCTGCGGGCAGCAACTCAAGCCCGAGCTCTTTCCAATCGATCACGGTACAAAGACCGGTTCTTATTATCACTTCATCGTCTACAATCAAAATTCTCATGTCGCCAGCTCCCCCGTCCCAAGCGGAATTGAAAATGATATCCGAGTTCCCATACCTAACGTACTTTCCACAACAAGGCCTGACCCAAGGCCATAATGCAGCAGCAATCGTCTGTGCACATTAATAAGTCCATAAGAGGTCACCGGCAGCTTCGCTTCTTTCGCAACTTCGGTTAGCATTCCCAATTGTTGGTTAGCCGCAACCAGCTGTCCGTGAATGTCGCGCAGCTTCGCTTCGTCCATGCCGATTCCCGTATCTTCCACGACAAATTTCATCTGATTATCGCGCAGTTCCCCATGGACGTAGACATGGCCTTTGGCTTTCTTTTTCTGAATACCATGAATGAGACTGTTCTCAATCAACGGCTGCAGCAGCAGCTTCAGCATCGTCTTTTGCAGCATTTCCGGAACAATAAAAAACTCTATCTCGAACTGATCCGGAAACCGCATGGCCTGGATATAGGCATAATTCTGGGCATGTGAAATTTCCTGCTGAACCGAGCAGAACTCTTCGCCTTTATTTAGGCTAAAACGCAAGAAATCACTAAGCGCTCCAATCATCTCTGCAATTTGACGATCCTTGTTCATAAGGGCAATCCAGTGGATCGAAGAGAGGGTATTGTACAAAAAATGGGGATTAATCTGCGCCTGAAGGGCCATAATGTCCGCTTCCTTCTTCTTCGCTTCATTTTGCTGCACTTGATCCTTCAGTCTGCCGATCCGCTCGCTCAGCTTATTGTAGCTGTGGACCAGCAGCCCGACTTCGTCGGCGCTTTTCACCTCATAGGTCGGGATCGCCTCATCGGGGTTCAAATCTTTCAACGATTTGGTCAACTTGGTTAGCGGATTAGTCACCCATTGCAAGAAATAAAGCACTAATCCCATTGCAAGCATGAGCGCAATAACAATCGTCACCGCGGTAACGGTAAGCACGTAACCATTTTGTTTTTGGTAGATTTCTGTCGGAATGAACCCGACTAGTTTCCAGCCTAAACGAGGCATTGAGTTATACAAAACCGTGTGCGGCAATTCCCCTCTCGGCACGTTAAGCACACCATTGGTTTCCCCCAGCTTGTCTAAGTTCGGAAACACATCTCCGACCTTCCGAGCCAACCAGCCTGGTTCGCCTCCAGCAATAATTTGATTGTATTGGTCTGTCAGCATGACAAAACCGCTGCTTTCCCAACCGGCATCCGTCAAATAATGCTCAATCTCCGCTTGATCGAGCGAAAAAGCGAGCGTTCCGATCGTCCGGAACGTGCTGACATCCCGAATCGGTCTGACGAGGGTAATCACCCTCTTGGGGCCGTCCGTTGTTTGGTTCACATAAAGCGGCGACCACCATTTGGAAGTGGATTTGTAAACGGATTCATACTGTTGTAAAAGCGGATTGAGTCCCGAATTCGTAATCGTCGTTGTATATAGTACCGGATTGCCGTTTTTCGGGGTGATCGTAATGTTGGAAATGTATTTTTTGGAATAGGATAAGTTCCATAAGGTTCCGACGATTAGCGAATAACTGTTTACATCCCCTTCTGTGTTGCTTAAGTAGGTTTGAATATCTTTTTGGCCAATAAGAAAAATCGACATATTCTCTACGTCTTGAATAACGAAATCCAGCTTGTCCGTTATTTGTTTCAGGGTGTTCATGCCGGCCTGCTTCGCTTTATCTTCCGTCACTGAAGTCGCAATGCGATAGGAAACGATCCCCATGGAAAGCAGCGGTAATACGACTGCAAGTAAAATGATTAATGACAGTTTGCGTTTCAGGGACTTGGCAAACCAGCGTCTCATGGGCGATCCCCCTTCCTTTTTACTTTTACATAGTAGCATGTGCAGTGTTTGGAAATCATACTTTTCTTTAGGTAACCAAACTTTTTGTTTGATATTAGAAAAATTTATGTTACCATTTTGCTCAAGATGAGAAAGCAAAACGAACGAATTGGCACAAACCTGGCTCGACGTATACCAAAAAGGTTGCGAAACGATTTGCGCCTATCTGAATATTTCAAAGTATACCCTCTACAGCTACTTGGATGAAAGTAAAAGTGCAGCGAAAGGGCGTGATGTTTGATGGAATCATCGGAAACAATGAAAGCATTGGAAAAATTAGAAGGTTTTGAACCATTAGAGACCCCAAGTCTCCTCATCGATGCTGTTCGGATGGATCGCAACATTGAGGCTATGGCTGATGTGGCCCGCAATCATGGAGTGAACCTGCGTCCTCATGCGAAGACGCATAAGATCCCTGCTATCGCGCAGAAACAGATCGAAGCAGGGGCTGTCGGCATCACGGTGGCGAAAATAGCGGAAGCAGAAGTCATGGCCGCGCATGGCATTCGCAGTATTTTTGTCGCCTACCCGCTTGTGACCGCCAGCAAAATCGAACGCGCCATTCGTCTGAGCGAGCAAATCGAGCTCATTGTTGGTGTCGATAGCTTGGCAGGCGCTCAGCAATTGGAGCGCATCGCCAGCCGCCATGGGCACTGCTTGCAAGTTCGGCTGGAAATCGACACAGGCCTGCGCCGCACTGGCGTTTTATACGAACAGGCCGCTGCTCTAGCGGCTGAAATTACCGGTATGCCGCACTTGCGGCTGACCGGCATCTACACCTTCCGCGGCTCCCTGCTTGCCGGCAAGCCGACGCTTGACGTTGCCGCGGCCGGTAAAGAAGAGGGCACTTTGATGGTGCAGCTCGCAGAGCGCCTCAGAACGCAGGGCATCGCGATCACGGATGTCAGCGTGGGCTCAACGCCAACCGCGGCCTATGCCGCGGCGGTTGAAGGCGTGACCGAGGTGCGCCCGGGCACCTACGTGTTCCACGACAGGATGCAGGCACGGCTAGGTGTCTGCAGCTTGGAAGACTGCGCGGGCAGCGTGCTCGTCACCGTCGTCAGCCGTCCCTCGGCTGACCTCGCGATCGTCGACGGCGGCAGCAAAACCTTCGCCACCGACATTCAGCCGGGCACTGAGCCCCTGCAGCTGAAGGGCTTCGGGCACATCCTGGGGCTTGCGGATGCGACGCTTGCCCGCTTAACAGAGGAACATGGCATGATTGAGCTAGGGCCGCTAGCCCAAGCAGCCAACCTGCAAATAGGCGATAAGCTGCGTATTATTCCAAATCATATTTGCAGCACCGTCAACTTGCACAATCATGTGGTGATGCAGCGTGGGAATACTTACACACGTACACTTGTACTTGCTCGAGGAATGCTGGAATAAGTTCTGCCTCGCGTGAAGTTAAACCACCGACCCGTAAAACAGAAACACATAGAAACAGGAGGTCAATCGCATGTCGAACATTGAACAACGCCTGCAAGAACTAGGGATTACGCTCCCTCCATCCCCTGAACCGCGGTTTACATACATTCCTTGCAATCAAACTGGGAATCTCATCTATTTGTCCGGTCAAGACTGCCGAATTAACGGAGAATTGATGTATGAGGGCAAGCTTGGCCGCGAAGTGACGATTGAGCAAGGACAAGCGGCAGCACGCCAAACCATCATTAACTGCCTAGCGGTAATGAAGGGATATCTCGGTGATTTGGACCGTGTCGTTAAAATCGTGAAGATGCTCGCTTTCGTCAACAGCGCACCGGGTTTCGGAGACCAGCCTTATGTCATCAACGGCGCGTCCGATTTATTAGTCGCTGTGTTCGGCGAAAAGGGCAAGCATGCCCGCTCCGCCATCGGCACAAGCGATCTGCCGTTTCACACACCGGTGGAGATCGAGCTGATCGTTGAAGTGCGGGATTAAACAGATAGACCAGCCAGGTGAGCTCAAATAGGCGACTAGAAAATCCGCCGTTAAGGTTAATGCCGAATGCTCCATCTATTTTCCGCGTTTGGCCCACTTTTTTCCACTCAAGTGGAATTTCTGGCGCTAATTTTGCCATATCTAACAGTTTCTACACTGCACCCAGTGATTTAGATGGAATTTGCCCAGCTATTTCCCCCACCCGGCAGAAACGGTACAGATTAACGGCATTAATTCCATCTATTCCACTCTACACGCCGTGTAACAAACACAAAAACAAAAACAGGCCTGAGGAAATACCCTCAGGCCTATTCCGCTGCTCTCATACACGGAATCGAGCAATCAAGCCCTGCAAGTCCCCGGCCATGCTGCTCAGCACGGAGGCCGAGGAGACAATCTCCTCCATACTCGCATACTGTCCCTCGATATTGGAGGAGACGTTGCGCGCACCGGAAGCGGTCTGTCCCGCGACTTCGTCAATACCGCGAATCACGTCAACGGCTGCGCTCGTTTTCGTGGAGATAGCGGCCGAGCTGGCGGCCACTTCCGCAATCTGGCGAGCGACATCGTCCATCGCATCGCTGATGCGCAGGAACGTTGCCTGTGCTACGCCGACAACCTCAAGACCCGTCTCCACCTCTTGGCTTCCCGCCTGGGTGGAGTTCATAACCACGCTTGTTTCTTCTTGTATACTCGAAACAAGCTGAGTAACTTCTTCAGCCGCCGCTCCCGTCTGAAGAGCCAGTTTGCGGACTTCGTCGGCGACGACCGCAAAGCCTTTGCCAGCTGCCCCTGCTCGCGCAGCTTCAATGGAAGCATTCAGTGCGAGCATGTTGGTTTGTCTCGCAATACCGGCAATAATCGCGTTCGCCTGCACGATTTGCTCAGAACGCTCCCCAAGTCGCTGAACAGATTCAACAAGCACCTTCATCTTCTGAGAGATAGCTTGCATTTGGGTAATCGCCGTCTCAACGGCTGTGTTACCTGCGCCAGCGGCCTCCAATGCTAGTAAAGACTGCTGGTTGGCCGATTGTGTGACGCCCACGATTTGAATAACCGCTGCCGACATTTCTTCCATGATGGAAACGCCTTGCTGCACACTTCGTACCTGCGCATCCGTCCCCGTCGAAATCTCTTGAATCGTATAAGTAATCCGCTCCGAAGACTCACTAACCTGCTCCGCATTATTGCTCAGCGCATCAGAAGCAGCGGCTACATGCTGAGCACTGCTCCCCACCTGGCTGATTAAACTGTGAAGATTAGCTTTCATCCCATTAAAGGCCATAGCCAAATCCCTTAATTCGTCTCTATTGCTCACGTAGATGCTGCCGGTCGATAAATCGCAGTCCGCAATCCTTTCTGCAGCTCTCACCATAGAACGTATTGGATTCACAATCGTCCGCGATAATAAGAGGCCAATCGCCAGCGCAAATAAGAATGCAGCTACACTAACCCAAATCAACGTTCGCACAGTCGATTGCACGACGTCATGATTGCGTGCCGTGTCCACTTCCTGAACGGCTTTTTCCAACTCTTCGATCTTCGCTGCAGACTGCGTTAACGTTTCTGTCGTGGGAATCGCCCACTGCATCGCTTCAGCTTTGGCCAAATCGACATTCCCTTTATCCGCATATTCCGCCACTTTATTAACTAGACGCATAAACGTTTGGTTAGAATCCGCCATGGACTGGATCGCGCCCTGCTCGTCCTCATTTTTGGCAAACTCATTCATTTGTCCAATAATATCAGATAGCCCTGCATTCGTGTCCGTTAAAAACTTCTCTTTCTCTTTCGTCGGATTAAGCACATAACCTAGCAGCAGGCTGTTCTGTAGTTGCGTCTTCTCTTTAATCTCTGCAACATGCTGAAGAATCGTTACATGATCGTTCAAAAGCTTAGAATAAGAACGATCCACTTTATTCAAATAGGTGTAGGACAAGCTGCTAGTCACGGCAACAAGTAATGAAACAATAACGAAGGTCCCTACAATTTTGCCTCTCAAAGAAATTGAAAACCTCTTTTTTTCCTGCATACATGGGCCCCCTTTTTATGTAGCAACCGCTTTCAATTGTCTTCGTAAAATAACAGGCTGCCCCTTTACGCGACAGCCTGCTATCCTTTTGCTTTCTTATTTAGAGTTCATGTATTTGCGCATATCGAACGCTACCGCAGCCACGATGATAACACCTTTAATGATTAGCTGCCAGTAAGGGCTGATTCCGATAAACGTCAAACCGTAGTTGATTACGCTGAAAATCAATACCCCTGCAAGTACGCCGGGAACCGTTCCGATACCACCGGATGTCGATACGCCGCCGACTACGCAAGCTGCAATCGCATCAAGCTCGTACATGTTTCCGTAGTTGTTCGTTGCACCGCCGGTTCTTGCCGCTTCCAGCACCCCAGCCAATCCGTACAAAGCACCCGCGATGGAGTAAATGTAAATCAGGTAACGGTTAACGTTAATCCCCGAAACAACTGCAGCATGAATGTTGCCGCCGATTGCGTACATGTATTTACCCAGCTTGGTTTTGTTGAACACGATCCAAACGATAATCGCTACAGCGATAGCAATAATAACAATATAAGGTAATGAGTACGTGGCATCAGAGCCAATAGAACCTGTTCCTAGTTTACTAAAATCGGGTCTCAAGCCACCGATAGGCTGGGACTGATTCGGTTTCATATCGAAGTATAAGGAGTTGGCACCGTATACGGCAACCATCGTTCCTAGTGTTGCGATGAAAGGTGGAACCTTCAATTTAGCGACGATAATTCCATTAATAAGACCAACCAAAAGACCAGCTACAATCGCAATGATAATTGGAACAAGCAGTGGCAAGTGCGGTAGATCCGGGAAAAATCTGCGGCCATAATCCTGCGTTTGCAGCATGGATGCCGAGATAACGGCCGTCAAACCGACAATCCGTCCAGTCGATAAGTCGGTGCCTCCCGTGATCAAGATGAACGCAGCACCCAAAGCAATAATGACACGTGTGGATGACTGCAGCAAAATGTCACGTAGAATACTAACGGATAAAAAGCGCGGATCATAAATTGCGATCCCAATAACGAGCACGACCAATACGATGTAGATTGCGTATTTGGTCACGAACCCACTAATGTCTCTAGATTTTAATGTTTCTGTTTTTGTACTCATGGTTTCTTGGCCCCCCATTTATGCCATATGCTGTGCAGCAAGGCGCATGATCTCTTCTTCTGTTGCTTTATTTCCTTCTACGATCCCCGTAAGGCGTCCTTCACACATGACCATGATTCGGTCTGACATCCCCAGCAGCTCGGGCATTTCAGAAGAGATCATGATAATACTTTTCCCCTGCTTCGCAAGGTCAGCAATGATGGAATAAATCTCAAACTTCGCTCCTACGTCAATTCCGCGTGTCGGCTCATCCAGCAGGAGCACGTCCGGCTCTGTAAGCAGCCATCTGGCCAAGAGCACCTTTTGCTGGTTACCACCAGAAAGGTTTTTGATCAACGCATGCATGTTCGGCGTTTTCACCCGAAGCATCTCAATGCTTTTCTCTACTTCGACTTTCCGTTTCGCCTCTTGAATGAATCCGAGTGGGTTCATGTATCGGCCTAAATTCGCAATGACCGTATTCTCAAGCACGGACAACACCGGGAAAATCCCTGTCACGCGGCGCTCTTCCGTAAGCAGCGCGATTTTGTGCTTAATGGCATCGATCGGCGATTTCAGCTTTACTTGCTTGCCATGAATCGAAATTTGGCCGGATGCAACACCGCGTAGTCCGAACAAAGCTTCCATCAGTTCCGTCCGCTGTGCGCCAACCAAACCGCCCACGCCAAGAATTTCTCCCTTTCGAAGGTCGAAAGAAACATTTTTAAAAGATCTTGGAATGACCGAAGTCAGTCCCTCAACACTCATTAATACACCGTTCGGTACATTGCTTCGTTCAGGGAAACGCTCTTTGAGATCACGACCAACCATTTTAGAGATGATCATATCGGTTGTCAGCTCTGAAGATGGCCACGTCCCAATCTTAGTTCCGTCACGCATAATCGTTACTTCATCCGAGATTTCAAGAATTTCTTCCATTTTATGTGAAATATAGATGATCGAGACGCCACGACTTTTCAGGTCGCGAATGATGCGAAATAGCTGTTCAACTTCATTTCCTGTTAATGACGAAGTCGGCTCATCCATAACAATGACTTTCGAATTGAAAGAAACGGCTTTGGCAATTTCAATGGACTGCACTTTTGAAACCGACAAGGTGCCAACGAGTGTGTCCGGTTTAATATCCATTTGGAGCTGTTCAAACAACTTTTCTGTATCTCTGCGCATCTTCTTGTGATCCACTAATTTCAATGGCCCGATCCCTTTTTCCGGGAAGCGGCCCAACCAAATGTTCTCCATCACGTTGCGATGAGGAACCGGGTGCAGCTCTTGATGAATCATGGAAATGCCGTTTGCTAACGCATCCTTGGAATTAAGGATGGACACGGTCTCGCCGTTCAGTTTGATCTCTCCGCCATCCGGCTTGTAGATGCCGAATAAGCATTTCATCAACGTCGATTTACCAGCCCCGTTTTCTCCCATCAAAGCATGCACGCTTCCTGGGCGAACTTTCAGGGTAACGTTATCCAGCGCCTTGACGCCGGGGAACTCTTTGGAGATTTGATTCATTTCCAGTAAATACTCATGTAATGTCATGGTAACTCCCCCTACCAGCTCACGATAATCCCCACAAAGTGAAGCCATTGTTCTAATCCTGTTTCTCTGTCTCTTTGCACGGGTTTCCAAATAAGAAGGCAAGAGCGGATAACTGCTCTTGCCCGCTTCTATTCGGATTACTTCGCTTCGTTCATGTTCGCTTTAGTAATCTTTTTGTAGGAAATCCAAACATATTTACCGTCTGTTACATCGTAGCCAGTCGTTTCTTTGCTTGGTGTTTGACCGTTAGCAAGAGCAGTTGCTACGTTCGTTGTTGCAGCACCTTGGTTTTTCGCATCGTTCAGAACAGTTCCGAGCAATGTGCCATCGCTAAGTGCTTGAAGCGCAGGAGCCGTAGCGTCAACGCCTACAACCGGCAAGAATTTATTGTCTTTGAAGTAACCTTTTGCTTTCAAAGCTTCGATAGCGCCAAGAGCCATATCGTCGTTGTTCGCAAGAACAGCTTCAATTTTGTTTTCACTGGAAGCTAGGAAAGCTGCCATTTTTTCTTGACCTTTTACACGATCCCACATCGCTGTATCTTCTGCTACTTTCTCTACGCCAAGACCAGCATCTGTGATCGCTTGGATGGAGAACTTCGTGCGAAGCTCAGCATCTTGGTGTCCTGGTTCGCCTTTCAGCATAACGTATTGAATTTTGCCGTCTTTGTTTTTGTCCGCTTCCGGGTGAGCTTTGAAGTAGTCAACAAGCAATTGGCCTTCCATTGTTCCGGATTGCTCAGCTTTCGCGCCTACGTAGTAAACTTTATCCCATTTCTTCATATCGTCAGCCAGGGGCTCACGGTTCAAGAAGACAACCGGTACGTTAGCTGTTTTTGCTTTATCGATGATAACGCCTGCTGCTGTACGGTCAACCGCGTTGATCGCAAGAGCGTTTACTTTTTTCGTGATGAAAAGGTCAACTTTATCATTTTGTGTTGGTTGTGAGTTTTGGCTGTCTACGATATCCACAGTTGCTTTGTCTTTCGCTGCATCAGCGATCGCCGCGCGAACACCGGACATGAATGTATCGTCAAATTTATAAATAGCTACACCGATTGTTGGTTTTTTGCCGTCTGTTTTAGCAGGAGCTGCTGTTGCCGCTGCGCCAGCGCTTGCTGCCGGAGCTTGAGATGCTGCAGGTTTTTCTGTTTTAGCGCCACATCCTGTTACGGTTGCAACCAAAGCACTCGCTACTGCAAGGGTAATCAATTTTTTCAAGGTAAGACCCTCCCTAAAAGGTTGTTTTGTTTGTTTATTTACATTTCTAAATATACGGCATGCGGACTACGAAACAAATGCAATATCCTCATATCTTCTATCGAAATTCTCATCACTTTATAAACGGAAATAGCAATTTTTGATTATCCGACCAAAACATATTGTTAAGGTCGATGGCCTTAATCCCTGTATCTACACGGCTCGGAATCTTCTTCCCACGCGAGGCTTCAACCGCATTTTTGACGCCTAAATAGCCGATGCTGAACGGATTTTGAATGATCGTCGCTTGGATGACGCCTTCCTGCAATAGCTCCAACTCTTCCGATGTGCTGTCAAATGTGATGATTTTCACTTTATCTTGCAGATTCATTCGCTGAATCGCGTCGGCAACGCCAATGGAGGAGATTTCATTCAGGGCAACAATCCCGTCCAAATGCGGATACTTCTCAATGATGCCTTGTGTAAGCTGATCCGCCGTCCCCCGGTCGGTCATACTGTATACCTTGGCGATGACCTTTATGGTCGGATATTTCGATATTTCATCCAAGAGCCCTTGCTCCCGAAGCTCCGTATTGCGCTCTCCTTGTTTAAAGCTGACAATCGCGATATTTCCTTTGGGTCCGGCAAGCTTGACTAATTGCTGGCCTGCCATTTGCCCGGCTTCGTAATTGTTGGCGCCTATGAAGCTTCTTGCTTTGCGGGACTCCACTTCCGAGTCGATCGCGACAACAGGAATGCCTCGCCCCTCGGCATCGTCTACAACTCCCGACAATTCCTTATAGTCGTTAGCTGCGAGCACAATGGCGTCAGGACCGCTATTAACGGATTGCTCCATTAAGGCGATCTGCCCCTTAACATCCCCTTCATCGTCCGGCGCCCTGAAATCCAAAGTCACATTAAATTCCTTCGCGGCGACTTCCGCTCCCATTTTAACCGTTTTCCAATAATCCCCGTTCTGGCTTCTAAGCACTACTTCCAAATGCTTCTTTTTCTCGGTGGGTGCAGTCTCCGTCTCCGTATTGCGCATACAGGAGGACATGGAGAACGCAGCGGCCAATATGGCGAATATAAGGGGGCCAAGTTTCATTGTTTTATCCATCGCTGATCCTCCCTATTCATCTTCCAATATGGCTGGAATCCAGATTTTCACGACTGTTCCTTCTTCAAGCTCGCTTTCCACCTTAACGCCATAATCCGCTCCAAAATACAGCTGAATCCGCTCATTTACATTACGCAGACCAACACCTGAGCCTTTATCGCTTTTCACCGAACCAATCATAATGTTCTTAAGTGTTTCTTCCGACATCCCTACACCGTTGTCCTGAACCTGGAGCTGTATTTTATCGCCAATTTTTCTGGCTGATATGTGAATATGACCTTCGTCCACCATATACTCGATGCCATGATAGAGCGAATTTTCTACAAACGGCTGCAAAATTAACTTTAGCGTTTTATAAGGCAGCACTTCTTCATCCACTTCAATGTCATAATCGAACTTGTCCTTATACCTCATCTTTTGGATGATTAAATAGTTCCGAATATGCTCGATCTCATCTGCAATCGTAATGATATTCTTCCCTTTGCTGAGCGAAATCCGAAAAAACTTGGACAAGGAGGTAATCGTCGTGACAACCTCTTCGTTTTTCCCGTTCCCGACCATCCGAACCACGGAATTGAGCGTATTATACAAAAAATGCGGATTAATCTGCGACTGCAGCACCTCAAGCTCGTTCTTTCTCTTGATCTCTTGCTCATGAATATTTTGATCCATCAGCTCGCGCACCCTGGAAACCATGAGATTGAACCTTCGTGAAAGCTGCTCCACTTCATCTGCGCCACGAACATGTATGTACGTGTCAAAATGCCCCTTCTCAACCATTTCCATTGATTTCTTAAGCCGTTTGATCGGCTTGGAAATGCGCGCTGACATGAAGGAGGAGATGAGCAAAATAAAAATAAGAACAATGACCAACAGCCAAATCATAAACGTGCTGATTTCCTTGCGAGTCGTGATCATTTCATCCATATACGAGACCCCGATAATTTTCCAACCGATATTATTAACGGTCCTAACGACATTAAGCCGGGGCTCCCCCTCGCTGACATCCATATACTTGCCGTAGGAGAACTTAAGCGCCTGCTCTACATTCTCATACTTTAAGCCAATATAAATAAGCTGCTGCTGAGGATGGTACACAATGTTGCCGGCCGAATCGTCAATGATGTACACGTAACCTTTTTTGCCTAAGGAAACCGTACGGAACACGTCATCCAGCGTTTTAAAATTCACGTCCACCAGAAGCACCGCATCCTCCCACTTCCCGCCATGTTCAATGGAGACTCCTTTACTCATCGAAACAACCCACCGGTACGGTTCTTTGAATAGGTTCTGAATATGCGGCAGCGAAAAGGAAAGATGGTTCGGATTGTCCAAAGCGGACTTAAACCAGGACTGTTCAATCAGTCTCGTATTTTTGCGCATGCCAGCATTCTGGAGCCCCGTAATCAGCTCGCCATCCGCAGCAAATAAATTAATAGAGACAATATCCTCGCGGGTGCTTGCGATCGTTTCCAACTGTTCCGTCAGCTTGTCGGAGGGGATGCCGCGGCTTTTGGCAATCTTGGCATCGACCACCTCGAACGTATCCGCCATGCCTTTTATATAATTTTCCAAGTTAAACTGGACCTGTTCTACAATCTGCTGTGTATTTAAAAAGGCACTTTCCTCCGCCGTCTTGGAGAACTTATTGTATAGCACCAGTGAAATGATCAGCATAACGGTCACTGTGATAAAAATAAAAGACATCGTAATCGCAAACTGGATGCTTTTCACCCGAATCGTATCGAGCAGCACCTCATACAAAGCCTTGAATAAAGCTTGTATTTTTCGTATCAAAACTAACCCCCCGCTCCTTGGCCCCTACTGCCCTTTGGTGCTGTTATTGCGATATTCTTTTGGGGAAACGCCGACATTTTTACGGAACGAAAAGCTGAAATAGTTCGCATCAGCATAGCCGACCTTCTCAGCGATCTCCAGAGCCTTCATATCTGTGGAGCGCAGCATCTCCTTCGCCGCCTCCATGCGGATATGGTTTAAATAGTTGACGAAGGTCATTTTCGTTTCTTTTTTGAAAATGCTGCTGAAATACCCCGCGCTAATATGCAAATGGCTGCACACTTTATTAATCGTAATGTCGCCTTCGTGATAATGATTTTTGGTATAATCTTTGGCCATCTCAACCAGGTTCTTGTAGGTATATTGGCGGTCCGTAGCGATATGGTTCATCATCGAGGCGCATAGCTCGGCAAGCCAGTGCTTAGCTTCTTCCAACGACGTAAACTTATTGATCTCTGTAAAAGGAATGAAGTTGTCGCCGAAAACTTCGTCCACGTTCAAATTCGAATCCTTGGCCGCCTTCAGGATGCAAGTCAGAATTTCTAGCAAATAAATCTGATAGTCCTTAACGGAAACAGCTCCTTCAATTCCCTGAAAAAGCTCGTCCATCGTCTCCCGGATCTCTTGATTTGTCCCAACCTTGATACAACGCGTCAAAGCGTGCTCTTTCACATCGTCAAAGCGAACTTTCTCCACGGAGCGCATCTCCACATCATCAATGGAAATAATCCGGTTATTGCCAAGAATAAGTCGATAGTCCAGCGCCAATACAGCGTCTTCATAGGAATAGCTGATTTTGGTCACATCCTTCATGACAGTACCAATACCGACCGTTAAGGTGAACTTCAAATATTTTTCCACATTCTGCCGAACTTCTTCCAGCACCTTCATAGTCTCTTGCAGCGCGACTTCCCTGTTCTCACTCTCCCTCACGGATAACACAACCACCTGATCGTCATGCATGAAAACAAGGCCAAGCCGGTGTTTATCAACAATCTCTTCCGTGATATTTAATAAGGCGAAATATTTCAGCGCCTGATCTGGCGAATATTTTAAGGAAACGGACTTGGAGAGCTCTTCCCGATTCTCCAGCTCCTCCTCAGGAATCAATACCCCATCTATACTCATGACAGCAGCGACAAAGCTTTGACCGCTTAGTTCAATTCCGTAGTTTGCCGCTTTCTCATAGACTTCTTCGCGCGGAAGCTTCCGGTTCATGAGCGTTGCCAGAAAGTTCTCTTTCAGCACAGGCATGCTCTTCCGGTAATGCTCCATGAGCAGTTGCACATTTTCCCGGTGTGCCACTTCCTCCTGAATTTGTCCTTTCACCTTCAGTAAAGCATTGATAAGCTCTTGCGCGGAAAAAGGCTTCAGCACATACTCGTCGATATGCAGCTTAATCGCCCTTTGGGCATACTCAAACTCATCATGCCCCGTGAGAATGATCAGCTTAATGGTCGGAAATCGCTCCCGAATCGCTTCGGCCAGCTGCAGCCCATTCATAAACGGCATTTGAATATCGGTTACCACGACATCCGGCTGTAATCGCTCTACCATTTCCAGCGCTTCTCTGCCGTTCTCCGCTTTCTCAATGACCTCGAAGCCAATGGCTTCCCAGTCCACCTCGCGAACGACGCCTTCACGGACATCCTCTTCATCATCCACTAAAATTAGCTTGTACATCAGGGTCCCCCTAAACATTTACATATAAAGTGCTTATTTGTCAGTAATTAGTAATTAGGCTATTTAACCATATTGTACTCACTGCCTATCGAATACACAACAGAATTAGCAAGCGATCAGGAAGTAATGGTAAAAATCACCTAGTGTCTGTTAAACTTAAGAAGACAATTCTTATGTCCCGATTTACATATTGTTCACCACATTAATGATTTGGGAGGAACAGCCGTTGGACTTCGCACGAATAGGACAAATCGCTACGCTCATCAAGGAAAATGTAGGTAGAGTCATTGTAGGAAAAGACGAGACGGTCGAGCTGATGGTTATCGCCCTCATCGCTTCCGGGCATGTGCTGCTTGAGGATGTGCCAGGTACCGGGAAAACGCAGCTCGCTAAAGCGCTGGCCCGCTCCTTGGACGGCACGATGAAGCGCATTCAGTTCACACCGGATCTCCTGCCTTCGGATGTTAGCGGCATTAACTTTTACAATCAAAAACTCGGCGAATTCGAATTCCGCCCAGGGCCGCTATTCGCTCACATCGTGCTCGCCGATGAAATTAACCGCGCGACGCCGCGCACCCAATCCGCCTTGCTGGAAAGCATGGAGGAGCGCCAAGTGAGCATCGACGGGGAAACGCGCGCGCTCGAAGCGCCTTTCCTCGTAATCGCCACGCAGAACCCCGTAGAGAATCAGGGGACGTTCCCGCTGCCGGAAGCGCAACTCGACCGCTTCCTGATGAAGCTCTCGCTTGGTTATCCGTCTGCGGCGGAGCAGGTACAGATTTTAAAGCGCTACCAACAGCAGGACCCGCTTGATCAGCTGCTGCCGGTTGTAGGGCGCGCTGAGCTGCTTGAAGCGCAGCGCTTGTTCGTGCAAGTGCGCTTCAGTGACGAGCTGCTACAGTACCTCGTGCAGCTCGCGGAAGCAACGCGCACGCATGCGGATGCCGCGCTTGGCGTCTCGCCGCGCGGCGTGCGCGCCTTGATGAAGGCGGCGCAGGTGTACGCGGCGCTGCGCGGCCGCGACTACGTGCTGCCGGACGACATCAAGGCGTTAGCCGGGCCCGTCTGGGCGCACCGCATCCTGCTGCGGACACGGTCGCGCCAGCAGGACCAGCAGGTGCAGACGCTGCTGGCGGGCATTCTTGCAGCAACGCCCGTGCCGACGGAAGTCAAGCTGAGGTAGCGGATGGGTATCTCCTGGATCCTGATCATCGCCGGCCTTGTCTATCTTGTCCAACACGCCATATTCAACCGTTGGGGCTTTCGCGGTCTTACGATTAAACGAACATTCAATACAGCACACTGCCATGCAGGTGATCGCATCGAAATGATCGAAACGATTCAGAACCGCAAGCTCGCTCCGGTTCCTTGGCTGCGCTTGGAGTCCACAATTCATGCCGGGCTTCATTTTGCCAAGCAAAGCAATCTGGCCGTAAGCAGCGGCGCGATGTTCCAGAATCATCGCAGTCTTTTCAGTCTGATGCCGTATACCCGGATCGTCAGACGCCATCAGGTATACTGCGCACAGCGTGGCTGGTATAAGCTTGAAACCGTATCCGCATCCATCGGGGATCTTGTCGGCATGCATGCGGCAACGAAAAGCCAGCGCACAGATTTGGAACTCCTTGTGTATCCGCGCTTGGTGAGCAGGGACGACATCCCGCTTCTATCCAGCCGCTGGCAAGGAGAAGTTACGGTGAAGCGCTGGATTATGCCCGATCCGTTCCTCGTCTCGGGTGTGCGCGAGTATCGTTACGGGGATACGATGAACAGCATTCATTGGAAAGCCACGGCCCGCAGCCAGAGACTGCAGGTCTACAATCGGGAGTTCACGGCAGACCCGAGGCTGCTCATCATCGTCAATACCCAAATAACCGCAACCATGTGGGACGCTGTTAGCGATCCGGAGCTGGTTGAGAAAGGCTTATCGTACGCCGCCACGTTGGCCGAATATGCGATTAGCCAAGGAATTCCTGTTGGCTTCGGCTATAACGGTTCTCTCGCCCAGCAGCCTGGTGTCCCGGTGCATATCTCTCCGGCCGGCGGTCACCCGCATTTGGAATACTTGTTCGAAACGATGGCGAAGCTGTCCATTTCCTACACCCGCTCCTGCAGTGATTTTCTGGATGAGAGCACTTTGCAGGAAGGGAGCGCCCTGGATATTATTCTGCTGACTGCTTTCGTATCCGATGCCATTGAAGATAGCATTCAGCGACTTGAAGCGCAGGGGCATACCGTCTTTATCGTTCCCTTGCAGCATGGGCTATTAACCCTTCATGAAAAGGAGGCGAGTCCATCCGATGTCAACACCGCTTCAGGGGCAAGCTCAGCAAGTTAATCCGACTAGGAGTACTTATCTTCGAGTCTTCGGAAATTCTCTTTTGTTCGCGGGGGCTGAACTTATCCTATTCTCACCCCTTGTCGTGACTACGCACCTTTATGTATCAGAGATATCACTCTGGCCGTTGATCGTGCAGTTCATGCTTGTTTTCGTTGCAGGCAGCTTATTGGGGCGCATAACATGGTTATCTCGCACGCTATATGAGCTTCTGGGATGTGCACTAGTCGGTTTTGCAGCAGCCTTCCTGTTCCAAGGGAACAACTGGCACAGTTGGATTTGTGCCGCTATCGGCATGCTGCTCGCCTATAGAGGTATTCGCTGCACGAAAGACGGCTGGCCTGCCATCTTCCCGGGAGCCTCGTTTGCAGTTGCAGGCGCCGTGTACTTCATCGGTGTTCCAATCATGGGACATCAAGCCTCCTTTCAACCTTACATGGGCTGGTTGAATGGACTAGGATTCGTCTCGCTCATCATCTTTTTCTTTGCTATGCAGCGAACAGGCTTGCTAACAGCGACACTCGCCAGCGATGAGCGGGCCGCCTCCTCCTCCTTGTCGGAGACCGTGAAGCGCTCGAGTCGGATTTGGTTAACGGTCTTAATTGCCGTTATCTTCGCCGTTGCCTATTTCCAGCAGCTTCGGCAAGGCATCGTTGCCGGTTTACGCGCTGCGATCGCATGGCTGATACGTCTCCTGCAGTCCGATCCTCCGCCGGAAGCGCCGCCGGAGCCCAGCGCGTCCGCACCGCCGCCGCTCCTGCCTCCGGCTGAAGCCAGAGAACCGAGCTGGCTGGACGCTTTGTTTCACTACATCCAGATCGTCTTCGGATATCTGATCGTTATCGCACTAATCGTTTTTGCCGTTTATTTGATTGTAACCAAGCTCCTGCCAGTGGTGAACGCCTTCTTAAAGCGTTTAATGAACCGTTCTCTCAGCAGCAAGCAAGATGGGGAATCCGAGGGCTTCATTGACGAAAAAGAAGCGCTTGTCGATTGGAAAGGACTTCCACGCCTATGGTGGAAGCAAGTGAGAAAAGGAAGAAACAAGGAGAGAAGCCAGGCGAGGAAATGGTCGCTTTTACCGAACAATCGAGAGCGCGTCCGCTATCTTTACCGCCTCTTGATCGAGCAGGCCGCTCAGGGCGGGTATAAGTATAAGGAAGCTCTGACTCCTAATGAAACGGAAAAAGACTTAAGCTTAGGCAAGCAGCTGTCTCCAGAAACAGTACATGCCATTACAACGGCCTATAATCAAGTTCGGTACGGTGAAAACGACATCTCCGACGCTAAGCTGGGTCAAGTGCTGCAATCGGTCGAGCCTAGCCTTCGCAATCACTTAAAATAGCCAAATCCACCTCATTTGTAAACCAAAAAGAGGCTGTGCAGCATTCAACGGCATGGCCTCTTTTACTTTTTTATGGAAAATCGTCACATTCCGTCTCTCCGCCGCATATGCATAATTGTTTGAATACAATTGATGAGGTGGTTTTGAGATGTTAGCATTAAAAACGAGCTGTGAAAGAGAAGAAGTCGTTCAAACTTTGTGTGACATGGGCTTGGATCAAATCGCAAGATGGATCATGGTATTGCCTGAAGACCGGTGGGAAGGTATGTTTCTCTCGACATGGCCTACGCTTGCGAAAAAATGCGGCTACAACAGGTAAGCTGCTTTTACATAAACATACGAAACGACCGACATGGCCTACGCTCTGTGCGCTTCTTGCATGGGGCGTCTTTTTTCGCTATTTGTTCGAGGACCATCTACGCAGCTTAGGGAAATTCCGTGTAAAAAGTACGGCTAGGAAACGGGGAAATCCGAACTCCACCATCTTTTGCTTCACGATCTCCTTCATCTGGTCTACCGTTAAATCAGGCTGCGTGAACTTGCCGTTTTGATAACAATGACTGCAATAAACCTTACTCTTCGCTCCCGATTTCTCTGTTCCACAGCCTTGTTCATCACGTGCCAGCGGCATCCCGCAGCTTTGGCAGTTTTTATAAGCCTCCATTTGACTTACCTCCATATTCGCTTTTTGCTTCTATCCTACCAATGCTGTTCCCGAAAGCAACGCATAATTTGACACATTTTGTACGAAAACGCCACATTCAAGCGCTTTCATAGCAGGAATATTGCAGGAAGTAAGCGAATGATAGGGGATTAGCATGAATTTATAAAGGAGGGACAGATTGTGAAGCCCGTCACAGTCAAAGATTTAGTCGAGCGCTTCTCGCTCGAAGTACTTGCCGGACACTCGGAACTGCACCGTCCGATTACCAAAACGAAGGCGCATCGCCCCGGCCTTGAGTTTGTCGGCTATTTCGAGTACTTCCCGCAAGAGCACGTACAGCTCTTAGGCCGGAAAGAAATTACTTACCTGCACAAACTCACCGAAACAGAAAGAAATCTGCATATCGGTAATATTGTCAAATATCATCCCCCTTGTTTTGTCGTCACGAGAAATCAGGAAGGCTTGAAATATTTAACGAAATATTGCGAAGAAGAACGTATTCCCCTTCTCCGTACAGCCGCAGCGACAAGTAAATTCCAGGATCTCGTTGATTTATATCTCAGCAAATCCTTGGCGCAGGAGATGGCGATTCACGGCGTCTGCGTCAACGTATCGGGGATCGGCATCTTGCTTCGTGGCAAATCCGGTGTTGGCAAAAGCGAAACTGCCCACACCTTGATTCGCCGAGGACACCGCCTCGTGGCCGATGATATCGTTGTGCTGAAGAAAATTAGCCCGGAGACTTTGCTGGGCACACACAACGGTAAAACGAAGGAATTCCTTGCGCTGCGCAGCATCGGGCTTATTAACGTGTCGCGTCTCTACGGTCGCAAGGCGTTTCAAGATGAAACACGGATCGTACTCGACATCGAGCTGACCAAGTGGCAGGAGCATGCGCTCAATAACGATTTGGAGCTTGAGCCTGCTTTCACGGAATATATGGACATCCGAATTCCGCATATTGAAATCCAGCTGCAGCCTGGACGCGACGTTGCCGGACTTGTTGAGGCTGCGGCGAACAGCTGGTATTTGCGTCAGCAGGGATACAGTGCAGCTGAAGAATTCATGCAGCGTCTGCAAAGCGACTAATAGCCCTAAGACCGTCCCAAAACACCACCCTATGCCGAAAGGTGTTAGTGGAGGTGTTTTCTTATGCGCAAAAGATTACCATTTATTGTTATTTCTATTACGCTGGTGGCTTTGTTGGTTTGCGGGTGGACAGCCTATGCATCAACTTCACCTAACTCAGCCATTTCTACTTCAGTCAACGGCACATTCAAATCTGCTAGTTCGGAGGCCGTCACTGTCACTACAGCTACTGGGGACCAAACGGTACCCTTAGCGAAATCTGTGTGGGTTTTCAAAAATGATCAAAAAGCTCAGCTTGCCGACTTACACACAGGGGATCAGATCGAGTTAATCCTCAATAGCAAGCAGCAGGCTGCCTATGTCAAAGCATCATCTTCCGTTACAAATGAGCCCACGCCGTCCCCGGCTGCTTCTGCTGCTCCGGTTGTGCCGACACAGAGTCCTGCTGCAACGGTTGTTCCGACGCAGACACCGACACCTACGTCGGCTGCTCCAACACCGGAGTCCAGCACGAAGCCAGCCACGGCGGATAAAGTTAATTATCCAGACCTGCAAGGCTTTGATCTGAATGTTGACGGCAAGCATTTTAAGCTGCATATCGGGCAATCCAAGGATGATAAAGGAACGACGTATGATCTAAGCGTTAAGCCTGAAGATTCCGGTATGATTCACCTCAAAGGGGAGGAAGCTGCCCAGTGGATTCAGAATCTGCTTGCTTCGATCGATCTCAAATCATCCGATGCTGAGCAGAAAATTGCAGGGCTGCTTGCCCAGCACTATAACTTGGACGCAAACAAATTGAATGTCCATATGAAAACTAAATGGCAGCAGCCTCAACAGCCGCAGCAGGTTCAGAAGAAACCTGGCGATGATCATGACGACAAGCGCAAAGATGAGCCTAATGGCGGGCCAAAAGCTAAAGACGATCACAAAGATGAGCGTAAAAATAAGGATAAGCCACGTGGCAACAGCCAGCACGACGAATAATTAAGAAAGCCGCCAGTCTCTATGAGAACTGGCGGCTTTTTTGCTATGAAACTTCGTAGCGCTTAGCTGAAGCGTTCGAGCGCTGTGTCTCGAATCGAGTAGATGGAAAAACTACCACTAATCTTCGCTGCTCAGTGGCAGGAGAAGAAATAGCGGTAGTTGCTCCATCTAATCGCCAGCAGCTAGGCCTATTCTGCTAGATCTGGCGGAATTAGCGGTAGAAACTGCAGTTACTTCGCCGCCAAAAATGGATGAATCGCGAAAAATAGCGGGAGGAACCGGCGTTACCGTCGATACTAATACGAAGCAGCGAGCATCTCTGCTAATCCTTCCCTTTTCCATGCCCGTGCTCTTTACCCGGTCCTTTATCCGGCTTCTTATCCGGTCCTTTACCCGGCCCCTTATCGGGCCCTTTGCCGGACTCCTTCTCCGGATTATCCGCCGGTTCCTCCGCCCCCACAACAGGCATATCAAACAGAACAACAGGAGCTTGAGCCAGCGCTCGACCCATCATCTCACGAAATAAAACAGCCGGCACGGCCCCGCCGGAAGTCGTTAAATAATGGGTTTTGTCCGTACGGTCATAACCGACCCAAATGGCCGCCGTCAGCTCTGGTGTGTACCCCACGAACCAGGCGTCCTTAGCGCTGCCGCTGCTTATCCCCTCGAACTCCTTCGTCTGCGGCAGCTGCGTGGTACCCGATTTCCCGGCAACAGGGCGGTTCATCGCGGCATTTTTCCCTGTCCCTTCCCTTACAGCGACTTGGAGCATCGATGTCATGGCATAAGCTGTCTCAGGCTTCATGACCTGTACACTCTGTGGTGCAGCTTGTATGAGCAAATGACCTGAGCTAGTCTCTATTTTCGTAATGGTGTGCGCTTCGTGATAATTCCCTTTAGCGGCGAACGCACTGAAGCCCTGTGCCATTTGGAGCGGTGAGACCCCCTCCGACAGTCCGCCCAACGCGATGCTGAGCTGACGGTCTTGAGCGGGCAGCGTGATGCCCAGCGACTTGGCAAATTGCAGTCCGTGATCAATGCCGATTTCATGCAACAGCCACACGGCCGGCACGTTCCAGGAAGACACGACCGCCTCCTGCATCGTCACCTGCCCTCGCGATTGATGATCCCAGTCTTGAGGCTGATACCCATCAATGTTGAGTGGCCCATCAAATAGCGTGGAATATGGCTGATACCCTTGCTCCAGCGCAGGACCGTAAACGACAATTGGCTTAAAAGTCGATCCCGGCTGCCGCTTCAGCTGCGTAGCATGACTGAAACCTCGGAAGACGCTTTCTCCCCGTCCCCCTGCCAAAGCGCGGATACCGCCAGTCCGCTGGTCTACTATGACCGCGCCGCTCTGGATAAGCTGATCCGGCTTGCTTTCGGGAAAGAGACTGTCGTCCTTATAAACTTCTGTTACAGCGTTTTGCACGGTAGGATCCAGCTCTGTTGTAATGCGTAAGCCGCCGGTTAGCAGTTGCTCTTCTGTGAAACCGTATAGGCGAACGGCTTCACTAATGACCGCATCGACATAAGCGGGATATTTGCCTTTCAGATCATTGCTTTTATCCGACTTCATAACACCGATCGGTGCCGCCTTTGCACTTTCGTACGCCTGAGGCGTAATCTTGCCTTCATCGCGCATTAATACCAGCACCGTGTTCCTGCGTTCAAGTGCGTGCGCTTCATCCTGAAAAGGTGAGTACAGGCTCGGCGCCTTCGGCAGCGCGGCAAGCACCGCTGCTTCCGGCAGCGTTAAGTCTTGTACATTTTTATTAAAATAGGTCCTAGACGCCCCTTGAACGCCCCAACTGCCTTCCCCAAAATAAATACTGTTCAAATACATCTCCAGAATTTCGTCTTTGCTGTAGGTCGTATCAATTTTGATTGCGTACGCTGCCTCGCGTAATTTTCTCCCCAGGGTTTTGTCGGCATTGAGAAAAAGATTCCGCGCCAGCTGCTGAGTAATCGTACTTGCACCCTCCGAATAGCTGCCTCGCACCACATCGCGGGCTACTGCGCGGAAAATAGACTGAAGATCAATGCCGGTATGCTCATAAAATCTCCGATCCTCCACAGCCACAACGGCATCCGTGAGTACCTTGGGCATCTGCGCTATCGGTACCGGGTCGATCTTTGAAGCAGACAGCTGCGCCGCCGGTTTGCCGTTTTTATCAAGCACGAGCGTAGCCTCGGGCAGCGGCTGATTTAATTTCGAAACATCGAGCCCGCGAATGTATGAATAACAAGCTGCGAATACGGCTACGCCGCCAACCATCAGCGTAGCTAGGCTTATTAGCCAGAACCTTTTGCTTGTCCACAATCGTTTAATCATCTTACCTTCCCCCTTATGTTCGCTATAGATATTCGTCCTCTGTCCAGAGTTAGCGACGCATAAGTGAGTCCAATTCATGTCAATTTTGAGTAACAAAAAAACGCGCCCTCCCCTTACGGAGAAAACGCGTTTATTTACTCATGCGATCGAGGTCGGCGCTCCAAAAACAGAGGTATACCCGCTAATCCCGCTCAGGATCCGCTCAGCCTCTTCATCCTTCATGGCACCGTAACGTTCGACGGCGTCCACGATTTTCGGGAACAAATGAACGTCCCCTGCGCTAGCGAACCCGCAAATGCCAGGGAACGATAGCACAAAATGCACACATGCATCAATCACCTGCTGCTGATCAAACGGCTCGTACCACGTCGCATAAGGACGCTCCTGCCCTTCAGCCCACGGCGCCTTCGCGATGGCTTTAATGACCCGCACCGCCACCTGCTGCTTGCCCGCCTCTTCCATCAATGCATCGAAAGCCTCGCGGTACTCCGGCAAGCTGTACATATAATAATTCAGCGGAAGCAGCACCGTAGCGAAGGGGAATCTATGTAACGCTTCCAAATGAACTTTAGGCGCATCATGCCCATGTCCCGTAATGCCAATTTCCTTCACGATGCCCTCGGCCTTCGCTTCCAAAGCCGCTTCCAAGGCACCGCCCTTTTCTGTGCAGCGGTCCAGCTCTTCCATCGAGCCCACGGCATGCAGCTGAAGCAAGTCAACGGAATCCACTTTCATTCGTTCCAAAGAACGATAAATCTCTTCCTTCGCTTCCTTTTTCGATCTTTGCCCTGTTTTCGTAGCTAGAAAAATATCTCCGCGCACTTGGCTGATGGTAGGCCCCATGCGTAACTCAGCATCGCCATAACTGGCGGCTGTATCGAAATGGTTCACCCCATGCTGCAGGGCATAAGCAATTGACGCATCCGCTTCCTCCTGCTTGACATTGCCGAGACTTGCGGCTCCAAACATAACGACTGAGCTTTCGTAATTCAAACGACCTATGGTACGTTTCAACATGGATGAAGCGCCCCTTCCTTAGTGTTCTTGCTCCCTATAACCATATCATTTCCAGAACCAAGAATACAATCTCCTTCCTCACATAGGCAAAAAAGCTCTCGGATGCAAGCAACCAAGAGCTTCAATCAGCAATGCCAATTAATATGTGCCTCCTTGCAGAAACTTCACTCTCTCTCCCATAGGAGGAATTTCGTTCCCGTCCACGATCACTTCTACAACAACCGGCTCCCCATTGGATAACCACTCATTTATATGTTCACTCTGCAATTGATCTAGTGATGTAATCTCAGCATGGCGCAGTCCAAGGGATCTCGCAATTCCTGCGATACTTACGCGCTCTTGTGAGAAATCATCAAGGCACCGTTTGTACTGCAGCATGTGTCCATGATAGACCATTCCCAAGCGGGCATTATTGATGACGACAAAAAGAATCGGAAGCTGATACTCTTTCGCAGTCAGCACCTCTAAACCATGCATGAAGAAGCAGCCGTCACCTGTTATGCAAATCGTTGGCCTGCTCGGCTCGGCTAGCTGAGCACCGATAACTCCGCCCAGTCCGGAGCCCATGCCTCCGAAATTAATGTCGATATCGAACGCTTGGCCGCTTTCGATCAACACATTTTGAATCGAGTATGTCATGAATTCCCCGATATCCAGAAAGAACCGGGCATGCTTCGGTGCTGCAGCACTTAGTCCGCGGATGGCAGACCGTGTATTCCACTTCTCCTCGCCAGGTTCGGCTGCCGCTGCAGCCTCTGCCAAACCAGCGAAAGCATCGCTGACAGCTGCTTCATCCTTCTGTCCATCTGCGGACAGCTGTTCAAGCAGCTCCGCGATAACCAACTTGATTTCGCCATGCACCGGGTAATGAGTCTCATAGACTTTTCCAAGCTCATTAGCGTCATAATCGATGTGAATCAGCTCACGGCCTGCAACCAAACGCGGCTCCCAGTTGCTTGTCGCCAGCTCGCCAAGGCTTGACCCAATGATCAGCAGCACTTCGTGGTTGCCGCCATTCAAATACTCGCTTGCCTTCCAGTTAGCCGAAAGGCCATATCCCCCTAGGGACAGCGGGTGATTCTCAGGGAACGCTCCCTTACCGCGAGGTGTGGTCGCAACGCCCCAACCCAACGTTTCAGCAAATTGCACGATGCTGTCCGATGCTGTTTTTGCTCCATTTCCGAGCAAAATAGCTCCCTTGGAGCCTGCAGCCTTTATTCGCTGTGCAGCAGCTTGGGCAGCCGCCAAATCTATAACGGGCTGCTCCACGGGAGGCAGCACCGGAAGTTCTCTTTCCCCGATATCCTTCATCTGGATATCGATCGGAATCGCAAGATGAACTGGACCCGGCACACCGCTAATCGCTGTATGATAAGCTTCTGCTAGAATCTCCGGCAGTTCGTGTGGATCGAGCACCGTGCGGCTCATCTTCGTGATCGAAGCAAAGATCGGCTCCGCATACAACTCTTGCGCGCCTCCCTTGTTCAGCTTGGTCGATGGAACCGAGCCCGTTATGAAAATAACGGGCAGTTTCTGTTTCCAAGCATTCGCAGCCGGCGTTACCAGATTCGTCGCTCCTGGACCGCTGGAAGCTACGCATAGTGACGGAATACCGGTAATTCTCGTATAAGAACCTGCCATATAACCGGAGCTGTTCTCATGCTTGGCTACAATCGGCTTCAACTCCGGGATATCCAGAAGGGCGTCATAAATAGCATTGATTGAACCCGCCGGAATACCGAATACATACTTCACTCCTTGCTGCACAAGAAATCTCAACCCTACTTCAATCGCCCGCATCTTCGTTACTCCTTTCCAATAGGTAATGTAAATTTAAATGCCGATCCTTGGCCCTCACTGCTTTCGAACCAAATGCGGCCGCCGTGTAGCTCAATCAGTTGCTTCGAAATCGCAAGACCGAGGCCTGTCCCATTGATTTGATTATTCGCCTGATAGAACTTGGTAAAGATATTTTTCTGCTTTTCAAAAGGAATCCCGATCCCGTTATCCTGCACCTCAACCGTGAGCAAGCTATCCTCGAATTTCGTTTTTATCGTAATTACACCCAGTGGAGGCGTAAATTTGATCGCATTGGAAAGTAAATTAAGCAGAATTTGCAGAATGCGTTGCTTATCAACTCGGACGACGGTATCCTTATCCACTTCGGTTTCAACAACCAGAATCAATTTCTTTTTATTAATAAGCGATTGTACGATATGGACCGATTCCTTAACAATTTCATTGAAATCCGCTTCGGTATAGAGGAGCTCAAACTTTCCATTTTCCATTTTGGCAAAATCGAGCAGTTCATTCACTTGATCAAGCAATCGGTCGATGGATTTAGCTGCAATATCCAGCAAATCCTTCTGGGAATCGTTGAGATCGCCAAGAATACCTTTTCCAAGAATATCAACGGATCCTTTAACCGCTGTAATCGGCGTACGCAGCTCATGAGAGAGTGTCGCGATGAAATCGCTTTTGAGCTCGTTCAAATGCTCCAATTCCCGCACAAGACCCTCTAACTTGAAGTTAGCTTGCTGCAGCTCTATGGAGCGCTCGTGCACGGAATGATCCAGTGTTTCGGTATGCTGCGCATTGGATAACGCCGTTGCCGTCGCATCCGAAATGGATTGGCAGAACTCCAGAATGCTAGCTTCATACTTGCGCTGCTTTCCGATAGACGGTATCGCCACGACACCGTACACAGAGCCTTTGGCAACAAGCGGGAATACCATGATACTTTTGATGTCAAAAGAAACGAACGCTTTATGATTAGGCCGTGGATCTGCATAAACATCCTCGATGGCTGCCGCTTTTTTCTCCGTGATGACTTCATACAACAGCCGGTCGTTTTCGATCGTTAATTTGACCTCGCGATGTTTCACCTTCCATTCATCCATCGTCACGTTCTCTGAGGACAACTGATAAGGCTCAATCGTATGTTCTTTTTCATTGTATAAATGAATTCCGATATCTTTCGATCCGCTTGCTTTGCGCATATAGTAGAAAAACGTGTTCAGTACATCTTTGACGGATAACGATTCGGACAATGCTTTCGTCGCATCAAGAAGAAGCTGCTGCTTCTCCATAAGCAGTTGACGCTGCTCAAACATCCGGATATTGCGAATGGCGACACTGGCCATGTTAACAAAGGCTTCTGTGACTTCCATCTGCTCTGGAGTAATATTCATTGGTTTACCGAAATCATGAACGAAGACTAAACCAAATACCTCATTATCGACGATGACCGGAATACCGAGGATGGATTTAATTTTCAGCAATTGTCTTTTGGACTGATCCAAACGCAGATCTATACTGGTATCAGAAATGTAGTCACTGGATTGATTTCGTAAAATATCTCTTACAAATTCATCCTCTTTCGGATCAATTAACAATTCCGTGATATCAACAGGTAATTTATTGCCTTTATATCCTTTGAACGTACCATCGGGCTGCTTCAGGAAAAAACCAACCAAATCTGCTTGCGTAATCTCGCCGGCGATCGCATCTACGAAAACCTGCAAAATTTCCGACAGCTCAAACTGTGAATTTATAACTTTTGTCATTTGAAACAATTTCTGAAAACTCATAAGCTCCATGACCATGCTTTCCTCATTCTCCTTTGTCTAACGAATCTTTATTTGATGTCTTCCACTGTTTTTGGCTCCGAGTAGTGCGGCATCCGCTTGTGTAATAATTTGCTCAAAACAGGTCGGATCGAAATTATTGGTTAATCCAATACTTACGGAAAACTCTTTCATCTTATTAGGTGCCAAGCTAACTTTTAAACTATCTACATCCTTAATAATGCTATTGGCTATTTCAACACAATTCGCTTCATTATGGAGCAGAACTAAATATTCATCTCCGCCATAACGAAACGCTAAATCGTGATCGCTTGAAACCTTAGACTGTATGATTGCAGCAACTTCCCTCAATACTTGATCGCCAACCAAATGGCCGAAATTATCGTTTATATCTTTAAAATAGTCCATATCCACCATCATAGCAGCCTGGAATTTCTTAGTTCCCTCACTGATCATCCGGATCGTAATATCTAAATAAGCTCGATTATATAGGCCGGTTAATGCGTCTACGTAGACCAACTTGGCCAGTTGTTTATTGTCTTTCTTCAAGTTCTTAATCTTGGCTTTTTGATGGAGGGCGATCTCAACTTTCCGTTCCAGCACATCCAGATCAAAAGGCTTTGTTAAATAATCAACCGCTCCTAGGCGCAATCCTTGTAAAATGTCTTCTTTCTGCGCATTGGCCGATAAGAAAATAATGGGTGTATCAAATTCAGGTTCCGAAATCAAACTTTTACATATTTCAAACCCTGTAATTTCCGGCATCATCACATCGAGCAAAATTAGATCAGGCATCACTTCTTTGACCATCGCCTGCGCTTCTGTACCATCTTCAACAGTAAAAATTTCATAATGTAACGAATTCAAAAATATACGCAGTATATTTAAGTTATGAGGTTCATCATCGATGATAAGAATACGACCGCTCATTCATTTATCCCATCTTTCATTACGATAATAGTTTTGAGTCCACTAACCATTCATTTGCATTTGCTCATCGATGATGCTTAAGAAAATCCGTACTAATTTCTCGTCAAATTGTTTGCCCGCATGAGTAAGCAGCTGTTCTCTTACCTCATGAACGTGGAGCGAGTTCCGGTAAACTCTCGTGGATGTCATCGCATCGAACGCATCGGCGATACTTACAATCCGTACCAGATAAGGGATGTCCGATCCGCTCAATTGATCTGGGTAGCCCCGTCCATCCATCCGCTCGTGATGCCACCTTACCATCGGTAATAGATGTTCTACATCCTGCAGTTCCTTCAGCAATTCAAACCCAATCACAGGATGTTGGCGTATGACATTAAACTCTTCGTCCGTTAAACGGCCGGGCTTCATGAGAATATGATCGGGAATAGCTAATTTCCCTACATCGTGAAGCAAAGCGCCCAGCTTCAAAGTTTCCAACTCGGTTTCGCTGACGCCGGCCTTCGCACCAAGCAGCGTAGAATAGAAAGCAACATTATAGCAATGATCAACTGTAAAACTGTCTTTCACTCTTAATGTATTAAAGAGGCTTTCGTAAGCCTGCTGCTTTAGCACTTGCTTGCGGAATTGAATCTTTTTAATCAACTGCTCCATATGTAATTTAATGAGATTGCATAACTGCAATTGATCGTCTTTCAGCTGAGTATCCGAAGGAAATGAGAATAGTAGGGCACCGTACGAAGGGCCGTGCTTTATGTGGAATCCATAAATACATTCGTATCTGGATTTTAGAAGGTGATCTCGAAGCATCCCATCTGCCTCATAAACCGACAAACGTGAACCTTCTGGCATTTGGGAAAAAAATTGTGTTTGAAGGACTATGTACTTTAGCTGCTCCATGACTGCTGTACTAATATTTACGGAATAAGAAGCTGGGGTAATCTGATGTTTCTCATCCATTAGAAAAAGAGAGATATGTTCACAGCCTATTGATTTTTTGGCGATATCATTCAATTGGCCGATCGATTCGAAGATGGAATCAGAATTTATCACATTCTTGAAAAACAATGAATTCTGCATAGATGTTACCTCTTATTCTTCTCAAGTAGACTGCCCCGACATTTTAATTAGTACTAGTTCTTCTTGTTAAGGAGAATCTCCTCTATTATAAATAATTTTTTCCATAATTTTAATATTTTTTTACTTAAATAGTTATAATTTCACACATGATGAGTGTTTGTACGAGAGACATTCGTCGATTTGTGTCAAAGTAAATAGGGGGCCTTTTCGCAAACCGGACGGGGCTTTCGACACATGATGACACTCCCCTCCATGATCTAGTGTGTAACAGCACTTTTTTATGGTAAAGTATGGATATAAAGGAAATGGCGCTAACGTCTAATATGATGTATATTTCATGTATATTAAAAGAGAGAAGTGAATGGGATGGCGATCTATATCGCGTTATTGCGTGGCATTAACGTAGGTGGAAAAAATATTATCAAAATGGCTGAACTTCGAAAAACCTTGGAGCAAATAGGGCTGCTTCGTGTTCAGACCTATATTCAGAGCGGAAATGTTTTGTTCGAAGCGGATGCGGATGAAGAATCGCTGCGCAAGCGGATCGAGAGTGAGATTGACAGCGTCTTTCATATCTCTTTAGCCGTGATTTTGAGAACTGCGGAGGAACTGAATCTCACAGCCGCAAATTGCCCGTACACTGCGGACGAAATCTCCGAAGCGGAGTCTATGTCCGATGCCGAAAGCCTTTACGTAGCCTTCCTGCCTAAGGAACCGTCCAAAGAAAGCTTAGCTCGTCTTGAAGTGTTCCAAACAGAGAATGATCAGCTGCGAGCAAAAGGAAGAGAACTCTATCTGCTGTACCGACACAGCGTTCTAAAATCCAAGCTGGCCAATAACCTGCCGAAGCTCGATGTTCCTGCTACCGTGCGCAATTGGAAAACGCTAAGTAAGCTTGTTGCCTTAGCCAATGAGATGGCTGCTTCCTCGCAACGATAACTTAGAAAACATAAAAAGAAGCATAATCTCCCAGTCTATCTACTGATCGATTATACTTCTTTTGTTTGATCGGGACGACACGATTTGAACATGCGACCCCCTGCTCCCAAAGCAGGTGCTCTACCAAGCTGAGCTACGTCCCGATACTGCTATGTATGTTAGATGAAAAATGGCGCGCCCTGAGAGATTCGAACTCCCGACCTTTTGATTCGTAGTCAAATACTCTATCCAGCTGAGCTAAGGGCGCTTAAAATATGGAGCGGAAGACGGGGATCGAACCCGCGACCCTCGCCTTGGCAAGGCGATGCTCTACCGCTGAGCCACTTCCGCAAGTAGGTGTTTCATGCCGCTTCTTTGAAAGCGACAAGTAGTAATATAACAGGATTCTTTACAAAAAGCAAATAATTTGTTTAATTATTTATCGCCAGTTTTTACCTGTCTCTTTTAATGCCGAAAGGAGGGAAGATATGGCTGCATCGTTTTTTGATCAGAACGTCAAAGTCGCACAAGGTATCGTCTTTGAAGAAAAGCTGGCTGTATACACGGAGCATGAATTTCATATGCATACCGCGCTGGAAGTCAGTATAGCACTTGATAGTACAATGAAATATCCGATTGGCGACGAGTGGTATTATGCCGATCCTGGCGATATCCTTTTGCTGCGTCCGTTCGAACCGCACTGGAACTTAACTCGGGAGGAAGGGAAACCTAGCCGTTGGATCATGCTTCTCTTCTCACCCGATTACGTTGCTTTCATTCCAGACGGATACAGCTTGCTAGTCCCTTTTTATACGATGAATACGTCCCAGGTAATCCCCGCAGCATCGCCTTATGCACAGTCGATCATGCGGCTTGCTTTGGAAGCCCTGGAGGAGCAGAAACAAGATCAGCCAGGCTGGGAGCTCCAGCAGATGACGTTATTCATTCAAATCCTTGTCCAAATTCAGAGATACTACCATTCGTTAGAGCAATCGTTCGCGGCTCCCTCCCTATCTGGCGTCATAGCAGCCATAGAGCATCTCATCACCCACTGGTCTGAAGAAGTGGACGTAGATTTGCTTATCCAAAGGTCAGACCTAAAGAAGACCTGGTTCTATACCAAATTCAGAGAATTGACAGGCTCTTCTCCTAATGAATTTATCATTCGGCTTCGCCTTCAGTATGCAGCTCATATGCTGATGCATACACATGAAACCATCACAGATATTGCCCTCGCCTGCGGCTTCAGCACCCCTAGTTACTTCAACAAAGTGTTCAAAGAACATCGGGGAATGACACCAAGTGTATACCGCAGACAGGCAGCAACATCAAACAGTATCACGGCTAAGGGTGATTAAAAAGTTGAAGTTATCCTTTGGCGTACCCGGACAAAAGGACACGGTCATCTAGCCGTTTGCCCGACTGGGCGTACCGGCAGCTTGCCGCCGCGACTTGGAAGGCATATGCGCGTCTAGGCTTATCCGTGTGATTCTTCTTGCTGTGGTGCAGCGTCTCACGATGGAAGAACACCGCATCGCCAGCGGCTAATGGCGGACAAGGCATACCATTCTCCGGCTCTGCAGCGCGCTTGTGACCAGGCTCTGTATTGATATTGGGCTGTCGCCCGAGTAAATGTGAACCTGGGGCCAGCCATAGGCCTGCGTTCTGCTGACTGATATCATCAAGTGCAATAAAACCATTGAGCATATGCCCCAGAATATGTGTGTATTGATTATCTTGATGCCATTCCAATCCGTTCCCGTGGGGAGCTACGACCGCGTACATCCCCATCCACAGTTTGACTTGATCCCCTAGGATTTGCTCTAAAAAACTTACAATATCCGGACTCGTCAAAAAGCTCGTGGTCTCGGGGTATAATTCCTGCTCCGCGGCGATATCGATGATGGCTTTACTTTTCCATTCGCCTGTCCCTTTTTCGTTAGCAAAGGCAGCATTCTCCTCATTGATCGCATCTACCGTTTCCTTTGCAAGAAAGCCTGGAGCATAAAAGAATCCTTCGCGATAAAATTGCTCGACCATCTCCTGCGTCAATACAAACCTTGTGACTTGTGTCATATGCCTCAACCTCCTTAGTGGATATGACTTTATTGTAAATGAGAAAACTCTTCATTACTTCCAATCGACGAGGCGATTACTAGCAATTTTGTTCACTTATCTACACAAAGAACGTACAAAAAGCAAAAAGGATTAAGTTAGTGATAACTTAATCCTTTTTGCTAGGTATGCGCGTAGAGGGACTTGAACCCCCACGGTCGCCCGCTAGATCCTAAGTCTAGTGCGTCTGCCAATTCCGCCATACGCGCATGCTGTAAATAAGGCAAATGGTGAGTCATGTAGGATTCGAA
>NZ_JAWCUD010000022.1:0-57667 GCF_032461945.1 Paenibacillus violae
AGCGTTATGGTCGCTTTCGGTTATCGGGCAAAAGAACCGCGTGATAAAACAAGAAGAACGATGGAACAAGTATCCGAATGGATTCTGTAACGTCCGTAAAGCCATAACCATGAACAAACAATTTAATTAGTATATAAACAAAGGACGTGACGATATGTTGAAGAGAAAAATGTTTCAAACAAGTTTGATTTTGTTATTTTAACTATTATTATTTCGGGATGCACGGATCAAAATAATCAGGCACAGCAAGCAGCTCAAGACCAGCAAGCAGTGCAAATCACTGAACTTGAACAGAGATATCATAAATTAGAAGACGTTGAAGAGATCAAAGAATTGAAGGCCCGTTATTTCCGTTTTATCGATGAAAAAAAATGGTCGGAATTTGCCGAGCTTTTTACACCTGATGCCAAAATTGAAATCGATGGCAATGTATTTACCGGCGGGGAAGCATTCGCCAATGGGGCGGGAGCTGTCATCGGTGCGGCGCCTACGGTTCACCACGGACATATGCCCGAGATTGATTTGATCGATATGGATAACGCGAAGGGAATCTGGGCAATGGAGGATATGTTGACCTACCCTGCCACGAAGGACGCTCCACCAGGGCATGATGGGTATGGTTCATATCGCGAAACATATAAGCGTGTGAATGGTGTCTGGAAAATTAACAGTTTGGTTCTAACCAGATTCCGTATGGACCCTCTCGCAAACTGGGATCCTAATACAAATCCTGTAACTGGGAAGTAACTCGAAATCTTTATTATATGATCAATTCTGATCGTTAAATTTCCTAATGGGAAAGAGCATAATATCATGTGGGCTGCCAATCTGGCGGCCCTTCATTATGCATACGGGAGTTGGGAGTTATCTTAGTTGAAGTGTGATAAAGTATGGGTATATTCAAGGTTGGTTGAGATGACGACGAAGGAGAAAAATAAGGCAGAAGCGTTAAGCTAAACATTCCTGTATAGCCTAAGAAATGGGCTTTGTCAAAAAAGGAGCGCCTCGGTATGATGGTCTTGTCGACGGGTAGATAACCAACACCACGGAGGACCGAGTTCGTTCTCCAAAAGGGCACAACCCCATCCGCTAAACGCTATCGGTCTCCACACCTTGGATAGGTGTAACGAAGGAATGTTAGGGCGACGACCCGTAGAGCCTTGAGATGGTCAATCTCCGAGGGAATTGTGGAGTATGCGTGCAGTAGAGTATGATATGGGGAAATATTCCATATGTTCCTCTGTTCCCGTATGACCAAAAAGGTTAACTTTACGTTCGCTGCAACTTAATATCCTTACGGCCGCTGTATTCCAAAGTGATGAAATCCTGCGAATGAGTGAGTTTACGTGAGATAAATCCTTAATACTGAGGGACGGCGAACGTTAGTTCAACATATTATTGAGCAATTTACCTGGCGGTAGCTGCTCAATTTCTTTAAGCTATAAGCTAAAGGGTAGCATAATGATCTGTAAATTAGGGGAAAAAGGTAATATATGTGTTGCGACGAAAGGTTTAAGAGTTAGAAGACTTTATGAATTTGCTTCATGGTGACAACTAACAATAGACTAATGCGATGGATAAAAATTTTTTGCAACAATTTCAACCAATCATGCGTTTGAGGTACTGTAAGCGAAAACTAAGCTCAACGAGGGGATAGAAACTCACGTAAGTAATAGAGAAAAATTATGGGGAAACAAAAAGAGGAGGAATTTACTTGAAGAAGAAATTATTAATTGCACTTGGACTTACTGGTGTTATCGCAGCATCTGTTGCTATTGGCGCTTATGCGGCAACGGATATTAAATTATTTATAAACGGGAAAATAGTCAATGCGGATTTGCAGATCGTAGATGGATCCAGCTATGTTCCTTTGAGGGTTGTTTCTGAGTCACTTGGAGCTAATGTAAAGTGGGACGAGGACAAACGGGAGATTAGTATTACGGGACAAATGGGTCAAGTAGGCCAAACCGTCTATGAGAATACCCAATATGGCTTCCGTTTCACGCTGCCCGACAGTTGGAAAGGGTACACGATCGTAACGGACAAATGGGAAGGTCGTTCTGTAGGGGATGCGCAAGGCGATGAGGTTAGCGGCGCGAGCCTCAGTATCCGCCATCCCAAATGGACCGCTGAACAGCCTAGACAGGATATCCCTATTTTTGTCTTTACTGTCGACCAATGGAACGAGCTTCAGCAGGATAAATTCCACATTGGCGCAGCGCCTTTCGGCCCAAGCGAACTGGCGCGCAATGACAAATACGTGTTCGCACTTCCGGCGCGCTATAACTTTGCCTACCCTGATGGCTACCAAGAAGTGGAAGATATTTTGAAGAGCAATCCGATTCAACCGATAAAGTAATCAAATACTTCAATAAAAGATTACCCTTTGCCGTATACGGCCTAGAGAACTAACTCCACAATTAATTAGCGAGGACAAGCCATTGTGGGTAAGCAATATGTAGACAAATGTTGTTGAGCTAACGGAAACGTAGTGGAAAATACTAACATTAGAGCAGCCGGCCAGAATGGTCGGCTGCTTTTTCATTGAAGTAAAAGGGCTGGATACTTCCAAATATGTATGAATATAAAGTTGACTAGCTCTCAACAACGCGTTCGTTTTAGGCCGTCAGCGTCTTTTGCGTTTGCCTTGAAATGGATAGTTGAATGATGACTCTGAGGAAGTTGAAAAATTCCCTAACGTAGTTATGTACGACGGACCTGAGGCTAGAAAGATTAGACTACTTGACGTGTTCGATCGATAGACTCAGTTTATAGTTGCCATACCTCAGCACTTCCTCCAACAGCTTGTTCAGCTCAGAACTGCCGTTTGTTAGAATGCGCAACCAATAGCATCCTTCTCCGCCTACGCGATATACTTCCTTCACAGACTCCGTCAACTGGACGAAGCTCCGGAAGGCTTGATGAGATTGGTTTGAATAAATGAACACGGTTAGAAAGGCATGAATGTTAAGTTCGATCTTTTCAGGATTCCAACGCAGCGTATATCCATCGATAACTCCGAAGTCTTGCAATTTGCGAATTCGCGCACCAACCGCCTGCCCTGTGAGGTGGACGCTCTCTCCAATCTCCTTGTGGGTAAGGAGCGCATTGTCGAGGAGCGTATATAGAATCCTCAGATCAATATCATCAATAGCTTGGTTGACCATTCGGGTCTTCTCCTTTCACTGTGTAAGTAAACCCGTCTAAACACATTCATTAAGTTATATACCAAGCTCACGCGTTAGCGTTATCATTGATATTATTACAAATTAATCATAAGGAGGAATGCACATCAATTTATTCGTCATGCGGCTTTTTGGTTGAATATGCAGGGAGTAACTTTTCTGATAAACCAGATGTTCAGTGATAAGTTGGCAAAGGAGATTCAAACCTCCATTATCTTTCTGACATAACCATTATTGCCATGTCAGACGAAACATATTACGGACAAAGCTTGCCATAAACCTATCAAGTCGACATTCCCGGAAAACGGTGATTGTGTATGAAGTAGATGGCTACCTTATGGATGCGCGGGGCAAGCAAAGCATGTGCTTGTGGTGTCTTCGTTAGGCGGAAGCATATGCTTTCGGTTCTTCAATAGAGGAACTTGCTAATTCGTTTTGCCTTTTTGTTTATGCGGTAAGAAAAATTATATATATCAAAATGAATAGCCCAAGGGAACAACTCCTTACGAGGCAAGTAGCTATAATAAACTTATCAGCCGGTTAGCAAGTTAAGATTCATCAAGAATTCTCACTAAGAAGGAGCCTACAAAAGATGAGTAATCAAAGCAAAGCAAATGTGATGTACAGAAATAATAACAATAAAATACATTCCTATTTCTTAGTGACGTAAATTCAATATTGGTAAGTGGGGACGATACGAACGGAGAGTTTTGCGTCGTGCATTGTGCTGTCAAGAAAGATGATGGACCTCCACTGCATTTGCATGAAAAAGAAGATGAATCTTTTTACGTTCTGGATGGAGAAATAGAGATGACGCTAGGTACGGAGACTATTTTGGTGAAAAGTGGAGAATATGTTTTCGCACCGCGCGGCATTCCACACACTTTCAAAGTAAAAATCAGATACAGCTAAGTTTCTGGTTACCGCGTACCCTGCAGGATTTGATTCTTTTGTGAAGGAACTTGGTGTTCCTTATGTTGAAGGGATGGAAGCTCATATAGAGCCACCTACTCCTGAGGCTATGCAAAATTTGTTATCAGTTTCCAAAAAGTATCATATTACTTATCCCGGTCTTTAATTTAGAGATAATATCCCAAATAAATGGCAGTTTTACGGCCAATAACCGAAAATAAAATGTAATCGGCCTGTGAGGCTATTGGTTATCTAGTGGAAACAATAGGCTACAGGTCGATGATTTTTGAGTAGTCCGGATCAAGCGGTAGGCTGGGGAGTTGCAGTTATTGACCGGTACATCAATGTCTGCATATTCGCTAAATGTTTCGTCATAAGCAAAGGTCGAATATTTTCACGAAGTATAGGTGTTTAAGCGTCCAGTGCTTTCTATACGAAGATGTGTAAACAAAGAAATGTAATATGAAATACGTACGGCTATTTTGTTTTTAAAAATGAACTGAAAGAGAGAATTTACATGACTTCATCTAATTTTCAAGCCTCCATTGATACACCAGTTATGCACGAGCTCGTCATTAATGGTATACGACAAGTTTATCATATTGCAGGAGAAGGTCCGATTTGTCTTGTTCATGCAGGAGGCCCTGGTTTTCATTGGGGCTATATGCGTATGCCATTGCTAGAAAAATCCATGACCGTTATCTATTTGGAGGCAGTAGGCACAGGAAATTCCGATAACCTTCCAGACGGAGACTACACGATGCCGAAATACGCTTACTTCGCTCATAAAGTAGCAGAACATATTGGAGCGCAACAGCCATTTTTCCTAGGTCACTCGCATGGCGGTTTCGTAGGCTTACAATATGCACTTGATTTTCCGGACGAACTCGGCGGCCTCATCCTCTACAGCTCGGCTCCGTGTATGAATCAAGATCTTGGAATGGAGCAGGTTCAACAACTCGAGAATTTCATCCAGCGTTGGGCGGATCTTCCGGAAGCTCAGGATGCAAAGCAAGCATGGATGGACATGATTACGGGAAAAGCGCAGGATAGAGAAGCCATATTGAAGGTTTTGGGGCGCTTGATGCCTGCTTTCTTCGGTAACTATTGGAAACTTACGGAAGGTATCGACGAGTGGCAAGCAAGTATGGATTTCTCTGTTGATCCGAATCGCAAGCCGTATATGTGGGATGTTCGTGCAACCTTAGAAACAATTCAAACCAGAACCCTGATTTTAGTTGGAGAGTACGATTTTAACTGCGGGCCGCGTTGGGCCAAAGAGATGGATGAGAAAATCCCAGCTTCGCAGCTCGTAATGTTCGAACAAGGTGGGCATTTGAACCATGTGGAGATGCCCCAAGAGTTTGTAAAAGCAGTGATTGATTTTGTTTCACAAGCCTCTAAATAATAAACATATAACTCTTAATTATAAACTTTGCTCATTTCCATAAACTCCTGAAAGTACTTAGGGTAGAAGAAGGATCTGCAGGAAGAACTAGCTATCCTAAAAAAGGCGCTGCACATCTTCAGGAATTAAGGACCATAAATAGCTAACTCTATACCAAAAGCTGCCGGAATTGTGCCAGCAGAAGTGGAGTGTTAAAAATAATCTTATTTAAAAAATGAAAAGAACAATATATTGTCGAGTGACAAGAATATAGACCCATTAATCTTCCGCTGAAAATGCGGATATTTTATTTTATCGGAACCACTGATTGTCAGATTCTGGTTGAACTAACTGAATGGGAAGCTAAATAACAACACCGGTGTGCAACGGAGCCGCGTCACGCTAAAGGGCATAATAAACGAAGTATATTATAATCTTTCTGCGAGGGAGATGTTACTATATCTAGTGCATAATGGTATATTGAAAAGATACCATAACAAAGCGAGCGCAAAGCCTGTGGTCCTCTGTCCCAGAGCACGTTCGGCAAGTCGCCCTGCCCGAGTTGCCGCAAATGCTCCAGCAACACCTGCGAGACCAAATGCCCAATCGCGGTATGTGAAAGAGATACTGGAGGCGAACTCAGGGGTAACACAGGGATGTCCAAAATGTACTAAAAGCAGTAAACAAAAGCAAGCGAAAATGGCTCGGATACGTTAAACTATTGCGGTATTTATCCGGATGAAGGCCCGACAGCAGTTCGCGAAGAGGTAGGGGAATACGGTCCTTATAAACAAACCGAACGAGCGAGCGTTTACCATGTCTTTATTAAGAATCTAGTCGCGCGGGGATTAGCATATCCTTGCTTCTGAGATGCGGAAGAGCTGCCAGCAAATCTGTGCTAAACAGCAAGCAGTGAAGCTCAATCCGGGCTATTATGGCAAATGGGCCGCTCCGGCGACAGGAAAGCCGTTGTCCAATGACATAAATGTGCCTACATAAACCAGAGCGAAAAAGCATGAGAAATCAAGCTTTTATTTTTTTATGTAGGTGAATTTGTGTCATCCAACTTCATACCATTGATATGTTATCTGCTTAAAAGTATTGAAGGTCAAAAATGAGAAAACGAGAGCATTTAAGAGCAAAGCGTTTCTCCATAGAGGGAGTTATGTAACGGAGTAAAAAGGATTATTTTCCTTGATGTCGAAATAACACTTATTCCTGCTGGACTACAATTGAATGTTATATAAAAAGGCATAGGATGGGTTAAACAATGATGTTGGATGAGGTAGACATAAATGATTTGCGTGTGACGCTATGAATATTACAATTTTATCGACGAAACTGTATAAGCCCTTGTCACGGACTAGAGTTGTCCAAAGGTCGCGCCTGATCGAGCAGCTGAATGAGGGCCTGGACCGTAAGCTGACCCTTATCTCTGCCTCTGCCGGCTTTGGTAAGACTACGTTAATCAGCCAGTGGGTTACCGATTGTGAACGTCTCGTCGCATGGTTGTCGCTGGATGAAGGAGATAACGATTCTGTACGCTTCCTGGCTTACCTTGTCGCTGCTCTGCAGACGATTGAGGAGAACATTGGAGAAGGTGTGGTTCGTGCACTCCAATCCCCGAGCTCGCCGTTAACCGAATCGATTCTAACGGTTCTACTCAATGAAATCTCAGCACTCCCGTACAAATTCGTTCTCGTCCTTGACGACTACCATGTTATTAGTGCCAAACAAATCGATGATTGGCTCCTCTTCCTGCTCGAGCATCTCCCACCGCAGATGCACCTCGTCATCGCCACCCGTGAAAATCCGCAACTTCCGCTGAGCCGGTTACGCGCACGGGGCCATCTTACCGAGTTGCGTAATGCCAACCTACGCTTTTCGCCAGGGGAAGCGGCCGAGTTCCTAAACCAGGTGATGGGTCTGGATATGACGCCGGGCGAAATTACTGCGCTAGAGACCCGTACCGAAGGCTGGATTACAGGGCTTCAGCTTGCAGCGCTTTCGATGCAGGGGCGCGGGGATATACCCGCGTTTATTCGGGAATTCGCTGGAGATAATCGGTACATCGTGGACTACCTGGTCGAAGAGGTCCTGCAGCTTCAGCCCGATTATGTCCGGAACTTCTTACTTCAGACTTCCATTCTCGACAGTCTGCATGGCTCGCTTTGCGATGCCGTCACCGGTCAGGAGGGAGGTGCCTTGCGATTAGAGTATCTGGAGCAAGGGAACTTCTTTGTCATTCCGCTGGATTACAGGCGCCAATGGTATCGCTATCATCAACTGTTTGCAGAGGTACTTGTTATGCATTTAAAGGCGGATCAACCTGATCACGTAGCTGAGCTGCATCGGCGCGCGAGCACATGGTTCGAGCAGCATGGCTCGGTGGCCGACGCGATCCGCCACTCGTTGTCCGCCGAGGATTTTACGCGAGCGGCGAACCTGATTGAAAAGGCGATTTCGGTTCTCAAGAGGAGCAGACAAGAGGCTGTGATGCTGGGCTGGATGAAGGCGCTCCCGGATGAGCTGGTCCGTTACAGGCCTGTGCTCAGTGTGTGGTATGCCGGGGCATTACTGGCAGGCGGCGAATTAGAGACCGTTGAGGACCGGCTGCGAGACGCCGAACAGTGGCTGGAAACAACGGCAGACATACGTGAGCGGCAGGAAAACCAACCGGCTCAGAAGGTCGTCATGGACGAAGAGGAATTTCACCGGCTCCCAGGTTTGATTGCCGTGTACCGAGCCGGACTGTCCTTGGTTCTCAGCGACGTACCCACCGCTATTATGCAAGCAAGATTGGCGCTCAGCCTCTTGCATAAGGACGACCGACTCCTTAATGGAGCGGCAATTGCGCTATTGGGACTTGCATGCTGGAGGAATGGGGAGCTTGAGGAAGCGAGTCGGATGTTCGGCGAGGGCTTATCCAGTGTGCAGCAGGCCGGGGCTATATCTGACGCGATCAACGGTGCGATCGCTCTGGCTGAAATATTGATAGTGCAAGGCCGGCTCCGCGAGGCGATGCATACTTATGAGCGGGGCTTGCAGCTTGCGGCGGATCAAGGCGAGCCTAATCTGCGGGGAACGGGAGACATTTATGTGGGTATGAGCGAGCTCTACCGTGAGTATAACGATCTGCATGCCGCTGAGCAGGTTCTACTGAGAAGCAAGGAGCAGGGCGAACACACCGGGTTCCCGCAATATAATTACCGTTGGCGCGTCGCAATGGCCCGAATTCGGGAGGCCCTAGGAGATCGGAACGGCGCGCTCGAGTTGCTCCAGGAGGCTGAGCACTTGTATATGAGCGATTTTTTCCTGGATGTGCGTCCTGTTTCGGCGTTGAAGGTACGGGTGTGGATCACGCAAGACAGGCTGGGCGAAGCGCTCGACTGGGCACGGGAGCAGGGGCTGTCCGTCAATGAAGACCTTAGCTACCCACGCGAATTCGAACATATCACCCTAGCCAGGGTGCTCCTGGCCCGGAATATGAGCGACCGTGAGGGCCGCTTCATGCTTGAAGCCGTGAGACTTCTAGAGCGTCTCCTTCAGGCAGCGGTGGAAGGTGGGAGGACAGGAAGCGCAATCGAAATCCTAATCGTCCAAGCCGTCGCTCACCATATGCAAGGCAACACTTCTGAGGCACTTGTACCGCTGGAACGTGCCCTGAATCTGGCAGAGGCGAGGGGGTACGTCCGAAGCTTCGTGGGCGAAGGGCAGCCTATGGCGGTTCTTCTGGAAGCGGCTGCGAAAAAGGGGATCACCCCAAACTATGTCCGGCGACTTCTGTCAGTCTTTTACAAGGATGAAGGCGGAGCTCCCTGTAAACAAATTGTGAGCAAGCGGCCGGTTCAACCTTTGAGTGAGCCGCTGAGCGAACGTGAACGCGGCGTGCTTCGGCTTCTCGAAACCGACATGAGCGGTCCGGACATTGCTCGCGAGCTTAGGGTATCCGTCAACACCCTGCGTACTCATACCAAGAATATTTACGACAAGCTTCAAGTGAACAGCCGCCGGGCGGCAGTCCGTCGTGCTGAGGAGCTCGATTTGTTATAGCGATTCTAATACGTTCCCACTTAGCCTAAGCTGGATTGCTTGGGCTTTTTTTTGCAAAACTTCCTATAAAAATCACCACATATGGTGATGCCGGCTCACCAAATGAAGCTGTATCTTAGGAATACGAAAGGAGTGCATGAATTTCAGTGAAGATGTAGCCATTGAAGCCGATGAAGGAGGTTAAGCATGAGTGAAACACAAGAATTAACGAAAGAACACCCCGAGCCTGAGCGCTACGAAATTCAGCTCAAGGGCTATCTGGATGCCGGATGGCACTGCTGGTTTGACTGGCTAAGCCTCACCCATGAAAGCGACGGAACAACTGTCCTCATTGTTCAGATAGCCGATCAACCCCCATTAAACGGCTTGTTTAGAAAGGTGCGCGATCTCGGCCTGCCCTTATGTCAGTCATCCCAAACAGGCGAACGGGCTGGGTGGCTCCGCGAGCATGAATCACAATTATTCGAGTAAAGAGGGACCAAACACATGAACACGAATCGAGAAACTTCAAAAGTGAAAGGCAGTCGCAGCGTGCACGCCAAGCGGCGAGCTGCAATAACAGTCCAACAGCTCATTCGCAGCTCCGGCTTAGTAGCTATGGCATCTGGAATGCTGTTCATCGTCATTCAGACGATCCATCCAGCCGATATTCTTTCGTCAGTCACCACTGGGCGGTGGGCCATCGTCCACTGTTTAGGCGTCGCCATGTGCTTCCTTGGCCTGATCGGCATTGCGGGAATCTACGCTAGGCAAGTGGAAGAAACCGGTTGGCTGGGTTTGGCGGGTTATCTCCTGCTAAGCCTATTCTATGTGCTCACCATGGCCTTTCAATTCGTGGAAGCCTTTATCTCGCCGGTGTTGGCGACCCATGCACCGAAGCTTGAGGAGAGCATCTTGGGAATCGTGATCGGGACCGTCAGCGAGGTGAACCTTGGGGCCATCGCAAAGGTATTTATGCTGACAGGAATCATGTATTTACTCGGCGGACTACTGTTTGGAATCGCTGTAATACGTGCCGGCATCCTATCGCGTTGGGGGGGTGGACTGCTTGTGTTCAGTACCGTTTTACCCCTCTTATTGTCTTCGTTGGTTCATCACCCATACGATCGGCTTTTTGCAGTGCCGATGGGAATAAGTTTGGTTTGGATGGGATATTCTCTCTGGCGCGAGCGGCTTGAGATAGGCTGATATGCAAACGAATGTCTGCACAGAAAATCAAGACCCCGGCGTGCCTCGGCAAAAGAAGGCTCGACAAAGCGGCTTAACGCCTCACTTCTCCTTCTAAGCGTCATTCCGCTCTCCGCGGGAGTTGGCGTATTCCAGTTTGCACCGGGTTTCCGGCGGCGCAGTCAGGGCTGGCACCGCACGGCCGGGCAACTCCTTGTTGTATGCGGCCTGTTGGTTGGGCTTACAGGGCTGTGGATGACGCTGTTCTTATGTTCGGCCCACCGGGTGAACTCGGCAAGGGCTTATGCCAATTCGAGTGTGACGTGTTCCGGACTCATTGAGTCGCAACTTTCTCCGGTTCGATCAAATAGAGAGACCCCTAGATCCTCCTCCACGCGCTTAGTGTCAATTGAGTAAGATGAAGACTTCCTGCAGCTTTGGTCACATGCTGCATACGGGCAACGGCGAGAAAATACTGCAGCTGAAGCAGTTCCATATCGTCCATCTCGATCATTACTTTAAGTGAATGAAGTTATAGTATAAAATGCGTTGGAGTATTTGAACGGGTTCAATTATGATTTATTTAGACAACACAAGGAGGGAGTCCAAAATAAATGCTCGGAGTAGATGGTTGATGATATCCGTGGGCCTTGGGATACTCTTGAACCATTTAAATTCTTCGATGGTTGCTGTTGCGATAGCCAGACTGCAAAATGTGTACCGCCTTGATTTTTTAACGTTGTTTCTTGGATTATTTTTTCATTCTACATTTCGAGCGCGATCGCTCAACCCATGATGGGTAAGGTCAGTGATTTATTCGGCCGCAGGAGGATATTTCTTGCCTGTCTTGCAGTTTCCTTTGTTGCATCATTACTAGCTCCGTTATCACCCAATTTTGGATGGCTTATCGCAGCGTGCGTTATGCAGTCGATCGGAACGAGCATGTTGGTTGCGGTCGGAATGGCGATCGTACGAATTCATATTTCGGAGAATCAACTGGCCGAGTTTAATCGAAGATATTCCATAAGCAATACCAATCTATTTACTTTCGACGGCAAACAAGGGTTCGACCTCTCTACACAAGATTTTGCGCCGGCTGTACGCTTTATGTAACCACCCAATCGATGGAACAGGATATCGTTATTCAAGTTGGGGGTTACGCACATGTAACTCTTGAAGGCGTGCTGCGATTACCGCAAAGCTGAATCTAAAAACAATGTTTGGAGTGAGTCCTATAATTGAGCTGATTAAAGACGTAATGGAAGACATGAATAAGCAACTCAGCCGAATCGAACGAAGTCTGAATCTGCTAAACGAAGAGCTAATCTGGAAACGATTGAATGATTCCACAAATAGTATCGGGAACATCTGTCTCCATTTGGCGGGAAACGAATATCAAAATTTTGTCAGCGCAATCGGAAACGAACCGTTCATCCGAGAGCGTTCGCGCGAATTTACGACGGATGAGGGGATATCAAAGGAAGAACTGACGGGTCTTCTACGCGAAACTCGATCCAAGTCGGAAAGCGTATTGTACGCCCTGCATAATGATGATCTATCACGGGAAGTTACCATCCGTTACGATCTCGAGGACTGGAAGCGAATGCACCGAATCGAGACACCTGTCCATGAAGCCAGCGATACAAAAGTAATCCGCCGACTACTTGTTCAGGTTTCCACACACTATGGATACCATGTGGGGCAGATCGTCTTGCTAACCAAGATCTTAACTCTTACGAATGAGCATATCACGGGGCAATACCACTAAAGTCAGTTAATTAGAAACATAGAGGGAATGATATTAGTGATCAAACTTGAACCTTTCGAACGTAATGATATTATTCAACTTATGGAATGGATCGATTCGCCAACGCTATTATTCCAATGGGGAGGCCAAACGTTCAGCTTTCCTTTAAATGAGCAACAACTAGAGAATTACATCAAAGAGTCCAATACCAATGCGGTCCAATCTCTAATCTATAGAGTGGTACATGAATCCAATAATGAGACCATTGGGCATATCAATTTACAAATTGATTGGATAAATAGATCGGCAAGGATAGGTAAGGTATTGATTGGAAACAAAAGCTCTAGAGGATTAGGCATAGGACAATTAATAGTAAAAAAGGTTTTAACCATTGCGTTCGAAGAATTAAAATTACATAGAGTGAGTCTGGGCGTGTTAGATTTTAATCATTCCGCAATTGCATGTTACGAGAAAGCAGGGTTTGTAAAAGAAGGACTTACCCGAGACAAACGAAAGATGGGCAACGAATTCTGGAGCGTGTGGGAAATGAGCATTTTAGAGAATGAATGGCTTGAAAAAGAACAATCAATAACGATTCAACCTTAAAAGATATAGAATAAAATGCTTAAGCCAAAAAATTATTTTACTTGGGATATTATTATCATTTAATTTCGGATCGCATCTGGTGGTTAGAGTAGTTGAAAAACATCTCATATGAAGCTGCCACCAAAAAATAAATATCCCAAAAGCCCAAAAGCGCTATTTTGCCCTGCCTTTGGGGCTTTTTGTTTTTAGAACGATATGAAAAAGATTAGAGTTGCCATCATAGGACAAGGGCGCAGCGGTCGTGATATACATGCCAATTCTTTAAGTCAGATGAAGGAGCAATATGAAATTGTTGCAGTAGCTGACATGCTGGAAGAGCGGCTGGAAAGAGCCAAAAAAGAGCTGAATTGTGATGTGTACCGTGACTACAAAGATCTGTTTAAGAGAAATGATCGAGGATTTCATGTATTGTCTGAGAAACCGCTTGCCAGAACGGCACATGAGGTTGATATTTTAATTGATAAGGCGATGAAAACAGGGAAATTGCTTGCTATTTTTCAGCAGTCCAGGTACGCACCCGCTTATCGCCAAGTGCAGGAAAATATCAAATCCGGCGTGATTGGACAAGTGGTTCAGGTCAATATTGCCTACAACAATTTTGCAAGAAGATCATGGATCGCGCGAATACGGCTGGAGATGCCGAGGACTACGTAAAGGTCATCCTGTATGGCCATGGGTGTTCTGTCATTGATATAGAAATTTCTTCCTGCTGCGCATATCTGAGTTTCACTTATAATGTCCAAGGGACTAGAGGCGGAATCAAAGGGAGCACAATACATCTGGACATTTCAATCAGGAGGAAGCGGGAGAACTGAAATTAGTGACAACGCCTATGGTCAAAAAATGGTACGAAGAGATCTGGGACATCCCCGCCGAACAGGGGAAAGATGTATTCCCTTCGATGGCAGTTGTCACATATTTCCATCGAATTTCATGGGATAATTTATCTTGTAAACACTTACAAAATAGTATAAGGAGTTGAAAAAACATTGGCTCATAAACTTGCGGCTGGAATCGTGATTATAGAAAATGAAAAGGTACTTTTGGTAAAAGATAAATCTGGGTGGAGTTTGTCGAAAGGCTCAAGTGGAATGGGTGAAACATTCTTAATGGCCGCAGAACGAGAAGCATATGTTTGCCAAAGCTTCGGCTGCCATTTTTTATACTTAATTTATCAATATCAATAAAAATACAAAAAATGGAATTTAGTAAAACTTAAATATCAACACTTACCAAATTTTATTTTATATTGAATTTGAATCGACAAAAAACGATCAATTAGAACAAGAAGAATCTATTAGGTATATGTGTGAACAATATGCAGGGCTCACATGGTCACCCGAGAGAAATCAATGCTTGCTTTAGATATATCCTATGATTTCAGAACAGATATGAAGGAGAAAAAGGTCGAATTTAGATGGAAAATATATCCATAAAAATGATTGACAAATATTCCCTCCAGTTTTAAGATTTGTATCAAGACACTTTGTTAGTCATCTTAACTATCAAAGGGGGTGAGTAAAGTGCTTGGACGCGGTCAAACTGGAAATGCCAAGTTAGTTAAACAAATGAATCGACATGTGCTTATAAGTCGGCTTAGGGAAAATAAGCGAGTATCCCGGGCGGATTTGGCTAAGCTTACTGAATTAAGTCGACCATGTGTGTCCTCTTTAGTGGATGAAATGATACGAGAAGGCCTCATCAACGAGGTCGGCATTGGTGAGTCCAAGGGAGGAAGAAAACCGATTTTACTTGAGTATAATTTTAAAGCTAAAGGTGTGATTGGCGCTGTATTTGAGGGTAGTACCCTACATATGTCCATAGCAGATCTTAGTGGTGAATTGCTTTATAATTACGAGACCCGTTTATCCCAGCCGACCAATGGGGAGACGGCGATTCACGCGCTGGAAGTTGGTGTGAAGTCCCTTCTGAAGCAAAGTGGATTTGATAAAGAACGTCTTCTAGGAATTGGGGTCGGACTTCCGGGTATCACGCAACGTACGGATGGAACGATTAGTTATGCGCCAAGCACAGGTTGGATGGGGCTGCCTGTTCAGCAAGAAATGGAAGAAAGATTGCGTATTCCAGTATTCATTGAAAATGACGTAAATTTAATGACCATTGGTGAATTTCATCAGGGGATTGGCTTTGGTATTCGTAACCAAGTTCATATGTATGTAGGTACAGGAATCGGTGCAGGAATTATTATTGACGGTCAATTTTATCGAGGCTTTCGTGAAGCTGCTGGTGAGATTGGTTATATGATGATTGGACCTGTAGGACGAACCCGACGCGGTGAATATGGCATTTTCGAAAGAAATTATTCGGTTTCTGGCATCATTGAAAAAGCAAGGTTGATTCTTACAGGCTGGAATGAAGATACGAGTGTAATCATCGAACTTATGAGGCAATCGGATTGCGGGAATCGGGAAGCGGAGCAGCTTTTGGAAGACATATACGTTCACTGGGCTCATGGCATGGTTAATATGATTAGTGTGTTGGATCCAGAGTTGTTAATCATTAACGGAGAAATGGTCAACATCGGCGAAAAGGGGATAAAGAAGTTAAACAGGCTTCTCGCTGAATGGGTTCCCTTTGTACCACCTGTCAAAGTTGCAGCATTAGGTATAAAAGCAGGAATTATTGGAGCGATTCAAATTGTTTTGGAAGCCCTTACATAAACCTACATAACGAATCACCAAAAATAATTTACTGGAGGAATTTAAACGATGAGAATGACAAAGGGGAACGTATCGAAATGGGTTACCAGCATACTTCTTTGCACTGTTATGACAGCAGTTACAGCGTGTGGGAGCGCGGTTCCTAGTGGTGGGCAAGCAACCAAGCAGCCGGATAAACCGGCGGAATCGGCTAAATCTGCCGAAACTCCAAAGGCCTCAGAGAAGCAAAAACTCGTCATTTACACAGCTAGAGATAAAAACGTTGTGGATGAGATTGTTCCAAAGTTTAAAGAGAAGAATCCCAATGTTGATGTTGAAGTGCTTACGATGGGCGCTCAGCAAATTATGGAACGTGTCCGTGGAGAGAAAGCTAATCCGCAAGCGGATTTCTGGTGGGGTGGAACCCAATCCTCGCTCATGACAGCGGCAGACGAAGGACTCCTGGAAAGCTTCAAACCTAGCTTCGGCGACAGCATACCGGCGCTCTATAAGGATGCGAAGGACCGTTGGTACGGCGAAATGCTGCTGCCTGAGGTTATTATGTATAACTCTAAAGCGCTGAAAAAGGAAGATGCACCTCAGGATTGGGATGATCTGCTTGATGCTAAATATAAGGGGAAAATTATCATTCGCGGTGTTCTTGCATCCGGTACGATGAGAACAATCTACTCAGCAATGGTTTTTAAAGAAGGTGGAGCTACAGATCCGAAGAAAGGCTACGACTGGCTGAAAAAGCTGGATGCAAACACGAAAGAATATGCGCAGGATCCTACAAACTTATATTTGAAGCTAGCGCGTGAAGAAGGAACTCTGTCTCTGTGGAATATGCAAGATATTATGATTCAGAAGGAATTGCAGAAGCAGCCATTTGACTTTATTTATCCGAAAAGCGGTGCGCCGATTCTGGTAGATGGTGTAGGTATTGTTAAAGGTGCAAAAAACATGGACGCAGCTAAAAAGTTTTATGAATTTCTATTTGACTCCAAGTTGCGAGTGGAATTAGCCGAGAAACTATTCCAAATTCCTACCAGAACGGATATTAGCAAAGATACGCTTCCTGCTTGGTTGAAGGGCGTTGAATTAAAGCCTATGCAACTGGATTGGACAGTTATGGCGAATAAGGAAAAAGACTGGATGCAGTACTGGGATGAAAACATCAGAGGTAAAGGCGGTAAATAAGTCAAATTGGATGGCGGAGGATCCCCTCCGCCACGATTACAACAAGGGAGGTGGCCTGCTTGATTGATGTGGCTTTGGAACAGGTAAGTAAAGAATTCGGCAAAGTAAAAGGTGTTCAAAATGTAGATGTCAGAATTAAACCAGGAGAATTTTTCACTTTTCTTGGTCCGAGCGGATGCGGGAAAACAACGACGCTTCGGATGATCGCCGGATTCTATTATCCGAGCGCAGGACGCATTGTTTTCGGGCATGAAGATGTTACGGTCCTGCCTCCGAATAAACGTAATACGGGGATGGTATTTCAAAACTATGCACTTTTCCCGCATTTGACTGTATTTGAAAACGTAGCGTTCGGCCTGGAGGTTAGAAAAAAGTCGAAACTGGAAATCGCCGAGAAGGTAGAGCGAGCCTTAAGACAGGTACATCTGGGTGATTTCGCACATAGAAGAATTGACCAATTGTCAGGCGGTCAGCAGCAGCGTGTTGCTCTAGCGAGAGCCCTTGTGATTGAACCCAAAATATTACTTTTGGATGAACCCCTATCTAATCTAGACGCTAAGCTCAGAGAAGAAACACGTTTAGAGATTAAGCGTCTACAGATTGAGCTTGGAATAACTACGATCTACGTTACTCATGATCAAGCGGAAGCGATGTCGATGTCAGACCGCATTATGGTCATGCATGGCGGCGTCGTTCAGCAAATTGGGACACCCGAGGAAGTATATCACCACCCGGTTAATCGGTTCGTAGCTTCGTTCATCGGTGAGTCGAATTTGTGGGAGGGCGTTATTGAGGAAATCCGTGGGGAGGAAGTCAATGTCCGAGTTGCCCCTGGCCTCGTGCTAACGGCTTTAGCACGTAATTGTTCACCTAACACAACATTGACAGTTGGCACAAAAATTACCTTATCCATACGTCCTGAGTCAGTTCGTGAAGCACTGCCGGAGGAGCAGCTTCGAACGAATGCGGTGATTGGTAAGGTGATGATTTCAGAATTTACGGGCATCAGCGTCAATTATTTGCTACAGGTGCAGGGGCTCTCGCTGAAAGCTATGTTTGTCAATCACAAAACACATGTCCAGCAGCGTGGGGACGAGTTATCTATCTATATTCCCAAAGAAAGTGTATACCTGCTGGGGTAGACGAGGGATCCGACAATGAAATCTGAAATGCAATCCTACACGCAGCCTGTCACTCGTAGACGTTCAATCGTACATTCACCTAATTTCGTTTATATACTAGTAGCACCTCTATTTCTTGTATTACTGGCATACGTGCTATTTCCCTTATGTCAGACCTTTCTACAAAGTGCCTTAGTGGATGGGCAGTTTTCGATGAAAAGCTACTCCAAGTTCTTTAGCTTGGAGCATACTGCAAATCTGGAAGCTCTTTGGACGAGTATTTATTTATCGGTTCTTAGTGTGATAACGTGCGCACTCGTTGGGATCACCATGGCTTTCTTGCTTGAGCGTTATGAATTCCCAGGGCGGAAAATATTAACCGTACTCGTTATGGTTCCAATGGCTTTGCCCCCGTTAATCGGTGTGCTGTCCTTTACGTTTTTATATAGTGAGAGCGGGATCATTCCCCGAGCCCTGAAACTTCTGCTTCATCTGGATCACGTCCCTTTTTCGCTTAAAGGTGTGTGGGGAGTGCTCGTTGTTCATACGTTTACCATGTATACGTATTTCTACATGACAGCTTCGTCCGCAATCAAAGGCTTGGATCCATCCCTGGAGGAAGCGGCGTCCAGTCTTGGAGCCGGAAGATTATATATTTGGCGGCGAGTTATTATTCCGATGCTGACACCAGCTATTATTGCTTCATCTCTATTGGTTTTTATGGTTTCTATGGCCTCTTATACGGCACCTCTCATCTTTGGAATAGAACGGACTATGACAATGCAAATTTACTTGTCGCGTACAAATGGCAATCTGGATATGGCTGCGACGCAATCGACGATTTTATCGTTCGTCTCTATTCTATTTTTGATTTTAATGCGATGGTACCAAAGTCTCCGTAATTATCAAAATTTGAGTAAAGGCGTCTCTGTGCACAGGACAGAGGTGAAAACGGTATGGGGTCGATATCTGGCGATGCTGCTTTCCTTCCTGGGTGTCATTGTCCTGCTTCTGCCGATTTTCGTCATTATTATAATCTCTTTTTCAGTTGATGGAAAATGGACTACGCAAATATTACCGCCAGAGTACACTTTTAAGCACTATGTGGAGCTTTTTACGGATAGCAAAACGTGGCGTCCGGTCGTTAACAGTTTCAAAATGAGCTCCATTGCCACATTAGGCAATGTCATATTTGGCGTAGCGGCTGCTTACGCGATGGTTCGTTTGAAATTCAGAGGAAAATCGGTAATGGACATTTTTATTATGCTTCCATGGGCGCTGCCGGGTACAGTTGTAGGTATTAATCTGATAGCTGCATTCAGTACACCGTCAGTATTCAGCTTTAACCAAGTACTGGTAGGAACCTTCTGGATTTTGCCTATCGCCTATTTTGTTCGCCATTTACCTCTGGTTTTCCGCTCGACATCCGCTACCTTGATACAAATGGACCCTTCTACGGAAGAGGCGGCACGCAATTTGGGGGCTACCTGGTGGTACAGCTTCCGGCGCGTGGTTTTCCCAATGGCGCTTAGCGGCATACTGGCCGGGACACTGCTTGCGTTCGTGGATGGCATTGGAGAATTTGTGGCTTCAATTTTGCTTTTTAAAACAAGTACCGTTCCCATCTCGGTAGAAATATTTCAGAGAATGTACTCTTTCGAATTCGGCACAGCTTGTGCATATGGCGTTTTACAGATCGTTCTGATTATCATTGTTCTCTTTATTTCGCGTAAGATTACAGGGGATAAAGCAGGTAGCGCATTCTGACCATCACTGATGATCTTCAAGCAGGCTCGGTCATATCGTGGGAACACCTAGGAGTTCACAACCACGTCATGATATACAGCGGGAAATTGGCCATTTCTTGCCGTGTGAGATAGGAATGATCAAAGGAGGAGTTCAATTGAGTGGTAAGTCGAAATCAAGCCCCAAATTAGTATCTATGATAACGAGCGTTGCGATCGCAGGAAGTATGCTCTTACCTGCAATAGCAAGTCCTGCTTATGCAGAACGAGGCGTAGTAGATCTATGGAAATCGATCAAGCCGTTAGCGACCATTGCAAGTGCCATGAATACCGGTGCCCATCCAGATGACGAGCACAGTGCTGTTCTTGCTTATCTATCTCTTGGCAAAGGCGTCAATACGTTCAGCGTTATTGCAAACCGTGGCGAGGGTGGACAAAATGAAATCGGCAGCGAACTGGGGAATCCCCTGGGAATCATCAGGACTCGCGAACTGCAGGAAGCCTCTAAAATCACTAACGTAACACTAGGTATGCTTAGTGAACAAATTAATGATCCGATTTTTGATTTTGGATTTTCTAAAAGTGTAGAAGAAACGCTCCAACATTGGGGAGAGTCCGTTGCGTACGAACGTTTGATACGTAAGATCCGTGAGGATCGTCCGGATGTCATCATTCCATCATTCCTTAATGAAGATTCGACGCATGGCCATCATAGAACGATTAACGTTCTTACTGTTCGGGCTTACAAAGATGCCGCTGACCCGAATGTATTCCCTGAGCAGCTAAAGAATGGTCTGCAGCCTTGGCAGGTTAAGAAGTTATATTTGCCAGCAGACGCCAAGAAATATAACGTCATGGTTCCAGTAGGCGATTATGATAACATCTACGGCGCTTCTTATGTGCAGTTGGGTGAGGAATCGCGCTTTATGCATAAGAGTCAAGGTATGGGCAGAGTCGTAGATGAAGGTCCCTCAGGTAATTACTATACGCTAGAATCAAGTACGGTAAAAACGAATGATAAGGAAGCAAGTTTCTTCGATGGAATTGCCTTCACTTTTGCCGACCTGGCTAAAGAGGTTGAAACCAAAGGCAAAGATAATAAAATAACGAAGGACTTACAGCTGCTGCAAAAAGACAGTGAAGAGGTTATTAAGGCGTATCCAAACTTTACGGAAGTGGCCCGGGAAGTTCACGAAATGAAAAAGGATGTCCAAAACGCCTTAGCAGATGTGAAGTCTTCCAGTCTTGATCAAGCCGTGAAGGATGATTTGTTCTATCGATTGAATGTGAAAGACGCACAATTGAACAAAGCTAGCATGGAAGCCACTTCGTTGGTTGTTAAAGTGAAACCAGAAACGGGAGAGTTAGTAGCGGGGCAAACGGCCAAGGTCGTGGTTTCTGCTTTCAACGGTGGCGATGTGGACCTGAAAAGCATTCAATTAAACTTGAATGTTCCGCAAGGGTGGGAAGCGAAGGCCGCAGGGCCGGTTACATTCGATTCGATTGGCAGGAACCAAACGGTTTCCGTTACGTACAATGTGACCGTACCTAAGGATGCTGCTGAGTTCAAGCCTTATGCCGCACCGAATCTAACGGCTGATGTTACATACAAGGCGTTTGATACATCAAGTACGGTTAGAGCAGTTCCGCAAAATGCGGTTGCCGTTCTTCCAGCGTATGCGATGTCTCTTAGCCCTAGTGCAACTGTATTTAATACATTGAAATCGGATGAGGCGATTCCGGTTAAAGTTACAGTACGTAACTATACGCCAGGAGCTTCCAAGGCATCTATTTCTTTGAACTTGCCGGAGGGCTGGACGACTGAGCCGTCTGTAGAAGATATAAGTTTTGCTACTAAAGGCGAAACAAAATCCGTATCCTTCACGGTCAAAGGCTCCTCCAAAGTGGCCACAGGTAAGTACTCAATTACGGCGGTAGCTAAGAATGAAAATGTTCAAAGCAATGAAGGCGTTCAAGTGATTTCATATCCGCATATCGGTACAACGTATTTAATTCAGCCTGCCGAACTGAAAATTCAAGCGTTTGATTTGGTTGTTCCACAAAACTTAAAAGTTGGATATGTATCAAGTGGTTTTGACAACATAGATGAATATTTGCGTCAAGTAGGTGTTAATGTTGTGAAGTTGGATGACAAGGCTATCCAATTCGGCGATCTCTCGCAGTATGACACGATTGTTCTTGGCATTCGTGCATATGCTTTCCGTCCGGAGCTGATTCCGAGTAATCAACGTCTGTTGGATTATGTGAAGAACGGCGGAAACCTTGTGGTTCAATATCACAAGCCCGAAGATAAATGGAAGCCTGAGCTTGCGCCTTATCCGATTAAGATTGGTGAGCCGCTAATTAAATGGCGGGTAACCGATGAAAATTCCAAGGTTACGATGCTGGCCCCGGATCACCCGATCTTCAATTACCCAAATAAGATTACAAGTGCAGATTGGGATTCGTGGATTCAGGACCGTTCCGCTTATAATCCTGCAGAATGGGGTAATGCGTACACGGAGTTGATTTCTAACGGAGATCCGGGTGAAAAAGAATTCACAGGTACTTTCTTATCAGCTCCTTACGGAAAAGGTGTTTACACCTACAGCTCACTGGTTTGGTATCGTGAAATTCCAAATTTGGTTCCGGGCGCAATTCGTGTGTTCGTTAATATGATTAGCCAAAAACAGTAATATAGCAATGAGCTAACCAATTACATATGGAGGTCACGATCAGTGTCCTCCATATGTATCATGATTTGGAGGTTGTTCAGGGAATATGAATGTAATGAATGTTCATGGGCGAGAGATAGATGAAGTTAAGAATACAGCGCAATTTGCTGTGGTTCCACTGGGTTCTTTAGAATATCATGGACCACATTCACCGTTGGGTACGGATGTTATCTTGGCTGAGGGCTTTGCACAAAAGGTAGATTTTGCTCTTAAGCCCTTAATCTATCCTGTAATATCATATACGCCTTGTCCAGGCAAAACCAAAGATTATTCTGGTACGGTTTCGGTCCGCCCCTCTGTTTTTATTGATTACTTATCAGACATCGTAGACGGAATTTGTCAGTTGGGCATTCGAAATATCGTCTTACTCAATGCTCACGATGGCAATATGGGTCCTTCCAGGACCGTAGCCGAATCCATCACCGGTATCTATCAAGACGCGAGCTTCTTGTTAATCAACTGGTGGCAAATGGTTGAGACTGGCTTTCCTGAGCAAATGGGGTTATTTCAAGGGACTGCGGGCAGAGGCCATGGGGGTCCATACGAAATGTCTGCCGTTAAGGCTTTTCGACCGGACTTGGTTTCCGTACAGGATTCAGATTTGGAATTAGATTCATATTCACCTTTAATTTCAATACCCTATGTTTTAGTGGAGGGCACACCCCAAGGATGGGATGGATATACAGGTAAAATTAGGCAAACTTCCTATGAAGCTGGGGATACGATCGTGGAAGAAGCCGTCCGGAATATGAATCAATTAATCGCGAATTGGCTTGAGATGAGAGCAAAACAATGATAGGAAAGGACGAATTGCATAATGAGATATCGTGAACAATTGCTGCAATCGGAAGGATCTTCTTTTCCGGGAAAAACGTATACGGAGGTTGTACTGGAGCCAGCTTTCAATGAAGCCAAAGAAAATCTGCTTAGCCCCATGATGGCAATCAATAAAGCACATCTGATCATGCTAAGTGAGCAAAAACTGATCACGGAAGAAGAAACCAAACAAATAGCTAAAGCCATTCAGAGTCTTGATACGGAGGCTTTGCGACGTAGCACCTATACCGGAGAGTTCGAAGATTTATTTTTTCAGGTCGAGCATCAGCTGCTGGTACATGCTGGGGATATTGCTGGAAATTTGCATCTTGCGAGAAGCCGCAATGATATGGGAATTGCGATCTATCGAATGGTGCTCAGAGAGAAATTAGCGGTAACACTGTCGTCTGCACTTCTGTTGAAGGACCATTTACTGGATTTTGCAGAGGAACATTTGGGCACAGTGATGATTGGCTATACACATACGCAGCAGGCTCAGCCAACGACTCTCGCTCATTACATGACGGCTGTTATCGATTCCTTAAATCGTGATATTCGACGCATGAAGGCGGCTTATGCCAACTGTAACCGAAGCAGTATGGGAGCAGCGGCATTGACGACATCAGGATTTGCTATCAGCCGGGAACGTATGATGGAACTGCTTGCTTTTGATGAACTTATCGAAAATTCATACGATGCAATAGGCGGAGCTGATTACTTAGGAGAAATCGCGACAGCCATTCAGCTGGCGGCTATTAATTTAGGGCGGGTTGTGCAAGATCTTCTCTTGTGGTGTACGCAAGAGTTTGCGGTGCTTAAGGTAGGAGCTCCTTACGTACAAATCAGCTCCATCATGCCACAGAAACGCAACCCCGTCTCACTCGAACATATGCGGGCGTTATTGTCGAGCTGTGTCGGTAATACGAATACGATTCTTTCCATGATTCATAACACGCCTTTCGGAGATATTGTAGATACCGAGGATGATATGCAGCCGTATGCTTGGAAAAGTTTAGATATATTGGATAAAATGTATAGATTGTTAGCCGCCGTTATGGGCACAATGGAGGTCAACAAGGAAGTGCTTCGCCAGAGGACGGAAGGAAGCTTCGCAACAGTCACCGAGCTGGCGGATACATTAGTAAGATCGGATGCGCTGTCATTCAGAAAAGCCCATCATATTGTCAGCGATGTGGTGAAAAAAGCGCTTGCTAATGGTTTAAACGCGAATCAAATCACGCTTCAATTGGTGAATGACGCTGCAAGACAAATCATTGGGCGGGTTGTGTCCCTGAATGAGGAAGACTTGCGCAGAGCGATGGATCCCGTTCATTTTGTGGACATCCGTACGTTGCCGGGAGGCCCAAATCCTAAAGAAATGAAAAGAATCATAAATGACCGCAGGCTTCAATACTCGTCACATTTTCAATGGCTGCAAGAGGCGCGGGAGAAGAGCCGGTGTGCCATTCAGCATCTAGATGAAGTCATTCTTCAATGGAGTGAAGCCTTATGAAGAAATTAAGAGTTCCACTACTTGCTTTTGATGGAGGAGGTACCAAAAGCATTGTCGTTCTCACGGATAGGGAAGGAAACGTTTTAGGACAAGGAAAAGCAGGTCCATGTAATTATCAAGGGGTTGGCAAGAAAAAGGCGGTGCGGGAAATCGCTCATGGTATTCGCGAGGCGATACTGGATCTTGGTATAAGCGAGGATCTCGCATTACTCCCTTCAATCGAGATCGACTGCGCTGTTTTTGGAATCGCCGGCTTGGATACGGAATATGACAGGAAAGTGATTATGGAAATGGTGCAGGAAACCCTCTCCCTTCTGACTATCCAAGTAGGGCACTTATTGGTTCATAATGACGGATTAGCCGCATTATTAGGCGCAACCGAAGGCCAGCCCGGAGTGCTTGTCATTGCAGGTACAGGCTCGATCGTATTTGGTATCAACGAGTTCGGTCAAACGGGTAGGACTGGCGGATGGGGGCATCGGGTAGGGGACGAAGGAAGCGGCTATTGGATCGGCAAACAGGCCGTGACAGCAATCCTTCGGATGAATGATGGTCGGGGCGAAGCAACTAAACTACAAGAATGGGTGCTGCCGCATATGGGTTTTAACCATGTGGAAGAACTGTTCAATTGGGTCTATAGTGCGGACTACTCCGTGGATAAATTAGGAGAATTATCTCAGTTGGTTAGTTTAGCGGCGATAGCCGGTGATCATGAGGCTAAACGCATTTTATCCGCAGCCAGCGAGGAATTGTTTGTGAGTGTACGTGCTATCATTCAGCAATTAATGCTAACGGATAAACCGTTTAAGCTAATCCTGCAGGGCGGCGTTCTGCGTAATATTAGCCTCGTTCGGAAACAGTTGATTTCCCAAATCGAGGAATATGCACCCCAAGCTCAAATTGTTGACATGCAGGGGGAACCGATAAACAGCATTATTTCGATGGGGCTAGTTTATCTAAAGTCTTCGATCAGCGAATTGAATTGAAGGAAGGAGTTGAATGATGTGAGTAAGAAATTATTATTCGTGTTTGCTCATCCTGATGACGAATCCTTTGCAGCCGGAGGAACCATGGCTAAAGCCCATAACCAGGGGCACGAGGTGTTTTTAATATGCGTCACTTCGGGCTGTAAAGGGAAGTCCGGTGAATTTCAATTTAGCTCGCGAGAACAGTTAGCATTGCACCGCGAGGAAGAATTACGGAAGGCATGCTCCATACTTGGCGTTACCGATTTAATTTTATATAGATATCCAGACGGGACTCTCAAGGATCAAGATCCGGATATACTGGCCGAGCGAATTAGTCAAACGATTATTGCTTTAAAGCCAGATGTAATCTTATCGTTTCCGCTCGACGGGGTCACCGGACATCCGGATCATATTGCCGTTTCACACGCATCAAAAAAGGCCGTAATCTTATCGGAGGCCTATTATCCCCCAGATCAGCTGCCCAAATTTTATTATATATCCGTTCCTCACTATTATGATCATTGCAAGGATGTAGGACCACTGAGTACATGCATCATTACAGGAAAAGTAGATATCAGTGAATTCAGATCATTGAAGGGGCAGGCACTGCAATCTTATAAGAGCCAAATCTACTCGGTAAACCGGGCCTACCCGGGTGTGATGCAGAACGATTTTTCGGTTATTGGGCCTTATGAATACTACACCTTAATACGTGCCAACGGTAATCAGGTCGACCTGACGGCAGAAAAGTTCTCAAACAAATTAATGATTATCGATTTATTTGATAAATCTAGCTTTTAAAAGGATTATTAAATGCATATCAATCAAGCAAAAAACGAAAAGGAGCTCACTATGAAAGCACTCGTCACTGGAGCAAATAAAGGAATCGGTTTCGAAATCGCTCGAAGTCTTGGTAAGCGTGGCTATGACATTCTCGTTGGAGCGCGTGATGAAGCCCGTGGGCAGGCAGCAGTCGAAAAACTTGCCGCAGAAGGCATATCAGCAACGTTCATCAAGATTGATTTGAATAATCTTGACAGCTTGCACGCAGCGGCTAAAATGGTTAATTCGCTCGATATTTTGGTCAATAATGCTGGAATTCCTGATAGTGTCAAGCCTGGGCGCGCGGCGCTCGACCTCGTAAAGCGCACATTTGACTATACAACTGAGGATTTACGTACGACGATGGAAACGAATTTTCTCGGCACACATGAGCTCATCAAAAGTCTGCTGTCATCTCTGACAGACAACGCGAAAATCGTCAATATCACCGTTCCGATTTCGCCGACCGACTTTTGGCACCCGCTCGCTTACATTACGAGCAAAGCAGCACTCAACGTGATGACACTGACTTACGCTTACGAGTTTGAAAAAATGGGCAGCCATCGCCAGATTTTCGGCATCATGCCTGGCGCAGTCGCAACCGACTTGAACGGCATGGAAGCTGGTGCGCACGGCGGATTCGTCAAGTCTCCCGAAGCCGCTGGGCAGATAAGTACCGACATTATCCTGTCTGATAAGAATCAAAATGGTCAAATTATTCAGTACGATGGAAAGATTGTTACAGATTATGAGATTCAACTGAGAGGTTAGAAACATCAAGTTCTGTCAGTGGTACTACTTCGACTGGCACTTTAGTTACTTAGGGCTAGCTTAATGGTTTACACAGCCTCTCCGATAGGACAAAATTTCGTTTCAATCGTCACGTTCGAGCACTTCAATGGGGATATAAGTTTATCCCAAGCATCACGGCCTCTAGCTCCACGAAGGGACCAATCCTTTCATGGCGCATTTTTATGAATGTCTTCCCTAGATTGGTGAACTGAACGACTTTTTCATTGATGGAGATACCATTTGTTTCTGGATTTCTTCTTGGGCCTTCCGACTCTTAACTAAAAGTGAAATGGTAGTTTTATTCATAATGGTGTCATTTCAATTCCCTTCTTCAATGTATAACTAGACAGTCATTAACTTATTATAAATTTCAAAAAAGCATTCTCCAAAAGGCTTCGAATCCAGCCATACAAAGTCTGTCAGCGTTAGCCGAGTCACAGATCATGAAGTCGGTCGTTACTTCCGCTAATGGATAACGAAAGCGGAAAAGGTAGGGAGCAGCACGCCACGCGGCAGATGTTCCTTGTTTTCGTTAAGCAAAAGGGCAGGATTCCTAAATAGACAAAAGAATTTATTACTTCTGATATATTTAGAAAGAATATAAAAAGGGGTTGTACATTTGAGAAACGATATATTGGATATGGTTAACTCATTTCCATTTAAAGAGGTTTCTGTCGGTTACCGAACAGTGACTTTATTTTCATCTGACGAATTAGAAAAAGCACAAATTGGATATTGCATTGATACAAACGGACAGTCCCTTACTGGTAATGGTGATGGAGATTGGCTGCAATCATGGCTTGTCATTGGTTATGAAGACGAAACAGGAGACCCCATTTTCATAGATATTTTTTAACAACAAAACCGCTACAGAGTAAAAAAACAACTTATTATTTTTTTTCAGAAAAGAAATGGCATATGGTGTTTTGACATGTCGGTTGTCAAGAACATTGTCCGAATGAGGTCCGCATAAACCGCGGGCTTTTTTAGTTATCAGATCAAGTTCTTGTCATTTGGCGATGACAAGAACTTGATCCGATTACCGATTCGTGACAAGAACATTGTCCGATTGCCGACAAGCAATACGCCTGTAACTTACTAAACTAACGAGGAACTTTTGTTCAATAAACACAGCAATAGGAGGCTGCCAGTATGAACGGCAGCCTCCATTACATTAACGGGCAGTTTAGCGTGGTGATTGGCTCAAAAAGTGAAGTAAACTATTGGTACTAAGGGTACTAAGAACCAAAAATGGGGTGTCGTTTCACTCGAATGTTCTCATATCGAAACGAATTTATATTAGAAGGAGGAGAGTAATTGGATAATTATCCAAAGTACGTAACGAAGGAAGCCATTGAAAGTCTTGTTGAAAAAGTTAAGTTTACCTGAACCAGGGCCATTTACCCAAGATTGGGAATACGAAGTGGCAGATGATACAAGAATAAATGAATTTCTTTCCTTTTATGAAAGCTCAAGTCTTAATGAAGAGGAAAAATTTGCTTTGATGATCATAATTATTGGTTCGATCAATGATGCTATTGAAAAGACGGATGTTGATGAATCACTATTGAGAAAAGCGAAAGAGCTACTATTAAAAGATATAGTTATCCATACAAATACAATATTATATTGGTCATTAGAAAATCAGGATTTAGAGGATTGTTTTGCTATAACTCCATTCATTAGGTGTGTTAAAGAGATGATATAAACCGTACCGGTTGGAATGAAGGATGTGCAAGCATAGAGAAGGAGAAATTGGTCCGAGGCAGTCTAAGTTGAGCTAAAGAAGAACGACAGCATAATAAACAGGGAGCAAACTGCCGTGACAAGCTGCTCCCTGTTTTCATTCAAGTAACGGGCAGTTTAGTTCCAATATGTGTTAAAATGAGCGGGACTAAAATTTGGAGTTGAAGTAATGACAATTAGCAAAAAGGGTCAAGAAAGATTATTGTCGGGCAAGAGCCATTCAGATGGGTAATCACTCCATCAGCAAGAGGTATTATTACGTTAACCGTTCAGCATGATGAAGTGAAAGGGCAATTGCTCCGAGTTGATATAGAGTCAGACATCTACGAATTCTGGGTGGAGTTTCCGAATGTTGAATCACTCAATAATAAAATCGTGATGCCTGCTGAAATAGCTTTAATTATTTCGGAGGCAATCATACAAGGTTGGAAACCTAGGGAGAAAGGTGCGTTATTAAGTTTCAAACATTCAGAAAACAAGCTGTTATCGTTGAAATAATGGGAGAGCTTAGTTCCAAAACGAGATAACGACAGCAGGCCAGTCAGCTTAGTCCAACCAAATTGGATATGTAACTTTTAATGAGGAGAATTAATACTATTGAAGCTTTTTACAAAGGAATTCAAGAAAATTGTAGTCGACGATTATCCATTTCTTTGTGTAATCGACCAAAGGTCTGAAAACGAGCGCATTAGTTTTAAGATTTATCCATCCAGTACGAAAACATCATATTTCTTGAATTTCTTCTCTTGGAAAAAAAATCAATTGGCAACGAATCTTTGCCAACCAATGATTTGTGCTAAGTTAATTCATTACGCCATTAGCAGTGGCTGGGACTATAAATCTGAACGCGCTGTGCTCAAACTCCAAGATGGAGACATTCTGGTAGAACGGCTCAGTTTGGATGAATTAATTCGGTAAAGGTACGCGTTTTGGCTATCGTCTAAACTAACGCAGAACGATATCTCAATAAACACGAAGAAACGGCAGCCGCATAAGGACTGCCGTTTTCTCAACTAAACGGGCGGGATAGATTAAGATTATACGTAGGGAAACGTACTATAAGTAAGGGCAAGTTATATATCTTCCGCGCCTTGATTATAGCCGCTGTCGATCGCGACGTGCTGAATGGACGCGATCAAGGCCACTTCTCCGAAGTCGCCTCTCACTCGGACGGAAGCGGTGACTGCCCGACATTAATAGTGGGGGGCATATGGGAAGGAATCGTTCCTTCCGGCATCTCGCCGTCAATGCCCAAGAAATAATGCCGGATCGGCGATAATTGCTCGTTCAATTCGTACACGAGCGGGATGCCGGTCGGTATGTTCAGATCGGCGATCCCGTCGGCAGGGACTCGATCCAGATGCTTCACCAACGCCCGTAACGTATTGCCGTGAGCCGCAATGAGAATGTGCTTGCCGGACGAGAGAGCGGGGGCGATTATCTCCTCCCAGTACTTTAACACTCTGCACTCCGTATCATCGAGATTTTCCGTTAACGGAAATTCCCCTTCTTTTAAATTCCGGTAGCGTGGCGCGGACGCTTCGTATCGGGCATCGTTTTGATCCAATGCAGGCGGGCGAACGTCGACGGACCTGCGCCACAAGTGAACTTGTTCTTCTCCGTATTTCTCGGCCGTCTCGGCTTTGTTCAATCCTTGCAGGGCGCCGTAATGTCGCTCGTTCAGCATCCAGCTTTTGAATTCCGGAATCCACGTCAAATCCATTTCTTGAAGAATGATCCACATCGTCCTAATCGCACGCTTCAGAACGGATGTATGTGCTGCGTCGAAAACGTAACCCTGCTTTCTCAGGATGATTCCGGCTTGTCTTGCTTCTTCGAGACCGTTCGGAGACAAATCCACGTCTGTCCAGCCCGTAAATCGGTTCTCGAGATTCCATTCGCTCTGTCCGTGGCGGATCATTACTACTTTGATCATGCGGAATTCTCCTTGTATTAGGATAAGTTGCCCAACTCCATCATAGTTGTCAGCTTTGGCGAAAGCAAATGACCATAAAAATGGTCAGTATATAGTAATAGCGTCTACTTCCGAAGATTTAGTGCGAGTGGATACGAGAGATTTTATTAGAACTATTATAATTAATGATTCTTGTTGCCGTTTCCTGGCTACGAACGAACGTTCAGAAGGTGTGCTCATCAATCAATATAGTTATCTAAGGGCACAAAAGTAAGACATTTGTGCCGCGAGCAAACGACACAAATATGGGCACATTGTATGTATATGACACAAAAGATGGGACATTGCAGTGACTTTACGGATAATCGTCAAGAATTGATACTAAACTATTCCAGCTAATAGCTTGTCAATATTTAATTATAAAATGCAGAATCATACGGTGGTATACTGAGAAAAGGGCATAGGAAAGAGCCGTCCTACATAGCACGGAAACACATTCCATATACTTCCATTATACACTGTTTACTCTAAACGGAATGTTTCCTTAGTAGTCAAAATAGCAAAAATCCAGTGGATGAGTTTATTCACACAAGCAATTATTGCTACTTTGAACAGCTTTCCCTCAGCACGCTTTTTATCATAATAAGCTCTTAGTTTTTTGTTTCTATTACTACGGATACCACATCGTACCGCTTGATATAGGGCAGTACGAAGCCTTCTGGACCCGTGTTTAGTTATTTTATTTATGGTTGCTGTAAACTTGCCTGAAGAAAAGACACTAGGATCTATACCAGCAAAGGTAACAAGTTTCTTTGCATGATTAAACCGATCGATTTCCCCAATTTCAGCTAAAATTGTTGCAGCAATTTTAGTACCAATACCGGATATCGATTGGATTAAATCATACTCAATCAACTCTTCAGCCAGGGCTTCTACCGATTTATTAAGGTCTGTCTGCTAGATGGTCCTGGTATTGAAGAAGCAATTTGATGAGCAGCTGCATGGAGATTAGATGACTTGGAAAAGCTGTCTGTTTAAAGGGATTTCGCTTTGCAGCAGCTACCAAGATTTGAGCTCGCTCCAGACACCATAAAGCCGATTTGCCGCGTCCCGTAAGGTATCCTATAGTCGCAGCAATCTCTTTCTCATCCAGTTCCAAAACCTCTCTAGACGTTGGGTGTAAGTCTAGAAGTCGAAGGGAAACTTTTGAATAAAGGTCACCAAACACGCCATGATATTCCGGGAAAACTTGATCCAATATGGCCTGAAATTGTAGTTTAGCTTGGACATACATACCTGTTAATGATTCATATTGGCGAGTTAAGTAGCGTAATTTCATGAGGTGCTGACCCCGTTTTTTGTAGGGTTCAAACTCTTCTTTATAAAACAACGCCCCTAAAAGAAGGGCATCAGCGGCATCCGTTTTCAATCGTCACAAATTGGTTTTCTTGGCGTTATGTGAGATTAAAGGATTAATGACGATATTTAGATACTGATGCTCATCAAGAAACTGAACAACTGGACTATGATAATGGCCTGTTGCTTCCATCACAATCGAATGACGTATTCCTGCAGCTGATTCCACCATTCTTATATAATTCAGAAAAGATGCTAGTCCATCAACATCATGATTAAACCTAAAAATCTTTCCATGAGGTACTCCACGATCTAAAAAAGCCTGTGCATGGCTTTCTCCCTTGGACACATCCAAACCAATTACTGGATTCATTTGATCAACTCCCATAACATTTTAACCGGAAACCCCTAACCCTCTTGTCTTCCACACTATCGCATGTGATACGGGATCAACCGTCCCAACCAGCCTAGCCATGGTTGAACAAGTAGGGGGGATGAACTGAATAGCTCTCGGGATCCAAGTCCCACGGGCAGAAACGTTCGATCCCCGGCTACTGCTATCTTACGACCTTACAAAAAAGAGGTCGACCAGAAAGATCTGGTGACCTCATAATACGAACGGGCAGGATAGTTACAATATATGGTAGAATGGGATGAGTAAATTGAATGGAAGTTTGGAGGGAGAAGAAGCGTCAACTATCATGAGTAAAATAAATTCAAAGCATATCTTCATTCTGTATTTATTCGGCTTAGTTAACTTTGTGATTGTAAAATTCTTCGTTGATATAAAAAGGGTAATCGATAGGGTTGCTAGTAATAAAGCACAGAAAGCTATGGTTTATTGGAATTTAGAATTGATTCCCTTTAGGACGATATTTTCATCTATTGATTCTTACATCCGAGTAGGAATGGTGCCTTCATCGATCAATCTAATCGCGAATATTGCTTTATTTGTTCCTATGGGGTATTTAATTCCGATCGTTGATTCAATTTGCAACCTATTTGGGATCAGCGGATATTGATGATGTGCTACTAAATATAGTTGGCTGTGTAATGGGATATGCTGTTTATATGATTTCTAGAGCACTTCAGAATAAACTGACTAAGGGTATCGCAACTAACGGGGAACGATAGCTCATACACCAACCAAAGATACTTGATTAACCGGAAGCCTTGCTGCACATGAAAGTTAATGAAAGTATATGTGAAAAAGGTTTATTATTACTTATGTGGAGGAATGCATTTGAACCTAGAAAATCAGGAATTGCTTTTCAGTATTTTCCACGATGGTGGTGTAGAAGACATCAGGAATACCGTTGACGGCATTGAATGTACCATCGACATTATGTATCTTGCTGAACTAATTAAGCCACAATTTCGAGGCATTATTATAAAACTTATTTATCCTGCTGAGTTGTACTTAGAAGACGTTGACACGAGTGAGACGATTCGGGACTTTAAGGAACTAAACAAACTTCATATTGAAATCTTGAAGGCACAAGTAATTGAGGATAAGGTAAAGGCTTTTTGCAGTATCAACGAAGGGCAGTCCTTTGGATATCTTAACGTTAAAGCAAGTGAAATCTACATTTATGACCCCGAGCGTAATTTAATTTCACTTGAAGACTTAAAAACAATTTGTAATCAATATTGGGATGACTTTAGCAACCGAGCCTGATGATTATCTAATATAGTGCAACCCCTACGCGGATGCTGCAAGTCGGCGACCGTCGTTGAGCTAACGGCGAACGAGAGTTCAATTAAGAGATAGACTTCACAGGTTATTAAAGGGCTTTCGGAGATAGATAAGAACAATAAAATTAGGAGTAAGTACTATGACAATGTTAGATTACATTAAGAAATTCAAATCACTAATAAGAGGCTCTTACATCAACCAGGCTAATGAACTTGATGAAAATGAAGGAGTATTTTTAAAGGAGATTACATTCGAAGTTAAAGCCAATAAAGAGGATTTAGATACTTTCCCTAATGGACTAATCTCTTGGATCAGTATAGAATCACCTGAAGATGAACTTGCACGATTGAGGAAAAAGAACGAAGTAGTTTTAAATTATAAAAGCATCTATATAGTCATAGACTACCCATTAAAAAAGCCCAAAGTATTTGAAATAAATAATTCCAGATTATTAAGATCAGACTTAATCAATCAGATCAGTAAAATATATCATAATATTTATCAGTAAGAAGAAGATACGTCCAGCATTAAAACAATTCCAGTGATGGAGAGAGGGAAACTTAAAAACAGGAATGAAACAAACGGCAAATACGGTATCTGGGGTCATGATCTTCGAGATCTAGATTTAGGTTCAGTCAATGTCGTTAAGAAAAATAATGGAGAAATTTATTTATACCTTAATATCGAATCTTAAAGAAAAAATTAATTGTGAATGCTTTTTTTTAGAGCATTAATTATCATAACCGATACGCCATTGAGCTAACGAGGAACTATAGTCCAATCATAAAATGACGGCAGCTGGCACAAGAACCGCTGCAGTTTTCCGTTGGAGTAACGTAAGTATAGTTAAGCATTCTTGTGGGAAATTATAGTACAATGGCACTCATTGAAGGGAATGATATTAATAAGCCAATGGAGGATGAGAGATATACATAAACCAAATATGGGACTAAGAATTGCTTATATCATTCCAAATGTCTTTATGTATATTTTAATCTTTGGTCTCTCAGTGTTTGTGTTTACGAGTGTAGAAGAGCTAAAAGATGTCAATCGACTGGAAATATGGCTTTTTAACCTTGTTATTTTATTGTTAGCTGCACTTTTTGGTTCTTACCGAATTTGGTCTTGGGTAAAGCGGGGAAAGCTGTAGTATGAATTCTAAACAAAGGATAAGTATTTACTAATTAGATCGTACTTTTAGTTAAGCCTTTGCACTAAAGAGAGAACACTAGCACAACTCACAACTTATGCGTTAAGGTTAAACCCTCCCAATTCTAGTGTAGAACATTTATGACACAAACATGACTAGTTGAGAAATCGATATTGCGATAAGTGAACATTATTGGAAAACTTTCCATTTAAGGCGTGTTAAGATTGATGGATAAGGCTTCTTGTCATGTCGGGCCCCAGTTCAATCAACTGACAGAAAAGCAAATAAACGCGCTGTTGGTGCGAGTTGTGCAGGTTATGGTATTAACATCGCAGCAGCTATGTTGGTGCTTGTGAATTTGTACCATCTTATAACACCCAGAAAAATAACCACGAATTCCCACTATGTGCCCACGCATTATTTTACAGCTTGAATATTATATTTTAACCCGTCACAGCCACTCATCTTATATTTCACCTTAAAAAGGTCATCTTGAGATTAAGATGGGTGATTTTTTTATGATAAAAGACAACGAGAAGAAACGAACGGTCCGCATTCTATTTAGCGGCCGCATTTTCTCGTTGTTCTTTGTGTTGGTTAAGGAATTACCATACAAAAGCTGATGTGATGATAACCAAAAGAATAAAAAGAATCAAACTAGCTGCGGCGCTTGAACCGTAACCTGCTAATAAAGCGAGAAACTTGAATTGGTTCTTCGAAATGTAAAAAGCATTAGATAAAGAAAAAAGCAGTCCGTTCCACGTCAAATGGCGGGCTGCTTTGATCTATCAACTTGACCATTTGCTTCACATTCATTTGTTCCTTAAACAAGAGGTGCTTGAATCAATGTAGCGAAGTTAAATTGGTGAACATGACCATCATTTAGTGTAGTTTGGCCTGTAACAAAATGTACATGTTTACCATTCCCTACTGAAATAGCTGGTCCCGTTCTAATTCTTTTCAGATTATGAAAATGGTTTAAGAAATCGGTCTTCGTGAGATCAATTTCATGGACATGACTATTTCCAACGCGAATCGCTTGCCCTGTAACACCTGCAAAGCGATGGTTGTGGCGGTCTGAGCCTCGTTCAGCCAGTTTCGTACTACCTTCAAACTCATGAACGTGCCTCTGCACTATGGCCGCTATTTTCATTTTTATTTTTATTGTAGGTTTTTTCTTCTGCATCGTTTACATTGCCTCCTTTTGGGATGTTGACTTCACAACATCCTATTAAGGTATATCTATATAAGTGCTAGGCAAACATAAACGTTCTTCAGATTTTTTTGTTTTGTCATTCCTATTTCAGAAACAAACCAGCAAACCCTTGAGTTTACTGGTTTGTTTCACTTCAAAACCAATCAATTTGTCACCATACAATTCTTATTGGTTTACAAATAAGTCTTGAAGTGTAGACAATAAAGTTTTGATGTATAGAATATGACGTATCTGGGATCTTTTTTAGAAACAATCCGATTGATGTCGGTTAAAAATAGCGTATCTTCGATATCTTACACTAGACAAGCAATAAAAGAAATTCTGAGCAGTACATAACCTAGCCTAGACGGAGGCAGATGCGGAGCCGGTTAAGTCGACTGGGGGGAGTGTTAGGGGCAACCCGACCATTGGGCGGTTGGGGATCGTCTTCAAATGCTTCAAAAGCGACGGAGAGGTTGCGTCGAGTCCGGGTTCCACGTTTCACAATTATTTTTTGTCCTAGTTTTAAAAATCAAAAATATCGTCCCTTGAAGTAAATAATTACAAGGACTGTTAGTAATTAAGTGGGTTCAAGTTGAATTGATTCAGGTATTTTCTTGTCTTGATTTTCTACGGTTTTTATGATTTCAGGGACGGACTTGGGTATTTTCTTGTCGTTGTACTGACTTGTCGGGTGACAAGAACATTGTCTCATTAAATGCCGCTTAAATAGCGGCTTTTTGTGTTTATCTTGTCAAAACCAAATGACAAGAACTTTATCCAATTCCCGACGGGGGGAGGGTAGAGGTGATGAAATTGTAATCATTCTGGACATATTCATTGAACTAACGGGCAGTAGAGCGTGGTGGGATGGCTATTTAATATCACCGTCTATTAGTGATACGGGTCACCGTAATGTATCTAAGTGCAAAGTTCATTTTGACCACAATATATATATCAGCATATAAAGACAAAACCACTCCTGCCAATGGAGTAGTTTCTTTGGATAGAACTTCTCTTTTATTTAAGAACTAACTTACCTAAATTAATACATCGGTAAAAGAGTAAAGTCAAACTTAGAGTAAATAAATAAATTGGGATTGAAAATATTATTGAATATCCATTCTTGTATGTGATCATTTTAAAAACAACACTGATCCATTCGACTCCTAGAGATAAAATACACCAAACAACTACGTATAATACGACACTTTTCGTTTTTATTCCAAACAATTCATAAAAATAAATAAAGAAATAGGAAAATGGAGAATAAAGAAAGTAAGAAACTAAGTCAAACATGTCGTAATGAGGCGAATCGTTTACTTCATAAAAGTCAAACACCCCTCCTCCGATCGTAAAATCCCAAAACTTCGCTACAGTGAACCCCCACAAAAAAAGCAGAAAGCTAATTTCTGGTTTTAATTTCCTTGGCAGAAAGTACGAGAAAGTATACGTACAAACTATAGCAATGGTGATAAACCACTCGTTCATATCAAAATGTTCATATGGAGTCAGATTCATTGAGCACCCCATCTTTTTTTTGTCCAAAAGTATGGCGATACCAAGCAAGCATCACGTATGCAATAACCATTAAAATAATGTAACAAATAGACGAGTAGCTTAAAAACCAATTGATATATGTAATGATTTTATAATGCAGAAGTAACGATTCAAGCAAAAGGAGCAAAATTACATATCCCGAGCCAACTAATACTTTACTAAAAGGCGTTCGGTAAGCAAGGAGCAAGCGGAGAAAAAATAATACTACAAAGGGAATTGTGACACTGCGATATAACAAAAATGCGATATATTCAGGGATCTTCTGAGATATTACAATCAACTTCATCTCTTCAGTCATAATCCATGTAGCATCAATGATGACGTTGAGGATAATCATAAACAAAAAAAATTCCTCTTTCTTTTTAAGTTTTCTAGAAAAAATAAAATATGATGTAACAAATAACCCAGTTATTAATATAAAAATGATTATTCCAACCAACTTTAGCATTCCTCATCTCCTAAATACTTTAAGGACTCAGATCCATTCAAAGAATTTCGTAATAATTTTCATTCTCGCCATTATCCCTGGTATTATTCAACTGAATGCATGCGGTGATAAATTCCAAACGGTACAAATTCTTTTAACTCGACACTCGTCTAAAATTATTGACCACATCCGAGATAGATCGGGATGTTTTAACCGTAGGGGTAAACCTCTGTGTTTTTTGTGTAGTAAAAAGTGAGATATGAAGAAACTAAAACCAACGGAAGTGTAGCAGTGATCAGTCATGTTGTATTGTTAGAATTAATCTTCATTTTTCTTGCCTTGTTTACAATGTGGTACGCGGTGACTAACTTCACTAATTTCAAGCGGTGTCAAAAAAAGCCACTCCCTAGAGGGTGGCTTTTTCATGCTATCTTTGTGACGGTATTTTAAATTGCAATAAATGCTGGGCTAGTCAAAGCCTTATTGTGGTTTCGCCAACATTTTAACGAAAAATATATGCTAAGCCAATCGCGACTGACTTAGCGCTGAGTCGTAAATGGGTTTTTGAAATAGGCAAATACCTAAAACAAAAATAAGCAGAGTGAATGTATATGAAAATAAGGGGCGAAGAATAATAACTCCCCCTTTGAATCGAATCATACACAATGTCTTTGTGAATGATTGGCTTGAGATAACGCGCGTTTCATTAACGGAGAATGATAGCTGAATAAAGACACCGCGGCAGCCGGCCATGATTGATCGGCTGCCTTTCCACGCTAACGGGCAGAGTAGCGCAATGCCATTCCGTGATTGCACCTTTAGTAAAACTAAGAAATTAGTTTAGCTATTAGAAAAGCAAAGCCTGCCGCTAGCCCCCCTACTAATGTTGTTTGCCAGGCACTTTTGATTTGTTTGGATCCGGTGAATTTTCCCTTAATAAAGCCAAATATAAAAAGAGCAATTAGTGTGACAAAAGCAGAAACGACCAGTGCAGATTGGGGCTTTTGAATGAAAATATAAGGAGATAAAGGAATGATGCCGCCTACAATGTAAGACAATCCGATCGTTAATGAACTATTTCGAGCTCTTTTAGGTTCGGGTTCCTCCAGTCCCAGTTCGTGTTTCATCATGAAATTAACCCATACTTCCGAATCTTCGCTAATCGCTTTTACTACAGCGGTAACTGTTGGCTCAGGAAGGTTCCATTCGCGCAAGATGTCTGCTACCTCTTCCCGTTCCCGTTCGGGTAATTCAATAATTTCTCTTCGTTCACGTTCCAATTCGGATAAATAATGTTCCTGATCCGTACGCGCAGCAAGATATCCACCTAGTCCCATAGCAATAGATCCTGCCGAGATTTCTGCCACTCCCGCAATCACAACTAGACTTGTGTTAGAAATGGTTCCGGATAATCCGGCAGCAAGGGCAAATGGGACGGTCAATCCATCCGCCATTCCGATCACAATATCCCGAATAAGGTCTGAAGCCAAAAAGTGTTTTTCTTCATGCCTCTCTTTTTGCATAACATTCTCTTTTTGTTGCATAACTTTCTCCCTTCGTTTAGTTCGAGGCATTTGCAAGCTCGCTTTGTTATTATGTAAATAAAGGGATAATTTTATTTTTAAGGCTGATTGGCTGTCGTTGGAAAGGTGGATGAAGAGGTTTTCATTGGACAGATTTTGTTAACGAGGAACGTTAGTTGAGCGAATCAGGAGGAGCAGTTTCCGCGGCTGCTGCTCCTTTTGTCATTAAGCTATAGGGCAGTATAGCGTGGTAGAAGGACTATTTATCATCGCTCCTATTGTGATACGGCTCACCGTGATATAACCGATTGTTCCAATTATGGCTCAGATAAACATTGGAACTGCTAAATTTAATAGATGCTCGGCATAAACCTAATTATCGTAAGAGGTTTAATAACAAATTGGGAAGTCATGTGGAGATTACTATTGAAGGAGCATTTAATTTGTGGTAGAGGCTAACTATTTTATTACTGTTGGGTTATTGGGTAGATGGGTCCTATATAGAAAAAAGGAAAGTGCGGACCAACTTTTGTTGATGCTTTTTTTACTGTAATAGTTCCCTAGTTGGTTTGTTTTTTAGGTGTGGCTTATAGTTTGTGGATTTATAAGATTAATTATTTCACTGTGCGAGGTTAGCAAGGAAATGCACCCTAAATGCAGGAATTGCAAGTACAATATCCACATTTGCAATGGGGGTTGACGAAATATAAAAAAATTATTATAGTATTAACATACCCCTACGGGTATAAGTATATATCAAAAGTGGGGTGACTAATGGCACTAGTTCATGCCACAGATTATTATTACACTCCATGAAGCTAATTCTTTCTGCAAACTTACTCAAGCTCAATGGGTGACTATGCAAAAAAACAAATTGAGAAATGGCAATTTTTTTTGCTCAAAAATATACCCTATGGGGTATATGGGATTGGGTCATTTGAGCATGATAAATAGGAAATATTGTAGAAAGGCAGGAGTCTATGGATATAACGTGGATATTAACCATTTTCGTGATTGGCTTCCTTGGTTCATTTATCTCGGGTATGGTGGGTATCGGCGGATCAATCATCAACTACCCGATGCTGCTATTTATCCCTCCGGCATTAGGCTACGCAGCGTTTTCGCCTCAGGAGGTATCGGCCATCAGTGCGGTTCAGGTTTTCTTCGCAAGCTTTTTGGGGATGCTTGTTTTCCGCAAAGGAGGACTTTTACACAAACAATTAGTTGCCTACATGGGTATTTCCATCATTATTGGCAGCTTTTTGGGAAGCTTTGTTTCAAATTCCTTGTCAAGCGCAGTTATCAATATGGTTTATGCGGTATTAGCACTAATTGCAGCAATCATGATGTTTTTACCGAAAGAAGGCAGCGATTCACAGGATGTTAGCAAAGTTACGTTTAACAAGCCCTTAGCTGTTAGTCTCGCGTTAATTATTGGAACCGTGTCAGGGATTGTGGGTGCCGCGGGGGCTTTTATTACCGTGCCGGTTATGCTCGTTGTACTTAAGATTCCGACAAGAATAGCGATTGCATCGTCGTTAGCTATTACTTTTATATCATCCATTGGTTCAACCACAGGTAAGCTAATGGGAGGGCATATGCTATTAATTCCTTCCATCGTACTTGTATCTGCTAGCCTAATTGCTTCGCCAATAGGAGCCAAGTTAAGTAAAAAAATCAACACCAAAATGCTTCAATGGATTTTGGCTCTGCTCATAACAGCAACTGTGGTTAAAATTTGGATTTCAATCTTATTTTAGGAGGAATATAAACATGGTGAATCAAGTTCAATTGCAAGGGATGAGCGCGGCAGAATTAGCGAAAAAGGTTTTAAATAACGAGTCGATTTTTATCTTAGATGTACGTAATGAAAGCGACTTTAATGATTGGAAGATCGAAGGTAAAAATGTTCATGTATATAACACGCCATATTTTGATTTGATCGACGGGGTAGAGGCTGTGTTAGATCAAATTCCAGATGATAAGGAAATCTTGGTCGTTTGTGCCAAAGAAAACTCATCGAAATTTGTTGCGGAACAATTGATCGAACAAGGTAAACAACATATTTCTTACCTGGTTGGAGGCATGAAATCCTGGAGTGAACATTTGGAACTCGTTAAAATCGGTGATTTGAAAGATGGAGGAGAAATTTTTCAATTTGTCCGTATTGGTAAAGGTTGCTTATCCTACATGGTGATCTCGAACGGTGAAGCTGCCGTCATTGACGGCGTTCGGATGACAGAAGTTTTTGAAAACTTTGCAAAAGATAAAAACGTAAAAATTAAACATACGATCGATACGCATCTTCACGCTGACCACATATCTGGGGGGCGGCAATTAGCTGAAAAAACAGGAGGTACGTATTGGTTGCCGCCCAAAGATGCAGATGAAGTGGTGTTTCACTTTGAGGGGCTTGAAGAAGGAAACAGTCTTGTCGTGGGCGATACCGAAATTAAAATACAGCCTATTTATTCCCCGGGGCATACGATCGGAAGCACATCTTTAATCGTTGATAATCAATTCTTACTGTCTGGTGACATTTTATTTGTAAAGTCAATTGGTCGCCCTGACTTGGCGGGTAAAGCGGTGGATTGGGTAACAGATCTTAGAACAACGTTGTATGAACGCTATAAGCAGTTGTCAAATGACTTAATCGTGCTTCCTGCCCATTTTGGCAAGGTAACAGAGCTAGGCGAAGGAGGCAAGGTATCTGGACGTCTCGGTGATCTGTATAAGGCAAATCCAGGATTGAATATAGAAGATGAATCGGCATTCCGTCGGACTGTTACAGAGAATTTACCGCCACAGCCTAATGCTTACCAAGAAATACGGCAGACCAATATGGGCAAGATTACGCCAACTAACGAGGAACAAAGAGAGATGGAGATTGGACCCAACCGTTGTGCAGTTCATGATGCTTAAAAAGTAAATCATTATAGAGGAGGAACAATGGCGATGTATAAAGAGCAGCTCCCGGAAGAAGTTTTAGGAAGAATCAACAGGAAAGAAAATGTAGTTATTCTTGATGTGCGGGAACATGATGAGTGGGAGTCCGGTCACATTCCAGGTGCCAAACATATTCCGTTAGGGCAAATCGCAAGAGCGCTAAACGAAATCGACAAGAAGCAAGAAACGGTCGTCGTCTGCCGTAGCGGTAACCGAAGTGGGCAAGCGTGTGATTTCCTCTCTTCAATGGGCTATAACGTGCTCAATATGCCAGGCGGCATGTCGAAGTGGACTGGGGAAATAGCTTACGGTAAATAAGCATTTTATATAAACGGAGGTTATGATCATGACAACGCTACAAGTGAATCGCCTGTTAGAATGTGAAGGGCTTGCCTGTCCGCTGCCCGTAGTTAGAACTAAAAAGGCGATGGATGAAATGAACGCAGGCGAAGTATTGGAAGTGCGTGCAACAGATAAAGGATCGATTGCCGACCTTAAGAGTTGGTCCAGCCGTACAGGACATCAGTACCTAGGGTTAAAAGAAGAAAACGGCGTGTTTCACCAATTTATTCGCAAAGCTGAACTAGCGGATACGAAAGCAGAAAAAAAATACCCGCATACTGCTACAAATGAAGAAGTTCACACAAAAATTTCTTCAGGAGAAGCAATCCAAATCATTGATGTGCGGGAACCCGCTGAATATGCGTTTGGACGTATCCCAGGAGCCATTTCAATTCCTTTAGGTCAGTTTGAAGAAAAATTAAACGGGCTTGATCCGAGCAAAGCCTATTATGTTGTATGTCGTACCGGAAATAGAAGTGATATGGCCTGCCAAATCCTATCAGACAAGGGATTCCAGAATGTTAAAAATGTAACTCCTGGTATGACTGAGTGGAGTTATGATCAAGAGCAAGATTAAAAATAAAAATAAAAAGGAGACGAATAAACATGACAAATAAAAAAGTAGCTCTTATTGCATCAACGGGTGGCCTGGAGACGGCATATAAAGTTTTGAATATAGCTACAGCGGCAGCGGCATTGGATGCGGAGGTAGCCATCTTCTTCACTTTTGAAGGCTTGTCCATCATTCATAAAGAATCTGAACAATTGCTACAGCTTAAACCAGGCAACGAAGGACTGGAAGAAGGCTTTAAGAAAGCCAATGTTCCATCGGTTAAAGAACTTATTGAAATTGCCAAAGATTCGGGAGTGCGTCTTATTGGTTGTCAGATGACGATCGATGTAATGGGGTTGGATAAAGAGCATTTTATCGAAGGAATTGAACTCGGAGGCGCTGCGACATTCCTAGACTTTGCTTTTGATGCCCAAGTGAGCTTGAACTTCTAGGAGGAAATTATCGCTATTAATCGCGGTAAATTCATGTCGAACCTTGAACATGCAGTAGAACTAGGACTGAATCGCTGTGAAGTTCATTATCTTGAATGATTAGACAAGGAGAGATCATATAATGTCAAACTTAGTTGTAGATGCAAAAGGACTTGCTTGTCCTATGCCGATTGTTAAAGCGAAAAAAGGGATTGATTCCCTGGAACCTGGACAAATTATGGAGTTGCAAACAACCGATAAAGGTTCTATGAAGGATTTTCAGGCTTGGGTAAACCAAACCAAACATGAACTCATTGAATCCAAAGAAGAGAATGGCGTATTCACCTTTATTGTTAAAAAGGGATAAAGAAAGTTGAAAAAGGCTACCACTTTAATCAGTGGTAGCTTTTTAAAAATCTCAAGAAATGAGGCTATGGTCATGAACAGAAGTCGAATGATCTACTTTGTTACATTGAGCCTCAAACGCATCAATCGTTTTGAAGCAAGCTATTGATCAATCTTCACAAAATGAAGTCTTTATTTTTTTGATTTAGATGGCTCCAGGGTTTTGGATAAACGTTATCTTCATGAACTTAAAGAAAAAGAGGCAATTGATTTTAGCGACTTGCTGCATAAAGCATTAGATAAAGGAGTCAAGCTGTACAGATGTCAGATGAACATTATGTTTCAAAATGGTTTGGAGTGTATAGATGGAGTAGAACTCGCTGTTGTTGCTACATTTCTAGATCTAGCCTATGACGCGGATGCCGTTTTAAGTTACTAGAGGGAGTGGAATGAAATGGATCCTAAAAAAGTAATTGTTTTCGCACTGCATAACGAATTAGAGTCCGTATATCCACCTTTGAATATATCTATAGGTGCTGCGGCAACAGGTGCTGATGTCCTTTTAGCCTTCTCTAGAAGCGGTGTAAATATTTTGGATCACCATTATATCCCTATACCTTCAAGGGGCAAAGAATATCTAGCCAATGCTATACACGATTTTAAGGCTTCTTCTATTGGAGATCTTTTATCGATAGCTGTTAATTTAGGAGTTCGTTTTGTTGTTCCAGATAGTGACGATCCAGATAGTAAGATTGTATCTGAGCTGCCTTTTGAAAAAGTACCTTTAAAATGGCTATTAAACGAAGCTGCTACCGCAAATTTATTTGTACATTTTTAAAATTGTTTATTTCCAAAACTGCTATCATACATTCATTGTGCATATACCTATAGGGGTATATAATTCATCTTGTGAATATAGTAAATGGAATAGGAGGCTACTAATTGATTAAATATTTTATATTATCGATCTTCTTCGTTTATTTTATTCAACGATTAAGACCTGTAAAAGGTCTAAAAAAAATAAAAGCAATATCGTTTTCTTATCTTCTAAAGGACATACCGGCTAATTTGAAAATACTTGATGTTAGGGATCAGGTTGATTTCTATGCTGGTCATATTGAAGGAGCATTCAATATCTCTCTTGGAAGATTACCTTTTGTTAAGAAACAGGAAATACATGTTGATGATGAAATCATAATCATTGCGGACTCGAAGTACCAATCTAAGAGAGCAGCAAGAACTTTGAAAAAAAGTGGGCACCACCATTTAACATATCTACAGAATGGTATGTCGGCTTATAAAAAATTTCAGAAGAATCAACAGAGCTATAGTAAGCTTCAAACATGTGTGTGCATGTAAATTTTTTTGCTTTGTTTAATACCCATACTAGTATAAGTAGTAATGAGAGGATGAATTTCATGTTAGAAACCAAAGTAAAATCAACGATCGTACTTTTTATGGTGAATTAGATAAGGCTATTGCAGCATTTATTATTGCAAACGGTGCAGCTGCTTATGACCACGAAGTTACAATCTTCTTTACCTTTTGGGGACTTAAATGCGCTGCGTAAGGATGAATCAGTTCTTATCAAAAAAGGATGGTTGGAGTCCATGTTCGCTAAAATGATGCCACGTGGTGCGAACAAGCTGGGATTATCCAAAATGAATTTCGGGGGGCTAGGTCCCCAAATGATCAAGCATGTTATGAAAAAGCATAATACTCCAACATTACCGCAACTAACTGAATTAGCTCAAGAGCAAGGGGTTAAAATGGTGGCATGTACGATGACGATGGACCTGCTTGGATTGCAAAAGGAAGAACTTCTCGATGGTATCGAGTATGCAGGGGTTGCTGCTTATTTAGGTGATGCGGCAGATGCAAAAGTGAATTTATTTAATTAAACTTTTTACTTCTTATATAAATGAGAGGGAGGACATTCAATGCAATACGATGATGATGTGAAAAAAAGATTAAAAAGAGTAGAAGGTCAAATTCGTGGTGTTTTAAAGATGATGGAAGAAGAGCAGCCTTGTAAGGATGTTGTAAGCCAATTGTCTGCTGTAAGAAGTGCTGCTGATAAAGTTATTGCCTATATCGTTGCCGTAAATTTAGAACAATGCATTTTAGAAGAAAAAGAAGCAGGAAGAGACTCGAGTAAAATGGTCAAACAAGCAATCGATTTGCTAGTGAAAAGCCGTTAAGTACGAAGAAAAGAGCCTGAAATGAATTGTTCTCCTCGTCTGGTTTGTTTATTCTAGATTTGGCGGAGTAAAAGGTCTTAAGAATTTAAAGCCCGATCAATTTCAAGGTGAATTGAAGGGAAACCGTTATAGAGTATTAATTGATGTCCGTGAACATGGTGAAGTAAAACAAGGTTATATTGCGGGAGCGATAAATATTATCTCAAATAAAACAACGACATGGAGAGATCCCAGTAGATAAAATTGTTTATTTATATTGCCGAAGCGGTATGAGAAGCAAACAAGCAGTACGAATTCTTCAAAAAATGGATTTCGAGAGCATGCACACTTGCAAGGCGGAATTATGTCTTGGAGAGGGAAATTAACAAAATGAATAAAAAATCATTAGCTCATGGAGATGATGCTAATGATTTTTTTTGTGCTCTACATATATTTCAACCGTTTGCAAATACTTATGTTGTTACAACCTTATAATGCTCTACGTAGCCCTCTAAGGATGGTATGAATTCCTTTTCGTAATGATCTTTTGGGCAGGACTTAATAATATGCGAAAGTAATGCATTTGATTTATGGGTGAGAAGTGTATCTTTGCAAATAGGGCACTTTTCTTTAGTGAACTTAATTATAAATCCCATTCAACATACCTCCAAATTCCGATTAGTATACTATGAATTATACTATGGAGCCGGATTAATTGTAAATAAAGAAATTGAAAGGGAGTTAAAACGAATATGTTTCATTACACCGTTGAAACAAGAAAGACAGTAGAACAAGTCATTGAAAGTCTCGAACTTAATTTAAAGGAAGAAAAATTCGGTGTTTTATGGCACTTAGATATGCAGGAGAAGTTAAAGGAAAAAGGAGTTGAGTTCAATCGGAGATACCACATTCTTGAAGTCTGCAATCCAATTGAAGCGAAACGTGTCCTAAGTGAAAATGCAATTGTTGGATATTTTTTACCATGTAAAATAACTGTATACGAGGATGAAGGAAAAACAAAAATTGGATTTCCCAAACCAACAGCATTAATTGGAATGGTCGATAGCGAAAAGCTTCAAAGTATTGCGGAGGATGTTGAAAAGCGATTAATTTCTTGTATTGATAAAACCATATAGTCTAAGTAGCCAAAGAGACCGATAATGTAGTTAATTTATGAATTAAACGAATGTTCCATTACACGGTCGAAAAAAATAAAACGGTAGAAGATGAAGTAATTGCAAAACATGGAAGGGTCTCGATTTTAATCTAAGTTATCACATACTTGAAGTATGGAACCCCCTTGAAGCAAAACGTGTATAAACTGAAAATGCCATTGTGGGATTTTTCATATCTTGTAGAATCACTGTATCCGCTTTTTATCATTGTAGTGAAGATAAATGCCAGCAAGGATACATAAAATAATGACACCCATCTGAGGCTTATCCCCGACAATGTGCTTAGTACAAGATGAAGACGGGATGTGTCCAATGACACAAATGTGCCAACATAAACCAGGGTGAAAAAGCTTGAGAAATCAAGCTTTTATTTTTTTATGTAGGGAAATTTGTGTCATTTAAAAATGCACAAATTTCCCTATATTGTAGTCTTGTGACACAAAACTACCTACATTCTAGCTCCAACCTCCTAGAAGGTAGAAGACTCGATTAAAGGTGTTTCAGAGAGTAGGCTTTAAACTAATGTGCAGACTTGCGTGGTAGCAGCATAAGCAAAAAGTGCAGGATACATTGGGACAACCGACTGAACATTGTACAATTGATGTACAAGACAATTTGTTAAGGGCCTAAGGACGAGTATCGAACTATGGTTCAGATTTATTAATCGATGCTGTCAAACAGTTTAATTTATAAAAGTCCGGGAGTACCTTTTTAGAGGTGTTCCCGGACTTGTCTTTTAATATGCTCTAGAATTAATAGACTTCAAGTTCGAACAAGGAGTAGCCGTATTGTGTGGTCCGCTCAGTTCCCGTTACTTTGACGTAACGAGCTTCTGTTCGTTTGATAAGTAGATTAGCAATACCCTCGTGACCATTATTTGTCGCATATACTGTCGTCCAAGTTGCGCCGTCTGAAGATACCTCTACTTTGTAAGATTTAGCGGCAGCGTTCTCCCAGTTTAGTACAACACGTTTAATTTCAGTTGCTTCACCAAGATCAACGGTGATCCATTGTGGATCAATGCCGTGCTGGGACTCCCAACGTGTATCTTTCTTACCATCTACTGCAAAGCTGCTGTTCTGCAAAGAACTTTCAGACGTTGTTGTTGATTTGTTTAACGCCAGGTTTTGCGATGATCCTAGTGTTAGAGATTGTACAACCGAGTCATTTTTATAACCTGTTGCGCCAATTGTAATTGTATAAGGTTTAGAGTCGATGAACAGGGAGGCATCCAATGTAAGTTTGCTTGCTTCCAATTGATATTGGGAAGGGCTCAATGCTACGCCATCCAATTCGATGGAGTTAACGGCATTTCTCCACGCCGCGTTATCTGCGAAAGTAAGTTCGACAGGTTCTCCAATCGTAGCAGTCGTACTAACCGCCAGAGTTGGACTTTCAATTAAGTCAGCAGTGCCAGCATATACTTCGAACTCCCACAAGGAGAAGCCGTAAGGTGTACCGCGTTTAATACCGTTCATTTTCACATATCTAGCTTCTACGGGCGAGAAGGAGATGTCGTCAATGTCACCATTTCCGTTGTCAGTAGAGTAAACCGTATGCCATGTTTCACCATCGATTGATACATCAATCGTGTAGGCTTTGCCGTAAGCATTCTCCCAGTTAAGAAGAACACGGTTAATGGTTTGCTTGGCGCCAAGGTCTACGGTCATCCATTGGTTATCCGCGAATGCAGATTCCCAGCGGCGATCCAATCTGCCATCAACTGCGTCAGCACTAGAACGATGGTAATCAGGTGAAGATGCAGTCTGCTTATTCAAAGCAAGATTGCTGCCAGGGTTCGCTGGTGGACTCGTCGGGTCTGTAGGCGGATTTGTCGGGTTTGTAGGTGGATTTGTCGGATCCGTGGGCGGATTCGTTGGTACACCAGGGTTACCTTTAGGAAGAACCGTTTGGTATACGACTGTATTTCTAAATCCTGTAGCCTGGACAGAAATCCAGTAGGTCTGTGCTTCCGGAAACAATGAGCTGTTAAGTGTCAATTGACCTGCTTTAATTTGATATTGAGAAGGACTGATGACCGTGTTGTTTACTTTTACTTCGCTAATCGTGCTTCTCCATTCCGCATCATCTGCAAACGTGATATCAATCGGTTGACCGGCTTCATCGGCTGTAGTATCTGCATATAATACAGGTGCCGACTCTATTCCGGAGAACGCGTCACCGTATACTTCCATTTCCCGTAACGAGAAGCCGTAGTCTGTTGTCCGTGTATGACCGTTCATCCTTACGTATCTTGCTTTAGTGGGCTCAAAATATACGTTATCCAATAGGCCAGGTTCTCCTTGGTTGGTCGTATAAACGGTCGTCCATGTCGAACCATCTACAGATAATTGAACATCGTAGCTTTTGCCGGAAGCATTTTCCCAGTTAAGAACGACGTGGGTAATATCATCGTACACCGCACCTAGATCGACTGTGAGAAATTGGTTGTCAGCAAATTTCGATTCCCATCTTGTTGCAGGATTTCCATCTACGGCATTATTGCCTGCTTGCAGCGCATTGTCTGATGTGAACACTGGTTTATTCAACGCAAGGTTTTGTGAATAGAACGATAGGATAGGCTGCATAACGTCCGTACTCGAATAGCCCGCTGCTTCAATGCTTATGTTGCGTACAGACTCACTGCCGAAATAGATGCCATGCACTGTGATTTTACCTGGTGTTATCGAATAACCGGATGGATCTTGAAGCGAATACCCGTCTATTTTGACGGCAGTGATCGCAGCCCTCCATGCGGGATCATCTGGAAACTCAATGTCAATATCCCGTCCAACCATATTCCTCGTGCTATCCGGAATCAACTTCGGCGGATTCAGTAGCAATTGCGCACTATTTGCGCTGCTTACGATCGGCGAAGCCTTGTAGGATTGCATGTTGGATGCTTCGGCAGCCTCTGAGACAGACGCCATGTTTAAGGTACTCAGTAGCACGGATAAAGCGAGCGATGTTGAAGTAACGATGAGTGCTTTTTTTCGTGTAATACTTGGCAATTCTTTCATTCCTAATTTCCTCCTAAAATAATTATCTAAATTAATCACGAAATCCTAAAAGTTAACTTGAAACTATTGGAAATGAGATTGGGGCTATTATATATTGTCGAAATAATAATGAACAATAGGACTTATCTCCTGTGCAAACACAATGTTTAGGTCATGGTGGATATGTTGAACATCACTTTTAAAATGCATTATGAATCTTTTGAACTATTAGATTTTTCGCAAGTTAGCTAGGAAAATAAAGGCAAGAAAACCAGATGAATAAGAAAAAAACGTCTATTTTATTAGCGAAAAGCCATGTTTGGTAACTATAGTGCGTATTTCCTAAGAAGAGAACGGCACGAGGCAGGGGTGAGTGAAATCTTAATTTATTGTAAACATATGAAAATACACAGTGGCGTCAATGTAAAATATTGGGGGATGGATTTCTTTTTCACCTAAATTGACTCTAATCTATCCGGATGCGAATCACAGCTTGTTGTACTAATACCCGCGTAAAAGAGGCTAGTGTGCTTCGTTCGCATTTTAGAAATTGGAGCTAGGTGAATTCTTTTTATGGGAATGAATGGTTTGAAAATATTCTTTACTATTCGTTCCCGAAATGCTATTATGTCGTCGGGAGGTGAACGTGAATGGCAAGAAACAAGGAATATGACGAGAAAAGGCAACTCCTGCTTGTTCGGAAGTCCTGCTCTAGATGGATTGTAATCTTGTCGGGTGTTCACGATACGTAAGACTTACGTGCAGATATAGAACTATCAACAATCCTGTCAAGGTATTCACTATATATCCTGGCAGTTTGATAATAAGAAAGTTTCTTATGATCTTATGAGAATGATAATTCTCATAAACCGAGTTGGTTAGACTTATCACTTTAATTATTACCCATTCATGAATATAAATAATTAAATCAATTATTATTATCAATTAGAAATATCGTTAATGTAGGGGTATGCTAATACTTGTGATCGAAAATAATTATTTTTTACCGTGAAAACGGGAGGAGAGATCTAAATTGTCAGCGACTCAGAAACTAATTTTTGAAAATATGGTCCGCGCTTACGAGAAATTGAGTCAGCTTAGCCAAGTTTTCACATTCGTGGAGACGAATCGCACGCAACGATTTGAGTCCGAAATCCCATATGGACTATTCAATAGCGTTTTTACATACAAACGTTCTGAAGAGATCAATCCCGAGGATGAGATGGCATCAATCAAGTCCTTTTACCATAATCGCGGCCATAAATTGGCCTGGTTGACCACCTCGCACGATCAGGATGAAGTCATTAACCAAGCGCTTGCGACTAATCATTTTCATCAGGTTGGCGTCATTTCGGGTATGGGGCTTTCACTGAAAGACTGGCGTTCGGAATTGCCGGAATTGCCGGGGCTGGAAGTCCGAGCTGTACGTGAAACTCAAGAGATTGAAGAGTTCCGAAGGGTCATACTAGCAGGGTATAACGTTCCAGAGCCAATGGCCGATATTTTTTGTAAAGTGTTTGTGGATGGCCCCAATCAAGATATCACCACGGTTCAACATTATCTTGCTTATATGGATGGAGTACCTGTAACTACACTTACGACCTTTACCGAGGGCGATGTCGCAGGCTTTTATAGCATAGCAACCTTAGAAGCCTATCGTTCGAGAGGAATAGCCCGTACTATGCTTGCTCATGTATTGCACATTGTGCAGCAAAAAGGTGTGAATTTAGCTGTTATTCACGCAACTCCAATGGGACGAAGTGTTTATCCGAAAGTTGGATTTAAAGAAGAACTGAGCATAAATATTTTCTCCAGCTAATGCGGATTCGTTTCATTAAAGTTCTTGTCATTTGTTTTTAATAATCGACACGATAAAGGGCTGCCACACGGCAGCCCTTTATTATTCTTATGAACGGCGTTAAGCATTGGACAATTATTTTCATGAAAACTTGAGACAAATCCTTGCCTTAATACAACAGAGGCTTAGTCTATTAAATTGCTTTCTCTATAAGCGCCACTAATCAAACCGCCATATATTGACGCCCAGGAAGTTCAACACGGAACGCCCCTTCAAAAAATGGCTCAAAGAGGGGTATATGGAGGAAGGGAAGTACCACGAGGATTCTGGAACGCCGCAAGGCGGCGTCATTTCTCCTCTTCTGGCAAATCTGTATCTCAATGAACTAGACTTGAAGCTTGAAGAACATGGAGTCCGATTTGTGCGCTACGCAGATTTCTGCTGTTCGCCAAAACCGAAGAGGCGATACATAAAGCCGCTGAGATTACCAAGGAAACGTTGAAAAGGTCAAAGCAAAGACGCGGAAGACGCTCACGTTAAACAAGAAAGCATGGCTTGAAAAAAACGAAAAGTATCGAATTATTAGAAGATTTATTTTGCAGTTACTCAGAATAGAAAAATCAATAAAAGATTATTCCGTCAAGAATATATATAGAAATTGTCGGGTGACAAGAACATTGTCTCATTAAGTGCCGCGAAAATATCGGCTTTTTTTGTTTTATGGGATAAAGTTCTTGTCAAAACCAAATGACAAGAACTTTATCCCTTCCCGATTATGACAAGAACTTTATCTCATTCCCGACGGAAGACCAAGGGAGTATTTTCCAAATGATTAAACTAACGGGCAGCATTCCTATTATGAGGAAATATGAGGTTTGAGAAATAAAAAGACTCCTTGGTATGATGTTTATGGGTCCCAGATGCTGGCCAGCGTCGGATCCAAAAACAAAACCAAGGAGACTACAACATGCATTCTACTCAAAATGAACGAATTAATCAAATTACTTTTTCTACTTTAATTATCGGAGTCGACATCGCAAAATTTAGGCATGTGGCGAGAGCCCAAGACTTCCGCGGGGTCGAGTTCGGGAAGCCACTTACGTTTGAAAACAATCGAGAAGGCTTTGAATTATTCGTTAGCTGGTTCAGGAAGATTGCGACGGAGCAGGGGTTCAAGGACGCCATAGTTGGTATGGAACCAACGGGTCACTACTGGCTAAACCTAGCTCATTTTCTAAAAGAAAAGCAAGTGAAATATGGTGTAGTAAATCCACTGCATGTTAAGAAAAGCAAAGAACTCGATGACAACTCGCCAACGAAGAATGACATGAAGGACGCAAAAGTGATTGCACAGTTGGTCAAAGACGGGAGATACGCTGTACCGAGCCTTCCTCAAGGCGTTTATGCCGAACTGAGGGAAGCCATGAAAATTCGCGAGCACCTGACAACTGACCTTTGTGTTGTGCAATTACGTGTCCATAATTGGCTAGATCGGTATTTTCCAGAGTTTTTGACGGTATTTAAGGACTGGGAGTGCAATTCTGCCATCCAAATGCTAAGCCTTCATCTACTGCCACATGAGCTTGTTTCTGTGCCTGACGAGACGTTGCTGCAGCATTTAAGAGAAGCTGCAAAACATGGGCTTGGTCTAGGTCGAATACAGAATCTGAAGGCAGCAGCCGGCTGTTCTGTTGGCATCAGGCAAGGTTCTGAGTTGGCTAAAATGGAGCTAAAGTTGTTGCTGACACAGTACGAATGGCTTAAGAACAAGCTTGAGGAATTGGAAGCAAAGTTAGATGAACTGCTAGCGCAGATCCCTCATGTAAAGCAAGTATTGGCCATGAAAGGAATTGGGAGGGATACGATCGCTGGCTTTTTAGCCGAGGTAGGTAACATTGACCAATACCGACATCCAAAACAGATCAAAACTTGCTGGACTGAATTTGAAAACAAATTCATCCGGCACACATATAGGACAAACCAGGATCACAAAGAGAGGCAGGAAACGCCTTCGTGCTCTGCTCTTTAGAGTGATGATGCCGCTAGTCGCTAAAAATTCAGCCTTTCGAACCCTATACGAGTATTACACCAAACGGCCTGTGAATCCATTAAAAAAGATGCAGTCTCTCATCGCGTTATGTAACAAGCTTATACGCATCCTTTTTGGTATCTTACAGAAGGGTCATGAGTTTAGTGAAGAAAAAATGATCAAGGATATCCCTCGATTTACGGAGATACCACAAGCAGCTTAATTTTCGCTTTTATATGATGATGATCTAGGTAGACAAGATAACAACAAGAAGCACGGATGAGTCGGAAAGGCACTAAACTTACGGACAAAGATCCTGTCGGGCAGCATATCTGACCTCCACCTCATGGTAGGTTGAATGAAGGAATGTGGGAGCGTAGACTCTGCGAGATGTGGGAGGGTTGACCACCATGAGCTCATGTGGAGATCCAAAGGTGCAACCATACATTACAATGCCATCCGTTATTTACAAAAGATGGTTTAGGTAGAGAGTCTTTTGTCCCTCAGCATATCCATAAATTTCTTCCTCTACAACTTCATACCATTGAATGTTATCTGCTAAAAAGTATTTAAAGGTCAAAAGCTGAGAAAACGAGAGTATTTGAGAGCAAAGTGATTCTCCAAAGAGGCAGTTTAGTTCCAATTATGGTATTATTAAGAAAATATTTTTTTGGCAGGATTACAATAGATCTGGTTAACAATGCGCTAGTTATACTAATGCCAAAGGGGAAAATCTTTAATGCAAAGGAATGCTCAATTAGACATAAGGGGAACTGTTTCTGACTTGAACGATATCATAGAAAAAATAAATGGTAAGGTGGACGAAATTAGTTCTCGTACTATTGCTTATGGTTTAATTACAGTAAAAACCAATGAAGCTCGGGAAGGGTATCAGGAGTTACTTAAAATGCTTGAGGAACGTAATCTCGAGTATACTTTTGCAGAAGGACGGAAATACACAAAAAAAGAAATGGACTCAAGTTATTTCTTTCATGTGAATGTTCCATTTCCATGGGAACATGAACCGTTAAAAAATGCAGCCTATTATGGCACAGTCTATGAAACATTAGAAGTAGACTGTGAATGTCAATTACAGCAGATATCTGAGTTGAGACTGGATGTAAAGAAGATGAAAAAGAGTCATCTTATCACGATCTACCCTCAGTTGATCGTTACTGAGCATGCTAAAAATATCATTATTCAGAATGAATTAACAGGCTGTGAGTTTCTCCCAGCCAATGATTATAAAGAACGTGAATTAGGTCAAGTGTTTGAAATGAGAGTAATTAATATTCTCCCTCTATTAAGTGAGAGAACTAGACTGGAAAAAGTAAAGCTTAAACATTGTTCCCGGTGTATTGCCGGTGCTGTTTTGAGATCAGAATTGATTTATGAAAAAGCAGATCTTAAATTGGTGTTGGATTTCAATTTGACAACTGAACGGTTAAACGCGTATGATGCTAGGCAATTGGTAGTTAGCAAGAAAGTCAGAGATGTTTTTAATGAGAACAAAATAAAAGTTTATGGTTATGAACCAGTAGCCTTTCACGAGACGTGTTAAGCTATCGGGACACGTTAGTTGAACGGATATTGGAGTAGTTTGCCGCGTCAGCTGCTCCATTTTTCAATACGTCTAATGAGAAACGATAGTTGAGGAGCGTGCTACGGGGCAGCTCCTTTTTCGTTTTTTTAGTAACGGTTAGTGAAATAGATTGTGTTAAAATATTGTTGATAATATCTTTTGGATTGGGTAGGGGGAAATTTAGAGATTATATGGAATGCTTAATCATGAGCATCCCTATATTAAGTATACTGCAGCTATTTACTTGCTTTCTAGGAGAATCGATCTTTGTATGAAATCCATTGGTATTTATTATTCTTAATGATAAAGATATTGCGAACTCGATTGAGCCTAAATTTGAAAGGACAATGATAAGGCCTGTGAGCCTAATATTGATTAGTAAAGGATGAATTAAACAAATACAATGGGAATGGTGATAACATGGAGAAGGAAAACACAAAAGATTTAAAAGAATACGCAGGACGAATTCAACAATTGGTTGAAAATTTTCAAAGCAATATACATGACCATTTAAATGAAGATTATGCAAAATCAACAAAATGGTCAGATAAACTTGCTGATAATGTAGCGGAGTTTGTTGGAAGTTGGAAATTTATTAATATCTTCATTGTATTTTTGGCAGCTTGGGTTATCTTAAACACATTGGCGATCACTAAGGTCATTCATTTTGATGAACCACCTTTTATTTTATTAAATCTTTTATTATCCTTTCTTGCTGGATTCCAAGCTCCAATTATCATGATGAGTCAGAATAGACAGTCAGCAAGAGACAAACAAGAAGCTATAATTGATTTTGCAATCAATTATAAAGCGGAGCAAGAAATTGATGATATGCAGGGTCATCTGCATAGACTTGAGGCAGATTTTGCTGAGTTTAGGAATGAAGTGAAAGAAGATTTGGCGGAGATTAAAAAGCTTTTACAGGGGAAATAAAAAGACTTTTTTAAGAAGAGAAATTATCGAAAATTTCAATTCTCCTATAGCCCTGATTTAGTTAGGTTGGGGTTTAATCTCGGAAATCTTGTGAAAAACAGAGAACGGCTCTTACGCTCGCTCTTGATGCGAACGGAGCCGTTCTTTTATCATTGTTCTACGGAAGTAAAATCGGCTTCCACTGCGGGATTGGGCGAATAGCAGGCTTGAAAACGCAGAGAGGATTGAACTAACGGGCAGCATTCCTATTATGAGGAAATACGAGATTTGAGAAATAAAAAGACTCCTTGGTATGATGTTTATGGTTCCCTGATGCTGGCCAGCGTCGGATCCAAAAACAAAACCAAAGGAGACTAC
>NZ_JAWCUD010000023.1:0-42042 GCF_032461945.1 Paenibacillus violae
CCGCCGCTAAGCACCGAAGTGCTCCGCTCGACTTGCATGTATTAGGCACGCCGCCAGCGTTCGTCCTGAGCCAGGATCAAACTCTCCATAATAGAAAAGCTGATTGTACTCATTGACTTGCTAACGAGATTATTCATCTCATTTATAGTCGATTACTCGACTGTGCTTACTCACTCGTTGTTCAGTTTTCAAAGATCAATGTCTTTCGCTCACTGCCGTGTTACCGAAGCAGCGAAAAGTAATATACCATGTCGAAATTTGATTTGCAAGCTTTTTTTTTAATTCTTTTTCGACACTTTTCTGAGAGCTATTTAACCTGTCTTTGAACGACAGATTAGCAATATACCATGGTTCCAGAAGGATTACAACCTCTAATTAGACTTTCATGCACACAAAAAAAGAACAACGCTGTATGTCTGCAACGTTGTTCTTTTCAACTATAGCTTATTTCAGTGAAACGCTCGCCATTCAATACCAGCTTGTAAATACGGAAGAAGTCCCATAAGCCAAAGGAAATGCAGCTCCAACCATCAGGACAGGTCCCCACCAAGTGAAGAAGGAGATCCCCATACATAGGCTAATCAGGATTAGCGCAGGCAGCACAAGAATAGGTGTCGATAATTGGAGAGCTTGATGCTTCTCTGTATCCTGGATAGGAAATAGCGTTAAAAAGGGTGTCCTGAGCTCGTCCTTACAAAAGGATTTCCTCCAAAATACCAACGCGCACGCGGCAACAATCCAGATCGTAATTTTTAGTGGTCCCGGCATGATAAACATAGCCGCACTAATCAGAGCGGCAAACTGTATCGTTTGCTTCCACTGCGTGCCATTTCTAAAGAACGATTTTACTAACAAATCAGCGATGCCGTTACCAGCGCCTTTCCCTTTAAACAAACGTTGCGAATTTTTGAATAATAGGGGACGCTTTCGCTTCGGTTTTCTTTTTCTCTCCGTAACACGAATTAACATTAAAGAAACAATCCGCATCCGCGAGTCGCGCTCTCTGGCGATATCTGCGAAGAAAGCCCCTTTCTCTTGCAAACGTACTTTGCTCAAGTATACAGCCAATACGAGTAACAGCAGATGAACCGCCCAAATATAAAGTGCGTCCTGACTGACCGCCGTAACCAGCTTTTGATACACAAAGAACAGCCCTGCAAAAGCAACGATCCGCAGCATCCAATGAAGGATTCCCTGCATACGAAGGGCTACCAATTGACGAAGTAAGCCTAAATTAATTTTTAGCAGATAAGTAATCAACCACAGGGCAATCAGCTGAGGTGCACGAAAGCCATACGCCTGAACGAGCAAAGGAAGAAACACAAGCATCAAAAGAAGCGTTGTAATCCCCTGCAGCATAAGGGAATATCTATGTCCGAGTCGCATGAGATGCTGAAACCACCGCCGGTTCTGCCGTAGGAATAGCTGATCGCCTTCCTCAACAAAGTATCGAATGGTCCCGAGCCAAGTGAACACATAGAAGGCCGTTCCAATCATAAACAAGGATATCCAGCTAAACCAAGAAGGTTGAGCCACCCACCAAGAGTAGTATTGATAACCAGCCACAATGATCAGCGGAATGACAAAATAGATCGCAATAACCCAATCTACAGCCATTCGCATCGCTTTATACTGAAAAAACCAATCCGATCGAACGCGCCTAGCAAAAAGCTGAAAACTGTTTTTCAAAATACGGTCCCTCCTTTCTAGAGTAAGGAATGGAAACAATCGAATAATGGCGCGTCCGGCATGCCGCATTGTTGTTGGATGTCCTTCAAGGTTCCGTTAGCCACCAGTCTGCCACCTGACAGAAGCACAAACGAACTGCATATCCGTTCTGCTGTGTCCAGCACATGGGTACTCATCAAAATGCCGGCGCCCCGCTTACGCTCCTCATCTAACATCCCAATGAAATCTTTGATCGCCTTCGGATCAAGTCCAATGAATGGCTCATCCACAATGTACACGTCCGGTTTATTCAAAAAGCCCAGAATCAGCATGATTTTCTGCTGCATCCCTTTGGAGAATTTGCCCGGTAATTGATGCTTCTCGTCCAACAGCCGAAACCTGTGCAAGAGATCATCCGCGCGCTCCAGGAATACGGTTCGATCCAGTTCATAAACGGAAGCAGCAAATTCCATATGCTCCCACAACGTCAACTCATCGTACAAAATAGGATGCTCAGGAATATAGGCGTAGCTTTTTTGCTCACCCATAAAAGAAATTTTCCCTTTAAAATCCTTCAGCAAACCCAGGATGCTCTTCATCGTCGTGCTTTTGCCGGCTCCATTGGGACCTAACAGACCTACAAGTTCACCTTGCCGCACCTCAAAATGAATGTTTTTGATAATATCCGGAACCTCGTCATAACCAGCCTGATCAATATGTACTTCTAATACGGCTAATCGTTCTTCTGACATTACGATCACATTCCCTTCTACCCTCATCCTATATAAGGCATCTTTGCATTTCTGCCGCTTTTTTTCAAGCTATCAATCTCCGATGTATATAATTCTATGATTTGGTCAAATCTAGTATCTATTACTCTATCAATTCTTCTACTAACAAAAAGGAGGTGCTGTACATGAAAACTGACATGAAAAAGAACGTCCTGCTCAATCGCTACCATTTTCTGATGTGGGCAAAAACAGGCGACATGATGTATCTGAAATTAATCGGAACCGCCTTGTCTCATTAATCGAACTCATACCTAACAGCCGAAGCCGTTAAGGGCCATGTCCCTTCGGCTTTTTGTATTTGCAGGTCTTATTCCGCTCTCGCCATCATAAGATGTTAAGTGAATCACGGAACCATCCTTACGCGAGGGGGGATACTTCATGTCCGGGCATAACGAGCATGGCGCAGCTTATTTTGAAAAAATGCTGAATATCATTGATGTCGGTGTTCATCTCATTGACCGTGGGGGAATCACGATTTTTTATAATGATAAAATGGCGGAAACGGATGGGCTGAAGCGTGAGCAGGTTGTCGGGAAAAATTTTTTTGAGTTGTTCCCTTCTCTAACCAATGAAACGAGCACCTTCATGAAGGTTTTGCAAACCGGCACAGAAATTCGCGAGAAAATCCAAACGTACGTCAGCGTCACTGGCAAAAGAATCACCACAATCAACAGCACGTACCCGCTTCTGGAAAATGGAGACATCATCGGCGCTTTGGAAGTGGCCAAAGATATCACAAGCATCGTTCATCTCCACGATCAAATTCTGGACCTTCGGCATCAAATTTACGAGTCCCCCTCCAAAGATAAGAAGCACACAAGCTCCGCCCGCTACCATTTCAGCGATTTAATCGGCACTAACGAAGATTTCCTTCGAACGATTTCTTTTGCCAAAAAAGCATCGCGTACAAGCTCGCCGGTTCTAATATGCGGCCCTACCGGCACGGGCAAAGAATTAGTAGCCCAGAGCATCCATAATGCCGGGGCCCGTAGAAGCCGCCTTTTTATCGCGCAAAATTGTGCAGCTGTCCCCAACGAGCTCATGGAAGGCATCATGTTTGGAACGGCAAGAGGCGCCTTTACCGGGGCCATTGACCGTGCCGGCTTATTTGAGCAGGCGAATGGCGGAACGCTTTTTCTGGATGAACTGAACAGCTTGGATTTAATTCTACAGGCCAAACTGCTGCGCGTGCTGCAGGATGGGCTTGTTCGCCGGGTCGGGGGCACACAGGAGCAGCAGGTGGATGTCCGCATCATTACCGCTATGAATATTGATCCAAAAGAGGCACTTGATAAGGGGCTTTTGCGCAGCGATCTTTTTTACAGGCTGAATGTGGTGAATCTGACGCTTCCTCCGCTCGCTGGGCGCAAAGAGGATATTCCGATTTTGACGAACCATTTTATCGATACGTTTAATGATTTGTTTGGCATGAAAATTACGGGGATAGCGCCAGCAGCCATGCAGCGTTTGCTCGACTATCACTGGCCGGGAAATATTCGCGAACTGAGCCATGCGATCGAATCGACCTACAATATGATGGAGCTGGAATGCGAAATCATTGAAGAGGCTCACCTCCCCGCTTCGATCTTGGGGATCCACCCACTGCGGTATGACAAGCATCATGAAGAGGCAATTTCAACCGGCTTAACCGATAAAGTGAAACAGTTGGAAAAAGAAGCGATTGTGAACGCGCTCACCCGCCATCAATACAATATAACCCTTACCGCTCAAGCCCTCGGCATCAAACGCCAAGCCCTGCAGTATAAACTTAATCGCTACGGCATCGTGAGAAAACCTTAGTCTGTCAGACTCCGTTAGGAGTCTTTTTTGCGTTTTCCAGCGTCAGGAGGAAATGTTGGCATGCTTTTTGCATCTTCTATTACTGAGCAAACATCATTACTGGAGGTGCCAATATGGAACGACGTCACTGGAAGCAAGTTGCGCTATGGAAAAACGTCACGGATGAGCAGTGGAATGATTGGCTTTGGCAGCTGACACATACCATTCGTTCCTTGGATGATTTGAAAAAAGTGGTGAATCTAACCCCTGAGGAAGAAGAGGGCGTTCGCATCTCGACGCAGACGATCCCTTTGAATATTACCCCCTACTATGCATCCTTGATGAATCCTGATGATCCAAGATGCCCGATTCGTATGCAATCTGTCCCTGTTTCCGCCGAATTGCTGAAAACAAAATATGATCTGGAGGACCCTCTGCACGAGGATGAGGACTCTCCTACGCCAGGTTTGACACATCGTTACCCGGATCGGGTACTTTTTCTGGTTACCAATCAGTGCTCCATGTACTGCCGTTACTGCACGCGCCGCCGTTTCTCCGGTCAAGTGGGCATGGGTGTTCCCAAAAAACAATTGGATGACGCCATTGCGTATATTCGAAATACGCCTGAGGTGCGCGACGTTTTGCTGTCCGGCGGGGATGGGCTGCTGATTAATGATAATATTTTGGAATATATCCTGAAAAATTTGCGGGCGATTCCCCATGTTGAAATCATCCGGATCGGTACGAGGGCACCGGTTGTTTTTCCGCAGCGGATTACGGAGCATTTGTGTACCATCATCAAAAAATATCATCCCGTCTGGCTCAACACGCATTTCAATCACCCTTTGGAAATGACGGAGGAAGCAAAAAAATCATGCGCCATGCTCGCCGATGCGGGTGTTCCTCTGGGCAATCAGTCCGTGATTCTAGCGGGCATCAACGACAGCACTTACATTATGAAAAAGCTCATGCATGATCTTGTCAAAATGCGTGTGCGCCCTTATTACATTTATCAATGTGATTTGTCCGAAGGCATCGGCCATTTCCGGGCTCCGGTGTCCAAGGGCCTCGAAATTATTGAAGCGCTGCGCGGACATACGTCTGGGTATGCTGTCCCTACCTTTGTTGTTGACGCTCCCGGTGGCGGAGGAAAAATCGCGCTCCAGCCGAACTATTTGATCTCGCAGAGCCAAGATAAGGTTATTTTGCGCAACTACGAAGGCGTCATCGTTGGGTACCCAGAGCCCAAAAATTATGTACCGGGCCGGGCGGATGAATATTTTAACGAAATCTACGGTGTGGAGAAGCAGCCTGAAAGCACGGGCATTATCGCGCTGATGAAAGATGAAAAATTCAACTTGGTGCCAGAAAACTTGCGCCGGATTGGCAGAAGAAAAGCCTACTCGGAGGCGCCTGAGCACGCCTCATTAAAGGACCGCCGTACTAAGCGGGATGAAATGAAGGATAAGCTGATGAAGGCGCAGCAGAAAGAGAGTAAAGTTGGCGCTTCGGATGGCAGCCATTCCTCGGATGGGCCTGGCGAGGGTAAGGAGCCTGATGCGGAGAGCTGAGCGTGAGGCGAGCGAGGGCGTGAGGAGCGGAGGGCAAGGGCGAAGGCGGAGAGCTGAGCGTGAGGCGAGCGAGGGCGTGAGGAGCGGAGGGCAAAGTGCGTGGAGCGCGTGCGTGAGGAGCGGAGGGCAAAGTGCGTGGAGCGAGAGCGAAAGGGAACTACAGGACGCTATCTGCAGGAAAGAGGCTCTACGACGCGCCGGAGGGAACTACGGGACGCTATTTCCCCGTTTTCGGCTCAAATGCAGGCATTTGAGGCCAAATAAGGACCTGTAGTTCCTCTCAGGAGCCAATTCGGCGGATCGCGCTCGAATAGCGCCCTGGAGTTCCCCTGCATGCGCAAGAGTTCCTGCATAGCGCTAGAATAAACAATGAAGGGGATGCCCTCGGGCTCCCCTTCAACATTTATGGCAACGGACAGGCCGGCGAAGCAGCCCACGCTTACTTTTTAAAGCACACCAGCTTAAGCTCCGTCAGCTCCTCCACGGCATATTTCACGCCTTCGCGTCCTGTGCCGCTCTCCTTGACGCCGCCGTATGGCATGTGGTCCACACGGAAGGTGGGAATGTCATTAATCATGACGCCCCCCACCTCCAACGTTTCGGCAGCGGCGAACGCTGTACGGATATTTTGCGTGTAGATGCCCGCTTGCAGGCCGTACCGGGAGTCGTTGACCAGCCCGATTCCCTCCTCGACGGAGGCAATCTTATTGATCATCACAACGGGAGCAAACGCCTCCCGGCAGGAGATGCTGCTCGACGCAGCAACATGAAGCAGGACTGTCGGATGCACGACATTCCCTTCCTTCTTGTTGCCGGTTGCGACAACAGCGCCGGAGCGCTCGGCATCTGCAATCCACTCCAACGCCCGCAAAACGTCACGCGGAGCGATGACAGCTGAAACATCCGTCTGGGGATCTAGCGGGTCCCCCAATCGAAGCATCTCTGTCTGCTTGACGAACTTCCCGACAAACTCGTCAAACAGCCCTTCATGCACGTAAATCCGTTGAATGGAAATGCACACCTGGCCTGCATAGGAGAAAGCCCCCGTAACAGCCCGCGCGATCATGCTGTCCACATCCGTCCCTTGATCCACAATGAGCGCAGAATTGGAGCCTAATTCCAAAATCACTTTCTTCAGGCCTGCCTTACTCCGTATGGCAATCCCGACTTCCGGGCTTCCCGTGAAGGTAACCGCCTTCACTCTTGCATCCGTCACCAGGATGTCGCCGATGGCGCTCCCGCTGCCGGTTACAACGTTCAGCGCCCCTGCAGGAAGCCCCGCCTGCTGCAAGAGCTCCGCCAAAAACAACGCAGACAGCGGCGTTTGTCCCGCCGGCTTCAAAACGATGGTGTTGCCCGCAGCCAGCGCAGGACCCACCTTATGCGCAACCAAATTCATCGGAAAGTTAAACGGTGTTATCGCCGCAACAACCCCCAATGGCTGGCGGATCGTATACGCCACGCGATCCTCCCCGCCAGGCGCTGCGTCCATCGGAATCGTTTCGCCGTGAATCCGCTTCGCCTCTTCAGCTGCGAACTTGTACGTTGCGATGGTCCGCTCCACTTCAAGCTTTGCCGTCTTCAGCGGCTTCGCTGCTTCAAGCGCGATAATGCGAGCGCACTCATCCGCATTATCCCGAATCAAGGCAGCCAGCCGCTCTAATATTGCGGCGCGTTCATGTGCAGGCATTTGCGCCATCAAAGGTCTGGCCCGTTCAGCCGCCTCCAGTGCGTGCTGCACCTCGGCCGCTCCTGAGTAGGCAATCTCGGCAATTTGTTCACCGCTGTATGGCGAGAATAAGGGCCGATATTCGCCGGCTTCTACCCACCGGCCCTCAATGAATAAATGCTTTTTCATGCTGTTTCCCCTTTTCTAACCGCCGCAGGCCCTGAACGCCGCCTCCAGCACATCAAGGCTCTCAGCGAGCTGTTCGTCTGTGATCACTAGCGGGCTTAGGATACGAATCACATTTCCGTAAATACCTGCACTCATAATGATTACCCCATGCTGATGCGCTTCCTGCAAAATCCGGGCCGTCAACTCCTTATCCGGCGCTCGGCTCACAGGATTTTTCACGATCTCAATAGCACTCATGGCACCCAATGTACGCACATCCCCGATGAAGCTGAGTTCCTGCTGTATACGCCCAAAACGCTCCGTGACGACTGCGCCGATCGTGGCAGCCCGTTCGGAGAGCCGCTCCTCCTCCAGCATCGCAATAACCTGCAGGGCTGCAGCACAACCAAGCGGACTGCCGCCATACGTGCCCCCGATTTCCCCGATCCCCGGAGCATCCATGATCTCCGCTCTGCCGGTCACGGCGCTAATCGGGAGGCCGGCTGCAATCGATTTGGACATCGTCATGAGATCCGGTACAACACCGTGGTGCTCCATCGCAAACATTTTACCCGTACGCCCAAAACCTGTCTGCACTTCATCAGCGATAAGCAAAATCCCATATTTCTCGCATATGGCTTTGACGCCTTGAATGAAACGCGTGGAAGGGATGACAAATCCCCCTTCGCCTTGAACCGGCTCCAGAATCACGGCAGCGACGTCCTCGCCCGGAACCTCAGACAAGAAAAAATCATCAAACTTCTGCAAGATGTAAGCATCGAGCTCATCCGCAGACATGCCGTTAGGGGCACGGTAGTAGTAGGGATATGGCATTTTATAGGTGTCGGGCGCAAAAGGACCGAAGCCATTTTTATAAGGCTTCACTTTACTCGTGAGCGACATCGCCATGTAAGTTCTCCCGTGGAAGCCTCGCTCAAAGGAAATAATAGCTTTACGCCCCGTAAACTTGCGTGCGATTTTTACCGCATTCTCGACAGCCTCTGCTCCGCTGTTCAAAAAAAACGTTTTTTTCGCATGATCACCTGGCGTCAATTCGTTTAATTTCTCAGCAAGAGCGACATACGGCTCATACATCATCACATGAAAGCATGGATGCAAATAATTGTCCAGCTGCGCCTTCAGAGCTTCCACCACTTTAGGCGGGCAGTGGCCGACATTTAAAGAGCCGATTGCTCCAGCCAAGTCGATAAAAGTATTCCCGTCGACATCCGTGAGCAAGGCTCCTTCCCCTTTTGCCGCAAAGGTAGGTACGGTATTGAACGGCCCCCGTGGAATGCTCGCCATGCGCCGCTCCAGCAGCTTCTGAGCTTCCGGACCCGGCAGAGAGGTCTTCATGTCAATGTACGTCGTCCTTCTCTCCTTCACATCCATCCCCTATGCCTCCATTCTGTCAAAACCGCACCAGTCAATCAAGGTTAGCGCGATAATCTCAGCAGCCTTGAACACATCCTCCAGCACAATGTGCTCGTTCGGATAATGCGCCACTTCCGTAATTCCGGGGCCGAAAACAATGCAAGGCGTATCGCCCAGCTGCGTGAGCAAGCCACCATCCGTGCCCCATGGCGATGCTTCGATGACAGGCTCTTCCTGCTTAACCGCGCGAAACTGCTGCATAAGCACTTCCATCAAAGGGTGTTCGGGATCAACGCTGCCCGGCACCCATTGCGCCCCATACCACTCCAGTTCTGGCGGATACTCGGCAAACCATGGATCAGCTTCCTTCAGCTGCTCCAACCAATTCAACATTTCCTCCTTGGCATCTTGCAGCATCTCCTCAGGGGCAACCCCCATGCGACCCTCCAGTTTTACGGTATCTGGAACAGACGAAGGCCAATTCCCGCCTTGAATAACGCCAAGATTAATAGGAATCGGAATCGGGTTGTTCGCATACAGCGGATTAGTGATCCGGGCATTCCTCTCCTTCTCAAGCTCCAGGATATGCTGAATGACTTTGACGCTTTTCTCAATAGCACTCACGCCTTCATACCTTGTTCCGCCATGCGCCGACCGCCCTTTGACTTCAATGCGGAACCACATCGAGCCTTGCTGTTTGGGGAAAATGCGGAAATTCGTAGGTTCCGGAATCAGAGCTGCGTCGGCCCGGTAACCCCTTAGAATAGCCGCCAGTGTTCCGGCCCCGCCGCTTTCTTCTTCCACAACGCTTTGGAAAATAACGTCACCTTTCAGCTTCAGCCCCACACCCTGAATAGCACCGAGGGCTATCAAAAGCGCTGTATTGCCGCCTTTCATATCCGTTGATCCACGTCCATACAGCTTGCCGTCAACCACTTCGCCGCTGTAAGGGTCGTGTGCCCACTGATTCCGCTGGCCTTCCGGCACAACGTCTACATGGCCGTTCAGCAGGATGGAACGTCCGCCTCCTGTTCCCTTCATAACGCCCACAACATTAGGACTGCCTGCAAAATGGCTCCGTGGCGAACAAAAATACGGATGATCCGCAAGCTCCTCTCCGTCCGGCTCCCACATATCCACATCCATTCTCATGCCCCGCAGCTGATCGGCAACGAGCAGTTGAACTTCCTTCTCGTTGCCTTGTGTGCTTGCAATTCGGACCATTTGCTGCAGCAGTGCGGTCCCTGCGTCACGATGAAGCGTGATCCACTCATGAATGCGCTCCAGCAGTTCAGCCTTCGGATTCGGCAATGGAATTCCCTCCTTCTGGTTCGCTTTCCATTATGGAATATAGGTAATATGCTCAGGAATGATTAAAGCCGCTTCGGTATGGCGAACGACGTCATCAACAGTATATGGAGACATAATCTCCTTCAAAAGCAAGCCATGTTCCACCACTTCCATCACGGCCATCTCCGTAATAATCAGTTTCACGCAAGCCCTGGCCGTCAGCGGCAATTCGCACTGCTTCTTCACTTTGGACTCTCCCTGCCGATTGACATGGTTCATGAGCACGATGACTTTTTTCGCTTTCTGCGCAAGCTCCATTGCCCCGCCGATGCCGGCCACCCGCTTCCCAGGCACGATCCAATTAGCCAAATCGCCGCGTTCGCTAACCTCCAGCGCCCCAAGGATCGTAATATCAATGCAGCCCCTGCGAATCATGGCAAAAGCGATGGAGCTGTCGCAATAGGAGGCTCCGTCGACAATCGTGACCGGATACCCGCCCGCGTTGCAGAGAAACGCATCTTCCTCTCCGGGGTTCGGGGCTCCGCCTGCATACAAGATGCCGTTTTCCGCATGAAAAACGATCTGCACACCCTCCGGCACGTAGTCCGCAACCTGGGTTGGGATGCCAATGCCTAAATTGACGGCCATGCCGTTCTTTAATTCCTGAGCGGCCCGTTTCGCTATTCGGTCACGGTTTTCTTTTCCCATACCCATTGCCAGTTCACTCCTTTGCTGAGGATGACCATATCGACAAAAATGCCCGGCGTAACAATGCTTTCAGGGTCCAGCGCGCCAAGAGGCACAATTTCATCCACCTCGGCAATGGTAAATGTCCCTGCCATCGCCACGAGCGGATTATAATTTCTGCCGCTTTTATCATAAACAAGATTGCCGTAAGGGTCCGCCTTCAAAGCATGAACAATGGCCACATCGGCTGTCAAAGCCGGTTCCACCAAATACGTACGCTCCGCAATTGATACCGTCTCCCTGCCTTCTCCCATCATCGTCCCGACACCAACGTCCACCAGAATGCCTCCGAGGCCGACTCCGCCTGCTCGGATTTTCTCCGCCAGCGTACCTTGCGGGTAAAAAACGACCTCCATGGTGCCGTCTTCCATCATTTGACCAGCGTTAGGATTGGAGCCGATATGGGAAGCAATCACCTTTTTCACCCGTCCGGCGGTTACTAAACGGCCAATTCCGATATGAGGAAAACCGGTATCGTTGCCGATAATCGTTAAGTCTTTGACCCCTTTGCTTAAAATGCCATCGATCAGCGTTGGTGGTGTACCGATACCGCCAAACCCGCCGTACATAAGCGTGCAGCCGTCATTAATCGCATGAAGTGCCTCTTCCAAGCTCTTCACTTTGCTCAGCTCAGATCTCTCCATCTTTGCCACCTCCCTCCGACTCCCTGGTCAACTCATCCGCAACTTCCCGAATCGCTTCCTCCAAAAGCTGTACGAGCTGATCAACTTCCGCTTCCGTAATGACCAGAGGCGGCGCCACAATAATGGCGTCCCCAGCCCCATCCACAGCGCCAGCTGCGGGGTAAACGAGCAGGCCTTTTTGAAAGGCTTTATCTATGATTCGGGAAGTGATGCCCTCCACAGGTGGGAACATCGTCTTATAGTCTCGATCTTGGACGAACTCCAGGGCCAGAAGAAGCCCTCTCCCCCTGACATCGCCAATGATTTCGATGCCATCCGCGATTTGACGCAGTTTAGCTAGCAGATATGCACCCATGCTTCGAGCTGACTGAGCTAGTTGATGCTTCAGGGCGTAGTCCAGCACTGCTAGCGAGATGGCGGCCGACTGTGGGTTGGCACTGTACGTATGGCCGGCCATTATGCTCTTGGAGCCTTGCAAAATAGGCGCCATCACGTGATCTTTAACCAGCGTTGCAGCCATCGGTGTGTAACCGGCGCTCAAGCCTTTCCCCAGTGCGATCAGATCGGGCTCTACGCCTTCATGCTGCATGCCAAACATTTCACCCGTACGAGCAATGCCGGTCATCACTTCATCGGCGATAAATAAGATCTCATAGCGCTCACAAATCTCTTTGATTTTCTTAAAATAACCCGCAGGCGGCACAATCGCTCCTCCGGCAGCCCCGACTACAGGCTCTGCAATGAAGGCAGCGATATGCTCGGCGCCGATTCGTTTAATCGCTGTTTCCAAGTCGTCTGCGCACGCCAGCTTGCAGGAAGCTGCGTTCATTTTGAACGGACACCGATAGCAATAGGCGGGAGCAACGACTGGGAAATCCTCTAACAGCGGTATAAACCGCCTTCGTCTAAGTACATGGCCGGACATCGAAAGCGCGCCCATGGTGATGCCATGATAGCTCATCCTGCGTGAGATCACTTTGTTCTTCCCCAAGCGGCCCTTCTCTTGCCAATGCTGAATGGCAATCTTCATCGCCGTTTCCGTCGCTTCAGAGCCGCTGTTCACGAAGAAGGCCCAATAGTCGCCCCCTGGCGCCAAATCGCTCAGCTTCTTCGCCAGTTTCTCTGCCGGTTCACTTGTGAACTGTGAACGGTACACAAAAGATACCTTACTCGCCTGCTCCATCATGGCATCGATAATGTCTTGCACGCCGTGCCCGATGCCGGCCGTCACGGCCCCTGATGAGGCATCCAGATACGCTTTGCCCTGCTCGTCGTAGAGGAACACCCCTTTGCCATATTGAATCGTGGGATAAGGATGATCCAGTACCGGCTTGATTAAATGCTCCCGCCCCATAAGGCACCCCCGCTAATCAGCCATCACTATCGTTGTTGATTTTATTTCAAGAACATATTTTTGACCCGAGGAGCTTTCATCAGATCTTCATAGTGAAAGGAGCTTCCGAGCGCAGAAACATCATGCCAATACAGCAACTCTTCGATCTGCTGGGCAGTGCCTTCCAGCACATACGTTCGGCAGTTCGCGCACTCGATCGCGGGTACGTTCAAAATCTGTACAGCCATCCTCCCGTCCGGCATGATCCAGTAGCAATCTTTTACCCCTTCACGGACATCTTCCGTTTCACACCACATGCACTGCATAAGCGCTCAGCCTCCTTCATGAGATATGGTTTGCGTTACGACTGCTACTGCCTAATAACGAAGCAAAATGCATGCCAACTTTGGACCGACACCCCCAACTATTGCAAGGCTAATCTAATGGATCGAAGCATATAACCATGGTAAGAAGAAGGAGGGGACTGCCAGATGCCTAATCAAATGCCAAATGATCGGCCAACATCCCGTTTGGAAGTTGAAAGCGGCAGTGATTATACGGTAAGCTTTTACCTCGATTTCATGAACAAAAGACTGCGGGTAGACGACTATCAAGGCAATGTCGATGCCATCTACGATCGAATAGCCGACGCAGCCAAAAGCCATGCGCTGACCAAGGTTTTTATCAAATCGCGAGAGCAGGATTGGCAGATCTTTTTAGGAAAAGGCTGCATGCTAGAGGGCATTTACAAAGGATATTTTCATGGCATGGACGCTTACTGTATGGCGTTTTATTACGATCTGGGGCGGCGGAGCAGCGATTATTGGATGGAGGAGGATTGCATTTTGCATCAAGTGCTAGCGCTTTCTCGTAAACCCGTAATGCCCGTCATACCGGAACCTTTTACCCTGCGTTTAGCCTTGCTCAAGGATGCAGAGCAGCTGTCTCATTTGTACAGCCAGATTTTCCAAACCTACCCAACACCCATGAACGATCCGCTTTATGTTGCAAAAACGATGCAGGAGGGGACGATTTATTATCTCGTCGAATCGCAAGATGAGCTCATTAGCGCCGCTTCCGCTGAAATTAATGCGCGATATGCCAATGCGGAAATGACTGATTGCGCCACACTGCCTGCCTTCCGCAACAAAGGGCTCATGCGATTATTGATGCATGCTTTGGAGGATGAATTGATCGCTCGCCAAATTAACTGTGCCTACTCGCTGTCCAGAGCTCTTTCCTTTGGCATGAATGCCGTTTTCCATCAAATGGGCTATGGGTATTACGGCAGGCTGACGAAAAACTGCGATATCTACGATAAATATGAGGATATGAATTTATGGGCCAAAACCTTAATCAAGCCATAACCCTTTAGGTTAACTATATGCGTTTCCTTCTCAAGGAAGAAGAAATGCCGAGCTCCTCCCGATATTTCGTCACTGTGCGGCGTGAGATCTGGATGCCTTCCTGCTTCAGCAGCACTGTCAACTTCTGATCCGAGTATGGCTTAGCAGGGTTTTCGCCACGAATCCACTCCTTTAATCTGGCTTTGACACGCTCGGAGGATGCTGCTTCTCCACAGTCTTTGAGCAAGCCTGATGGAAAAAAGTGCTTGAGCTCGAAGATGCCCCAAGGCGTTTGAGCATATTTGCCGGCTGTGGCGCGGCTGACTGTCGATTCATGCATGCCGAGCTTATCGGCAATGTGTTTCAAGGTCATCGGCTTGATATAGGCCGTCCCCTTCCAAAAAAACTCGCTTTGTTCCTCGGCGATGGCCTGAGCCACACGATAAATCGTCTTTCGGCGCTGCTCCAGGCACCTTAAGAAAAACATCGCCGATTGTAACTTGCCGGTTAGAAAGCGAGCGGCTTCGTTCGCATCTTTTCCCTCCTTCACAAGTCGCTCATAATAGCCATTCATCGATAGACGGGGCAGCGCTGCCTGATGAGTGAACACGGCAAGCCTGCCGCCTGACTTTTCAATGATCACCTCCGGTATGATATAGTGAATGGCTTCCGTATGAAAGGCAGCCCCTGGCCTGGGATTTAGCCCCTTAATCACGGCTACAGCTGCATGAATTTCTTGCGGCGAAGCTTGCAGATGCTGCGATAGTTTGTGAATGTGATAATCGGCAACATCCTTCAAATGATTGCGAATGAGTATGGCGACGAGCGGAAAGCTTTCCGCCAAGGATTGTACCTGCAAAAGCAGGCATTCGCGCAAATTTCTCGCCCCTACACCGGCAGGCTCAAAACTTTGCAGAATCGTAAGAGCTTGCTCCACCAGCTCACGTTCCACTTTCAAAACATCCGAAATTTCACTGATCGAAGAGGTCAGATAGCCATTGCTATCCACATTTCCAATCATAAAAATGACAATGCGGCGCACGGCTTGCGGCACTTTTTTCATGAAGAATAACTGCTCCTTCAAATGCCTTTCCAGAGACACCTCATTCGACGCGGCATGGTGCAGCGGATCGTAGGGAGCGTCGCCATCCCTCGTACGGGTAGGGCGAGCGGGAGCATCGACCGTCCGCTCGTTAGCGGAGGCGAACTCCAATACCGGATTCTCATTCATCTCCTGCTGAACAACCTCCAGCAATTCCGGTGTCGAGAGCTGCAGAATCGATATCGCTTTGCGCAGCTGCGGCGTGAGCCGCATTTTCGCCGACTGTTGTTGAAACATTCCGTATCCTGGGCGCATGAACATCATTCCTTTAGGTTGTTGCTATAGTGTATTCACGCAAGGACGAACGTTTGCCAATCTGTCTGTAAACAGCAAAAAAGCCCGTAAAAGGACCTTTTGCGGGCTTTAATCTAGTAATTTTTCATAGAATACGTATAGAAAAATATAAATTTGACGAGTCTAGTAGCTATAACTCTATTAACTTTTTTGAGGAGGAGCTATGATGTTTCTAAGAATCTTGTTTACGACTCTGACAATTCCTTTGTTAGTAAGTTTATGGCTTACTGGTAAAGCCTATTCCTACCCAGGCAGCGATGAAAATATGGAACTCCCGCCATCTTACAGTTTTGTATCAAATGCAGTCGAACCTGAAACCACTACCACTACCGCCGCTACCGCGCTGCCAACAACGCAGTATCAGGTTAACCGGGGAGATACCTTGTTCAAAATCGCTCGTGACTTTGAAGTGGATGTGAACGACCTGATGGCAGCCAACGGAATTAGTGATCCGCGCGGCCTGACCATTGGACAAACCCTGAATGTTCCTTCAAGTGGAACAGCGCCTGCCACGCAAACACAGCCAAAAATCATTAAAAAAGTAATCAACACCACATTGACAGCCTATACAGCGGGTTTCGAATCGACCGGTAAAAAGGCCTCCCATCCCATGTACGGCATCACCTTCAGCGGGTTAAAAGCCAAGGAGGGGCGGACGATCGCCGTCGATCCAGCCGTCATTCCACTAGGTTCCACTGTATTCATTGAGGGAATCGGCATTCGCAAAGCCGAAGATATCGGCTCGGCGATTCGCGGTTCGAGAATTGATGTGTTCATGAACGATTTGAGTCAGGCGCAGGAATTCGGCGTGAAGAAAAACGTGAAAGTTTATGTGCTGAACCGGGAGAATATCTAGTTTGCTAGAAAGGCGAGCGGAAAAGTGAAGTGGGTTTAGGGGAACTACAGGCCGCTATTTCTATGAAAAGGCACGTTTCCGGCTTGTCAGGGGAACTACGTTCCCCTATTTTGACCATTTCAGCTGAAAAATGTGTCATGGGAGGCGAATAACGCCCTGTAGTTCCGCTAAGTGGGGAAATCGCTCGATTCTCACCAAATAAGGGATCTCAGTTCCTCTAACTGAAGCCTTGGCGGATTTATCGTAGAAAACCCCGACGGAGTTTAGTCCGTCAGGGTTTTTATGTTCGTCTACGAATACGATGCAAGCTTATGAAATACAACGTTCATCTCACGTAGTCCCTCATGCAGCGCATCGATGGATACATCGCGAATGACGCAGGTTTCGTCCAAAGCGATGGAAGCAGCAATTCCCGCTGCCTGCCCCAACGCGTAGCAAGTAGGCTGCACACGCATGGATGACATCGCGACATGCGTTGCGGATATGGAACGGCCGGCGACGAGCAAATTGTCCACGTCTTCGGGCACCATGCAGCGATATGGAATATCGTAGCCGCTGACTTTGCGTTCGTCGGTGGTCTTTTTGCCATCGGGGCTGTGAATGTCGATCTCGTAGTTCGTCTGGGCGACCACGTCTTGGAATCGGCGGCCCTCCACCACATCCTGCTCCGTCAGTGTGTACAACCCCTGAATCTGGTTCGTTTCCCTCACGCCAACCTGATTGGCCACGTGCGAAAGCGCATAGGTCTCAAAACCATTCCGCTGCAAATAATGCACGATGGAAAATACCTGTCTCAGCGCCTCGGTTTCCGCGTAGTTGATGTCTTTGATGTTCGCGCCGTTGCCTTTGACCCGCGTCATGTTCACCAGGAGCTGGCCGTCCTTGTTGCGCTCCCAATACAGATGGCGTCCCTGTGGCAGATCGGACACTTTTTCATAATAATAGCAGCCTTCCGGCAGGATCGGAGTTACGGTCTTGCCTGTGTTCTGCATCATAAACATAAGCGTCATCGGCTGGGTCAGCCCATCCCCGTCTCTTCCCGACGTATGAGGCACCCCGGCATCGAGTGCGACTCTGGCATCCCCGGTGCAGTCTATGAATTGCTTAGCCTCAAAAGCCTTCAATCCTTCGCGTGTAGACGCAATTACAGCTTCTAAGCGAGTTCCGTCCTTGACCGCCCCAACGAATTCGGTATGGTAGATGACCTCTACGCCTTCTTTTTTCATTTTCTCATTTAAATAATGCCTTAGCTCAAAAGGCGAATATTGCGGGGCAATGGACGTATCATGATGCTCCGGCAAATATTCGGCCAGCACATCGGCAATCATCTCACGGTAAATGCCCGTCACGTTCCCAATCGGCATAAAAATGCTCACATTCCCCAAGGTGCCCATACCGCCAAGCTGCCCTGATTTTTCGAGCAAAATGACTTTCTTGCCTCTTCTTGCCGCCGAAATCGCAGCCGCCGTTCCCGCAGGTCCTCCTCCGATAACGACGATATCAGCGCGATCATAAGTCTCTATCTGTCTTTGAAAATCATACGTTCGTTTGTCACTCATTTTCCGCCTTCGCTCCCTTCTATTTTGGCCCATGCTTCAAAAAGTTTCTAGTTCTATGGCTTCATTATAGGGAGCTTTGGACCGCCTGGCTTTGTCAAAATGCATAGTAAATGTATCAAAACGTCTTTTTTATGGATGGCGTCTGATTTGACTTGGCGGGTATCCGAAGCGAAGCTTATACATCTTGGAAAAATGGTGAACGCTCGAAAATCCGCAGCTGTCCGCTATATCTTGAAGCGGAAAATCCGTTCCACGGAGCAGGTCGGTCGCGTAATCAAGACGCAGCTTGAGCAGAAATTGATGAGGGGACACTCCGAATTGCGAGCGAAAATGCAAGGAGAAATAAGAGCGGGACATGAGCGCCTTATGTGCCATTTCCTCCACAGTCAGCGGTTCCGACAACCGGTACTGCATATAGGCCGGCACCCAACTAAGCGAGGTAGAGCGGCTATGCTCGGAGGTATCGCGGGTTGTGTATTCTTTTAACAATTCCAGCACAATCTCTGTGGCGTGGACTTGTGCTTGAAGAAGGTCGATTGCATTTTTGCGGCCCCAATGCGCTATTGCTTGCTGCAGAGTGTCCAACATCCATTCGTGCCTCGAAAGCTTCAATAGATAAGGGATGGAGATATCCGCAAATGTTTTCAGGCTTGGCTGCAGAGGAACTGAATCTGGGTTAAAACCATGATCGATCGGCACAATCATTTCCGGACGAGCATCGACTTGAGAGGGGAACAGATCCATGTGCAAAGACATCAGCCAAACCGGCGCTTCGGATTCCATCTGATGCACAATGCCCGGCTGCACGAAGATGAACTGCCCCTGATTCACCTCATAGAGCGCCCCTTCTGCTTGAAGGCGAAAGGACCCTTCCTGTACGTAAAGCAGCATGTAGTCGGTAATAATTCTGGGCGGCGTTTTCCATTGTTGAAAATGCAACAGGTCCGCATAGCGAATGTACGGCTGCAGCTCATGATTTAAAATCGAATCGGCGGACATGCGGATTCTCCGTTCTTCAATATTTTCCTGATGATTCTATTGTAAAAGAATAACAGGGTGTTGCCTACTCCAACCGGTCCACTATAGACTATAGGAGAGTAAAATCAAGGATCAAGGGGGATATCGATACTATGCTGCAGACCGTAACAGGGCTTATCAACGAAAAAGAAGCCGGAACGATTCTCGTCCACGAGCATGTCCTAGTTGGATTTGTCGAAGATGGCAAGTTAACTCCGAACGATTACGACCGCGATGAAGTCGTTGCCTCCATCTTGCCGCTCCTGCTGCAGTTGAAGGAGGCTGGCTGCTCAACATTCGTAGATTGTGCGCCGGAGTATTTGGGGCGTGACCCCTATGTTTTAAAAGACCTGTCTGCCCAGTCCGGTCTGCATCTCGTGACGAACACCGGCTTTTATAAGGCACCTTATTTGCCGTCTTTCGTTTATCAAACCACGGAGCGTGAGCTATCCGATCTATGGATTCGCGAGGCGCAAAACGGCATTGGAGATAGCGGTGTCTACCCTGGCTATATCAAAATCGCTCTAAACGACGGAACGTCGATCAATGAGACGCAGCAAAAAATATTGCGGGCCGCTATTCGCACCTCCTTTGAAACCGGATTGCCGATTCAATGTCATACCATCGGCGGGGATACCGCCCTACACGCGGGCGAAATCATGAGAGAAGCAGGCTTCGGCCTGGAGCGCTTCATCTGGGTGCATGCCCAAACCGGCAAGGATTTGACAGTCCATCAACGACTGGCGGATGAGGGCATGTGGATTTCGATTGATTCCATTCTGCCAGGCACCTATGACAAGCATGTGGAATTACTGCAGCAGCTCCGGAATCATGGTATAAGCAGCGAGCAAATTCTACTTTCACAAGACACAGGTTGGTACACGGTTGGCGAGGAGAAAGGCGGCAATCTTCGGCCTTATCACCACCTGCTGACTGATTTCCTCCCTTATGCGGCTCAGCAAGGATTGGATCTGAATTGGCTTACACAGTGCGTAACCCGGAATGCTTATCAGGCGATGCGTGTACGGAATTAGAATGCACAAAAACCAGCAGCCCTTTACATGGGTTTGCTGGTTTTTGTGTTAAGGGAGCTTGTGTCCGCTATTTGCGCAGAATCCGTGTAAATCCGCGTTCCTGCCCCATGTGCCAGGAAGTGAGGAGCGAGGAGCTCAAACCAATCTAATCCTACCCCAACACCCAAGCGTCCAAGCTCTCGAGATGAGCTTCGCCCTTCTCGGCAAACAGCTTGATACCCAGGCTAGCCGCCGCAGGGTAAATCCGGTTCGTGACGGTTTTCACTCCGTCATTTGCGAAGAGCTCGACCGACGAGCGGTCGAGGAACAGATGCAGCCTCACGCGTCCGTCCGCCATCGGCGTTAACGGAGCTTCGCTCACACCCGCTTCGCCTGCGCCGGAGCGCGTGCGATCCACGCTGAGCTTGCGCTCAGCGGCTGAATAGACCACCTTCGTGTACTCGGTACCGTCCTCGGAGCAGCGAAGCAGCAAGCCGAATTCTGCTGCGCCTCCGGCTTTGGCCACATCAAAAACGGCGATTAGCTCAAGCGTATCGCCATGCACACCCGCCAGCGTCACTTCCGTATCCGCGCCTATTGACAGACCATTCACGCGTTGATGAGCCCCGCGTAAAGCCTGCAATTCCGCCACGGGTTCCATCCGCAGCGTACCATCCGCGTTAAGCTTCAACTCGCGCGGCAAGGTAAATGCGCCCATCCAGCCCCGCTCCTGCTCAGGCATCTTGGCCCCCCAAATGTTTATCCAGCCTTGGAGGATGCGCCGGCCCTGCCCGTCCATGAACGTCTGCGGGGCGTAGAAGTCAAACCCGTAATCCAGCCGCTCCTTATAGCCATAGCTGAATTGACCGGTCTCATAGTTTAATTTGCCGGTTAGGTACATCGTCTTCGTCGTTCCCATATTCATCGGGGAAATGACCAGCACATAATCGTCCCCACTCCCTAACGGGAAGAGATCCGGACACTCCCACATATCCCCCATCGTTCCGTCGCTCTCCGCAGCCACTCCAAGGTGACGCCATTCCCGTAAATTCTCTGACGTATACAATTGCACTTTACCCAAGCCGTCTTTCCCAAATCCGACCACCATGTACCATGCCCCTGCATGCCGCCACACCTTCGGGTCCCGGAAACCGAGACCGCCTTCCTCCGGAGCCCCCGCAATGACCGGGTTGCCAGCCTCTTTACGGAAGTTCAATCCGTCCGTGCTAGTGGCGAGACACTGCACCTCCACGGGGGTGCGTCCGTCAACATGCCCTGTATAAATTAACGTGAGATGACCGTTATCGTCCACTGCGCTGCCTGACCAGCAGCCATGGCCGCTATTTTCTCCTGTGTCGTAAACTTCCGAAGGCGCTAACGCGACCGGGAGATGTTCCCAGTTCACTAAATCTTTACTTTTGGCGTGTCCCCAGTGCATGGGTCCCCATTTGGCTTCATACGGATAATGCTGATAAAACGCATGGTACTCATCTTTATAAAAGATAAGGCCATTCGGATCGTTCATCCAGCCTGCAGGAGGCATCAAATGATAGCTGAGTCTGTAACTGTCTTCCTCAAGCTCATCCACCTTTTGCTTCAAAAATGCATTCGCTTGCTCCACTCGTTCCTCGTGCGCCTTAATTCGCTCTACCGCTTGCTGATCCATGTTTTCTCCTCCTGTCACGCATGTGCCAAATGTCTAACACCTCATCAAACAAATTCTCCATCTCCCCTTTGCTAACCTTCATGTATAAAACAAAAAGCCGCCTCATCCAGTTAAGGTAAGGCGGCAGCAGCTTGTCGCTGCCAAGCAAGCTCTTTATTTTGCACTCTTCACCAACATATCCGTAATCAAATCCGCTTGTCCCAGAATGGAGATTGGATCGTAGTGCAGGAATGTTTTGTAGTCCAGCATATGGACTTTGTTGTTTTTCACAGCAGGAAGTGTCTTCCAGATCGGGCTCTCAAGAATCTCCTTCACCTGCGCTTCTGTCGTGCCTTCGTTCATGCAGATAAAAATGTGATCGACATTCGCATAACTTCTCCGCCACGACCATAGTTATCGCCAAGGAAGGAAATCTTTTTCTCCCGGACGTTAATGATAACCGCTGTTTCGCCTTCTTTCACCGCACCTTTGATTTTCTCACGGTTTTCTTTGGCCTTCTGCTCATATTTGGCGAGCCATTGTTCCGCTTCCTTCTGTCTTACGCAGCAACGACACGCTTGGGCTCTGCCGGGAAGCCGTCCATACACATTCATGACGAGAACATTCGACAATTCGTGTCAAATTCCACCCGTTTACATCGTTACGAGGTTTCTTCATAATTGATTATGGGTTACCATTCATTTCCAAGGAGTGATACGATGTCAAAGAAAATCTTAATTCTTACCGGTGATGCTGCAGAAGTTTTAGAGGTATATTATCCTTATTTTCGTGTGCTAGAAGAAGGATATGAGGCTGTTATTGCTGCACCGACGAAAAAAGTGCTTCATACCGTCGTCCATGATTTTATCGATGGCTGGGAGACCTACACAGAGAAGCCAGGGCATTTGCTGCCGTCACACATCGCTTTTGCTGATGTAGATCCAAGTCAATATGATGGACTAATCATTCCTGGGGGCAGAGCGCCGGAGTACATTCGGTCCAATGAGCACGTCCCGCGCATTCTTCGCCATTTTCTTGAAGCTGACAAGCCGCTTGGCGCTATCTGCCATGCTGCGCAAGTATTCTCCGCGTTAAAAGATAACCATTACTTTGAAGGCCGTACAATGACAGCCTATACAGCCTGCCGTTTGGATGTCGAGCAGCTTGGAGCTAAGTATGCGGCGGATACGCTGCATGTGGATGGAAAGTTAGTCTCGGGTCATGCTTGGCCAGATTTGCCGGGCTTCATGCGTGAGTTTTTGAAATTAATTGCAAAATAATTTACATAAAAGAGGGAGGATCCAAGCTGTAAAGTTTGGGCCCCCTCGTTAAATATTCGTGCTTGATCCCTCCCAACATCTCCTCGAAGGCGTCCAAGTCACAAGTCCAGTCCAAATCTCTTCAATTCTATAAATACACCTTCCAAGCGTTTGCCTTTCTCCGTTAACCAATATTCAACTCGGGGCGGAACCTCCGGGTACACCTTTCTTTCAACCAGCCCGTTTTCTTCTAACTCCTTTAGGCGGAGCGAAAGTGTTTTGGGGCTAATCCCCTCCATTGATCTCAAAAGATCACTAAACCGCAACGTGCCTTCAATGAGCAGGTCACGAATAATTAAAAAAGTCCATTTTGTTCCGATGACGTCCAGCGTTTTGGCAATTGGGCATAACTCGCCGGGTGTTCCTTTATTCAAAACAACGGGTTCTTGAACGGACATAACAATAGCCTCCTCAAAAAATATATTGGGATAAACCCAACATTAGCACATTACTTCCTTTTTGGAAACTATATGAAATTAATATCACTACTTCCCTAATGGAATTAACTACATATACAATAGCGCTATAACCACTAGTAAACATTAGGAGGAGTGTTCATGTTACACAATCAGAGAATTGTCATTATTGGCGGAAGTTCAGGTATTGGACTGGAGACTGCCAAAAAAGCCGTTGTGCTTGGCGCCCAAGTCATCATTGCCAGCCGTTCGGAGGAAAAGTTGTACAAAGCCAAAGAACTGCTTGGATCCCAAGCGCAAGTGTATGTGCTCGATACGACAGAGGAAGATGAGGTTCAAACGTTTTTTAAAAAGGTCGGCAGCTACGAACATCTTGTCGTAAGTGCGGCCGAAACATCCGGCGGCTCCTTCCTCCAGTCAGAAACAAAACAAGCGCGGAACTTATTCGAAAACAAATTCTGGGGCCAGTACCACGCAGCGAAATATGGAGCCCATACCCTTTCCCCAAATGGTTCTATCACGTTATTCTCCGGCGTAGTCGGTTACAAACCAACCGTGGGATCTGCCGCACTAGGCGCGGTGAATGCAGCAATCTCAAACTTTGGTCAAACCTTAGCGCTCGAGCTAGCGCCTATCCGTGTGAATATCGTTTCGCCGGGCATTATTGATACGCCTGCTCGCAGTAAGATGACTGAAGAAGCACGTAATCAATTTTATGAAAAGGTGGGAAGTAAGCTACCTGTGCAACGGGTTGGGCTTGCTGAGGATGTTGCTCAAAGCGTCCTGTATTTGATCCAAAATTCGTTCGTAACGGGAACTGTACTCCATGTCGATGGCGGACATCGATTAACCTAATAGGACAAAGACCAGTCCAAACACGTAGGTGTTAGACTGGTCTTTGTTTATCCACCCTCTCTAGAGGGAACTATATTCCTTTATTTTCAACAAGGCAGCTTCCCAAGTAGCAGCCCCCACAAGCGCTAATTACTCAATGAGCAACAAGCATTGATAACCACCGAACGAAATATCCTCCATATTCGCAGCCTGAGCATATTTGATTTCTGAGAGAAGCACGTTCTCGCGCAAAACATGATCAAAGCGCTCAATCGCAGCTCGGAGAGGAGCATCAACATGCAGCGTCAGAATGACGCGTTTTTCAATCGGCAAATCCAATTTCTTGCGATAATCCTGAATGCCGCGGATCACTTCACGAACAAGACCTTCTTGTTCCAGCTCCTCCGTTAGGTTCGTATTCAACGCGACGTTGATATGGTACCCCGTCGCAGAGGCAAATCCTGCTTTACCTTGCTTTTCCACAAGCAGCTCATCCAGCGTAAGATGAATCGTTTCTCCGTCTAAGTTGACGTCCACATAACCGCAGTCGACGGCCCTTTTAGCTTCAGCAGCAGAAAGCTGTTTCAAGGCATTTTGCAAAGGACCGACGAATTTGCCGTATTTCTTGCCCGCCGCTTTCAAATTCAATTTCAAATAATAGTCGACGAAGGTGCTTTCGCTCGTCTCCAAACGAATCTGTTTCACGTTAATTTCATCTTGGATGATGGCTTCGAACCGGCTCAAATGAAATTCACGGTCCAGCGAAACGATCAGCTCCGACAAAGGTTGGCGCGTTTTGATTCCGACCTCGTTGCGTATGTTGCGCGCCAGCTCAACAATTTGTCGAGCCGTAGCCATATCGTTTTCAAGTGTCGTATCGATTGCAGCTTCGTTCACTTTCGGGTAATCGGTCAAATGAACACTTCCTTCGCCGCCAAGGTTACCGTAAATATCCTCCGCGATGAGCGGGATATAAGGGGCAGCCATTTGTGCTAAGGTGACTAGAACTTCGCGAAGCGTTTGGTAGGCGGCAACTTTATCTTCGGTCATTTCACTGCCCCAGAAACGGTCGCGCGAGCGGCGAATGTACCAATTGCTTAGCTCATCTACAAAGGCTTCCATGTGCTTGGCCGGGTTCAGAAAATCGTAATCCTCCAGCCCCTTCACCACGTTCTGAAGGGTCGTGTTCAACCTGGAGAGTATCCACCGATCTAACTCGTTCTTTGAAGCTTGCTGCGGATGGTCTTCGGCATTGTATTGATCAATGATGGCATACAACGAGTAAAAAGCGTGTGTATTATTGATCGTATCTACGACTTTAGACTTCGCTTCGGCTACAATTTGCTTCGAGAATCGCTTACTGTTCCACGGTGCGCTGTCTGCAAGCAGAGCCCAACGGAAGGTATCCGCGCCGAATTCTTCAATGATTTCCCAAGGGTCAATCACATTCCCTTTGCTCTTGGACATTTTCAATCCATTCTCATCCAAAACATGACCGGTTGAAATTACCCCTTTGTAAGGCAGCTTGCCATTATACAAAGTAGAGACGGCCATCAAGCTGAAAAACCAGCCGCGCGTTTGGTCAATGCCTTCGCAGATCATATCAGCCGGATACTGATCCTCGAACTGTTTCTCGTCACCGAACGGATGATGATATTGAGCGAATGGCATCGAGCCGCTATCGAACCACACATCGATCACTTCCGGCGTCCTTTCCATGGTTCCGCCGCAGGAGCAGCGCAATTTTACAGCGTCTACATAGGGCTTATGAAGCTCCAGACTATCATCGATAGGCGTGATGGATTTTTCATACAGGTCTTTCCTGCTGCCTGGCGCATACTCTGCCCCGCAATCCTGACAAAGCCAGAGGTTCAGCGGTGTGCCCCAATAGCGGTTTCGACTGATATTCCAATCGACCAGTTCCTCAAGGAACTTCCCGAAACGGCCTTCGCGGATATGGGCCGGGTACCAGTTCACTTGGCTGTTGTTCGCAAGGAGCTGGTCCTTCACAGCCGTCGTTTTGATAAACCAGCTTTCCATTGCATAGTAGAGAAGCGGAGTTTTGCAGCGCCAGCAGAAAGGATAGCTGTGCTCATAACGTTCCTTGGCAAACAATAGACCGCGTTCCGACAAGCTTTTGACAATATCCACATCGCAATCCTTCACAAAACGTCCGGCAAAGTCGACAACCTCATCCGTATACCGTCCGGCAAGATTCACCACATTTACGAAATCCAGGTTATGCTGACGGCATGTGAGGTAGTCATCCTCCCCGTGTGCAGGCGCGATATGAACGATACCGGTACCACTTGAGTCACTGACGTAATCCGCATCGACAACGATATGCCCTCGGTTCACAGTGATATAGCCAAAAGGCGGCTCATAGGAGGTCCCGACGAATTCCTCCCCTTTGTGCGTAGAAAGGATCTCATAGTTCTCTTTCAATACTTTTTCAGCAAGATTTTTGGCAATGACGTAGACTTTGCCGTTTTGTTTGGCTTTCACATAGTCGATGTCCTTGTTTACCGCAAGTGCAACGTTCGCTGGAAGCGTCCATGGCGTCGTCGTCCAGGCAAGGAATATTTCCGGCCCTTTCGTGCTGCGAAACTCGACTGTCGCGCTCAAATCCTTGACATCCTCATAACCTTGAGCCACCTCGTGCGAGCTGAGCGTCGTCTGGCAATCCGGACAATAAGGGCTGACCCGGTGTCCCTTGTAGAGGAGTTCTTTTTTATGAATTTCGGATAAAATGTGCCAGACGCTCTCGATGTAATCATTCGTTAACGTCACATAGGGATGATCCATGTCTGTCCAGTAGGCGATTGCTTCTGTCAATTCCCGCCACTGCTTCTCGTATTCGAAGACGCTGACTTTGCACTTCTCAACAAATTCGGCTATCCCGTATTTCTCGATTTCTTGTTTTCCCGAAATGCCCAACTGCTTCTCCACGCCAAGCTCAACGGGAAGGCCATGTGTATCCCAGCCGGCTTTTCGCACGACACGGTAACCTGACATTGTTTTGTACCGGCCGATAAAATCCTTAATGACACGTCCGAGCACGTGACCGATATGCGGTTTTCCGTTGGCTGTAGGCGGTCCTTCATAGAAGACGAAGTTCGGTTTATCATTCCGATGATCGATTGATGCGCGGAATGTTTCGTTTTGTTGCCATTGATTCAGGATGCGCAGCTCGCGAGCCCTTGCTTTTTCTTTTACATCTACTTTTCTCATCCAGGACATCCTCTCCAATTTTAAAATAAAAACAAAAAAATCCCGTCCCATAAGGGACGAGATTATATCTCGCTATACCACCCTTGTTCCGATTGATCCATAACTCGATCCTCGGCACCTCCGCCAACGTACCATCATACGCGCCCCATGTAACGGCAGGATCCCGGGTCAGCTTACTCCAGTGGCTTCAGCTTTCCTTCTCGGAGAGGATTTTGGGCTAAGTCTTGAACGTTGGCTTTCAGCACAGGGCCAACTCTCTGGGGAACAAGGGATTAGCTTACTCGATCTCGTCAATGAATTTACTCAGAACATTCAATTAATTCATTTCTACACCTTTTTAGCTAAATTGTCAAATGAATTAGGGAAAAAGGGCTTGCTGCCGAATCTTTATTTATATCCAGACTTTACCAAGAAGTTCCGCTTCACGGATGGGATAATGACTATATCCGATAGCTTAATTCGAGATGGAGGTAATCATACATGTCAAAGTATACGATTTGCCCAATGCGGCAACCGGACGATTATGCGGCTGTTGCACCCTTGCTGAATTTGATTTGGTCAGAGCCGACAACAGCTGAACGGCTGCAGCGAGACGAGGAAAGCATTCCCCCAGGCAAGCTGCACTACAATGAGGACGGCGAACTGATGGGATGGGACCGTCCCAAATGGGTCGCGGAAGATGAACACGGACAAGTTGTCGGTTACGCGATGGCATGGCGAGCGCCTTGGACGGAGCCCGGGGCCTTAAGTCATACGATCGTCGTTCATCCGAAACATCGCGGGCTTGGGGTCGGAGCAGCCCTATTCGATACGCTTCATCAATGGGCTTGCGAGGTCAGGGCGTCACGATTAATTGATTACATGAGGGAAACGGATGAGAGATCGCTTGCTTTTGCGGAACGTCGAGGCTATGTCAAGGAGCGCCACACGTTTGAATCCGTGCTGGACTTGGCATCGTTCGATGGCGGTTCGCTGCATGATGCGATCAACCAAGCGGAGCAGGCTGGGATTAGATTCATTACGTTAGCGGATGAGCCAGGGGATGCTAGCGAGAATAAGCTTTATGAGCTGTATAAAATCACCCATCCGGATATTCCCGGCTACTCCGGCAGCTTTCCATGGTTCGAAGAATGGAAAAAGTGGACCATCACGCAATCCGGTGTACGTCCGGAGTGGATTCATATCGCCAAGGACGGCGATCGTTACATTGGCGTTGTCACACTCCAGCAGAACGAACAAACACGGGCGATGTATCACGAGTTTACAGGCGTGCTGCCGGAATACCGGGGCCGCCGCATAGCACTCGCTTTGAAGTTGCTCGGCATACAAACAGCGACTGCCTGCGGTGTGCCTTATTTAAGAACACACAACGATTCCATGAACGCCCCCATGCTGCGAATAAACCGTGATCTGCTCGGTTTCCGTGCGGAAGCTGGGAGTTATAAGATGGTGTGTGAACTGAAGTGAGGAAGCTGTGTGCTTTGTCCAAGTGGTGCAATTTCTAGCAATTAACGCCGATGACTCCTGCTAATGTCCGAATCTTTGCAGCGTTTGCCCAATTAGCTTCGGTCTGGCGTCAAGGCCTATGCTGCCAATCAAACATAAAGCGCATTCACCCCAAGGAGTGAATGCGCTTTTTGCTTTATGGGATCACCCATGAACCCTTAGCTTCTTCTTGATTTTTGCTGCAAGCAATTCAAGCAAGATAGCGAATGCAAGGATGAGATACGTGATAGCTCCGATTTCCCTCACATCATAATAGAAGGAACTGGCCATGAACATATCGAATCCGATGCCCCCCGCTCCAGCTGCTGCTCCCATCGCCAGAGCGACTGCGAAGTTGATCTCAAATCGCATAAACGTCCATGAGATCAAATAGGAGACGGACGATGGCAGCACAGCCTGAAACACGATTTGCCACCAATTGGCGCCGCTCGCTTTCAAGGCTTCAATAACCCCTTTGTCCAGTTCCTCGAACGATTCCGAGTACGCTTTGACGAGATAGCTGATGGAGTGGAAAGTCATTCCGATGACAGCCGCGACGCTTCCGAGTCCAGATGCAACAGCAAAAATTAAAACCCATAGAACGGTTGGAACCGCACGAATAAAAGCGACTCCGGCTTTAATGACGATAGATAGTTTAGGATTGGATAAATTGCGAGCTGCCAACAAGCCGAGGAACAGGGCGATGATCGAGCCGAACAATGTCGTCAAGAATGCAAGCCCCAATGTAATGGTCAACTGTTTAATAGCCTCAAAAAAGGTAATATGTTGAAAAAGCGGTTGAAAAAACATGGTTTTAACCGTTTGAGCCGTTAAAGAGGCGGCTTCTACAAGGTTAATGTCCTTATAGTCAAAAGTAACAAATGCAACAACCGTCAATAAAGCCAGGGCAACTAATGTCAGCCGGATTACAAAAGACTGTTTGTTAAAGGGGTTCTTGGGATTCACACTCTTGATGTGACTCCAGCTGGTGTCTTTGTTAGAGACAGCTTTCAAAGATTCTTGAAGGTCCATTTTACAAAATCACCCTCCTAACATACGTAGAAACCGATTCGATGGCGAAAATCGCAAGAACGATAACGATAACGACCAGAGAGGCAGAGCTGTAATTAAGGCCTTTGTAATATAAGCTGAAAAGAAAGCCTATGCCGGTACCCGTCAAGATGCCGATTAATGTTGCCTGACGAATGTTGGTTTCCACCATGAATAGAACCCAGCTGAGCAATTGCGGAATACTGGCAGGAATGACGGATTGAAAAATAATTGGAAAATAACCTGCCCCCGTCGACCTTAAGGCTTCGACAGAGCTATTGCTTACTTCATCGATGGACTCCATAAATGCTCTTGTTAGAAATCCGAATGAGCCGAAAAAGAGCGCGAAATATCCGGTAAGTACATTTTGCCCGAAAGAAATTAACAAAATCATGGACCAAGCAGCCACATCAATGTTGCGAAACAGCGTTGCGATTGAACGGCTTACAAAGCTGAAAACTCCGCCGACACCTGTCGTATGTGAACCCGCAATGGCGAACAACAAGGCAAATACGGCTGCAACGGCGGTTGATGCTATAGACACAAGAATGGTCTCTGATAAGCTGCTAATGATTGCGGGAAGCCGCTTCATCGCTTTTTCATTGGGATAAAAATTGCTGGCCGCCCATTCGGCTGCTTTCGGTATAGAAGTAAAACCTTTGATGACGTTATAGTCTGTAACAACGATAGCGATTAGCGTGATGACCAATAGGAAAGCACAGAAGAGCAGCGTGTTCATGCGCTTTTTGGCAAAGAAGTTATCCCGCATATTTGCCCTCCAGCTCCTCGGCATGCTCTTCAAGCTCCGAGCCGTAAATCAGGGAAAGCTGGTCGCGCTTGATCTGTTTCGGGGAACCATCGTAGACGATAGCTCCCTTGTTCACACCAAGGATTCGATCCGAATACTTAAGCGCTACATCCACCTGATGCAGGTTAACAATGACCGTGATGCCCATATTGGTAGAGATCGTACGCAAGTAATCCATAATGACTTTGGAGGCATTCGGGTCCAAGGAAGCAATCGGCTCGTCGCACAGCAGCATCTTCGGATTCTGCACGAGCGCGCGGGCAATGCCCACTCTTTGCTTTTGCCCACCGCTTAACTGGTCACAACGCTTGTACACCTGATCTTCCAATCCGAGAATACTCAGAATGTCAAAAGCCTGCTTTTTCTCTTCCTTGGAATAAAGCCCCAGAACTCCCTCTAACGTTGACTTGTAGCCAAGACGTCCGTGCAGAACGTTCTCGACTACTGTCAGCCTGTTCACCAAATTGTAATGCTGGAACACCATACCCATCTGCGTTCTCAGCCGTTTCAATTCGTGCTTCTTGAAATTCATAATGTTCGCGCCATCAAAAATGATTTCTCCGCTGCTTGCGTCGATCATCCGATTAATACAGCGAAGGAGGGTTGATTTGCCTGCTCCAGAAGGGCCGATAATTGAAAGGAACTCCCCTTCCTTCACAGTGAAATTAACATCTGATAACGCTCTTGTATCCGCACCGTACTGTTTAGAGACCTGCTTGAATTCCAGTAACGTTGTCATGGTTGCTCCCTTAATCCCTTAGTTGGTTCGTGGTAACATTAGTTGTTGGACAGCATTCTAACCGGACCGAAAAAGGCATCATCCACAGGCAGGAATTTCTCTTTACCTGATTTTTGTTTGAACACGCCGGCATCTTTGGAGTCTTTAGGCAAGAAGATTTTCGGGTTTTTCGTTACAGCATCCGATGTTAGAGCATCCTTCAATTGTTTCACATCTTCCGCGCTGACCGTGTTTGTGTTAATAGCAAGTGGGGAGTTCAATACCGGCGTTACCGAAATGAGACTAAACTCTTTACCAACCTGCGTATTAAAAGGTTCCGCTGCTCCTTGTTTCACTTTGTATACCGCTCCTGGCGTGTTAGCCGTTCCTGAGCTCACTTCCACATAGTTAGCCACGCATGTATCACAGAAAGCAGCTACGTCAGCTTTACCTGTTAACAAATTGACAGCCGCTCCTTGGTGCGTGCCTCCGAAAAGAACTTCACTGAAGAACTTGTCCTTACCACCTTGAAGCAGATCATCAACGGTTAACTTTTTATACTGATCTTGTTTACTGAAATAGTTAATGATTCCGGCAGATGGTACTTTAAATCCGGATGTAGAAGAATTCGATACGAATGAGAACTTTTTGCCGGCAATTTTATCGATGGCAAATCCGTTGCCGTTTTTGTATGCAGCCTCATCACCTTTACGTACGCCTAACCAGCTATAGTAAACAGCGTCTTCCAATGTGCCTGACTCACCGCTCGGAACAACCAGAGGCTGAACCTTGTTATTTTTTGCATTCGCTTCAACGTAGCCCTGTGGTCCCATATAAGCCAAATCCGCACCACCGCTGGCAATAGCTTCAATCGCGATGATGTAATCCGTTGTTGTCTTGTGCTCGACTTTTTTCCCCGTTGCTGCTGCGATTGCTTTTCCTAGTTCTTCACGTGCATCTTTCAACTCGGCACCGGATTCATTCGGATACCAAGCGATCGTGATGGTGTCTTTTGTTTTGACAGGCGCTGCTGCACCCTTGGAATCTCCTGCTGCTTTTGTACCGCAACCTGCTGCCACGGCAACTAAAGATAAAGAAATGATAAGTGTTAATATTTTTTTCATTTGAAAAAATCCTCCTATTATTCCTATTTTATCTAGGTTACCGCACAATTGTTTCCAGAATATTCTGTCTAATTTAAGAGATTGTAAACTTGTCCTTCTTCTCTGCTGTGTAGAATCGGCCATCCCTGATTTGATACTCCCGGTCACACAGATGATCCATGAATTCCAGGTCATGAAAAATACCGAGCATCGTAGTACCTTGCTTCATCAATTGCTCAATCAATTGTTTCACTTTCAGTTTCGAACCGTGATCAAGGCTCGCCGTCGGCTCATCCAGCAGCAGCAGTCTCGGGCGCTTGACCATCGCTCTCGCAATATTTAACCGCAGCTTCTCCCCTCCGGAAAAAGTGGCGGGATAGCTGTCCCACAAGCTGCGGTCGAGCTCGAAATGCTCCAGCATTTTGATCGTCTCCGCCTCCGCATACTGGGCATCATCGCCCATCTCCACGATGGCATTATGGACCAGCTCTCGAGCTGTCGTACGTGGCATGACGCTAAGAAATTGCGATACATAGCCAATTTCGTGTTTGCGAAGTTCGATAATCGTCCGTTCAGGAGCGGCAGCCAGATCGATACGGCCGAACCTCTCGGAGTTGTACCAAATATGTCCCGCATGAGGCAGGTAGGTACGGTAAATGCATTTCAGAACGGTGGATTTCCCACTTCCGCTTTTTCCAGTAATCCCTACGAATTCGCCTTCTTTCAGAAATAAACTGACATCTTCGATCGCAGAGATTTGTTTGTTTAAATTATGCAGCGTAAAAGATTTGGACAACCGTTCTATCGACAGCAAATTTTCCATGCCGTCACCTCCTGTTAGATCCTGTAGTTCGTTTTCTGAATCAGTTTTCCGTCTACCAAGACGGTGGTCACAACTGGAAAATCATCCGGCTCCAATCGCTCAATGATCAGCAGGTCTGCCTTCTTTCCTTCCCGGACGGAGCCATATTCCGCGTCAATGTTAACCGCCTGCGCCGGATGAAGGGTAACGAGTTTGAACATTTCGACCAGATTCTGCTGGTTCGGTCCTGCGAGTTGGAACACAGCGTGAAGCATCGCTGCCGGGTAATAGTCGCTGCATAGTATATCGATACAGCCATCTTCAATAGCCTCAGCTGCAGATAAGTTGCCGCTATGCGAGCCGCCAAGAATGACATTGGGAGCGCCAGCTACGGTATGCAAGCCCTTCTCTTTCGCTTTGCGGGCGATGTCGAGCGTGATTGGGAACTCGCTGATGGCGGTGCCAAAGCTCTTCACCAAATCCAACTTCTCTACCGAATCGTCATCATGCGAGGCAATGGCGATGTTGTGCGCTCTGGCCATTTCGGCGATTTCCCTTATCGCGTCTACCGTCATTTTCTCTTTGGTCTGATGGTTGGCGATCAACACGGCGATGTTCTCATCGGACAGCGTGTCGTAGCCGAGAACCGTCTTTTTGTACACTTCGAGATCTCTGTATTGTCCTTGTCCAGGTGTGTGATCCATGAAAGATACCAAGTGGACCTTCTCTTCTTCAATGTAGCTCTTCAGGTTATCAATCTGATCCAGATTGTCGATCTCGAATCTGGCATGAAAACGATGGCGAATCAAATGCTTGCTGTTGTGCGTGCTATCGATCAAATCGATGAGCTTCCGTACATTTTCAGGCTCCCGAATCGGACGGTACTTGTAATCAACGGATTTGAAAATGGACAAAGAGTGGTACATCGTCGTAATGCCATGTGAAATAAGTTCTTTCTCTGTTTCGCGCAAACCAATTTTAAAATCGATAAGTGAAGTTGGCCTAGGTGCGGTCATATGCTCAATGTAATCGGAGTGGATGTCGATCATCCCCGGAGTTACGTAACCTCCGCCTGCATCGATGACCTCTATGCCATTTCCTGCCTCAATTTCACCTTTGGGGGCAATTCTGGCGATTCGCCCGTCTTGGACCCATAGATCATAACCCTCCAAAAGCGCTTCTTCCGTAATAATGATGCCATTCGTTAGTAGATACATCATAAGACCTCCACTCAAGGGATTCGTTATAACAGGGAATGAACCAACTGTTGTGTATAGGCATGTTGTGGATCTTCCAGGATTTGGTCCGTCAAGCCCTGCTCAACGACACGGCCGTCCAGCATCACCATCGTCCGATCTGCCAGCATCCGGATCACGCCAAGATCATGCGACACTAGCAGCATGCTGATCTTCAGCTCTCTTTGCAGGTGCTTGATCAAATCCAACACATTGGCCTGCACGGATAAATCAAGTCCGGTCGTCACTTCGTCCAGCAATAAAATCGGTGGGTTATTCGACAATGCTTTGGCAATTTGAACGCGCTGCTGCATACCGCCGGAGAAATTTTTCGGTGCTTCCTTCATCCGGTAAACCGGAATATGAACCTGCTCCAACAGCTCGCTTCCCCTGGACTCCATGGCGCTGACCGAACGATTTCCAGCTGCGATCATTTTTTCCGCAATATTACCGATCGAGGAGAAGTTCATCCTCAAGCCCATAACCGGATTTTGATACACCTTGCCCATGAGATGATTACGGATGTGCTTCTTCTGTTGGGATGATTCCTGAAAAAGGTTGCTCTCGCCATCTTTGTATGGCTGAAGGTAAGCCTCGCCACCGGACACTTCCTGATCGAAGTAAAGACATCTCATCAATGTCGATTTGCCGCTGCCGCTTTCGCCTACAATACCAAGAACCTCGCCGGGGTATAGATCGAAAGTGATGTCCTGGCACGAATAGACGGTACCGCAAGCCCGGCAATAATTTCTCTCCAACTGCCTGGTCTCCGGGTTACTGCACGCTTCACAGCCTGAACCGAATTGTTTATTTAAATGATTAACACTCAAAATAGGGGTTGCAATTTCTCCCATCCTCATGTCACCTCTTCCTCTTTGGAGCGATTATGGATTCATTCGTTCTAAGCAATAACTTGTATCATTACATTGATAAAATGTTTCATCTGTTTCGGCGTCATAAAGCTCATCCATAAATACATCTTGTGCTCCGCATTGCCGGCAGCTTTGACCTGGGAATGACTCCGGTTCGAAAGGAACATCGTCAAACGCCAAGGAAACCACTTGCGTATACGGTGGAACGGCATAGATTTTTTTCTCACGTCCCGCACCCAGCAAAATTAATGCCTCGGAGTAGTTCATCTTCGGATTGTCGAACTTTGGAATCGGGCTTGGCGCCATGACATAGCGGTCATGCACCATCACCGGATGATCCGCACCTGTGGATACACTGCCGTACTTCATAATTTGCTCGAATAACATCAACCAAGCTCCGCTATAATCTTTTTCCCCATGCAGGCGTTTGGTTTCCAGTTCACTGGATTCGTACATCCGCAGCGGCTCCGGCATTGGAACTTGCAGCACAAGGATTTGCCCTGCATCCAGCGGGACTTCCGGAATACGGTGCCGGGATTGGATTAGCGTAGCATCCTGCGTTGCGTCTACCGTAGGAACACCCGTTGTTTTGTCGATCAGCTTCTTGATGCTGACGGCATTCACCGATTCATCCGATCCTTGATCGATCACTTTCAGCACATCGCTTTTCCCGATTAGGGACAACGTCAGCTGTAAACCCCCGGTTCCCCAACCACGTCCGATTGGCAGTTCACGGGAAGCGAAAGGCACCTGATAACCCGGAATCGCTATCGCTTTAAGCGTAGCCCGGCGGATCTCTCTCTTGGACCCTTCATCCAGAAACGCAAAGTTATATTGGATTCGCATCTGCCTTATACCTCCTGGCCTTTGCCCACTGGGGTTTTTCTCGTCTTACGAACATCGTTAAGCTTCGCTTGGAACGTAACATAATGCGGCATTTTCAAATGAGAAATGAAACCTGTTGATTCGACAGAATCGATATGGAAAAGGACAAACTCCTCATTTTGCGTAGGAATCGACTTGTCGCCTTTTTCGAGGCTTTTGTCCAGAATGCTCATGGCAATGGCTTTCGTTTCATTTTGTCCGTAACAGAGACCGTATCCGAATTCAAGCTGCAGCTCTTTCCGGCCATTCTCCTTCTCAACCGTTACTGGCACGAGCATTTCCACCTCAGTTACCTTAATGTCACCGATAAAATAGGCATCATCCTCTTCACCAGACTTCGTGAGCGGGCTGTCGATATATACGGGAAGCTCTCCGACTCTCAGCTCTCCGACTGTAGGATGGACCATGCCATATCCACGAATGACTGCATAGGCCAGTGAAGTAACGGCTCCCGTCTGTCCTCTTGTCAAAACTTGCAGCTTCTCACTCCGTGTTGCAGGAAACGTGAGACTTGTCCGGGTCACATCATCCGGTTCGGTTGGATCCATTGGACATTCGGCAATGAGCCCTTCTTTCCTCAAGTAATCCAACACTTTGGGAAATCGCCCGTCATTTGTATCGGTCATCTCTTGAGCCGAAATCTCTTCCGCTTTACGATATTCTTCCAACCATTGCGTCACTGTTTCTTCTGTCTCATCGACCAGGTCGAAGTCCAAAAGCCTATGGGAATAATCCATGGAAGCACCTAGAATTTGCCCGCCGGGAATATCCTTGAACGAAGCGGAAATTCGTCTTTCCACCCGCATCTCCTCCGAGTGCACAGTTCTGGAATAATGCTTTCGAGGCAGCGTAGAACGATAGGCACGAAGTAGGAAAACCGCTTCCTCCGGGTTACCTTCCGCTTGCTTAATCGCCAGTGCCGCAAGTTGTTCGCTGTACATGCTGCTTTCTGACATGACTTGATCAACGAGCCCTCTCATGCCAGTTTCAATCGCAGACACATCCAGCACCTTGCCCTGCTGCAACCGTTCATACTGGATTCGTTGCAAAGATTGTTCAATTGCTCGCGTTCCACCTTTTACCGCTACATAACCCATCTTTTAGACTTCCTCCTTCATGACCTGAGTCGTCCTAGGCAATGCCAGCATACCGTGGGAAGCATCTGTAAAAATCAGATCCAGCCCAAGTGGAAACTCAGCATTTCGTTCAGCACGAATGGCCATCCACTCGTCTGCTACCTGCATCTCAGCTTTAACGGTCGTCCGAATCCCGGGACCGCTCAAAAGCAGCTTTGTTCCGCCGGATAAAGCTTCCGTTTCGATAATGATCGTCGCTGAGTTGTGCGGGTCCTGAAGCTCTCCGATTTTGGCCGTTTTCAACGCTCGAAGCAATTCCGATGGCTCAGCATCGCTAAGGACGAAGATGAAATCCGCTTCCTCTAGCTCAACCTCTTTGGCATACGTAGATTGACTAAGCGCTTGGGCCATCTCCTTTTCCCGCTTAGACACGACCTTGAAAGTCACTTCCGTATCAAGCAGCATTCGCGCTGCTATATACGTTGCAGGCAGATAACCTTGTAAGTGTTCCAGCTTTCCTGCTTCTTCCGAAAGGTCTGAAATTGTCCCCGGCCTTGACATCGAGTCAATTAACTTTCTATAAGCGGTTTGGATGTCGTGCACCATATCCAGCATCATCGGTCAAACTCCTTTCAATCTATATCCATCGTTTCAAAATCTACCTTCGTTCTTAAAACAATCTTGTGCTGCGCTTGTCGTCTTGCCGCTAATAGCTCGCCTTCCGACTGTAGCAAAGCTGTCCAAGCCTCTGTCTCCTTCAAGCCGGCTCCATACGCCGCATCGATAACAGCCAGTTCGTACGCTTTCTTCGGCTCGTCACCTTTCAATAGGCCAATCCCAACTGCGCCTTCGACGCGCACCTTACATTCGGTTACCAGCACCTCGCCCAAGTAAAACAAGCTTTTTTGTGCAGTCTCCCTTACCTTCACCATAACAAGTCCATGATTCGGCTCTTCGATTAAAGCAACAGGATATCGGCTTTCAATCTCATTAGCCAAAGCAGCAGCGAGCTGGGGCGAACCGTTAATCAGCATTTCCGTTCTTTGCTTCCGATTCATGTCTAAGCCTCCTTCTTCCCTATGCAATGCAACTTCACATCATCCACAATGTGCAAACTAACTTTACTTCACGCACGATAGAGCAAACCAACCTCACATCACACACAATATCTTGTTGCCAGGTTAGCAGCTGTTAAGTTTGTGTAAAAGCAATTCTAAATAACATAAGTAAACAAATCCCCACGATACATCGTTTTACTGTATTCCAAAGTTCGGCCAGATTCGCTGTCCTTACACTCGCATTCTAGGACCAGCAATGGAATCAGACTGGAACAAGCCAGCAGCTCCCTATCATATTTGGAAGGATGCGTTAACCGAAGTGTTGACTCTGTAGATTGAAAGTTCTTGTAACCATGATTTTTGTAATAGCTAAATATTGAAGTAATATCCTTACCCGATCTTTCTATATCAGGGAAAACAGATTCAGCAACATAGGAAATATGCAGCGCTATCGGCCTACTGTCGATGATGCGAAGACGGCCAATCTTGTAGACACGATCCGTTTCCTCTACGCCAAGCGTCTCGTATATTTTGTGATTGAATTCGATTGGATCGCAAAAAATATTTTTCGACTCGTATTTATACCCGAGCTCAATCATTTTCTGGCTAAAGCTTTTATTGGCGGAAAGCACCAGGGGGATTCGCAGGTTTCTATCCTGCACGAAGCTTCCTTTTCCCTGTTTGGAGTAAATGTAGCCGAGCTCCTGAAGCCGTTCATAGGCTTTACGAGCCGTGATACGAGGAACCTTGAACCAATCTGCGATTTCATTCTCGGATGGCAGTTTATCGTCAGGCTCATACTTCCCCGATTGAATCATCTGGATGAGATGGTCCATGATATCCATTTCTTCAAACATGCTTGCCGCCTCCCTCTCCAATTACGCGTATTTCTTCACGAAACTCGTGATATCGTTCAATTCATGGAACCTTTCTTGAATGAGTTCACGGGGCCAATCCCACCAAGCAATTTGAAACAACATATCAATGATCTCTTGAGAAAATCTTTGCTTGATCGGTCTCGCAGGCACACCCACTACTACCGTATATGGAGCAACATCCTTGGTAACAATAGCTCCTGAACCGACAACAGCTCCTGTACCAATGTGAACACCTTTCATTACAGTCGCTCCATGTCCGATCCATACATCATGTCCGATCGTGACACGATTGCCTCTGCGCCAGTTAAAAATCTCCTCGTCATTCGTGTCACTGAGTCCGTAGGAAGCTCCCCGGTACGTCATGTGATGCTGCGTCACCCGATCCATGGGGTGATCAACGGGATTGATACAAACGTGCGAGGCAATGGACGTAAATTTGCCTACCTCGGCATAATTGATCGTCACATCATCCATCGTATAGGTATAGTCACCGATTCGGGACTCGATAATATGATTCGTTGGGCCGATGGAAGTCCACTCTCCAGCAAAACTGTTCGTAATATGACTGCTTGCGTGAATCCTTGGCTCGGAAGATAATGGAAGGCTGGCATGGGTTTGATGGATCGGCTTCATATCAAATCATCTCCTTGTTGGATAGCGCTTGTTTGCGTTCACGCAGCTCGTTCACTACATGCAAACCGGGGGATTTGCTTCCCAATTGCACGTCTTTTTCGCCATAAAATCCATGAAAATCAGAGCCACCGGTCATCACCAGGTTAAACTGCAAGGCATACTCATGAGCTCTTCGCTCATCTTCCTGATTGTGCAGCGGATGCCACACCTCGATGCCTTGGAGACCTGCTTCCACCAGATCCGGAACCAATTCAAAGCTACTATATTGCCCCGGATGTGCCAACACAGGTACTCCGCCTGCCTGTAAAATGACCCTAACGGCTTCACAAGCATCTACATATTCTGTCGGGATGTAGGCAATACCCGGCTGTTCGCCGCTTTGACCGCGAGAAAACAGCTTTTTATATAAATCGCCATAGATCGTTGTTGTATACCCCTGCTCTATCAAGGCATGCATAATATGCTGCTTGTAGATACCCGTTCCGCCTTCCGCATGCTTCATCACATCATCCAAAGTAATTAAGTACCCGGCCTTGATCAGTCTATCAATCGCTGTAAGGCAGCCTTGGTGACGTCTTTCCAGCAGCGGACTGCATAACGCCTCAATCGCAGCGTTTCCTGGCTCTATGAAGTAACCAAGAATATGAACCCTTCTCTTTCTTGCAAAATCATAACCTGAGATTTCTATGCCAGGAATGATCTCTACGCCTCTCTCCTGCCCAGTATGGACCATTTGTTGAAGATCACGGGTTGTATCATGATTCGTAATCGCCAAATGACCAATACCTTCTTGAATAGCCAGATTCAATATTTCATCAAATGTGAAAGAACCATCTGATAGTCTTGTATGGCAATGCAGTTCTACTTTCATAGAAACATCCTCCTTGAAAAGAACGTGAAAATCGTTGTTAATTCCGTGCGTTTTCTTGTTTTTATTTTGTTTTGTTCTTTAAATCAATTCTAACTTGATGCCAAGTTCTTAGGGTCAATGCTGTGTAATCGCCAGGTTAAGAAATTGTAAGGATATAAAAAAAGGACCTAGCAGGAGGCTAGATCCGGGAAGGAGCACGAACACTAATGCAGTACTCTCGTGTATACGACTGTCGTAGTCTTGCATGAGCAGTTTCGATGGACTGATAGGCTGATAGACCGATAGACTGTTGGATTGATGGAGTTGAACGATTTATTTGATCGTGCAAAGTTTAACATGCCTGGTGGGAATGAAACCCTGCACTCGCTCAAGGGAACTGGAGTCCGCTATTCGGAGAAATTTTTTTGAGCGGAACTACAGGCTCTTATTTGTTCTCCTTGGTGTGTTTTTCAGCTGATATCTGCAAAATAGAGGACCGTAGTTCCCCATGGCTATAAAACATGCCTTTTCAGAGAGATAGCGGCCTGTAGTTCCTCAAGAGCTTAAAACATCAGCGGACTTGGCAAGTTAACTGCAAAAAGTGCAGGTAATGATGCTCCGCTGCTCAGAATAACAAACTTAGATGTAAAAAGTGTAGTAAATTTCGGTGAATTGATCTTTTTGGGGCATTTCGTGTGGACTTACCTGTACAAAATGCAGGTAATGAGTTGAAAAAGGGCTGAGGCTGTTGATTTTGATGTACTTTCTGCAGCTACGTGATGAGATGAACGAAATAAACAAAAAAAACCTTTCTGAGATTTCTCTCAAAAAGGTTCTTCATCTGTGCTTGGCAACGTTCTACTCTCCCAGAACCCTGCGGTTCAAGTACCATCGACGCTGGAGGGCTTAACGGTCGTGTTCGA
>NZ_JAWCUD010000024.1:0-39538 GCF_032461945.1 Paenibacillus violae
AAGTGACCCACAGCAACGGGCTGTGGGTCATAATATTATGAATAACTGCCCGTTTAGGTGAGCGAAAGGCTGCCGATCGTGCCTGCAACCTCCCATTATTGTGTATTAAACAAACGTTCCCAGTTAGCTTAACATCATCAAGAATTTCTCTATCTCTCTTTAATCAAATACAAAGCTAAATCGTGTCCAACAAGTACGTGACTGCCGGGTTCCACCTGCTTGCCTTCATTTATTATTCCTCTTCCATCTGGGATGAAGCCTCGCTTAGCATAGAGTCTTTGCGCATTTCCATAATCATAATAGAGTCCCACACCAATACCAACAATACCGTATTTTTCGAATGCAATTTGTTCAATAGCATCCATCAATGCATTGCCGATGCCAAGTCGGCGTAAGGAAGGAACTACATCAAAGTTGTTGATTTTTGGAATCCCTTGTTCTTCGAAGTACGGATAATTTGATTTAGAAATAAGATGCAACCATCCGGCAAACTTCTGGTCGTTTAAGGCCAAAAGAGTAACCCGTTCTCCAGAATAATTTTCTTCCCAGCACCTTTTTATATAGTCTAGTGGTTTCCCAATATTGTGGTCTTTAAGTGCTTGGAAAACTACATCAATATCTTCACTTTTCATTTGTCGAATTTGAATATGAGAATTCATATAGCGTTCCCCCAGTGTCCCCTATAAATAATGACTCTCTCGAATTGTACCATAACTCTTGAGGAGTAGAATGGTTATAACTGGTCATAACTAAACTACTCGATCGAAAATGAAGGCCACCGATCATACCGGGAGCCTCATTCTGATGTTCATTCAACTATAGTTCTTTCATTAGCTTAATCATATGTTTGTTGAACCTTCGAATAATCGTAGATGTCAACAACAGTACCATGTTCGAAGTCCGTCTTAAACAGAAACTCAATTATTTGTTTTGCTGTTTCCTCCGGTGTACTTAGCATCCCAGCATCTTTAACATTCTGAAATAAATTAGCTGAAGGGAATGTTGATTTATCTTGATTTCTTGCTTCTCTTTGCAAATTAGTGTCAATCATTCCGGGCCAAATTGAAACAACTCCCACGGGTGCAATAGAGTGATTTTGTTCCAGCCCCACACATTGAGAAAAAACATCCAGTCCTGCTTTAGCAGCAGAATACAAACTCATTCCAGGATGGTGATACTTAACTGAAGCCGATGAAATATTTAGAATTCTTTTTTCAATTAAATATTTATTCGAATTCTTTATAAACAATGAAGTAAGTAAGATGGGTGCTATTAAATTCACATTAATGTTTTGAGTAATATCACTAATCATAGCAGTATCTATGAATGTAACAGGAGCTATTATTGATGCATTATTGATTAGATAGATTCCTACCGCTTTAGAAAAATCAATTGAATTGAAAATACTCTCCATTAAGGATTCAATCTGTTGGAATTGATTTAAATCAACTTCATAATACTTGATGTTTTTACTTTTTCTTACTAAATCTGCATTTTTTCCTCTTGAAATACAGTACAGATAGTGATTTGGAGAAATTAGTTGTTCTGCAATAGACTCACCAATACCTCTTGAGGTACCTGTTATAATAAAATATTTCATAGTTAGTGCACCTCCTGAATAGTAATCTGATACTAGTATCAGATACTAATTTTTGCACTAAATCGTCTCTCTGTCAATTTCAACCAATAGAACAATGCTGCCCGTTAGCGCAATGACGGCTACCCCGCGGCAGCCGTTTTTGGTGTTGAACTATCGTTCTGCGTTAGTTAAATGGACTTTCCCGATTCTCATTTATCATTACACGCTATACAACCATTCCAATATAATAAAATTCCATGCTTCTCACATTTCGGATAGCCTTCAGGGTTTTTAAACCTTTTATCCCTAATCCCCAAATTAATCCATTCTTTATATTCATCTTTTTTTATATTCTCAGGTGCAAGGATTCGAATCATTTCCATAAAACTCCCCAAATATGACATGATTAATTCTTCATTCGGAACATAATCTAAAGTATCCCATCCAATTTTCTGTTTTGCCCCTTGAATAACATTTACTAAGAACTCTTTTTCGATTTCAAAGTTAATTACATCCCAAGGTATATCCTCGACATCAAACCCACCATTTCCAAGACCTCTCACTTCAATGTCGTGTTCCATAAGCCACAATATTAATTCTTTCTCTTTTTTCGTATTAGCTGATAATGTGCCACTCAGTCCCAATACGGTAAGAAAGACGGTCAATCCTCCATTGCTCATTCCGAAATCTAGGTTATTAGAGCGATTGAAAATATAGTTTCCCATGTCAGTCCTCCCTATATAAAACAAACATCCTTTACCTGTAACGTTGTCATTAGTGAATAAGAGGTAGATTAAATGCAAAGTTCAATGTCATCTGGTCCAACAGCGAACAATGCCTTAGTTATCCCACCCTCACCCACAAACTCTAATTCGTAACCTTCCCTTGGCAAAGTATAAACTTCTACAATCGTTGCAACTTCTCCCGTTAATACGCCTTCGTCATCGAAGTCTTTAAGCAATCTGACTACATCGAATATTTCAAATTTCACTATAATACACCGCTCCATTCAACCTTTTAAATATTAATGTTTAACCATATTTTAACATACTGAATTGAAGATATCTGTCCGTTAGTTCAATTAAAAAGGACGCTCCCGCGCTTTCGCTTGGGCTACGTCCTCCTATTTCCAATTACCAATTAAAGAACGTACGCGGGTAGCATGTAGTGCTTAAAGAGGGGACTTATCTTACCCTAAGCACTAAGAAAATACTTTATTATTTTCATAGTCTAATGTAGTGTAGTGCTTATAAAAAATCAAAGAGCCCATCACCGTAATTTGGAAGCTCCTTAATTTCCAATTTGCAGGGCAATGGGCTATTTATGTTTAGTGTAAGGCAGTGTAAGACACTGTCGTTTATAAGTCATCATCGTCAGCTAACTCATCTGCCTGACGTTCGTAATCTTCTAAATTAGATGGGATCTTTAATTTCACTTTATCGCCATCAAGGATTACTCCCATTTTACTCGCATGTTTGAACGGATCATACGATTCGTTGTTCTTAAGGCATGAGTATAAAACTTGGGCTATCTTACCGCATACATGACCTATTGCTTTTCTCTTCGCCATTCCTCGATCAACTAACCGTTTATAGTAAACACGAAAACTATTTTCACTTATTTTTGGAGATATTAACAGCAAAGTCATTAAGAATAGAACTCTGCGAGTATCTCTAACACCCTCGTATGTCTGCCTACTCTTAAAAACAGATGTGCCCGAGATTTTATTCTCAGCGGCTACACCAAGGTACTTTTTAAGCTCTAAATATGTTGAGAAACGTTCAATATCACCAATTGCACCGATAAATGTACATGCCATAGATTCACTCATAATTGGGAAAGACATAAGTATCTTTGTATAAGGATGCGGTTGATATCCTTTATCTTTATCACCATAAAGCAGGGAGGCGATCTGTTTATCCATGCTTTTTATTGCTTCGTCTATACGCAAAGCTTCTTCAATTAGCCACGTTTGCCGCTCAGCTAGGTGTGGAATGTCTAAGGCTAACGTGTTGGGTAACAGCTCTGCCAAGGTTGTAGAGGCTTTTGTAGCAGTAGTTTTTGCACCAATTGTTATTAGAGTTTGCCTAAGTTCATCCTGAGTTACCTTGGCCATTTCTTGCGCTGTAGGATATTTCAGAGCCAATTTGAGGACACTTAACCCACCTGTTTTTTTAAAAGCCCGTTTAAGTTCAGGATTGGTTACGGAAAATAATTGCTGGACTTGATTCTTACGTCTCGTTAATTGAGTAGTAAGTAACCAGCGATCCCTAGTTAATGTGCGGTACAAAACCTGCTCTGCACTTGCAGGACGAACTATTCGCACCGAACGCATATCAGGATGAAGGGTTTTGTGCCATCCCATATAGGCCATGATTCTAGCATCAATTTCATCGGATTTTTCATTAAGTCCTAGCTGGCGTTCACGAAAATCTTTTACAGCTTTATTTTCAACCTGATATATAGAATAGCCGCGATCTAATAAAACTCGAACTACTAGATATGAATAATGTCCACCAGTTGGCTCCAGTAATATAAAGAAATCCTGGGGTTTATACCCGAGTTGTGCCTGAATATCTTCTAAAGCATGGATAAACTTTGTAATTCCTTGGCTATCCGAGTTAAACTTCATTGTTTTACTGCGTTTCCATTCCTTCTCACTGCGGAACTTTTCAAAAGGAATGCAAGCAGCAACATGGAAATCCGAACCGATATCTATTCCAACATAGAAGGGATAAAAAGATCTGGAGTTGTCTTGGCCTTCAATAATGCTCGTATCCGTAAGCATAAAATTATTCAACTTATGATCACCTATTCGAATCATTTGCACCAGATTAACCAAGTTTTCTTAAGAGCTCCGCAATGGGCCCAATGTAGCATGTCAGGTTTTAGATTCGGTGCATAACCCATAATAAACTGAGAGGTCGAGAATCCGCCTCAATAACTTTAAAGGGCTTTTGTTAAGTTCTTTCGACAGAAGGAAACAATTTCCTTCTTTCTCTGTTAAGTTCTTTGTTTTTCTATGCAAAAAACCTGTCATTTCGACAGGTTGATTAATCATTAAATGTGCAGCGCCAAAAACATGGAGCGCCTCATTTCTGTTAAAGAAGTCCAGGAGGATGTCCTGCCGGCTCCAAACCTATTATGGGCGGTTTTTCCCTGAGAGGTCACTGCACAATTATATATACGCCTATTATGGGCCAATTCCTTCTAAATACCGTACCAGTTACCACAAATACTTTATAGAAGTCTTTCTAAGCTCCACATTAGACTCAGAGGTTAACTGGTACTAATGTATTTTAGCATGTTGCTCAAAAGTGGTAAAAGCCAATTTATTAACGATTACAGTTAGTTCAATCAGAAATTAGAATTATCGCATCATATTTGAGTAATTACATACACCTTACTTCCTGAATTTGAGTTAATTCCAAAGAAGTAAATGTAGTTGGCTAAAAATAACCTGTAAAACAACTTGTTTGATGGCTGAATTTTCTTCCCTAACCCTAGTTTCATTTGCCTTGGTGCTTCTGGTACTATTTCAAATTCGAGATTTTCTGGTAATTGGCATAAGAAGAAAAAATTACTACCATCGTCATACTTTGAAGGAGATTCATTATCTAAATACCACAGTGGATCTCCTCCCATTTTCATATATGAATTGTTACCAACATCTATTTTTCGTTCAGAAATAGGTTTAAATTGTACTTTTTCTTGATAGTCCTCTCTAATTTCAGCATTATAAGTTTGGAAGACTAATATATTAAAGTTTACTTGGTACTCATCAAGAAAACCCGCTGGAATTATTGCATTTTGTAAAGAGCCTTTAATCATAGGAGGAATAAAGTACTTCTCATCCACACAAGAAATACATGCAAAAACAGCCATTGATTTATCCTTCCATGCATGATCTGTAGGAAATGCAAGCTGAAAGAAAAACGCTTCTTCAGATCCGCAGAGTTTACATTTAGGAATATTAATATCTCTTGGAATACGTGGTTTTCCCCCAACAAAGGACACATAGTTAGAAGATTGCTCTTCAGTAGCTTGTCCAATGATCAGTTCATAGCTTTGTCTCATCTATTTCCTCCATCTTCTTGTTCCCACTTAAACAAAGCAGAAATTATATATCATCTATTCAAGACAACCACCAAACTATCCTGCCATCTCATATACAAAAGGTCATTTTCCATGTTGGATCCCGTTAGTTCAATAAAAAGGACGCTCCCGCGCCTTCGCTTGGGCTACGTCCTCCTCAGTATATACCATTTCCAATTACTAATTAAAGAACGTACGCGGGTAGCATGTAGTGTTTAAACAGGGGACTTATCTTAACCTAAGCACTAAGAAAATACTTTATTTTCTTGAACAGAACACCATTAACCGTTTCAATATCGATTAGCCGGCTTCAAGATTCATCTTAACCCGACATAAAAAAAGTGGAACCCCGTCGGAGTCCCAGCCCTCATCTAGCTTCATTTATTTTTGTATGCTTCATTCATTTCCTGTACGATCTTCCGGTAGTCGTTGTCAGACTTCAACTTGGCAACGAAATCATCCCACGCCGCGAGGGATTCTTTCCCCAGAATAACCTTCACTTTCATGTCCTGAATCTTCTTGTCAATATCTGGGCCAAGCGTAAGCGCCGTCTTCGAAAGTAAGCCGTATGCTGGATCCGGTTTGCTAAAGGTGCTCCGTTCGTCAATCAATTTCTTATTTCGGTCATAATATTCTTTCGGAATACCGGCGAAGTAAGCTCTCTGATACTTGTCGTATCCAGAAAATATATTTGGCAAGTTATTAGTTACATCCGCAAGATTGTCTTTGGTCGCTTGCTCGGTTGCCACTTTAAAACCATCTTTAACTGTGTAATGAACTTCTGGCAAACCAAATGCCGCCAAATTGGATATTTCCTCGCCGTAACCCTGATTCATCAGTTCAAGTATATTTTTCATCTTTGCCTCGGGCACTGTTTTCGGGATAACGAACATGCCGTAATTCCCAGCATCGCGACCTGCGAATTTCCCTTCAGGGCCGATCAAATAGGTGATTGGATACGAATCACCTTGGGGAACCAGTTTGCGAATTGCATCCATAAATAACCATTGCGGGTTAAGCGCTGTGCCGATGATCCCTGCTTTATTGCCCATATACTGTTCGCGCGCTTGCGTATTCTTAAGTGCAGCCCAATCGGGCGTCAGTATTTTTTCTTCGTAGACTCGCTTCAGCCACTCTAACGCCTGCTTCTCGCTTGGTTCAAATATGACCGGAACGAGCTGTCCATCTTTCATTTTCCAGTTGCTAGCAACGCCGTTGAACGTATTTTCCACCCAGGACAAGGTTCCCATCCCATTTACATCTACGTTCGCCGTTAAGCCGTATGTATCCGCTTTCCCGTTACCGTCGGGATCTTTTTCCGTGAATGCTTTAGCAACCGCATACACATCGTCCATCGTCTCCGGCACTTTCAACCCAAGCTTGTCGAGCCAATCCTTACGAAGTTGCAGTCCCCAGCTTCCTTCAAGCGGTCTAGGACGTGGAATACCGTAAGATTTTCCTTTTATTTTGGCATTCTCCCAGATGTCTTTCGGCAGCGCCTTAAAATTCGGATAACTGTCGATGTACGGTGACAAATCCCAGAATGCGCCATCTCCCGCCAACTGTACTACCTGCGGATCGAAGATGCTTGTAACCAGCGTTAGATCCGACATATCGCCCGAAGCCAGCGTAATCTTCACTTTCTCTGAGAACGTATTCTGTGGGACCCAGGTGATGGAGAGCTTCGTATTCGTTTTCTTCTCAATTTCCTGCAGCAAACTGTTAGTCGGATCAACAGTTGTCGTACCGGTCTGGTTGACGAAAACACTGATCGGTGTCGGCGCTTTATCAGTAGTTACAGCCGGTGAGTTGCCCGTTTGGCCTGAAGTGCAAGCGCTCACGAGGAGAACAAATCCCATAGTTCCAGTAAGGAATGTGACTTTGTGACGTTTATACATATCAAACGACCCCTCTTTCATTTTTATATTTTTCCAGATTTATTCCGTATTCGTTACTTTGGAGGACCATCGGAATGTGCCAACCTCCAATTGCCGTTGTTCTGCTAACAGATTGGCTACCCGCTGAACGGGAATGACGTCAAGCAGAGGAGATAGACATTCATCAACATTAGGCAGATTAATTACCAGCATCTGCGGATGAACGTCATCACACGGCTCATTCGTCACGAGCACTACCTTGCCTCCCCGTTCCACAATGTCCCAGGCTAGCTTGCGGTTTAGTACACCAGTAACTCCGGTGGGCGCAAGCACGATGGCGGCGAACTGCTCGTCGACCATCTCCATCGGTCCATGTCTGAATTCAGCGGCTTCAAAATCAAGTGCCGGGAATTTGGCCACCTCGCGAATGAACAATGCTCCGGCACGAACTGTGCTCAAGGCGTGACCTCGCCCGATCAGGCACACATAAGCCGGTGCCGTAAGGAATGCATCGAGTTTCGCATGCATGTCGGATTCCTTAAGGATAAGAGCCATCTTGTCCGCTGCACCTTCAATTTCCCGCTCGAATGCAAGCAAGTCCAAACTGCCTTCCAGCCGCCTAGCCAAAAGATGAACAGCAACGAACGAAGCCACATAGGTGCGCGTCGTAACAGACGCTTCTTGCTCCACGTACAGCTGCAGTGTTCGTTGCGCCCCCGCTGCAAGTCTACTGGTCGGCTCGTTCGTAATGGCGACAATATCAAAACTTGGCGGAAGCAACTCAAGGAGTCGTACAATTTCAGCGCTTTCACCAGACTGAGACACAAGCACAAGCAACGTGTCGTCGCGCAACAAACCTCTTTCGTAATGAAGCAGTTGACTGGCCGAGAGAACCTGCGCATCGATCCCCCGTTCGTTCAAATAAATAACAGCGCCGTGACAAACAAAATGCGAACTCCCCATACCGGCAAAGACGACTTTTTTCCACTTCCCTGTCTCCCAGTCTCTCCACTCATCGCTCGACATATCGGCCGTCATGCTTCTCAAAGCACTACGTATGCTTTCCGGCTGACTGGCGACATCGGCTTCATATCGATTCATGTTCATATCCCCCATATCGTTTTTTCAAAAAAAAATATTAACCTTAGATAAGCTGCGGCAATAAACGTTCTCCAAATGCGATCAGTTCATCCATCGACGGGCTTTGCCCGGTTCTCACGAACCAGGCCGCTGTCAGATTGCCCAATTGCAGACAAGCTGCCATCGGCAAATCCAACATGAACCCCGTACATAGTCCCGCATTAAAATGATCACCTCCCCCGGTAGTTCGGTAAGGCTGCGGTTCATGAAAAACATCGGCCTCCCAAATGCCCGCTTCTGTAACACCTGTTACGCCGCTTGAGGTATGAATGACAACATTGTATAGACTGGATTCCTTGCGAATCGTATCCGCCAATACGGCTTGCGCCTGATTCTCATATAAGTGTCCCATGGCTCCGTAGACCAACTCGGCTTCCTTCCTATTCAGTCCCAGTACAACCTTGGCCATCGTGTTGATTTCTCTTAATGTTTCCATCAGTTTCTGTATTTCACCCCGGCTTCTTGCAGAAGGGTCCGCAATGTCAACGAATATAAATTTATCCGCTACTCGTTCACCTGCACAAGGCAGAACTTCTTGAATTAGCCCTTGCAAAATTCCATCGAGCGCAAACAAGGAGCTCCAGTTGACAATGCCGATCACATCACTTAGACGGTATTGCTTTGTCAGTTCTGCAAGTCCCGGGCGTTGTAAGACACTTTCCCAGGTAACTCGATGCAGCGGTGCGATCTCCCCCATCATGATTTTCCCGTCATTGAATTCAAGGGCTAGTGTTTGTGCCGGCTCGCCAATCGACATCGGCTTGCATCGTTCCGGCAAACAACTAAAAACCGGATGAAGCTCGGGGTCGCCCAATGTGCCGATACACGTGCTGTTGACCCCAAGTTTGGCCATGGCTTGCGCCATGATCGGCGCGTTACCACCGAGCTGCTCGGCGACGGGAACTATTTCGATGTCGCCGCTTTTGCCGGCGCAGGCTTGAAGATGACCTACATATTCCGCAATGGTATCGAAGCGCTGATACTTCTTGACATTCTGTCGATACTTCACGGCGTTCACAATGCGATCGACATAGCCGTCAAAGCCGATGCAGGCAAACTTTTCGCTAAGCCTGTAGCGATGAGTGCGAAGCTCCTTCAAGAGAGCTGCCAATTGATCGTGCCGGTACATGAATGTTTCACTCTCACTTTTTATATGACTTATAATAACAATGTTAATTTATCCCCAAGCTTTTTGTCAACATGCAAAAAATGAAGCCCGTCTCCAAGGAGAGGGCTTCATTTTAAACTGGCTTATTTAAATTAATAGCCATTTACGGACTCCAGAACTTGAACACCATTTCCGCGCATCCTTGATGCATGGTCTCCTCGTAATCTCCACCGCTCTTGATTGCAGGAAAGTAGAAATCCTTCGTTATGACTCGGCTTGTCGCTTCTTCCAGCAGGTATGGATACATGAAGGGAAAAATAGGCTCTACCATCCCACCTACATACACTTCATCCGGATCAAATAAGTTAGTAATGACAGAGATGAGTTTGCCGAGCAACCGCCCTTTGTCCCCCAAGACCTGTCTTGCGCGCTCTTCTCCCGATTGCGCTGCTTCAACGAACTCTTTCCAGAATGATGCCAGCGAGTCGGAAGGCGCCTGTACAGCGGTCCCTGAATACGACTTCCAAAATCCGAATAGAGACAACTCGGTCTCCACGCAGCCTTCTTGTCCGCAGTAGCAGCTGTAGCGGTTAGAACCAAGCGGCATATGGCTGACTTCGCCCCCAAACCCGCGATTGCCCCCAAATATTGCCCCTTGGTGAGTAATCCCCACGCCCAAGCCTTCAGCGATATAAATGTAAGCAACTTCTTGGCGTTCTCCCGAGTTCAGCTGCAGCCGCGTCGAAGTGGCCAGTGCCAGAATATTAGATTCGTTCTCCAGATAAACTGGAAGCTGAAAGCGATCCTCCAACAGCTTCTTGACCGGCTGGTTCTCGAAGATGGGTATTGTGGAATTTATGACAGTATTATTCTTTTTATAGAAAATGCCCGGAATCGCAGCACCCACACCAAGTAGGTGCTCGTAGGACATTTGTTGTCTGTCGAGGAGCTGCATGGCAACCTCATAACAGACCTGTAAACGCTCAGTCAGCCCTTGTCCGGAAGGAATCGCTGCAGTCACGGAATCCAAAGTCTCGTTCTGTAAATTGAGCAGCGAAGCATTGACATGCTCCGGTTGGTTCAGATCGAGACATAGACTTCCACGCGAACCTGGTTCAAGCGAAATAAGGCCCGGAATCCGGCCGCCGCTCGAGTTTTCGGACGAAGCGATCTTAAGGATCCCTTCTTCGATGAGCTGATTGCATAAATTGGAAACCGTTGCAAAGCTGAGCCCGAGCCCGTCGGCAATCGCTTTTTTGGTTGCCGGTTGGCCAGATCGGACGGCTTGAATAATATTTTTTTTGTTCATGCTGCGAATATCCGCTGTGTTGACAACTGCCATTGAGATCCACGTCCTTAACTTCATCTACTTGTTATTATAAGTAGAATTTTACGAACAGGCAATGTTGGAGGATCCACTAGACAGAACTTATTATATTACTTATAATAAGTTCTGATTCTAATATGACCACAGAGGTGGCACGTATGAAAAAAACATTCTTAGTCGTAGCCATGACCCATGTCGACCTGGCCTGGAAGAAGACCGAACGCGAAATGGGCGAGCTATTCGACATTTTTATGATTCGGCTGCTGGATACGCTGGAGCAGCATCCTTCTTTTACGTATGTACTTGAGCAGGCTTACCATTACCGGAGCTTGCAGCGACGGCGCTCCGATTTGATTGAACGGCTGAAACCCTATGTACGAAGCGGGCGGCTGGAGGTTGTCGGGGGCATGGCTTCCACGCTTGAGACCAACGTTCCGAACGGAGAATGCTACGTTCGCAACCAACGAATCGGCACCAAATGGTTGTATGACACTTTTGGCGTGAAGCCCGATACGGGGTGGCTCGTAGATACGTTCGGTATCCACGCACAAGTGCCGCAGATCTTGAAGCAATTCGGGCAGACACATTTGCTTGCCAACCGCTTCGGCGGAACGAGTCCTCATGATGCGTTTCTTGCGCGCGGGCTAGACGGTAGTGAAACCATGGTCGTCGGCTGGCATTCTTACTCCTCCTATGTCACTCCCCTGCATGTAGCGAAAGCAGATTGTTCGGATTGGCAGACAGTCGATAAGTTGTTTGAGAAGGCGGATGGTTTGCATGGTGAAGGACCGTTTATTGTCATTCCATTCGTCGAAAATGAAATGCTGCTCGGCCTCCACCATGTCGAGCTTGTGAAGCAGCGTCAAGAAGAACGGGCGGACGAGGAGTGGAAGCTTGCACTGCCCCGGGACTACTTTCAAGCTTTAGAGTCTAAACGGCATTTACTGCCTGTCGTCCACGCTGATCTGAATCCCGAATTTACAGGTACGTTTTCACTGCGCACAGAAATCCGCACGACTAACCGGAGAGTCGAGACCAAGCTGTTAGAAGCCGAGAAATGGCAAGCGTTAGCTGGCAGCCTTCCCTCTATGGCGCTCGAAGAAGCCTGGTGGGAGATGGCCTATACCCAGTTTCACGACGTATTTACCGGCTCGCATCCAACTCCTATTTATCTGGACTTGATGCGACGTTATCAGAACATCGATCGCAGCGCTGATGCGTTGCTCCAAGAAGCGCTTCAACGTCTTGCTGTTCCTACAGCTTCCGCACCTCCTCCCAATAAGCGTTGTCTTACTTATGCCATCACGAATGGGCTGCCTTGGAGGCGCAGCGACAGGCTGTTCTTGCCGCTGGCCGATACACACATTCCGATCGCAGACGTGCACATCCAGGAGCGAAGCGTTCCCTTCGAAATTCACGAAGGCAAACTTCACTGTCTTGCCGACGTACCGGCAACAGGTATTTCTTCCTGCATCGTCTATTATAACGATGGCCGTGCGCAAGCAGAGCAAGCTCCTGCCGAGGTCTCTTCGGGGCTTATCGAGAACGAGCATCTTCTGTTAGAGTGTGATTCTAGCGGCATCCGGCGGCTAGTGTTGAAAGCTGCTAACCACACGTTGCTAGAGCATGCAGGTGATTTTCTAGTTATTCAGCCTGATACCGGGAGTTTCCAGATTGAGCATCCGAACGGCGGCGAAGTCAGTTCCGCTGCGTGTCGCATGAAAGTTCATGTGTTTGAACCAACATCCTTTTGCCAGCGACTACGCCTAACCGGCGAATTCCCGTCTCTTGCCTGGGCTGGGGAGGGAAATGAGCTGCGATTCGAAGCCGAATTTGTGCTGCTTACGGGTAAGCAGCGTCTCGATCTAACGCTGAAGCTGCACTGGCACGGCGAACAAAGCCGCATTCGGCTTAAGCTGGCAGCCTCGCTGGCCAGCTCGGACGCTTGGTATGAAATTCCATTCGGAACTGTGCGCCGAAAGCAATATGTTGAAACCAAAACGGCTAAAGGCGAATGGCCGGCTCACCGTTTCGTCGCAATCGAGGACGGCAGCAAAGGTATTGCACTAATCAACACCGGCGTCGTTGGAGCCGAAGTCGTCTCCTCCGGCACACTGGCAGCTACGCTGCTGCGCGCTCCGCAGTCGATTTGGCCTAACGTGCCGATCGACTCGCAATCTTCGCAGCATGGCGAGCACACTTTTACATTTGCGCTAGTTCCCTATGAAGGCGTTTGGCAGCATTCGCCTGTCGTGCAAATGGCGCAGGAAGTTAACAATCCGTTATGCGGAAGCTCGGCCAGTTCCCCTATCCTGCCGGTTTCTTATGTGCAATTGGAGCCTTCCCATGTCTTGCTTTCAAGCATTCAGGCAGCCGAAGATAACTCTGGTGAAATAATTATACGTGTCTATGAGACAGCTGGAATTGAAGACGAAATCAAAGTATATGTCCGAGGGGCTGCACGCGCATGGGTCTCCGATTTAATAGAAAACAGATATGACCAACTCTCTTGTGACAATGAAAAAATTGTAAGTCCTATCCTGCCTTATGAAATCAAGACCTTCCGAATCGCCTTAAGCAGCCGGAATAGTAAGTAAAGAGCTTGTTATCCTAGAGATATGCAGAACGAAGGAGCAGCTGCCAAGTGGCAAACTGCTCCTTTCTATTTTAATCAATGTTCGGATCATCATATCTAAAAAGTACAGCTGCGGCGGTATTCCTCGGGTGACTGCAGAACGTATTGCTTAAAGTTGCGGTAAAAGGTCGCCATACTCTGGAAGCCGCAGTCGTAACAAATATCCGTGACACTCTGCTCTGACCCGGCCAGCAACCGCTTAGCATGTTGGATGCGAAGGGTAAGAAGGTGGTTCTTAAACTTCCTGCCTGTCGCTTCTAGAATCAACCGAGATAGGTGGGACTGGCTGAGGTGAAACAACTGGCCTAATTGAAGTAGATCGAGATCCTTCTGATAATGCTCAGAGATATAGGATAAAACAGGACGAATATGCTCATAGTTTCGTAGACCATCATTCCATTTCGAACTGCTTATCTCCTGTTTAGACAGGCGGAGCAGCTCTACGCACAGTGACAGCAACAAGCTCTTGATAGCTGTTCGAAACCCGGGAGCCATCCTTTCCTTCTCCTCCCACATATGCTGGATAATTAGACGCAATCGTGCCATACTCTCCATGTCCCCCTTCAGGAGATTACTGAAGTGGAAGGGGTAATACCGAAAAGGAACCATTAACTCAGGTTCTTCCTTCTCCAAGAGTTCGGGATCGAAATTAATAAAGACGAATTCACACGGATCGTCCTCATCCGCCTGTGCAATATGAATCTCCAGTACATTCACAATGAACGTATGACCCTGAGCAATAGGATAAGTCCGGTTCCCAAAATGGAATACCCCCCGCCCTGATAAACACAAACCAATTTCAAAGCTGTGGTGATGATGTTGGATCTCCAAGACGGTTTGGGGAACCCATTTAAATATATTTACAGGTAATTCACAGTCGTCATAAGTAATATGGTGAATCAAAATGAACACACCTTTTTCGCGATACTGTTCTATTCTTATCATAACAGAAAAACGTCTTGCAAAGGAAACTCCGCTCCCATGCAAAACGCTCTTGGAACGCCTATTTGATTATCGCTAGCCCTTTAACTTTCTGAACACGTCATAACTTCTCCGTGCGCACTCGGATATAGCAATCGGATGGAACCCTGTCACCTCGGCGTACAACGTATCGTTCAGCGGCTTTACCCAATGGTTCGGCAGCTGCCTGGCTCCTAATGCCGCCCCCATAATCGAACCGACCGTGGCTCCGTTACAATCCGTATCCCACCCACCCAATACGGAAGTGGTTACTGCGACGTTGAAGTCCCCTTTTGCAAATACAAGAGAAGCCGCCACCAACGCTGCATTGTTATTCGTGTGCACAGGATCGTAATGCTTGAATGCTTCCCAAATCTGTTCGACCAAAACAAGCTGATCGTTGGTACTTTGTGCGATCTTCACAGCTTGCTGTACGTCATGAGCAAGTCGGCAGTTCCGAGGAATCTCACTCAAACCAATCTCAACAATTCGGAGCGGGTCAGATTCTACGAATGCCGCAGCGATCATCGCAGCAACGAACATTTCCCCGTAGATCCCATTGCGCACATGAGAGAATGAAGCGTCACGCCAGGCGAAATCCGCGGCCAATTCCGGTTGACCGGCCGCTCCATAGGCGAAGCCGTCCGCACGAATTTGCGCTCCGATGTATTCGCGGTATGGATTGAGATAAGTTCGAATCCAATCCTGTTTTTGCGCCCAATCGGCGGGTTGTCCGTTCACTTCGTAATGATCCGTTACTTGGGCAAAATTCAGATAGGACTGCGTTTCCGCCGTGCACACTTGCTTATAGGTCAGCACCTCATGCCACAGCTTGCCGATATCCCAAGAGCCCCATTGCTTCCCTTTGCGCTCTAGCATCATCAATCCCAGCACGGTGTAACGGATATCATCGTCGGTTTGCATATAGGAAATTCGTTCTAGCACGCTTTCCATTCCATATGGCGCTAATTTAATGCCATAGTCTTGCTCGGCTGTTGAAGCGCCCGGTGTATAATCCGTAATCGGCCAAGCATTTGCCCCTTTAAACCATAGATAAACATTCTCCCAACCAGGTCTCCCATCAGACCCTCCCATAAAGCACGGGTACTCCAAAGGTTTACCCAAGGCGCAGCCAATGGATCTTCCCAACCATGCGCCATGAAATTTATCTAACCACTGATCAGCATTCAAATTATCCTTGAGAATTCGCGGTCCTACAGGGCGTAGCTGCTTAATCGCTTCCAATTCATTTGGTTCGTCAACATTAGGCGCTTGGGGTTCTAGCGCGCACATTTCTGTGTAAATAGCCATCAATTTCACTTGATTATCCCCTGCTTCTTGAATACGTGCAGGGAACCCGTCAACCATACAGCCCTCATCTCTTCGCTGCTGCACTTCTGCCTTCAATAATTCTTGTAGTTTTACCCATCCAGCCATATGATTGCCTCCATTGTTATCCTGTCATCTTGTCTATAGTGTAAAGGAGAATCTTCTCGAATACTTCTCAATATGTGCATCCCATTCTCATTCTTTGTGAAAATAAGGTTCATTATTTCAATTCAGATGTTCAAGCCTTACACTAGGAATAAACCGATAGAGTCAATGATAATATCATATGCGAAAGGAATGAATTCTTCATGAAATCACTCTATGTTGTAGTCAGTATCAATATGGATATTGTGAACGAACTGCGCAGCTTCCCACAGCCTGGAGAAACAGTAGAGAGTCAGCGAACCTCTTATCACCCTGGAGGAAAAGGAGCCAATCAAGCCGTTGCTGCAGCCAAAGCGGTGCTTCCGTCCGAATGGTAGGCGCGATCGGTACAGATCCGTTCGGGAGTCGTCTCCTGCAATCTTTGGGAGACAAAGGTGTGCATACCAAGCATGTATGTCAAAAAGAAGGCGGTCGGTTTGGCATTTATTACGGTAAATGAGACTAGAGAAAACCATATCATTTTGTCACCGTCTTTCCAATGTATGCGGGAGCATTCTTGGTACTATCGATAATAATTCCGTTACCATCAGAATAATCTTGTGTTTTCTCCCATTTGTCCAATGTCTTATTGTTATACACCCGATTGTTACGAATGATGTTTCTATAGCTCGTGATATATGAATCCGTATTCTTGGGAGTCAGGATCGAGATGCCGCTTGTCGCATAAAGCGTATACCAGGAGTTGTTGTATACCGTATTGTTCTCAATGGTCAAATAATCAGCATCCGAGGCACTAATCCCCCCGCCGGGCACGTCATGAACGATATTATTCTTCACGATAATGTGATGAGGATAGGAGGTGCTCCCTGCTTCGGGCTTCATATAAATGCCATTCGTCTGCGTTTTGTGGACATAATTCCAATCAATGGAGTTGGTCGGTTTATTTTGTACAAAATGATTATACCGGGCTTTACCATCGCTTAATGTAAGATTGGTATTAGCTCCTTCGATTTCAAAACCTTCAATTCTAATGTAGGAAGCGTTTACAACAATGTGATTCCACGCATCAATCGCCTTGAGCTTAGGCCTATGACCCGGATAGGCCAAGTAGCTGATATAGCCGCCCGTGGAGTTGGAATTCCCGGATCGCGTAATATGAATATATCCTGATCGTTTGTCTTATAATAGGTTCCATTCATGACACACGGTATCTCCCGGGTTGGTCAAATTAGCGGCATATTGAATGTTCTTGAATGGTGTGCCGGGACTGGTTCCATAACCGCTGGCATCCACACCTGTGTCGATATCGACATAGTACGTTTGCACAGCGGCATACGCAGGTGCAACGAAAACAACCGTGGAACAAGTTACAAGCAGAGATAAGAACAAGCTCAATAACCTTGTTGATTTGTTTAATCCGAATCCTAAACCCATTGACCGTTCCTCCTTCAATAAACAAAAATATGGCATACCTTACAAGATACCCTTGCTACTGCATTCGAAGCCCAGCACCTCCTTATCCAAGTCATTTAAGAATCGGGGAACAATTCCACGATTATTCCCCGACTCTTACGACTATCTTCCTATCGTATAAACAGGTTGCGCTTCTTTGATAATTACTTCATATAAATTCTGTAGATCAAGACAGCTGCTTCTGCTCTCGAAGTGTAAGCTCTTGGGGATAGGTTGACGCCATCTCCCTGGACGAAACCAGCTTTTACAAGAGCTGCCACACTGTCTTCCGCATAGTCGGACACTTGATCACCGTCTATGAAAGGGTTCAAGTCTGCAGCAGCAGCCGTTGGCAATGCCTTGCCTGCTGCATTCATCGCTCTTGCGATCAGTACCATCATATCCTGTCTAGTGATCGGTTGTTGCGGTGCGAATTGATTATTCCCTTCTGAAGCATCCACATCAGAGAGATTGGTGCTCGCCTCCGCTTCCAGTCCTAACGTTCGCGCCAGCAGGGCTATGAAATCAGCTCTTGTTATGCTCTCACTTGGCGCGAAGGTCGTATCGCTCCTGCCGTTAATAACTCCTTTGGATACCAGCACCTCAATCTGATGTTTAGCCCAAGAGAAGCTCCCCAGATCCCCGAAGCTTTTCACTTCATATCCGACGGCATATTGGCTAAAGTGTGTCGTGGTGAAAGTGACCTTCCCTGCAGCAGGATCATATTTACCGGATGGAATTTTGACAACCTTGCCCTCCCCGTCGATATACCAGATCGCGATATGTTCCGGGTTCTTCCGCTCCTCCTCAGTCGGCTGATAGGCAATAGATACGGTTGCCGGAGCTTGATTGTTTTTCCATTCGATCCGTTTACCATCGACCAAGAGAGCCAGATCCAACACAGGCTTATGGCCGATTTTTTCCTTAAGCTCATTCTTCAAGCTGGAGGTATCCGTTGCTGCGATGCTGAGCTCAACTTTGGAAGATCCCGTCATCTCTTTTGCCTTCAGCATATGATCTTGAACGGTTACGGTTGCTAGAGCGGTCTGGATTTCCAGCTTGTTGGTTCCATCTCCATCTTGAAAGAACTGGATAGGCAGACCCTGCACATAGGACTGAGCTCCTGTAATTGGTTTAACTTCCACAATCGCTTTTTTGGTACCTGTTCCGCTGTTTGGGGCTTGTGCCAGCAGCTTTAGAAGAAGCTCCTGTGTAAGATGAGTTGTCGCTACTGTGCCTGTGAGGGTCGGAGTTAATCTAACCAAGGAGCCCTCAATTACAGAAGGACTCGGCATTGGTGCTGCGCCTGATGAACCTGATGAGCCTCCATTACTTGGAGTGTTAACTGCTTTTACAATTACATTGGCAACCGCTTTGAGAGCAGTCCCACTAACCGTACCGTTAACCGCAAAGGTTCCTGGGCTTACATAACTGCTGGGATTCACGGCATCCCACAAGACGTTCACCGTCGATGTAGAATTATCACTATACACGGCTGTGACGACAGTTGGCAGGATTGGCGCAGTTCCAGCCGTAGTACTCACCGTAACAGGTTGAATACTTGCAAGAGTTGGAGCTGCTGCGAAGGTTACATTGCCAAACCATTGCGTAGAGGCATGGGAGTTGAATCGTTGATTGCTCCACATGGTAGCATTATCTCGAATGCCATCATAGTTACTGTCATCACTGGCACCAGCGTCAAAGCCAATGACGGTTCCAACAGCACCTGTTATCGTTCTGAGCGGGAGCGCCGCTTCGATCACATAGCCGCCTTCTACGATGGTTGCAGCAGATGAAAAGCTGCTCGTCGTCGCGTTTTTGCCCACACTTTTCAAATTCAAATAATTGACCCGATAATGGCTATCGTCGGACTGGTACGCGACCGTATCTGCATTGTTCTCATCAATAAAAAATTCCATGGAATCATGTTCAAAGAGATTGCCACCTGTAGCCTTCAAATTGGCATCCTTCACTTCTGCCAAGACATACAAATTATGCTCATCCCATAGCAATCGCATGGTTGCCAACGGCGCAACCTTCGTCTTATCACTTATCTTAAGTGCTTGGAAGCTTTCGGCGGAAGACCATAGACCGTCGACTTGCCCATCAATCGTCGGTGTGCCTTGCGCTGCTTTAGCTCCCAGAACTTGATCCGGCGGCGCCGGATTGAATTGCACCGAATCATCGACTACGGGATTTGTACTGTTAAAAGCTGATTCGTATGCCCCGATATCCACCCGTCCATTCGAGCCAGGTCCTCCATACGGACGCGCGTTTCCTTCCACATCCAAGCTTGGTGCATACGTGCGGGTACCTTGATCAATGGCGGGTGAATCGGCCTGCAAATGGAAATCGTAGGTTGCTTCTGTTACAGATACGAATTTCGGATCTATCACTTGTTCATTCTGTCCGAGAAAGCGAACGTTGCCGCCGTACACATTGTACGCAAACAGGTTGTTCCAACCGCTGTTTAAATTGGCATATTCGTCCTCTTCATCTCTGGCAATGGAGATGTTATTTAAGAAGACCGAATTGTCAGCGGACTGGGCATCCATATTCGGATATTTCAAGTACGGACTTCGACTGTTATGGTAAATCGTATTATTGATGACATGGATGTTATTGCTTCGATAGGCATGAATGCCACCGCCGCCATTGTTATAGACGACATTATTCACAACCAGCTTTTTACCCTTATAGGCTTCATCCACATCAAAGATAATCCCATTGCCATCGGAGTAGCCTTTCGTTCTTTCCCACTTCACCTTCGTTTCATTGTCATAAACGCGGTTATTGCGAACGATTATTTTGAAGTCCGTCGTATTGTTGTCGGTATCATAATCATTCATGAAGCTGATGCCGCTAGTCGCATAGAACGTATACCAGCTGTTGGAGTGGATATCGTTATTCTCTACGGTAATATAATCACCGCCGCCGCCAACCCCTCCACCTGCCATGTGGTGAACATGATTATTTCTGACAACGATATGATGACCAGTTAAGGTTATGCCGTTCGTGTTAGTCTTGGCATAGGTAGACCAATCTGAACCTCCGGCAACCTTGCTATTGTAATTGGCCTCGCCTTCAGCCAAGGTTCAGCTTGAATTGGTGCCCTCAATTTCAAGACCGTCAACAATAATATAGTTGGCATCCACCTGCACCATATCCCAGACCCCTTTGATATTCGGGGGAAGAAGCAGCTTTGGCTTATGAAGCGGATCATACGCCTTGTAGGTAATGTAATGCGCTACCCCGGTCTTTGTATCTTTTGCACCAGAACGATTGATGAGTACCAAATCATTCGCATCATTAGCGGCAGAGTAAGTACCTGGCATAATGTTGACCGTATCTCCCGGATTGGTGACACTTACAGCTTTATTAACCGTCTTGAATGCGGTTGATATAGTGAGACCATTATTCGTATCCAGTCCAGTAGGACTTACATAATAGACGACCGGCTGTCCGATATACGGCTGTTCTACGAATAGAGCGCCCGGATTCGGGTTGCTGACGGGTGCCGTGCCTGTTGCATTTGAACCCAAAAGTTGAATATCGTCAACAAGAATCTTCGTTTCTTGCCGCGCTCCGTCCTTGACCTCCAGGAAGAAACCTTTTAGTCCTCCCAGATAAGCATCATCTTGCTGCGGTTCGCTATTCACAATCTTGACATTGTTCAGATACATGTCGTAGCTCTTGGTATCCAGGTAAACAATCAGTTTCACTTTATAGACGGTATCCTGGGACCAATTCGCTCGCGCTGCTAATGCTCCAACGGATGAACTGTCTGAACGTGCATAAATCAGATTATCCATCCCAAAGGCAAAAATGGTACTCTCTAAACCCGCTGCACTAACGAGTTTAAATAAATAATTCGCCTTGTCATCCTTCAGGATGAAGCTCGATTCGAGCGTATAGTTCTTCATCGGAACCGGCGCAAGCCAACTTGTATGGAAGGGAAATCCAGCAATTCCTTGCTTCGTTGCCGGCGAAGTCACTTCTGCCCAGCGGGAACCTGCGTGATCTACAACTTTGACCGTACTAGCTGATGTGCTCTTCAATGCGCTGCCGCTAATCAACAGTGAATTCAACGCCGCTCCTGCAGCCGTACCCGCAATCACGGGGTCCACATCCGAGTTTTCAAAAGTGGTCGTTCGAAACGTTTGATCGCCTAGTTCAATTGAGGCTTCAGATACAAATTCAAAGCGATCAATCACCGGGGTGGCATTCGCACCGATCCGCTCAATCTTTAGCGTATTCACCCCTGCATGCAAATCGATGCCCACAAGCTCCTCGAATCGCCAATTAGCCCATGCGCCTGTTGCCGCGCCCTTGGCGTCTTGAACACGCGTACCATTCACCGTTACGGCATACGGTCTGGCCGTGCTGCCGTTGGAATACCTGACTTTCATCGTATACTTGCCCGTTTGAGGAACGATCACACTGTTGTACTGCATATATCCGGCGACACCTGCAGCTATACTGGCATAACCCGTTCCGGAGAAGCCAGGTGCAGTGCCTGTATTAGCCGCGATTGTTACATTCGAATGAGCAGCACCTGCGCCATTCTCCGCTTCAAATATTGCCGCAAAAGGCATCACTTCCAGGACGTCTACCTGAGGACCGTCAGCGCTTTCAGAGGAAACTTGGATGAGATTGGGTCCTTGGTTTAACATCACAACCGCAGTGAGAACGCCCCAAACCGGTGTCGGCCCTTTGCCTGTCTGGCTGCCGGCGAATGTAGCCACCTTCTGGCCGTTCACATTCAAGCTGATCGGTTTAGGTGCAGAATCCGTATTACTATAGTTGATTTTGACCATATAATTTCCGTATGTAACCGCTTGCACGGATGACCAGGTGAGACTTGAACCCTTCGACTTATCCCCCAAATCCCTGTATCCTGTTCCTGAATAAACAGCACCTGTAACCGTTTGCGTACCTACATCGACTCCTGCAGCTGATTCTGCTTCATATTGAGTTTCACCAGCGGCGTATGCTTGCGTACCCGGAATAACAGGTGTGAGAATCGCCGATAATACAAGGGATACCATGACGATCCAGATCAACATTGTTCTCTTCAAAGTTCTAATCCTCCTTCGTTACATTTCCTTTTGAGTAAATCGCTTACATTTTCACATGAAAAATTTGAAGGAAGAAAGCTATCGAACCCAGCCATCCCAGCTCAATAGCCTCCCGCTTCTCCTAAAGCATCTTCTCACAGGTTCGACTTGCTGCCAATTTGACCTTAGTTTATATCCAAGATACGTTAATAACATATTCCATGGTAAGCAGCCCAGGAACGTTTATAGCACAAATCGCGTGAAATTCATTTTTGCGATTCCAGCTGGCAAGGAAATAAAGGTGCGGATCAGCGGAAAATTACGACCGAAGAATGCTGCCCATTCGCCATAGCGACCAAACCATCGCTCAGCCTTGTCCATATGTTCGGGCTTGATCCACAAATATTTGCCATACTTCACGAGCAATAGTTCTAGCACACTTGGTTCCTATCCAATATATAAGAACCGAACCGACTAGATTCCCCAAGACTCCCGCACTTACAACCTCTACGTAACTAAGTGATCCTTTTTGAGACGTTTTGAATACTTTCTGAGGTCATCTACTTTGGAGTAGCGAAAGACGCTGCTGCATCTCATCATCCAGAAGATCACTTTGAACGACAAGCGCCAGATCGACAAGATCGAAATGGTCTTCGACAAGACAACCGAACAGCATTTATTAAGCCTAGCCCCTTCTGCTGAAAGACAAGCGGAAGGGGCTTTCCCTTTTGGCGTGAAAGTCCCTAAGCTGAGTCACAAGTTAACTATTGTCATTTGATACAGACCCCGGTATCAGCGAATCAATAAAAATGACAATTAAGATCTTGGCAAACAAGCTTACCTGCCATTAATCTATTCCGCTATCGTTCTCCATTTAGAGTTAAACAAATATAGTACGTTTTCCTTAGATTGGAGATGTCAAGTATAATCCACTTATCGTATTCTCATTAATTTCTAATAATAACGATTTTTCCTAGAACCCACTTGTCTTGGGAACTTCTCTGGTAAATCCTTTCATTAAAAACTATGGTATAGTGGGCTCAGGTGGCCGAGCTGGTCTACCAACTATACTAACTAGATTCATAAGGAGGATGTTCGAACATGACACACGTGAAGAAAAATCGCCTTAGCCAATCATTAGTGGGCATAGCTTTAAGCCTTTCCTTATTCGGTTCGGCAAGCCTACTGCTGCCTGCACCGTCTGCGCAAGCCGCAACGGTGAGCGCCTCAAAGGCAGATCAAATCGTGAATACGGCACTGTCTTACCAGGGTAAAGTGAAATACCGCTTTGGCGTCAAAGATCCGCAACACCTGGCTTTCGACTGCTCCTCATTCACACAATTTGTATTCAGCAAAAACGGTATTTCTATCCCATGGGGCTCCAGTGCCCAGACTCGCGTCGGATCGCCTGTAAAGGACAAAGCACATCTGCAGAAGGGCGATCTCGTGATGTTCAGCGTCAGTACACCGGGCCACATCAACCACGTCGGTATCTATTTGGGTAACGGCAAATTCGTTGGCAACTCGCCGAGTCGAGGCGTTGCCATCTATGATTTGAACTCGGGCTATTGGAATAACCGTTATATCACCGGCCGTCATTTGTAAAATTGAACGACATCCGTAAACCGCGACAAAATCATCTTAGCCATCTAGGTTCCCCTCATTATCAATCACGACCGAGACGGTGTCGAACCAAAACAAAATATGCCTCATAACATTTAACTATGCTGCCCGTTAGCCATACATGCAGCTCGAACGTCAATAAAACAAGGAGCAGCTGTCGAGGCAGATCTGCTCCTTGTTTTTATTCAACTTCGTTACTCGTCAGTTAAGCAAGTTCAAGCATTTCGCGAGGAAGTGCACCTGTAGATTATTAAGGGATCAATTTGGAAGTTGACCCCTTCTCTTCTTGCTGTTCCACCTTTTCGTGGACTCGATACATATTCAGATCCATCTGTTGCAAAAAGGAATCTGGCATTGCCTTCTTTTAGATCATACTCCAGAATCTCCAGTACATCATCTAGAGCTAGGTAACGGATACTGTTCTTAAGAATCAGTGTTATATTTTTAAAATTCCTGCGAATATTTTCAAAAAAATCTTTCTGTGACAAAAAGATTGTAATTTGAAATTTGCTCAAAGCAGCCATTTCAACCACTACCTTAGATTGAATACTTCTTATTATTCGGTAATGTTGCGAAATGCAACAAGATCAAGCCTAATTATTGAGCTAAATCGTTCAACTCAATTTCCCAATTCATAAAAAACCACCAATTAAGGTGGAATGAGGGTAATGTTTGACCATACAATATATGTACGTTTTTTGAGAAGACCTAGACTTAAGTCTAATTACTGAAGTTTTTACATATAGAGACTCACGAATACTATCAGGAACTGATTAGTTCCCTCATTATTGAAGGAAACTCCCGTTACTTCAATGTACAAAAAAGTGACCCACAGCAACTTGCTGTGGGTCATAATTATTTATATTTTAAAGGGGGTCAGTTTTATTATAGGCTTGGTTCATTAAAGCTATATGAAAATAAGATTTCATTCTTGTTACATTTATTCAGCTAACGTTCTCCCGTTTAGCTGAATAATGACCATTCGAAGATGTATTTCTGTCTCTCTTATGGAAACTAACCTTCTTCTCCTTAATTATCTAGTTTTGTCTTCTAACCCACAATCCCTGGCCACAACAAAAGACAACACCCCTTATTTGTTACAACCTTACAAGGCCCTTATAGTTCAGAGTGTGTTTGACCAGCTTGCTATTTTTAAGCCAATAACGATCCTGCACTTTCATAGTATGACTCTTTGGATTTTTTCTTCGAATATAAACATAATTGAATTTATCTGTAGAATAAATTTTAAATCCTCTAGCTCTACATTTTTTTAAAAACCGTGAATCTTCACCTAATGATATATTTGCAAATTTCACACGATTGAATACCTTTTTCTTAAACATAATCGTTCCGCCGGCTACAAATCCGACTAGTCTATCTCCTCGGTTAGGATTACGAAGAAACAAGCTTTTTTTTGAATGTAGATAAACATATACGGAGCTTTTCCAAACAACATCTACATCTTTTCGCATTAAAACACTCATACTTCTCCTTAAATAGTTCGGTGCATAATAATCATCATCATCGAACTTTGATATATATTTATATTTAGCTCTGGCAATGGCAAAATTCAAACAGTTTCCTAGTGAAGTTTTTTCAGGAATACGGTAAATCGAAACATTTTTGAGATTCTTAGCCTTATTTCGGTAGGGAATTAGGCTTACATCATCTCGATTGACGATAATAATAAGTTCTTTATTAATTCCAATCTGATTATTATAATTTCTAAATACATTATTAATAAATTTGGAGTTATTTGTACACGTAATAATTGAGACTCCTTTCGTAGCAGTAGAAACATGAAGATCTGCAAAGCTCATACTATTTCCCCCTTCCATCAATATATATAATTCTATGTTGCTAATTCATAAATTGTATGGACATCTGCTATAGTAAAACGTGAATGTGCAAACATTAATCTAGTCTAAAACCTTTGAGATTTCTAATGTTATTTATCGAAAATATGATCATCACTATTAACAAACTCATTTGTTACATAGTCTCTTTTAAGGAGCACTTCCTGCCTGGCAGTTCTTCTCCCCGTCTTAGATAAAATGCTTTCATATTTTGGTACCATTTCAAGATAAACGATTCTATGTACATTCACCTTTATAACGGGTAGCATTTCGGAGACAATTATTTTCTCCCTCCTTGCCAAAGCAATATTATAACTGAAATTATTATAGTAATATCTAAAAATTTCACTTTCCCCCTTTAAGAATGCAGTAGTATTTTTATTTCATTATTCTGTTTCCTTTTTATGTTACCTTGTGTCCGTTACACCCAAACAAACAGGGAGCAGTTGCCACGGCAAACTACTCCCTGTTTGTTTATTAAACTAAAATTTTCCGCTAGTTCACGAAACCACTTATCATCACTCTTCATAATGAAATTTTCATCGTACGAGGTTTCCTTTGGAACTCCTACTGACAAGTCACCTTCCCACCGACACTGAGTGAGTTATTAAAGTAGTTTCATTATCTTCCCGCTACACCCTTATCAATACCCTGATTCTTATTTAATTGGTGTATGACCGAAACCCATAAAGAAACTAGTAACCCCAGCCAAATGACAATTGCAGCAATCCATGGGTGATGAATGTACGACAAAGCCGCCCCAATCATAATAAACAATCCGAGAGTGTAGGCCAGTCTACCATCGTCGACGATAAGTCCCCAAAGAGTAGCTAATACTTTCATTCTAAATCGCCTCCGACTTCCTCTGACTAATCGATGCAGATCTATTCATGCGGGATTTGCAATGGCGAATTATCATCCAGGAAAATAATAATAGGGTGATCGCCATATAGACAATTGATAAATCTGCTTGGGGCCACTCGACAGAAAAAGCTTCACCAACCCAGAACGCCCCGAAGCTAGTTAGCATTAGACCAACAATAAACTTCATCGTGTTCTCTGGCACTCTAATGAGAGGTTTGCGGAATATAATACCAACCACCAGCACTACTACAGCTCCTAAGCTCGCACCAAGTACCGATGCATTCATAAGATTGGCACCGCTCGTTCCAAGCGTAATCACGATAAAAATCGCCTCCATCCCTTCTAAAAACGTAATACTGAAGGAGGTAATGAACCCGAAGGAATCAATTCCTCGGCGAATTTGACCGGCATTTTGCTGCCTTTGTAACTCTTTCTCGTAACTCTCTTGTTCATCATGCAGTGCTTTTAAACCGGCATAACGCAGAATTGCCTTCCTCAGCCACCGAATACCGAATAACAGCATAAATAATCCCACGATAAGCTGAACCCAACCAATATGAATCATATGTACTAATGGGGCTCCAATGGCAAATACCAACAGAGCTAAAATAGCGAGTGCAGCCCCTGCTCCGATTAACGCGCTTCTCCAGCCCCTTACGGCTCCTACGGCCAAAATAACCGTTAAAGCCTCAACAAATTCGACACTTGTTCCTAAAAAACTAGACAGCGCCGCGTAGTAAGTAAATATCAAAGTCTTCACTCCTCGCGATGATTTCGTTTACACAGATTGAATCTCACGCCACTTATGAATCGGAATCCAAAGACGAACGCTTTCACCAACTTTAATTTTCTCGTTATGTGTAACTTCGATGGGGCGTTCGTACATTGGAATGTCAACAAAATATCGATACTTCTGCCCCTGATAAGAAGCCAATACAACAGTACCTGAAAGTTCTTCCATCTCGATCGGCACTGCCATTTCCTCCATTCCAAGAACTATTTGCACGTCTTCAGGTCGGATAAAGAGACTGCCGATGTGCATATCGCCTCGAAGGATATTCGCTGAGCCCATGAATTTCGCCACATACTCAGAAACAGGTTCATTATAGAGTGTTTCGGGAATTCCCTGTTGCTCACATCGTCCATCCTTCAAAATGACGATCTGATCAGCCATACTCATGGCTTCCATCTGATCGTGCGTTACATAAACAACTGTCATGCCAAGCTGTTTAAAAATTCGCACCAGTTCTACTCTCATTTCGTCCCTCAAACCGGCATCCAAACTGGACAATGGCTCATCCATCAGAATTAGGCGCGGCTCTGGCTCTAGCGCGCGAGCCATTGCAATTCGCTGTTTCTGGCCACCTGATAGCTCATGTGGATATTTAGCCACGTATTTCTCCATATGAAAAACCCCTAATGTTTCGAGTACCCGCATTCGGAGAGCATCTCCTCGTACTCCTCGTAGCTTGAGCCCAAATGCTACATTCTCAAACACATTCATATGCAGTCATAAAGCAAAATCTTGAAACACCATTCCAATGTTTCTCTTTTCAGGAGGAATCTCTCTACCTGCCTCCGAAACAGTGGTCCTGTCGATCAGGATCTTCCCTTCATCAATTGAAACAAGACCTGCAATGGCTTGCAGCAGAGTCGTCTTTCCGCAGCCTGAGGGACCAAGCAGCGCCAGAAAGTCGCCTTTCTCAATAGATATGTCGATTCCGGACAAAACTTGTTTTTCTCCGTATTAAATGCTACAAAAATGAACAAATAGCCACAGACTGTCCAAAGCATGTTCCTTCCATTTTGATCGCAATGCACACGAATTTGGTTCTGAATCATACTGTAAGAACCTTTACCCAGAATAAATTTTTGACTCCACAAAGCAATTGCGATAATTCCGATCAAAACGATCGACAGCACACCCAATTGCGAGAAATTTACGGGCATTTGGTTAAAGTGCTGTGAAAATCGAATATGTCAGAAGTGGGATGTGTGCCTGTGGAACAAGCGCTGAGGCAAATCTGAAATCACTGACAGACTCAGCAAACGAGAGCGTAGCACCAGTCAAAATCACCGGAAAAGGCAACGGGATGTTGATCCTCATCCAAACAATAAAGGACTTCACCCCAAGTATTCTTTCCGCATCTTCATACTCTGGCCCCAACCCTCTTAGACTTAGAACGGATAAATAAACGACACGGAACAACCGAAATGACATTGCTGCGATTAACCCTCCTGGAGTAAATAAGGCCTTGCATACTAGAGGGACCATAGAACCAAGTAACATCCCACTGTGGATTTGCTTTCTCAGCTTGAATTTTGGCTAAAAGTGACCTGTTGAGTCATCGACCAACTTTACTTTAATACCACTTTTTTTCTCGAAGGCATCTGCTATGACTTGATCAAATCCTACAGCCGAATAGATAACTAATTCTTTGTCCCCACTAGATGCAGGAACCGTACTCGCCGTTGAAGCCGCCTTTGTGGTAGAATCAGAAACAGCAGTGCTTGGGGTACTTGCAGCTTCTCCTGCCTGTTTTGAGGCAGATAAACCGCACCCCGTTGACAATACTGTTACAGCTGGAAAAACCTCACCCATTGTAATAACGTAAAATTTCTTTAAGAAAATTCCCTCCTAAGATAAAAGATCTATTCCTATTTTTATCATAATAGGTCAGGGAATTTATAACAATGGTTACATTGTAACAGTCGTTATAAGTTTTTGTAAATAGTTTATTTTATAGATTGGGGATTATAAAATTGGAGGGTGTCTTCTAAGGTGAACTGGATCGTATTTATATACAAGCTACCATCTAAACCAACGAAATACCGTGCTTATGTGTGGAGAGAAATCAAGAAATACGGTGCACTTTATTTACAAGATGGCGTTTGCATCGTTCCCGATACAGATGATGTTCAACTCTTTATTGGAGTGCTTGCAGAAAAGGTCGTCGAATTCGGCGGTCAAGAGTTCACCTTTCATTCAACGACATTCTCAAAAGAGAAAGATGCGGAGATGGTTCAGCAGTTCAATGAAACTCGCGATGCGGAGTATCGTGAGTTGAATCCTGCGCTCGAACGAATGTTGGAAACACTGGAGGAAGAAGAAGAATGGGAGTTCAGCCCAGCCCAAGCGCTCAAAGTCAGAGATGATTTCCGAAAATTGCAGCGCTCGTTTCAAGCGATCGAAGCCAGAGATTATTTTGAGTCAGAATCTGGACGCAGATTACGATTGCAGATCGATCAATGCCGCAAGCTATTGAATCAACGCTTTCCATAATAATTTATATAAGGAGAACCAATTTATGAAATGGGTAACAAGAGAGCATGGAAATGTAGAACGAGTAGCCTGTCCATGGCTCATACAACGCTTTATCGATAAGGATGCAGAATTCGCGTTCGTGCCTAATCATACAAATCCTTCCGATATTACGGACGGGATCCCGTATGACATGAAAGGCGTAGAACTCGGTCATCATCAAGGGCGCTGCAGTTTCGAATCTTTTTTACTGAAATATGGCTTAGATGATGACCAAGCGCTTGTCATGATGGGTTCCATCATTCACGGAGCTGACATTCCCGTAGATATTGATATCACACCTGAATCTGCTGGGCTGCGAGCGATTGCCTTCGGCTTTCATTACCTTGGTATCAGTGATCATGAGAAGATTAGCCTGCAGTCGGTAATGTACGATGCTTTATATGCTTGGTGTCAACGTAAAACAGGACGCCTTTCACCAGAAGTTTCCTAATAATCTGAACCTTTTTAAATGATAAATTATATGGAGCTCTCTCCTTTGAATCCCCATGATAAAGACGATGCAATATGCCATCCACCACATAGTATAGCGAGTGTCTGTGCGGTGGATGTTCTTTTATGTCATAAGATCCCAAATACTCCCCACATCAATAAACCTTTACTTGTACCTTACTGCTGTTGTATAAGTATCGTTGTCTCTTGCTCTCCAAACAAATTAGTAAGTATTACTCGCCTCACCTTTCCTAAGGTTAGTTCTTAAATCTCCTAAGTTACAGGTTAGACCATCGCTCCAACAGATCGTCGGGATATGATTATCTTTCGAAGAATCATCCTCATCCTATGTAAGTATAAGCAAGCTATTATGGCTTTGTGCCAAAGTTACATAAGGGCCTATGTGGGTTTTTAGCCGATAATCTGCGGATAGAATCGTTCCATCGTGCATATCATTATCCAAACTCGGTATGACGAAAGAAACTGTAGGGAGCAGCTCGATTCCCAGTTAATGTCTCATATGAGTGATTTTCTTCTACAACAATGACGACATGATCAGGGGCTTGTCCCTTCATCAGGCGGGATAGTAACCTTTTGTTGCCCAGGAACTGTTGCTACCGAACTGCTCGGTGCAGGAGTTTGCCAAGAAGTGACCATCTCTGATTGAAGTGGATGGCTTGAGCTAATTGGAGCACTTGATTGTGAAACGATGGAAGTAAGACAATGGATGTTCCAAGATCCGGTTGATTCATAACAATCAGACAAGGTATTCCCATAACCACTATCATCGGGAGTACATCTTGAAATAAGCGTAGATATTCACCATTACGTTTTTCCAGCATTTTGCCTAAAAGTAAGATGACAAATACTTTTGCTAGTTCAGAAGGCTGAAACTCCATGTAATGCAGATTGATCCAACGCTGAGATCCATTGATGTTCATACCTTTAAACATGACGAAAATTAAAAGCAGAATTCCGATTATATATAAAATGACGGATAAATGTCTGACAATACCCCGGTAATCGAGCACAGCCAAGAATAGCATGGGTACAAACATGACTGCGAACATGATTAAATTATTCATATGCAGGCCGGCAAATTTCGTATTATTAGTGGCACTATAGATCACTATCGTGCTTAAAGCCATGAAACATAACATTAAAGTGATAATAATAGGATCTACTTTTCTCGCTCTAAGCAACATCTCTTTGAACACTCGCGGCTCCACCTTCTGGAAATATTTTAGTTAAATACTGATGTTCGCCATTCCTCAGGCTTCATAGTTTTTCTGAGTGTATGTTGAAATTAACTTTTGTTGTTTGCGCTTTTGCATTAGAATGAATGAACCAAGTGCTAAGAGAAATAAGCCAGCAATCACCCAAAACAGCCAAATTGTTGATGATGATTGACTTCCCCCTTTGGTTATAGGGGCAGTATCAATTTGAATGACCTCTTTAGGGGACACAATTGGAATTTGCATCAGCATCTCCCCATTTTTTTTAATTTGATAATCGCCAATCACCTCGCCGGCCGCGATCGTTTTCTTCCCACTTTGCCGCGGTGTAAAAACAGGCGAATACGTATAAACAGCGGCATCACCTTTTCGTTTTGTCAAAACATATGAATTCCCCAGTACACCTTGAACGTTCTCGCCATAAAAGGTTGTCTCACCCGCGATATCCCCTTTTTTAAACATTTGCTGTACATCGAGGTGGTCGAGTCCATAGTTTCCTATCGTTTGCACGTCTTGATATTCATTTCCTCGCGATGATTTCATGACAACTGCGATAACTGTTTTATTTTCTTTTTTCATATATTCAATTAACGTGTTTCGAGCTTGGTTAGTAAAACCTGTTTTCCCTCCCAATGCGATTGGATTCTGAAAAATGAAGCTGCGATCTTTTATTAGTACAGTCCGCTGGTCCGTCTTCACCTCTGTCTTCTCGGTTCCCATTGCTTCCATGATGGCGGGATATTTCATGGCTTCTTTGGCAAGCAGAGCCAAATCATAGGAAGTTGTATAATGCAGGGGATCATGCAGACCGTTAGGTGTAACGAAATGCGTGTGTGTCATGCCGATCGACGCTGCTTTTGTATTCATCAGCGCGGCAAAAGCGGCTTCATCGCCTCCAACATGTTCGGCTATCATCATTGCTACATCATTGGCCGAGATTACGAGCAGTGCCCTCAAGGCTTCTTCCTTTTGCATCTTCTCACCGATTTTCATATTAAACACAAAATTGCTGACTTCTTGCTGAGTGGCTTTTTTACTGGCCGTCATCCATTCACCGTCCGTCACATGATCTTCTAAGAGAATGGCGGTCATAAGCTTCGTTAAGCTAGCAGGAAATGCTTGTTCATCTTTGTTTTTTTGATAAAGTACCTCTCCTGTCGAACTATCGATCACAACACCTGTGCCGCTATAAATAGCCGGGGGACTGGTCTCTCCATAAGCGATTCCAACTGGGCCCAGTATTGCTGTGATCATTGCGATGATGAAGACCACTTTCTTCATTACATTTCCTCCTGAATATATCAATAACTTTATGAAGTTACGCGTGTATTTTGATTACCGAACTTTCACGAAATTTATTATATGCTTAGTTCCTTAAAAACAAATGAAAACAAAAAAGCCCCATCAAGGGAGCTTTGTTCAGCCGCATTATACCGTAAGACAAATATTTTCTGCATGTTTTTTTGTCTCGTATTCCAGTGTATCATCAAGTTCTATTAGTTCTTTTCTCCCATATTTCCTTTCAATCGCGGCGCGAATGATATGATCCGTTAAGGATGGATTTTTAGGCAAGATTGGACCATGAAGATAAGTTCCAATGACATTGTTATAGCAAAGACCTTCTGTGCCATCTTCCCCATTATTACCATAACCTATGATGACGTTACCTAATGGTTTGTAAGAGTGATATGTTCTCCCCGAGTGATTTTCAAAGCCTACTACTTTACCGAATTCGTTTGTTTCAATTAAAATATTCCCGACCCGACGATCCTTTTCTGCTGAAGAGTGAAAATCACATATTTCCATTCCCATATGCTTAGTTCCTTCTGAAGTAACATAAAAATTCCCTAGAAGTTGATATCCGCCACATATGGCCAGACAACTAATACCATCTTCAACACCTAATTTAAAATCTTTTTTAATTTTAAGTAATTCCTTTGTAATCAAACCTTGCTCACGATCACTCGCCCCACCGATGAAAATAATATCTACAGATGATAAGTTCATGTCATTTGTCGATTTTATATCCACAATCTTTAAATGAATCCCTCTCCATTCACACCGTTTTTGAAGCGCAATCACATTTCCTCTATCTCCATATAGATTTAATCTATCGGGGAATAAGTTATAGAGTACAAGATTCATTTTCCTTCTTTATACTCCTCTCCGTATGGTTTTTCACCTCTAGTAATGCAGTATAGGTCGGTAATAAATAAGTGGGCATTGGGTGGCTAAATGCATATTGTATCGCTTTCTCAATAGATGGAATTTTAATAACTTTATTAGGATCAATCCCAGCATACTTAAGACGAAGCGTGATATCTGATGCTCGGGTACCCGAGCAAATGATTCTTTGGATATCTTCCCTTTGCAAGCATTCAAAATCAATGTCCCAGATCCAGGAAACATCTTTCCCATCCGCAATAGAGTCATTGATAAAGTAGACAATTTGCTTCTCGTAATGAGTAGAGAGGATCTCTGATATGGAAACATTCATACCAGATGGATTTTTATTGAGATTAACGATATATGGAAATCCTTTATAAAAAAACAAATCCATTCGTCCATTTGCCAAATGAAAATTAAGCAAAGAATCTTTTATGTTTTTATCCTGGATACCAAGTTCAGTTGCACAAGTAATAGCAGCCAATGCATTATATACATTATATGTACCCGTCATCTTCATCTGATAGGTCCCACTTTTCATAGAAAAAGTTATGGGGTTGCTTTGAATTCTGTCAATTTCGTAATGTGGGGTTGGACGTTCAAATCCACAGGAGCAGGAAAAAAAACCTAGCTGGTTGAAATGAATGTGCTCATACAGCATTTCATCACCGCACATTGGGCAATATTTGGACTCACTCGTTCCGTAATCTCCAAAAGCATAGGCCCGTTTACCAAGTCCGTAATAGATATTATTTTTGTTAAGAGAGCTAAGCCGAAAAACAAAGGGATCATCCGCATTTAATATCATTTTCGTTTCAATGGGATGTATAGCCTTTTCAATATCTTTGATAAGCATGTCTATCTCCCCGTAACGATCCAACTGATCACGAAAAAAATTAGTAATAATGAGCATTTGCGGTGTGATTTGTTTCAAAATGGCAGGGAGACTTGCCTCGTCAATTTCCAGTACAGCATAGTCGTACTTTAATTGGCCCAAGATCGTCGTATTATTTATTAAACAAGCGGCTACGCCAGACATCATATTTGCCCCTTCAAAATTATTCACAATTTTCATTCCCGTTGACCTTAAGAGGTGTGCTAACAAATTTGAAGTTGTCGTTTTGCCGTTTGTACCTGTTATAAAAATAAAATGTTTAATTTGATGAGATAATTTTCTTATAATGTTCGGATCGATTTTTATTGCAACTACGCCAGGAAGTGTGGATCCATGATGACCTAATAATCGGCTTAATTTACCCGCGGTCTTACCGCTAATTATGGCGACATTTTTTTTTATCATTACTTCAGCTCCCTTCAGAATTGTAAAAGCGCCCACGATGGGAATGAAAATTAATATACCCTTCCATTTGAGAAAAATACTTCTTCCCTTCATTTCAAATAAAGCTGAACAAGTTAGGTGAGCGAGAAGCTGCCCCGTTCTTTTCAAGCTGCATAGGGGATACAAAAACCCGTATTCCGAAATACAACCATTTTTCTAATAAGGATTGCGGTTTGGAGAAATAAATACTTTTATGGAATAAGACATGAGGTGAAGAATAATTGCCCGGGTTCTTTTTTTGGAAATATTACAACAAGTCACTCCTGACGATGGAGTTAGTAAAAAATGGTAATTGCTTTTTTTGCAAGCTAATAAAAAAACAAAAAAGGAGTTGCCGCGAAGCAAACTCCTTAACTATAGTGTCCCATTAGCAGAATGAACTTGATCGTCTCAATATATGATTCAACATGATTATTTTCATCATTTATAATTTTTTTTATTCTAACTATCCATTTATTTATAATACCCTAACAAGATTAACAGTAGGATAGGATTTAATAGTACCGAATGCCACAATCTCCACCACCTGTAGTGAAAATATCCCCAAGGTCCAGGCAGCAACGTAATTAACTCATATAAGGCGATGCCTATGACCAAATAGATAAAGTAAAATGTTTGTACTCTTAATGGACTTTTAAACGGATACCAATTTAAAAACATCATGTTAACGGGAGGAAGCAGTGCAAGATGCGCAGGCACACCTTTCCAGTCAATATCTTTGGTAAAATATCAGTAACCATGAAATGTAAAAATCAACAAAAGAATCAAATGTACCTTGTAAAATCGATGTAAATGTCCAAGTATGAACAATTTGGTTTGCTGTCAACCTCTTATTGGTTGTAAAAGTAATTACTTAATTCTAGATAAATTAATTGGCATAATTGAAAATCCTGCCGTGCAGCAAGAATTTCGTAGCTCGATTGGATATAGCCCTGTTCTTTATTTTGCGGGTTCCTTAAGATAAGCGAGCAGGTCCCCCTCTCCCTTGTCTCTTAAGTGATAATTTGCATCAAGGCAAACATCCCCAAAAGTTTCTAAGTACATATCAAATTGTTTCATTGCTGGAATGCTAAGTCGCTTGCCAAATTCCCGAATTTGTTGCGAAACAAGAAATAAATTATTCATTGATTCTTAAAATTGCTTTCTGGAATAATTCCGCTCTTGCAACAAATTTATTGTTTCAGATAGTGTCGAGTAGTAGTTTAAATCATAGCGCATTAAAACACCCCATTCAAAATTCGAATATAATACTTAAACACAATATTCCCAAATAGTAGGGTATGAGTGCTCGAATGAAGGGTACATGTCAACTTATTATTGATCTGTCCATGTTTTCGCAATCAGACAACCGACGCTACCAGTACAATGATAATTAGGCCGAATAGACAAGTTATGCCCTTCGGATCCGCTCTAAAAATAAGCTGTTACCAGTTTGTACCCATTTCAGAAAAGAATATCTATTCATAATGATAGTTAGATTCCCACTCAACCAATGTCGCCCTTTCTATTAATTACTATTAGTATGCGCAAATCTAGCTTCTATTAAACATTCAGGACTTTTTTAGTAGATTTGCTTTAGCTACATAAATCTATTAATGAATTTAAAAAGATTTATTTTGTAAATGGCTGATTGCTATAATGGATGATAACTATATCGAAGATACAAATAAGCCGACCTATTCTATAGGGGGGGAACATAATGAGTGAAAATAATAACATTAATATTATTTTATTAACAAATGCGATATTAAAAGATAATAAGCTTTCATTTAAAGCCAAAGGGCTTTATTTCAATTTAATTTTCTTAAACGAGGAACAGAATATAACGTTAAGTACAATAAAGAAAATGAGTCAGGTCGATAGTGACCGTACTATAAAGATGGGCCTAACTGAGCTTGAACAAGGTCGTTATATCATTCGAAAATCTCTTCAAGGCGGAGAAGTTAGTTGGGATATTAATAAAGTAATGAATAAAGAGATCAATAAAGAGCCAACAGTCTTAGAACAAACGAAAAAAAATAAATCGAAAAAACCTATCGCTAAAAAAGCACAGCCTAAAAAGAGTACGCGAACGCGAAAATCACCACCAAAAAACGGTTTGAACCGTGCTTTAAGCAATTTCTTTAAAGAATTCTTTTGACTGAAATTATGTTATCTGCATGACCGACGAGAAAACTTTAACTGTGTCTTCTTTCACTCACTCTACCCGCGGGCTCTTCCATTTCTATTGTCTAACTAATAGCTTAGCGATGACTGATTCCGCACGGCGAGCCCTAAAAAAACTTCTACGGTTGTCACTTATAACACGAACAACCCGCCCTTGAACACATACGGAAGCGGGTTTTCTTTTAAATTGGGGCCGAGGCAATCGATCACTTCACTGCCCGATACGCCGCACGGCAAAAGTTATCGATTATTATTCAATGGCGTGGCGTTATCCTGCCCGTTCGTATTATAGTTTAATCATTTGGAAAATACTATCCCTGGCCTTCTGTCGGGAATGAGATAAAGTTCTTGTCAAAATCGGGAATGGGATAAAGTTCTTGTCATTTGGTTTTGACAAGAACTTTATCCCATAAAACAAAAAAGCCGCGATTTTCGCGGCACTTAATGAGATAATGTTCTTGTCACCCGACACTCGGCGAACATACATGTATGTTTGACCATCAATTTTCTGTAATGATGAGTTCCCAGTTTATCATGCAATTCGATGCGCCGGTTCTTGTCATACCCAACTTCTCTAACACGCGGACTGACGGCATATTATCTACCAGACACTCTGCCACAATCTTTTTTACTTTACCTGAAGAAAACGCCCATTCTATAATTGCGCCGACTGACTCTGTAGCAATGCCCTTATTATGCATCTCTGGAATGATGCCGTAACCGACCTCAACCGTTCCTTGATCATCGGGCTTCCCTTTAAATCCAATGTCACCGATAACTTGGTTATCCTCAGCCAACGATATAAACCACACTCCCCAGCCCATTATTTCTGGATCTTCCTTGAGGTTGTCCAAATATTTAGTTATGTGCTTCCCTACTTTGTACGATTCAGAAACTTGGTTAACATTTTCCTGGCTAAAGGCAGTAATTATCAGTCGTTCAGATATTAATTGCAATATATAATCCTCCTGTAATTTAAATAGCAAAGATGTGAATGAAATTATTGTCTCAAAGAGCACCCTATCTCATGAATGAAATTATTGTCTCAAAGAGCACCCTATCTCCTCAAGAGAAACTTTGTTTTTAATAAACTAATGCTGCCCTTTAGTTCAACAAAAAGCAGCTGATTGTGATGACCGGCTACCACTGTATCAGTATATTCAATTAACGTGTCCCGTTAATTGAATCCTAAGTTCTTTAAAATAGTATTAATAAAATCCGTTTTTGCATGAGAATAAGTAATTTTATCGGAATAATGAGTACTCGAAAGTTTTTCCTTTAGAGCTTGGTATCCATTCAATGCCTCGCTGTCATTCTGTAAAAAATCCCGAAATGCAAGTTGCTTTTTCATATATAAATTGTTTGTTTGAAACATGTGTATCTGATGAGTTCTGGGCTCTCCTTTGCTAAAGTAATACCTTTCTGGCAGTATATTTGTTCCTTTATATTCATAACCAAGTCGTTTCAATCCTTCAATACATTGAATACCGCGTTGATAATCATTCAGTTCGATTGCAATATCTATTATTGGTTTGGCGGACAAGTTCTTTACAGCTGTACTCCCAATATGGTGAACTGCTAGGACAAGTTCACCAAGTTCAAATTTAATCTTTTCACTTTCATTCCTAAATTCTGTTACCCACTCATTCGTCCAAGGAATAAGATAAACTTCCCCTTTCGGTAGACCAAGCATTTGCCTCATCCTCCTAAAGATTATTCGAATCAATTATAGCAGATATTGGAAGTATTCTGCCCGTTACTTCCCTCGGTATTAAGGGATTTTCTCACGTTTACTCGCTCATTCGCAGGATTACATCCCTCTTGGAAAAAGGATACAACGGTTTAGTAGTGGTGGTGGCACCACCGAACGG
>NZ_JAWCUD010000025.1:0-36547 GCF_032461945.1 Paenibacillus violae
AGTGAATGGAAATGTGTGATAACCCATTATAACGAGTAGGACGAGAACGAAAATTTTAGTTGTAAAACTACACAGAGACCGCCGCGAGATAGATCGGGCAGTCTTTTCCACGCTAACGGGCAGATTAATTCAACTCCTTGAGATAATTCGAGGATATAGCTGATTATTTTGAGTCATATTGTGAGTGAAGTCGTTTTACCATTTCTCGTAAATACTCTGGGCTTAAATTTCCTTCGTTTGATTTTTTAACAGAGATGAGTAAGGAATATCCAACATTATTTTCTATTGGGCGAGCGTTCTCAAGCTTGTACAACTTATAGCGTCTTTTACTAGGGGGATAAGTAATAAAAGCAGAGTAATCAGCAATGGGGGATAAACCCATTTTCTTCAATCTAGCCTTAGTGAACATATCTTCAGGTGCTTTATTAGCAGTGAACTGTTTCATGTTACCTCCTTAGATCGCGTGGTTGTTTCAATTATTTTATCAAAGCATTGACCATTGCGCTAAACGAAGTACGATAGTTGAGGAGTTGTATTGTGGTAAACAAAGTGCAGGAGCTGCATTGAAGCAGCACCTTTATTGATTTCATTGAAATAAATAACGGGCTGTTTTACTCAACTAATATCAGTAAATATATGGTATATTCTACTGACTAAGCAGAACCAAATGGAGGCACTTAAATGACTCTGGGGCGCCTATGTTGCACAGGATTTTAGAGGAAAAGGTTGTTGTCCGAATTAGTTTTGATTAAAGAGTGAGGTTGAATATGAATAATTATATATTATCTTTTACAAAAAGGTTTGATTTACTTTTCAAGCAAAAAGAAATCTCAAACATTATTTATTTACATGATCAGGATGATAATGAGAGATTAGACCATGTTCTTTTTCTTGAGAAAGATGACGGTAATGTTATAGGTCTGTATATAAGAGGCATGAATCCGTTAATCTCAGTGAATAGAATTTACGATTTGGATGATTTTAATTTATTTGCTAGTTATGAAGGATTAACTGAATTTGAGGAAAATATTATACTCAAAGTAGAGTATATAGGTTTGTTTTTTAGCACTCAATACAATGAATTGTTGGGTTTCTATTTGTCGAATAACGATGCATCTAGTTCTCTCCTTATATTATTTTTACACGATGAAATTTATGTGAAAAGGGATTGTAGTAAATATGACGCTAGTAGGATGCTTGAAAAAAGGTTTTCGACTAAGGGTTTCATAACATACGAAAAAAAATGTAAGACTGACTGGGAAGAAACAAGTTTCTAAATCTTTGCAAGGCTTAAGTGTCGGATGACACAAACATTGTTCGAATGCCGACAAGTTAAAATGAACCACTCAACTAACGGCGGAGTCGCTTCTTACATTAAAAGGAAACTGGTGTATACTGAACGAATAATATCTCATAGGCAACTGCTCCTTGTTTTATTAAGCAAAAGGACAGTAGAGTGGAGGTGAATATGATGGATTTCAATAAGTCTTTAGAGGAAATCGATGGGGAAAACTGGGGAGATCCTGATAAAGGAGCCACTGGTTTGATAAGAAAGTGTCTTGCATTAAGAAGAAAACCTCTAAAGGATTTTTCAAATGATGATCTTACTAGGATGATATTACAGAACAAGTCCCTTAACTACCTTGTCCCTATAGCTATGAAAAGATTAGTTGAAAACCCATTGAACTCTGGTAATTATTACAGGGGTGATCTATTGTGTTCGGTACTAAAGGTTAAAAAGAATTTTTGGAAGGAAAACCCAGAGCTTCAAGAAGAGTTCGATGGGATTGTACTTGATGTTGTTCTAGCGTATGAGACAATAGTGCCCCTTATTAAGGTTTATCAGGATACAAATAACCTTAAGTAAATCTTGCTAGATGTTGCCATTACACTAACTGGGAACGTTAGTGAAATAATCAGGAAGCAGATCGCCCCACCGGCATCTGGTTCTTTTTCGTTGAACGGGGAGAATAGTGTAGTGGAATAACCCAATAAATGTTAATGTGTATTTAGAGAATAAACCATGAGGAGTTAATATAATGGGGAAAGTTAGTGCAGTAATAAAAGATTCATATTTTAAGCAGCCCTCTTGGTTATCAAATGTTGAATACAGAGAAACTAATTATCTTTCAAGAGCTTCTACTCCAGAAGATGCTGTTCTATTTTTTACGTTGCTATGTGGGTATAACAACATAGATGTGGATAGAGATCCTACTGAGGTATTAAGTGAGTTGATAGCCATTGATGAAGTAGCAATAAGTGGTGGCATAGCCTTTGAGGATGAAGAAAAAGCGATTCTTCCGAGTTGTTGCTGTGGGCTCGAGAATTGGAGAGAAGTACTTGAAGCTGTCTTAAGTAAAGAGGATGTATGGCTTGGTCATGATCCATTCCCGACTTTGGAATACATAAATGATTCGGTAAGAGTTTGGTCTGACGATTATTCTGGCACGATGAGAAAAGATTTATCGCAGCAAGAATTACAGAAAATGTATTATATAGAATACAACCGAAATGACTTAATTAATAAACTAGAAGCTATCGAGACGGATTTGTTGGAGTTTTTTAAGTATTCGTTTGAAAAGGTACTTGTTATGGTCGATGATGATCAAAAAGAAATGTTATTTTTGAATTACTGTAAGTGGTTCAAGCTTGTGGTAAGTTAAGTTCACCGCTCAGTCTGACTGAACTAACGGGTAACTATAATTCAATGACAACAGGCTGCTGGCGGCGAGCTTGTGCTGTCTTTGGACAGCATAGTTGATTTGCATACAAGGGGGAATCATATGCAAAAACTTCGGATAAAAATTTGTCTGTTTGTTTTGACTACTATTTTATTAACTGGATGTACAAATCCCTTTCCGACTTCCACGAAGGCATCAAGTCCCACCGTCGCCAACAATACTACACCGATTGACTCACCAATAACGTCGCCTACGCCAACACCTACATCAACACCTACATCAACACCTACATCAACACCTACATCAACACCTACATCAACACCTACATCAACACCTACATCAACACCTACATCAACACCTACATCAACACCTACATCAATACCAACGATAAAAAATATTCCAAGCGGTTCTGTAACTCTTACTGTTGATGAGGTGAAAGATATTCTAAACGAGCTGATACCGAGGGCAGTGGATATCTATGGAATATTTAACGGAAATGGAGCTTTCAAGAGCGATCCAACAAAAATGATCCCAGGTGAAAAAGATTTTCGTCTTGTGACAGGGTCGTCCGACTTTAACATGGTAGCTGAAGGAATTGATCTCAATACCGTTAAATCAATTTCTGATTTAAAAAAAATAGTCGAGACTGTATTTACAAAAGATATGGCTCAAAAGTTATTTTATAGAACTTATCTGGAAACGGTAGATAGAGGTCTTCCTCTCTATAAGGATTATGAAGGACAGTTTTATGTAAACATAGGAAATGGAGGACACGGAATGGATTTCAAGTATTTCATTGATACTACCAAGATCATCAGCCAAGAAGGTAATGATGTTGTCGTTGAGTTCAATACTACTGAGGTTGATTATCCGTACAAAATGACCGTAAAAATAGAAAAGGTAAATGACAAGTGGTTGCTGGCATCTGGCATGCCTGATAATGAAGTGATGATAAAATATGATTATATTTTGAAATACCAAGGTGAAGGTAGTCTCTGGTCTGCTGCATTAGAAGAAACGGTTTGGGACTTCGGAAATGAAAAAAATAAGGTTTACAGCAGGATATTGCTGACCTATAAAGGTTCTGATATCAAAAATATTGGAAAAGTAGACTTTACTTATGGGAACGCTGCGGATCGCAATAATAGAACTGGCTATACTGGCTATACCCCAGGTTCAGACGGGAAAATCATATATGGTGAGTATGATGATAATATCGTATTACCTACAAAAGATGACGTGGTGAAGGTAACAGTGGAATGGGATGGAAAACAAGATTCTTTTGTTATCAGTAATTCTGGGCAAAACAATTAAATCAAAACGAATCGCAGTTCGTTAAGCTAACGGAAAACGATAGTTGAACGAAATAAGGAGCAGTTCTGCCACGGCAGCTGCTGCTCCTTATTTCTATTATTTTATTGATAACTAAATTAGAACGAAACAATCTAAATTAAATTATTCTTTAAATATGTTTCAAGCAGTAAAATATTATTATCCCAATAAAATCCAAAAGGTGATATATGAGCATTAGTTGGAATGATTCGTATTTAGGTAAACTTCGAAAAGTAGTTGGAACTCAAAGGATAATCGTAAATTCAGTACGAGCAATCTTACTTGATGATGAAGGTCGTGCCTTGTTCATAAAGCGTCATGGTGATAGAAAATGGGGTATGCCTGCAGGAGCCATGGAATTAGATGAATCCATTTATGATGCAATGAAGCGTGAGGTTAAAGAAGAAACGGGACTTGACGTTTTAAAGGCAACATTAATTGCTATTTATTCGTCTCCAACAACACAAACATTCACGGACCGTTGGGGAAATGAGTATCACGTAATTGAATATTTATTTTTGGTAGATAAGTGGTCGGGCACTCTTGAAAAAGCGACAGACGAAAGTGTAGACGCTGAGTTTTACCCAATGGATAATCTACCTGAAGCCTCCAGTGAGCTTTTTGCACGACATCATCAAAGAGTATTTAAAGATTATAAAAAGTTCGATGGAAAATTAATATTAGAATAGTTGTCGGGGATTGAACTAACGGAGAACGTTTGTTCAATACACAATAAAGGGAGGCAGCCGTCACGATCGGCAGCCTTTTTCTCACCTAATGGGCAGTATCCTTCAATGACTTGTGTTAAAATATGGATGCTATTCAATCGCTTAAAAAGGGAGAAGAAGCAATGACACAAGCAATCATTTTTGATATGGATGGAACACTATTTCAAACAGATAAAATTTTAGAAATATCACTCGAAGATGCCTTTAATCATTTAAGGAATCTAAATGAGTGGGATTCTGTTACGCCAATTGACAAATACCGTGAAATTATGGGTGTACCTTTACCCAAAGTATGGGAAGCTCTGTTACCTCATCACTCCAATGAAATAAGAGAACTAACTGATGCATATTTTCTTGAAAAATTAATTGAAAATATAAGAAGTGGGAAAGGGGCGTTATATCCTAATGTATTGGAAGTTTTCACACAATTAAAAGAAAATGATTGTTCAATTTACATAGCAAGTAATGGGTTAACGGAATATTTAAAGGCAATTGTCAGTTATTACAATTTGGACAAATGGGTTTCTGAAACCTTTAGTATCCAACAAATTCAAACGTTAGATAAATCAGACTTAGTTCAAGCTATTGTTAAAAAGTATGGTATTAGCAATGCAGCAGTTGTAGGAGACCGCCTATCAGATATAAATGCTGCTAAAGATAATGGTTTAGTCGCCATAGGATGTAATTTTGATTTTGCGCGAGTTGACGAACTTTCTAAGGCTGATATAGTTATTGATGACTTAATAGAACTAATATCTATCGTACCTCGTTTAAAAGGTAGATGTTCGCTAAACGTTGAACGATAGTTCAATTGCAACATGAAAAGGCAGCCAGCGTAGTATGCTTGGTTGCCTTTCTCAATTAACGGGAGGATAATTGAATATTAATTCCGGTTAACCGAGGAGATTTCCCTTAAAATCTTTTTTGCTTTTCTGTCACACTTCACATCCATGGCCCGTCATACAGGTAAAATTTGAAAGGGATGATGAACGATGCAAAAGGTTGATGTGGCCGTGGTTGGTGGAGGTATTGCGGGGTTAACCGCTGCAATTTACGCAGCCAAAGCAGGGAAGCAAACGATTGTCATTGAAAAACAGAATCGCTTAGGCGGTCGCGCCATTTCCAACAAGAAAAAAGGAGCTTACTTCAATTTGGGCGCGCATTCCTTGTACAAGGGAGATGCGTACGCAACTTTCCAGGAATTGGGGCTGATCTTGCAAGGAAAGCGACCTTCGTCGTTCGCTTATGGTGTTTGGAAAGGGAAATTGATCCCCTTGCCTTCGGATATGAAGTCCTTGTTTACGACACCGCTGTTGTCTTGGAAAGGAAAGACGGAGTTTGCTTCCTGTCTTATGAAAGTTAAAAAAGCGGATACTCGTCAATTTGACCGGATCAGTATCCGCGAATGGATAGAAGGGAATTTGCGAGATCCCATGGTGCGCAATATCTTTTATTCGTTACTTCGTGCCGCCAGTTATGTGGTCGGGCCGGATTTGCCAGCCGCGGGTCCTGTATTGAAACAGCTGCAGAATGCCCTTAAAGGCGCGTTGTACTTGGATCGTGGCTGGGGTGAATTGATCGAGGAATTGCGGAAAAAGGCATCCGAGCTGGGAGTACGGTTTTTAACAAATACACAAGTCTCGTCCATCGATACCAGTGGAGGGATCGTGCGGCAGATTCTCTTTGAAGATGGAACGAAAATCGATATGCACCATGTTATCCTTGCCACATCACCTTCTATTGCCAATGAGTTGGTACCCTTTGCAGAAAAAACCGCCCTTCATACCTGGAAAGAACAATCGATTGAGGTCACCGCGGCTTGCCTGGATGTGGCTTTGAAACGACTTCCCAAGCCTAAACAACAATTTGCTTACGGGATTGATCAGACCGTGCTTCTGAGCAATTATTCGCGTGCGGCTTATCTAAGCGACGATGGCGCGCAAGTCATATCGCTCATTAAGTACCAAGGGAAAGAACAGGACCCGGATAAAGATTTACAAGAACTGGAAGGCGTGCTGGATTTGATGCAACCGGGATGGCGGGAAGAATTGATTGTCAAACAATACCTTCCTAAAATGACGGTTTGTCATGACTTTATGCATATGAAACGTCATGAGAATCCCGGACCCGATGTCCCGGAAATACAAGGATTATATGTAGTAGGAGAATGGGCGTCGCATGGTGAAGTACTGGTTGATGCTGCGACGGCAAGTGCCAAAAGAGCCATACAACACATGCTCTCCCTTGAGGGTTAGGGGAGGAATGCCTTTAATGAGCACAGAGGAATTATATAAACGTCATAAAACGGAACTGTTTTCGTTAGCCTATCGAATGCTCGGCAGCGTCATGGATGCGGAAGATATCGTACAAGATGCTTTTTTGAGCTATGACGGAATGTACGACGTCGGGACAATCCGTAACGAAAGGGCATTCCTATACAAAATCGTAACGAACCGTTGTCTTGATCTTCTGCGCTCGTCAGCCAAAAAACGGGAAATGTACGTCGGTCCATGGCTTCCGGAGCCACTGATTGAAAATGGGGCTTCGGTCAATGATCCATCTAATAGGTATTTGCGGTCGGAGTCGATTTCCACGGCTTATCTTCTGCTTCTGCAGCAATTGAGTGCAACGGAAAGGGCGGTTTTTCTCCTTCGAGAGATTTTTCATTATTCGTTTGAAGAGATTGCCGATATAGTCGGGAAAAGCAGTCCGAATTGCCGGCAAATTTTCCATCGCGTCAAAAAAAGCATCCATTTCGACCCGGACCAACAACCATCGGTTTCCATTGCGGAGGATAAGATTAAAGAGTTTGTTAATTCGCTGTTGCAAGGAAATACGACGAAGCTGCTTGAACTGGTTAGTAGCATGTTGTGCTCTACTCGGACGGCGGGGGTAAAATAAGTGCGGCACAAGTGCCTGTTGTCGGGTTTGAGCAAGTGCTGAGGCTTCATCAAAATGTGATCAACATGCATGCGGGTAAATTTACGTACTCGTTCCTCATGGTGAATGGGCTTCCCGGAATCCGCATTCGTTTGGATGAAGGGATTCAATATGTTTATTCTTTTGCTTATCGAGATCATAAGATCGAAGCGATATATACTGTCGCAAATCCGGAAAAGTTAAGACATCTATAATAGAATCACTAATTAAAAAGGCTGTATTGTAAAATTCTACGAAAGGAGCTGCCGAGGAACTCCTTTCATTTTTTCGCCGGTAAACCAGTTAAGGAAACCGTACCATATTCTAACAAGTCACGGTTTTCATCGGTTCAACATAGCTTAGGGCTTTGAGAACAAATCAAGAGTTACCCCTCTCTCTTGTATGATTAACGTATTAAAGGAAAAACAACTCAAAAAGGCCATCCCGCGAAGAATGGCCAGAACGTTACGCTAACGGCGAACGTTTGTTCAATACACAGTAAAGGGAGGCTGCAGGCACGATCGGAAGCCTTTTGCTCACTTAAAGGGCAGAATACTTCCAATTGCTGTATAATTGGGATTAAGTTCTGGGGTTAGAGAAGACTTTCTCGAAGGGATGATTTAGTGAATGAGATTACCATCACAAAAGTGAATCATCTAGAGACTAATAAGATAATGCAACTGGTAGAAGAAAGTACACTAGAAGGATTTCGTCACCTTAAACGACTGGTGAGCGACTATGAAGCTGGAACCAATAGATTTGACAAGGACGGGGAAGCACTCTTTATCGCAACCCAAAACGGGGATATTGTAGGGGTTTGTGGATTGAATCAAGACCCAATTGCAGGAAATGGGCGTGTTCGGCGACTTTATGTCTTACCTGATGCACGGCGATTTGGAATAGGGCGATTATTAATGGAAGCCGTCATTACAGAAGCTAAAAATTATTATCGAATGCTTGTATTAAAGACTGATAATCCAGCTGGGCATCTAAACTTTGAAGGTGCCGCGAATGTGCAAGCCCATCAATTCCTTGCTTCGCTTCTAGGCGCGCAATTACTTGCAAGAAGTTTTCGGGATACAAGTAGGTTTGATATGATTGCCGATGGATTATTATCCGCTTTAACTTAAAAAAGAACGCGGATATTTGGGCTCCAGCGTTGAATCCTTGTTAGATTCGGTGTTCAAATCAGTGATAATCTTGTAAGCAAAAAATCCGTATAACACTAATTAACTGCTGGATCAATATTAACAGAAGCAGGGAATAAGAATGTAACCGAAGCGTCCGGTGAAAAAGTAGCCGTAAATACTGCAACTGTCGATGAAATCGAAGGTCCTGCTCCACCAATAAGAGTTGTATCGATTAACCGCATCACATTAGGTGGATCTAAGCTATTAATAGTAATCGCCGATGTGGGGTCCTGTAGATCGATAACGTATAATCCGCAGAGTTTGCATTAGGAAGGTTACTAATGTTAATTACTTCCATTTCTGACTCCGCCTCATCCACATATTTTGAAGATGGTATTAATAGCGGTGCGCAAAAACTAAAATTTATCGTTACACCGATGAAAAACCAAACAACAGTACAAAATTTTTGAATAAATCTTTGTACTGTTGTTTATTTCTACATTGGTCTTACTTACAAATTTAATTGATGCTGGGCGCTTTAGGACGTTGTCTTATACTGCCTACCATCCATAAAATCAAAGGTATGACAATGTAAATGAAGGGGTAAAAGAAGCCGATAACATACACGTTCTTAATCATATATGAAATCCGTATATTGTGCGAGCTATAGATCACGAACGCTAGCCAGATGAAAGTCATTAGACAAGCGATAAGCCTCCAATTCTTGAAGCCGGTCCACTCGGATAACCCGTAGCTAAGAATGAACAAGTATACTGATAATTTAATAAAGTTGCCAAATACCCAAAAAGTGATGTAAAAAGCATCGATATTCTGAATGAAATTGAGAATGGTTATAAACTTCGTGAGATAATATGCGGGATAATTCAATTCAGCCGCCATGTTTGGTCCGGTTACGAACAGAAGAATCAGCGTGGTTATAACGCCCCATAGCATAGCAACCGCCGTTCCCCAGAGGATCGCGCGCGAGGCAGTTCGCTTGTTCTCGGCGAAAAAGAACAGCATTAGAATGATCGAAGGATCTACCATATGGTTGAACGAAATTAAAGTCCCCTTCAGGATGTGAATCCAGCCCGAGTCCGCATAGATGGGCAATATCCTCTTTATCTCCATGTACTTAAAGTTCAGGAATAGATGCGTGTAAGAAAAGAAGACTAAAGCGGGGCCGATGACCTCCGCGCAGCGGCTAATAGCCGTAATCCCCCCTTTATAAACCGCATAAGCAACGAGAAACAACATACACAAAACGAGGACGATCGTCGGCGTCTTATGGAGCAAAACTAAATTTTGAAATTCTACCATTCCACTTGTGCTCATCGACATCTGCCAGAACCAAAGCAGGAAATAAACCGAGACGAGTATTTTGCCTAGCACGGTGCCCAATAGGTCTTTCATGAAGTTAACTAACGTTTTATCCTTATTCTGCATGCATACCCGGAGCATGACCCAGGTGATGCCCATCATGATAATGCCCCCAAGTAGAATGGATATCCAACAGTCCTGGCGCGATTCCTCCGCGGCTAATTTGATGGGAAGGTAGGAACTCACGATGATGGAAGAGATGCTGATTATCCAGAACAAAGGATAACTGCTTATTTTCATACTTGGATGCCCCTTAATTCATTTTAACTTGTCTATCATTCCGATTGACTTTAGTTGAATATCCGCCTTGACAGTAACGTCTATTTTCTTGAAATTTTTATCCCAGTCATCTTTTTGCGACTTCCACCAGTAAGGATATTTGCGATGAAGGTGCTCGCTGATGCCGAAGACGTCAGATCCCCATTTCTGGACTTTATCCATTGTAAGCTGCAATTCATTTTGGATTTGCTCGTTAACATACTTCTGGACGTCAATTATGTTATCTACCTCGGACATGTCTAGTAGGGTCGTGTTTTCAAGGAGATATGCATCTGCCTTAACGGTTACTACAATGCGTTTGGGATCATTGCTGCTAACGGAGTGAATCCGGCGCTGAAGATGGGTAAATCTAAACGATAAAATGCCGTTGCCATCCTTCCATGGAATCGATGCTCCTTGAACAGTTTCATTCCCCGACATCCAGCCTGCTCTGGAGCCTTCGACATCGTCTAATAATCCTTTGACTTTAAGCTCCTTGTCCAAGACGGCATAACCGGATAACACGGGAATCGAATTCGTTTTTTGGCTACTCTCCATGAGAGTTTTAAACTGGACGACCGGAACCATAGACCTAATGCCGTCCGAGAGATTATCGATAATGAGTTGCCTCGATGAGAAGTTTCTTATCCCGTTGATCTGCAGCTCTTTTCCGGCACCAATACTAGAGAGAAGTTCCAAGGGATGTTTCATCATAAGGAATTCCTTGGCGCTACCTCCTTTAATCAGGAAAATAATATCCCTTAGATTATTCGAAGGGTCTCTGCCTAGTTTATCGAATATCTTCTTTACGTCATTCTTATTGAAATACTCTTCACTTATCGCGATCAGGATGCGATGGTTCATCATCAGTCTGCGAGACATTTGCCTTTGGATTTTCTGTTGGGTTTCGAAAACATCTTTACCTTTAGCCGACTTGACGATGAAGCTATCCGAATTGCCGGAACTTCCTCCCTTTAATGGGTCACTCTGTTGAGAGGTAATTTTTATCTGATGGCTAATTTCCATCGCCCCGTCCTCGGTATGATCAATCGCCGAAGCTATGACGAAAGCCACTTGATTCGGTTCGACAAAATCCGTGCATGCGGAGGAGAACAAAATAACGATTAGAGAGACACTCGTTAGGAATACGAACCGGATCATCTCTGACGCCCTTTCTTATTACGGCCTTTCTTAATCCAGAAAGGATAGCGGATGATTATGTCTTTAATCCGTTTGCCATCGAACGGGGCTACAGGGCTAAAGTACGGTGTTCCGAAGGATTCAAGCATAACTATATGGATCAACAATAATAAAATGCCGTACGTAAGGCCGACAAAGCCGAGCATACTGGCAACGAACAGCAGAAGGTACCTTATTATGCGAAAGGGGAGGGTGGCACTATATCTCGGAATCGTGTATCCCGCAACGCCGGTTAAAGAACTGACGATGATTATCGGCGTGGATATGATGCCTGCTTGGTTGACTTAGAACATGCATCGCAGTATATTGGAGTTGTAATTTATCGGCGATATTATATATCGCCAATCAAAACAAATTAGGAGTGTAAAAATGGAAAAATTACTTGTTATCAATGCGCATGCCACTGTTGATTCCCCTGATTCAGTTAGTCTTGAAGTCGGCAAATATTTTATTGAGAACTACCGCAAGTCGAATCCGAACGAATTGATCGAGCAAATTGATCTATATAGTGTAGAAATTCCGGAGATAAACAGCACCGTTCTGAACGCTTGGGGGAAATTTGCATCTGGTGGAGAGTTGACGGAGGAAGAGAAACGGGTAACCAGCAGAATGAACGAAATTTTGCAGCAATTCAAGAGCGCGAAAAATTATGTGATCATCATGCCGCTTCACAACTTTAATATCCCCTCCAGACTTAAGGATTATATGGATAACATCATGATCGCTCGAGAAACCTTTAAATATACGGAAAATGGGGCAGTAGGTTTGCTAACTGACGGACGTAGCCTAGTAGTTATTCAAGGAAGTGGAGGCATCTACACGAATAACGACTGGTACACAGATAACGAATTCTCACACAAGTATCTCAAATCCATGTTTAACTTCCTCGGTATTGAGGATTACCAAATTATACGAGCTCAAGGCACAAGCAGACTCGATAAGAAAGTCGTGCTTGATAAAGCAAAAAATGAAGCCCAAGAAGCTGCAACGCGTCTGACAAAGAAAGTATCTGTCTAGCTGTATCTAATAGCATTTGTGACCATCGCAATAGTATAAGAAAAAATAGAGCGATCGTTTCTGAGAGGAAATGATCGCGTCAGACAAAGTGAACGACTGTTTGTTAAAAATCTAAATGATGCTTTTGTCTTATGGTTGCATCATATTCAATTATTGGAAAACTGACTTCCCAGTTTAAGACATGGCCCCGGAAAAAATCCGAGGCTTTATCTATATTTTTTTGATGAGCTGCAAAGGGGCAGGCATGTTCGTTTTATGACTATTCAAAAAGTATTAAAAGATGAGCACAGCGCCAGAGTATTTAAGACATTAGCTGATGAAACAAGATTGGAAATCATACGAAACCAATACGCCCATAAGAAGGAGATGAGTTGCGGGGAAGTGAGCGACATTCACGGTACTTCAAAATCGAATAACTCGTATCATTTGCGCACTTTAAGAGAGGCGAAATTGATCAAGGTACGTAAAGAAGCTCAAACGAGGTATATGAGTATCGATATGGAGACCTTTCAAACTTACTTGCCTGGATTTCTGGATACGTTGTAGAAAGAAATTTCTTTTTTTGTTCATTAGTTCAATATTCGTTTAAATACAAAACTAACTGAAAGGGTGAATATCATGAATAAATTAACAGCTCTATTTTTCGTCATCATGTTTCTAATCGGTACGGATACTTTTATCATTTCTCCACTTATCCCCACCCTTCAGCATTTGTTTCACATCCAGACCGAATATGCCGGTTGGATGGTGGGAGCCTACGCTTTAGGTTATGCCATATTTGCTCTCATTGCCGGCCCGCTTTCCGATGGGTGGGATCGAAAAAAAGTATTACTTTTTGGGATGGCATGCTTCTCGGTCTCCACGATCTTATGCGGCTCTGCCTTTAGTTTTTGGTCGATGTTTTTATTCCGCGTTATGGCTGGATTCGGCGCAGCGTTTACAACTCCTCAAGTCTGGGCCTCCATCCCAACTCTGTTTCCTGCGCAGAAGATCCCCAAAGTGTTCGGCATCGTAATGGCGGGCTTGGCTTCTGCTCAAGCGTTCGGTATGCCTATTGGAGGTTTGCTTGCTGCGACTCATTGGTCTTATCCTTTCTATACAATCGGCGCATTTTCGCTGCTGACGACGGTAGCTATCTTTTTCACTATGCCCGCAATGAGACCGAATCAAGAACAAAAAACTACGATGCCAATCTTTAAAAGATATGTCCTGCTATTGAGCAGCCGAATGGCGAGAAGATCTTTCCTGGCTCATTTATTGTTTCAATGTGGATTCATGGCTGCTTTTGCTTTCATTGGTAAATGGATGACAGACCGCTTTGAGCTTTCGGTCGATCACGTGGGTTTCGTGATGTTTTTTCTAGGTCTTGGAAATATGGTAGGGAGCATCGGCGGTGCTCATTTGATCAAACTATTGGGTCGTTTCACCACACTGGTTATTGGCTTTGTTGTCTCCATAGTATGTTTTCTTATTTTGCCTCATTTGTCGTCGGTTTCGGCTTTCGAAGGCGTATACTTTTTCGTATTCACTAACATGGGAATATCGTTTCCGCTAATTATGGAACTTCTGACTTCGTTAAATCCGACGATCCGTGGAACGATCACAAGCATGGCTAATTCAGCCATGTATGCTGCGACAACTCTCGGTTCTTGGATTGCAGGCTTGCTTTATGCGACGTTTAACGGTTTCACCGCCGTCGGCATTTTCGCGGCTCTATGCATTACCGGTTCGTTGATAGCTTTTTTTTCAAGTGGCATTTTACCTGTTCAGGAGAATACCAAAAAGGAACTTGTAGGATCATAAATGTATAGAAGCTTAAATGAATTGGCTTCGCACTCACGACGGAAGCAGTTATTCGTCTATTCCGTTAGCTGATTGACGATTCTGATTGTTCTCATGATGGTCAATACGTTGCCGGCGGTTTAAGTTCATCTATTCGAAAGAATTGGTTCTTAATCACCGTTTGGGGAGTTTATCTTTTCATAAAGGAGATATTATTGTGAATCAGCCTCAAGTAGTTTCATTATGGAGATATCCCGTCAAATCGATGATGGGTGAAGAGTTGAATGCAACGGATGTCACGGAAAAAGGAATTGTCGGGGACAGAAAGTATGCGTTAATTGACACTTCAACAGGCAAACTCGCTAATGCAAAAAATCCGCAAAAATGGCCGAATATGTTTGATTATCGTGCAGCTTATGTTGAGCCCCCTCAGGATCCAATGGAACTTCCTGCGGTTAGAATCACGTTTCCTGATGGGAGTTGGGGCTTAACAACGGATGGAGACATCAATCAAAGACTAACGGATAAGCTGAATCGACCAGTCGAAATAGCGAAGACTTCATCTAAAACCGTTGATGTTCAGTTTGAGGGATATATACCTGATATTGAAGGACTGGATAATAAGAAAACGGTATTTACACGTAGTTCTCCGGAAGGAACCTTTTTTGATATTGACATCGTTCACTTATTGACTACTGCAAGTATTAACAAAATGAGAGAGCTCATTCCTGAAAGTCGTATCGAGGTTAGACGTTTCAGGACAAACATTGTTATAGATGTGCCGAATGAAGAAGGCTTTGTCGAAAATAGTTGGATTGGCAAAACAGTTCGTTTAGGCAAAGAAGTAGTGCTTGAAATTACACAGCCTTGTATCCGATGCATCATGACAACCCTGGCTCAAGGAGATCTGCCTAATGATCCATCAATCCTACGGGCGGCGGTTAAACATAATAATGGGGCCTTCGGAGTTTATGCAAAAGTGATTCAAACGGGGCGAGTTCATCGCGGAGATCAAATTGTAATCGATTAGAGCAACCGTTTCCTACAATGAGGTTCATGGACCTATATAGAGCTTGGACTCTGTATCTTACTCCGCTAAGTTAGTGGGTGAGCATGCCGACGACCTTCTGTGGAACCACTCAAACCGGCCGAAGCATAGACAAACGCTTCGAGGTTGATGCTGCTAATGCTGCTCGCTATTTTCTTAAAAGCCGCGGTGTCCCGGAAGAATTCGTATGGGATGCGGTTGCCCTGCATACTTCCGTCGGGATAGTCGAATATAAATGAAGCTGAAGCGGCGTTAAGCGAGGCAAAAAGTCGTTCAGGCTTTTCCACGCAAACAGTTCAAATATAACATCTTATATGTCATTATGGAAGGCTATTAACGCTGACATATGCGAGATGCTTCTTCCGGGATATAATTGTCCCAACTTCTGCCATCATGTCCTTTAATCCAAATGGGATGAGAAATTGGTATGAATAATTAAACGACTTAAATAGAGAGAAGGCAATTCCACGGAGGGGTCTACCTTCTCTCTATTTAAGTCGGGTCTCTTCTTTGGCTTTTTTCTTTAAAATTCAACATATTACCCAGGTGTTATCCAATGTCCAATGTTATTCTAAGGGGAGAATTAACGGCAAAATATTATTCTGTTCGAATTTGTCGCTGTTTCTTTATGTATCCTACGATTAGCATCAGAATGGGAAGCCCAATCATAATGATGGGAAAAACCATAGGAGCCCAAATCAACTCGGCGTAATCCTTAGTAACCTGGGTGACATTCTCCGGGAGTACAGACGATACGAATATAATTCCCGCAAACCACCAGATAATTTTTTTCCAATTCTTGATTCCGAGCCATTGAGCCGTACCGTATGAGCAAATAAACATATAGAGAGACAGCTTGAGGAAAACAGCAAACAGCCATACGAGCATTAACCAAATATCCATATTCTCAATAAACTCAAGCAGGGATATAAAACGTACCGCAAAGAAGTATGGGTACAAAAAATTAGCTGGGTAATTGGGTCCGAACAGCATAATTACTAAAATTGTTGCAAGAGTAACTGTTATGGTGGTCGTTAGAATGACCAGAAGTAAATCATTACTGGCCTTCTTAGGAGTTTTAAGGAACGGCATCAGCATGAAAATGAAGTAAGTCTCGCCTAGGAAAGATGCGTAATTGATGGAACCTTTCAAAACAGTTAACAAACCTGTATCTTCATAAATAGGCCGAATGAGATGAGGTTGAATGTTTTTTAGATTAAACAAAAAAGTTGTGATGATCACAACAAGCATTAACGGACATGCTATTTCGCTGAATCGCCCTAGAGATGGCAAACCTCCTCTATAATTGATGTACAGCATGAGAAGCAGAATTATGCCGACAATGGCGTACATCGGAGTTTTGCGAAATAATACAAGCTGCAGAAAATCCGCCGTATCGCGCAAAATGACAGCTGTGACGGAATACCAGGTGGCGAAATACAGCAGTGATACAATTTTTCCGACCCACTTACCGAAAATAAATTCAGAGAACTTTATTAGGGTCTGATCGGGAAAAAGTCTGCTAATGCATGCCATCAGATATGCTATGCTGGCTCCGATGCAACCCCCGATGAGCATGGATATCCAGGCATCCTGTTTAGCTATTCTGAGTGCAGGTCCTATAGTTAGCCATATGGTCATACATACTTCCAATGCAATCATCATGCAAAAAAACTGCCAGCGAGTAAGCTTCATATTTGTCTCCAAAAGTTCAATTTAAAAAGAAATGTTTCCTTGCTGGGGGCGAGGCCCATATACACCGATGCGCTTCAGATGAACTTGAGCATTCACACTGATGTCAAGCCCATGAAAATGCTCCTCCCAATTGTGCCGAAGAGATTTCCATTCATTGGGATGCTGCTCATGTATCTCTTCGCCTAATCCGAAAATATCTGTGCTGTAGTTTTCCTGCACCTTACGCATAGTATCTTCGGCTAATTTCTTCACATATCGATTAACTGCAGACTCGACGAGGGCAAGTTTACTTGAATTACTTAAATCAAATTCCGTTAAATTTTCCCTTATGGTTCCAACCCCCTTAAGGGAAATTTGGATTGTAGGCTTTCCGTTTTTCATATTAGTTTTAATAGTAGAAGAGAGGTTCGTTTCGTCAATTGTGACATAACCTTTACCCTCCGGAACGTAACACGTTAAATAGTACAATCGCAAACGATTGATGATCCAAAGAGTGATCATGGATTCGTCGTTATTCAATAACCCAACCATTTGCATTTTTTTGTTAAATACAGCTAACTTATTAATATCCACCATATTCTTTTTCTGATCTCTATTTAACAACTTGGAATCGATGGCGGATAAAATTGGACTTGTTCCTTCGGAAGAAAAGGAGACGAATAAATCGCGCACAGCAACATCTCCAATTTTGGAAAATTTATCCTGCCTCAATATGGCATCGGAAGAGAACGGATCGAATGGGCTCTCCATACTTAGTATTTCCTCTGGAGGTCTGCCTACCACTACAAACATTCCCGAGCGCAATGATAGTTCAGCATTCCGGGAATACATGTCCATTAACTCACCAAGACCTTCACGTGCCAGCCTTTCCGATATAAAGACAGCCCTTCGATGCCCAATAAATATCCGGCGTGGCAATCGATTTTGGATCGTTTGGCAAGTGTCTAGTAGAGTATTACCTTCTGCGCTGATAACCAAACTGCTGCGCCCCGTCCCGTCCTTTTTCGACTTAGCACCGATTTCTTTTGGAATCGCGATTTGTGCGCTTACTTTCACTTTCTTACTCTCGGATGTGTCCAGAGCGGTTCCCATCCAGAAAGCGTAATCGTTAATCTCCGTTCGATCCCAGCAGCCGTCTAGCAGCAGTAAAGAGCAGCAGGCAAATACGATTCGCAAGTATCCCCCCTTCATGATCCATTCCTTTCCCGCGGTGCGCGTATGATCGTATCCTTAAATTGTTTAACATGTAGCGGCGCAATCGGAGTAAAGTACGGGATTCCAAAAGATTCCAAGGTACAAAGATGAATAAGTATGGCAATGATGCCAGCTCCGATACCAAAAAAACCAAACGTGCCTGAAAGTACCAACAACGGGAATCTCAGTAACCGAAATGGCAAGCTCATACTGTATCTTGGAATAGAGAACGAGGCAATGCCCGTACTTGCTACTATAATGACGATAGGTGCCGAGATAAAACCAGCCTGTACGGCAGCCTCACCGATGACGAGGGCTCCGACTATACTAACTGCAGAGCCAATTGCTCTGGGCAAACGAAGTCCTGCTTCGCGCAGCCCCTCGAACATGATTTCCATCAACAATGTTTCAACAACGGTCGGGAACGGGATTCCTTCCCTAGCCGAGGAAATGCTCATCATGAGAGCTACGGGAATCATTTGCGGATGATATGTCGTTAATGCCACATAGAAAGAAGGAAGCAAAAGCGACATCACAAAAAGAATGAATCGAATAATTCGCACGGCCGTTACATACAAAAATTTCTCATAATGGTCTTCGGCTGCTTGGAAGCCATTCCAAAACGTCATAGGTGCCAACAGGACGTTCGGGGAACCGTTCACTAGTATGGCAACTTTTCCTTCCATTAGACTGGACGCAACCGTATCGGGCCTTTCCGTGTTTTGAATTAGTGGGAACGGTGAAAACCTTTGATCTTCTATGTATTCTTCTATATAACTTGAATCCAAAAGCGTTTTGAGTTGAATTCGCTGGAGACGATTTCGCACTTCATGAATCAACTCGGGAGTGGCTGCTCCCTCTAAATAAGCGAGAACCGTGTCGGTTGGCGACACGGTTCCTATACGCATCGATTCCAATTTTAACTTGGGGGTTGCAAGCTTTCTGCGAATTAAGCTCGTATTTGTACGTAGCACCTCAGTGAATCCTTCCCTGGGACCCCGGATGGAAGCTTCAAGGGCAGGCTCGTCCACGGAACGACTAGGAAATTTAGTGAAGTCTGCTAGTAGTGCGTGCGGTTCGCCATGTGTGATCACTGCTGCCTTGCCACTTAATATGGAATCGACGATCTCACTCATATCTGAGGAAGTACTAATCTGGGCGGCGGGAAGTAATCCATCTCTTATAACTTTGCGAAGATTAGATAGACCTCGTTCCTGCCGCAGCTCAAACTCATGGATGAATGGCTTAATAATGACTTGTTCCAATTCTACAGTATCAATTAATCCTTCTGTATAAATAAGCAGTGTTTCCGATGGTTCTTGGGAAGGAATTCTTCGAAATACGATATCTGAACAATTGACGAAAACTTCGCGTAATGCATTTTCGTTCTCTTGCAATTGATTAGTGAGCGTACCAAGCAAAGGAATGCAACTAGATATGGGATCGATCATTATGAAATCACTCCCTAAACTGTAAACGTTAAGGGTTATTCTGGCTACAGAACAAATTTTTTATTCTGGCCTTAATGATTAATCTGACACACTATTTACAAGAAGATTCTTAGATCAAAAAGGGGAGCATATCCGGGTATGATTCTATTTACACTGGGCATGATTTGGTTAAGCCAAGCCAATACGTCATCCATACTTTTTATGGCTGCCGGAATTATCGGCATCGGTTATGGGGCGACCCTGATCAGCTTTCAAACCATGCCGATCCAGTCTTCGCCCATCGCAGAGGAGTGGCTGCAGTACGTTCTTTATGCTCTTTGACACTGGTACGGAGTCGGATCGTATTTGTTAGGTATTTATGCCGCAAAGAAGACAAACTATCACCAAATGTACCTATCCGCTGGGCTATTCATGGTCGTCACTTTTGGCATCTATTACCTATTTCATTACCGGAAGTCAAAGTCGCGGGCCATGTAACTTCGCAGTTCCTGAACGTCATGCATCGGGGGCCTTCCGTACATGCGAGCGTATTCGCGGCTGAACTGGGACGGACTTTCATAACCTACCCGGTAGGCCGCATCGGAGGCGGAAACGGTTTCCGTCAACATCAAGCGTCGTGCGGCTTGCAAACGTACTGTTTTTTGATATTGCAAAGGACTCATGGCAGTAACCCGTTTAAAATGTTTATGAAACATCGACATACTCATGTTCACCGAATTCGTAAGCTGCTCGATTGCTAGTGTTCGGTCATAGTGCTGGTTGATCGTTTGGATCACCTGAGCGATATGGTTCGCATGACTGCCGATGACCGCGAATTGACGAATGCGAGCACCTTGTTCACCTTGAAGCACGCGATATAAGACCTCACGGATAACAAGAGGTGCCAGAACCGGAATGTCTTCAGGGGCATCCAGCAGCTGCATGAGACGCAATATGGCTTCTAGCAGGGCAAATGACGTCCGGTTCACGGCTATACCCCGACAGTCTTCATAGGAAGCGGAGTCCGCATCGTATCTTTCGTGATGTCGAGGATGACGTCGGTATCGAAGCTTAATTTCAAGCTCAAGTAGGGGACATCAGGTGAAGCTTCCACGATTTTGCCGATGATCGGCAACTCCACGGAAGTAGGTCTCGTCGGCGAGAGTGGCCGTCTTCGCCCCCAAGGATATCGTGATTAATTGCAAAGCACCGGGACAAGTAGCAACCGAGTTTCCTGAAAGGTAAACCGGACGAGCTGATTGAATCGTTCCTTGGCATGAATGCTTTCGGTCGGCTAGGCGAACCGAAGGATATTGCGAATGTGATCGAGCTGCTCGTCAGTGAAAAGGCTCGTTGGATAACCGGACAAACGATTCGCGTCAACGGTGGGTTTAATTAATGGAATTAAACGGCAACAACGCAGAAACCCTTGAGAAGCCAAGGGTTTTTGCTTCCTCCGGCTGTTTGATCGCGTGGCTGACGCTAGGTTGTTTTAAATATAGCGACTTGGCGGCACTACTCAGATGCCAAAAGGCGTAACACCGCCATCAACAGACAAATTTGCTCTGTAATGTAACCCGAGCCTTCGGGGCAGAAAAATAGGACAGAAGTGGCCATTTCTTCTAAACGGCTGAACCTGCCCATCGGAGTCCGCAGCTCAATTAAAGGATCGTCAAGGGCTTTTGCGTTAAGCGATGTTCGAACACCAAATTTTTCCTGTTTATTTGCGAGACTGTCTCGTTAAATGCACAACGGCTGCTTTGCATGGTCCATAGGCTGATGAAAAGGATAATGTAGGCACACTTTTGTTACAAACCTAAAAAGACTTTTTGAAGATTTGTTACTCTCTCTTTTGCAAAATTGTTGCACCATATTTATTCGGATTCATTTATGGAATTGTCTTTTGCAAAGAAGGCCAGAGTATTCTTACGTTGTCTGTTCGGGCAAACACGATCTATCTCCTGCTCCAGCCAGGACAATTTCTTACTGCGAAAATAATTTTGCATAGTCTCTTCTGCTTGGAGCATAACTAAATTAATTGAGATGATGGAGCTTGTCGATACTGACAGTCCGAACAGTCGCGATTACAATATAGATTTCCAATATCCTTAATGTTATGGCACTGGAAAATTGGCTTCTTACCCTCAACTGCCTCGACCACATCCCAAGATGGAATGTCGTCCGGATTCCGTGCAAGTTTAAAAGCACCTTTGACACTAGGAATCGACGAAAAGATGCCCGCTTTAGTAAGCTTTGTAAATATTTTGGATAAGTAGGTCTCTGGAATGCCTTGAAAAAAGGCAAGTTCTGATACCAATTTTGATTCATTTGGTATTAAGTGAACTAGATAATCAGTGCATATTCGACTCCGACACTATACTGCATAATGACCGCTCCCATTTAGTATGGGTAAATATTTTTAATTTAAAGATAACCATGCCAATTGTCAACCGTAGGCGAACCATAAAAATGGATTTGACTTGGTACAATTATTGCAGTATATTGTAGTCATATATTATCGTCGATTGTATTTATCGGCAATTAAAAATTAGGAGTGAAAGAAATGGAAAAGTTACTTGTTATTAATGCACATGCCACTGTTGATTCCCCTGACTCAGTAAGTCTTGAAGTCGGCAAACATTTTATTGAGAATTACCGTAAGATGAATCCGAACGAATCAATCGAGCAAATTAATCTGTATGGCGAAGAAATTCCGGAAGTGAACAGCACCGTTCTTAGCGCTTGGGGGAAATTTGCAGCTGGTGGAGAGTTGACGGACGAAGAGAGACGCGTTACCGGCAGAATGAACGAAATTTTGCAGCAATTCAAGAGCGCAAAAAAATACGTGATCATCATGCCGCTTCATAACTTCAATATCCCCTCCCGGCTTAAGGATTATATGGATAACGTCATGATTGCCCGCGAAACCTTCAAATATACGGAAAATGGCGGAGTAGGTTTATTAACTGACGGACGTAGTCTGCTCGTTATTCAAGGAAGCGGCGGTATCTACACAAATAACGACTGGTACACAGATAACGAATTCTCACATAAGTACCTCAAATCCATGTTTAATTTCCTTGGCATTGAGGATTATCAAATCATCAGAGCCCAGGGTACAAGCATTCTTAATAAAACAGACGTGCTGAATGATGCAAAAGGTGAGGCGGAAGAAGCGGCAGCGCGTCTGGCAAAGAAAGTAACTGTCTAACCCTATGACAATTTTGACCGTTGCAACAATCAAATCCCATATATAGGTTAGTCAAATGAACAAGGGGGAAGTTGTGGATGAAGAATTTAATCGCTGATATAAAGATTCCGGATAGTAAGTTAGCCATTGAAGCTGCTGAGTTAGTGCGTGACCATGCCGACGACCTACTGTGGAACCACTCGAACCGGACATTTCTGTTTGCGGCTATGAGGGGCAACATGAATAAAATGAAATACGATGCTGAATTGCTTTATATCAGTTCGCTTTTCCACGATCTCGGCCTCACTCCCTCTTTCCGAAGCCCGGACAAGCGCTTTGAGGTCGATGGAGCTAATGCCGCCCGCGATTTTCTTAAAAGTCGAGGCGTCCCGGAAGATTCCATTCGGCTTGTATGGGATGCTGTTGCCTTGCATACCTCCATCGGAATCGCCGAATATAAGGAAACCGAAGTGTCGCTGATGAATTTTGGCGTCGCTTATGATGTAGTCGGGAAGAACTTCGACCTCATCTCAGCAGAAATGCGGCAGCAAGTCGTCGAAGCTTTTCCTCGCTGCGGGTTAAAACACAACATCTTACATGCATTCTTAGAAGGCTTTAAACACAAACCGGAAACAACATATGGAACAATTAACGCTGATATATGCGAAACGCTTCTTCCGGGATATAAGCGACCGAATTTCTGCCACCATGTCCTTAATTCTATATGGGATGAGTAGTTGGTATGAATGATTAAACGACAGAAATAGAGGGAAGGCAGATCCACGGAGGGTTTGCCTTCTCTCTATTTCTGGCCGGCTTTTCTTTGCTGAAATTGCCCCTAGAATTCAGGTAATAATCAGGATTTTTCCAATGTTATTCTATGGGGTGCACTCACGGCAAGATATTATTCTGTTCCAATTTGACGCTGTTTCTTTATGTATCCTACCATGGGAGCCCAAATCATCTCCGCGTAATCCTTAGTAACCAGAGGTACATTTTCCGGTAGTACGGCCGATACGATCATAATTCCTGCAAACCACCAGATGGAGTTATCAAAAAAGTGCAGTTTGAAAACACACTCCATTTTGATAAAAGTTACTATTGTTATGTTATTTGGTTTTGGTGCAGGGATGATTATTATTCGGGTGTTTTTAAATTATGCTGGGCATATAAGATATTAAACTTCTTGAGGCAGTAGAAAGGGCTCTAAGCCTTTACATCGGAGAGGGGCAGACACAATGACGGGCATGAATGACGATGCGAGTACGCAACCAGCAGATCGTGAGATGACGGATCAAGAGCTTGAATATCATATAACCAAAATAAAAAATGATATATTGACGCTTATTGTATCCGATAAATCTCTCACTCACATTGTACGCTCTATAAAAGAAATTGGGGAAAAATATATACCTGCTTTCTGTGAGAGAGCGTTCAATGAAAGCGTTCCAGATGAGAATCTTAATCGGGAACAATTGAAACTGGCTGAGACACTGAAAGACCTGTACAACTTATCCGTTGAACGGAAACAAAGGGATAGGGAAATCCGAAGCTTGGCTTTCTACGACCCGCTGACAGGATTGTCAAACAGAAGGCACTTTAAAGACATACTTAGGGAAATACTTCAAGAGCACAAAGTCAATGCGCACAGACTTGGGCTGATCTTCATCGACTTAGATCATTTTAAATGGGTGAATGATTCACTTGGACATGATGCTGGAGATCGATTGCTGATTCAAATGGCAGAGCGAATTATCGGTACCGTCGGCCATGGTGGAGTCGTAGCCAGGTTAGGTGGGGACGAATTTACCGTTATAGTGAGAAGAATAGATTCCGCAGATGATGCATGTAAGTTAGCCGAGGCTATCATTGATTCGTTCAAAAGTCCGATGTCGATCGACAATCATGATATCCGGGTTACACTAAGTGCAGGCATCAGTATCTATCCTGACCACGGCACGGAGTCGAGTGATCTGATGAGAAAAGCAGATAAAGCCATGTACCAGGCTAAGCAGGATGGTAGGAACCTGTATGTGCTTCATCAGCTTTCCAGCAATATTGAGCATGATGATGCTCGCTTTTTATTTAAATCTCAGTTCGAGATGGCATTACTAAATTGGCAATTCTTTCTTGAATACCAACCAAGAATTGATTTGAATACAGGGGAAATTGGCAGTTTAGAAGCATTAGTTAGATGGAATCATCCCGTAAAAGGCAGGGTGGGACCGGATCAATTTATTTCATTAGCAGAGGAAACCGGTTTTATCATTCCTCTTGGGGAATGGGTACTTCAGGAAGCGTGTGCGCAAAATAAGCGCTGGCAGGAGGAAGGACTACCTCCGGTTCGTGTGGCCGTCAACGTCTCAGTAAAACAATTTAAAAACCCCAAATTTCTATATCGCTTAAAGGAAATCTTGCAAGCTACGAATTTGAAACCATGTTACTTGGAGATTGAAATCACCGAGAGTTCTCTTATGATGGAAGACCGAATTATCATGCACTCTTTGGAGGTCCTAAGAGAAATGGGGATTTATGTCTCCATTGATGATTTTGGTACGGGATATTCTTCATTAAACTACTTAAGGAGTTTTATAGTAGATGCTTTGAAAATTGATAGGTCTTTCATTAAAGATCTTCCTAGAAACAAAGCTTTAGCAAAATTAATTATTTCTATGGCGAGGAAGATGAAGCTTCATGTCATTGCAGAAGGAGTTGAGACTTATGAGCAGCACTCATTCTTATTGAACAACGGTTGCCATCATGCCCAAGGCTTTCTGTATAGCAAGCCATTGCCGGCTTCCGTCGTACAGCAACTATTAGATGAATCCTGCGAATTGTGAAAAGCAAGACACTCTTGTGGCGGTTTGATCAATTGTTTGAAGATAGTAATCTAGTTGGCCATTAAAGCGTTAATAAAGGCGGTCGTTAGCCTTACACGATGACAACCGATTATGGAAACCTTCTGCGGGCTTTTTATGAAAAGGTTAACGGGACCTGTCCCTAATTGGGTCACAGTGAAGCATTCTACGTTCTTCCCTAGAAACAAGTTTAATTTTGTAATAGCAGTTTCGATGAACAAGGGTTGTGTAGAAAGGTGTTCAATAGGCTCAGTTATCTCAATGACAGAAATACCTCTGCGAATGGTGGCTTTACAATGAAGGAAGTAACTGGACTTTCAAAAGGTGAGATCGAGAGACTTGCTCAAGAGATCGAACGTGATCGTGCATTATTGCTTAGGATTGGTAATTCATTTCAACTGATTCATAGCGATCTCGTGCGACTTTCTCAAGTCTTAGACGAAAAGATCGTTGAGTATATGAAGTTAAAGCAACATCTTCGGCTGGCCAATCAACAGGGTGATGCAAATAATCAAAAGTCGTGTTCGAATGATTGAAACGGGATGATGAACCTGCATGGCTCAAGGCAAGTGATTCATTTGAGAAAATACAGCAATGGCAGCTAGTCTGATTTAAAGTGTTCAGCTGCCATTTTTCCAAGGCATCTTGCTTACCCCACACCAAATAAAAGTTCCAATCCATCCTTACGGATTTAAAGAGATCATGCGATACGAACTTTTTAGATGGTTATGTAAAAAATGTATAAATTTAGTATTTTTATGGGAAGCAATATTAAGAATCTTGCGAAAAAATACGGGATTTAGTGCTAGTTTTATTTCATTTTGCTGACAGGGACTTTAAAAAATACTAAAAGTCCTATAATAATCAATACACTTAGTCCGTAGGCTAATAATGGCTTTTTATAATGGAGCCGTATAAAAGGCAATTGAACAAGGTAAAAGATCACAGACCATCCGAAATTCCAACCATTATGGTAACTCATTAAACCCATTATGTAGTTTACTAACTCGATGACAGATAAAAGAGTCACCCAGAAGATAATCCAGGCAACTTGTTTTACCCATCCAGTTGGATAACGTCCTAGATATATAAACATAATAGCTGGATAAGAGAGAAACATTACAAGCAGATTGTTAAAAGTATGGTTTGGAATTAAATGCGTAGGGTCATATGTCCACAACGGATAATTGTATGTAAGAAAGTTATATAATAGGTCGAGCAGAATGACGAAGAGAAAGGTGGACTGATAATTCTTCCAGTTCCGCCAATCTCCCCAATGCCATGCTGCAAGATTCCATAACAACATGCGTACAATAGTGTAAATTTACACCATCTCCTTAAAAAACCAAAGCCCTTATTGGGGGTTTATGACATTCAATCATTTAGCCAACTTGAGACCAAATGAAACGGGTTAATTGAGTTGCGCGCTATAGTTCTAGTTTTATCCCGCTTGTGTAGAGACAATGAAAATAATGCATTTCCGAAACCGGCAAAAAACGGCCTAACTACAACTACATAAAGTTTGGTGTACGTTATTCATTCAGAGTGCGTTAATACTTATCGAAATCATTATACGATTATATCCATCTTTTTTTTTTATATACGAGCAAATCACCTTCTTCTGACCCAATTGCACATAAGATGACCGCAGTCAAACGGCGGACGGTCTGATGTTGGGGTTTCTGCGATATTGTTCGTTCGTAATTCAATAACCTACAATATTCTCTTTAACATTCAGCTTGGGGAGGGCGATTCGTCTACGGATGAGGGAAGACACTCGATGGAAACGGTGGCGAAAAAGGATCGTGCAATTAACTCGAAAAACGGCAGCCTTCGCTGCCTTTTTCTTCACGGTACGCCCAGCATGGGCGTCATCGGTGTCAGTCGCGAGGTGGAATCTGAAGGAAGCTGGAGGCAAACACACGGCTTGAGGTACACGAATCCAATTTGAGGCGGTTGCAGTCGGATGAGTCACCCATACATGACGAAATCCTAAGCTGCCAAATGTCTTGAGAAAATAATGTATTAGACTGAAAAATAAAGTAAACTGAGAAAATAAAGTTGTAGACTGTGGGTGGACATTACGAACGGGACACTCTAGTTCAACATCTAAAAAGCTACTGCGGGAGCCTTCACTACGATAATGGGAGGAAGCAAATTGCTTAAACGTAGCTCAAGAAGGAACTCAATTTTTGAGAAAATAGGAGTGAAATTAGATGATTGTACAAAGCATCTCATTATTATGGGGTAAAAAGACTAGAGGCGCGCCTTATTCCACTTTAAGGAATCAATACAATAAATCATTCTCTATCCCAGAATCAATGATAAATTATAAATTCGATTCGAAGATACCGTTTCAAAAAATTGATTTAATACAAAATGACCAAGGTATTATAATCAAAAATAACAAGGTTGAATATGTTGATGCGAACTTATGTGATTGGAAGATAGGGTGTACTGAAATACAAAGGAAAGAAGAACTTCTTTTAGTGTTTTTCAAATATACGAATTATTGCGGAAAACCAATAAGATACGACTCTAAACATAATTATTTGTCAGAAAAGGCTTTTGAGCTTAATATAAACGAATATGGAAGAATTATCTATAATGGGAGATTGGTAAACCATGATACAGGGGAATGGATCTATCAGTTAAATATATTGAACGTTTATAATTCAAATTGTAATAATAAAGAGGTATTAGTAGAGAAGATGCCATTGAAAGAATATAAGCAATTGGAAATTCTATTTTAGTTCTGCAGTCTTTTTCCCCTAACAAGTGTAAATTCACACAACTAACGGCGAACAGAATAAAGACACCGCGACAGCCATCGATGATTTATTGGCTGCCTTTTCCACGCTAACGGGCAGGATAATGGAAATTTCTGTAAAAAACGATGAGGTATCATCCAATTCTCATGTTTGTATGGAAGAGGTTATTTATATGCAAAGAATAATGATAATTGGTTCTTCGGGTTCTGGAAAAACGACTTTGAGTCAATTACTTAGCAAAAAGTTTAATCTGCCCTTATATCATTTGGACTTATTCTTTTGGAAGCCTAATTGGGTTCCGACACCTGATGAAGAATGGAAAGAGTTTATTAAGAAACTGGTTAAAGAGGATAAGTGGATACTTGATGGTAATTTTACAAGTACATTAGACGTAAGAATTCAACATGCTGACACCATAATATTTATTGACCTACCTAGAGCATTGCGTTTGTATAGGGTTGTTATGCGAAGATTAATGAAAAACAGAGAACGTCCAGATATAAACAAACATTGTAAAGAGCAGTTGGATTGGAAATTACTCAAATCGGTATGGCTATTCGGGGAAAAAAAGAAAACCAGAAATTATGAAAAAGTTAGAGCAGAGTAAAAACAACAAAAGAATTTATATTATTGAGAGTAATTCAGACTTAAAAGATTTTGTGCAAAAAATCACCCAAACTCAATTTAACTAACGGCTAAGCTAGTCCAACTCTACACTTACGAAAATTGGAGGTTAAAAATGTCCAACTTAAATTGGAAACAAGATAGAATTGGCTCCGCCATGCGCGGTGAGAATCGCTTGGTAATTACAGAGTTGAAAAGCGGGTTTGCTGGTAATTGGTGACACTCAGTTCTTGCCGGGATATTGTGTGTTGTTACCTTCGCAGAATGTTTGCTCGTTAGATCAACTCTCGTATAAGCAAAGAAGTGAATACCTATTAGATATGAGCATATTAGGTGAGGCGATTCAAAAGGCTTTAAATCCTCGCAGAATTAATTACTCCATATATGGAAATACAGATGCATTCTTGCATGCGCATGTGTTTCCAAGGTACGAGTGGGAACCGGAAGAGAGAAAATTCATGCCAGTATGGCAATACCCGAAAGAAATGTGGTCTGATGAGCAAAATCATTATTCCAATGAAAAGCATGGGGAGCTAAGGGCAAATATTTGTTCGCACTTGCTTGAAATAGTTAAGGAAGCATACACCGAGAAGTGAAGTTGACGGTACATTGCGAAGAACGAGAGCTTAATAACCATCAGGAGAAGGTTGCCGAAAAATTGATCGGCAGCCTTCTATGCTAGCGGTCAGGATAATTGAATAAAATCCTGAATAAAGCGTTATGTTCTTATTTTGGTCAAGGGGGGTTGAGATATTATTAAGCATGGAAATTTAAAAAGCGTATCTTTAGGCACCCGCATAATCGCCTTTTTATGGGATTATGTTATCATTGCGGGCTATATAATCCTGTTAATTGGCGTATCTTTTTTTATACGACCTTTGTTGATTCCACTGTTTACGACAAATCCATTGTTGGCGGAGATCAATGGATTTCTATTCATTACTCTGCCTGTATATCTTTATTTTGCCATATGTGAGGGATCGAAATCGCATGCGACATGGGGAAAACGAAAAATGGGGGTTGTGGTGACTGGCATTAACGGTCATTCAATCGGACTCGGATCCTCGCTATTTCGTTCTGCCCTTAAATTCGTACCTTGGGAACTATCCCATTTCACCATATGGCACATGGTCATTCCTTCTAAATACCCAAATTCATTAATTTATTCATTGTTAGCGACGGTCTACTGTCTGGCACTCATCTACTTGATAAGTCCATTATGGAGCAAAAATAAACAAACTATATATGACTTTATTGCGGGGACTGTTATAAGGTACAAGGATTAGGGATTAATCGATCTCATTAATTTGGGGTATCAGTATGGTCTGTTTTGTCTAAGCCTTACTGTCTTTAAGTTATATTTGAAGAAAGGATAGTTGAACTAACGAGGAACGTTTGTTCAATATACAATACAATGGGAGGCTGCCGGCATGATGGGCAGCCTATCGCTCTCTTAAGGGGAGGATTAGAAAGTTTAGTTACTCCCCCGAATTCATTGTATACATTTTGCTTTATTTAAGGGGGAGTATTTTTGAATGCAATATTAAAAGACTCTAAACAGATTCAATATTATACATATCTTGGACCAATATTTGAGGCCATTCATAATCGACAGCATGATTTCAACTGGTTATTAACAGACTTAGAACTCAACTGGATACCGGATGATTTTCTGAACTACTTTGAAGATTATGAAATAAATAAAGGTCTTTGGGATAGAGACAACAAATATTGGATTTCAGGTGACCAACTGACAAACTTAATTACCAATAATAAAATTCAATTTATTTGGGGCGTACTATCAGGGTTCAGGAAAACGGAGAACATTGAAATGAAAAATTTGAGCGTGATTCCATTTGCAGATGGTAATCCAGAGCTTTGGAAGCCTGGTGTCACTGTTCAATACCCCAAAGCGGAAATTGAAATAGTTTGTTGGGATTCTGAACTCACGCTTTTGATTAGTAACGATCAATCAATGGTTAAAAGCTTTATGGAGTTTTTTAAAGATGCAAAAGACCTTGATGAATATAATTTGAAAGATTGATAATCAAATACATTGTTATGCTCCCTCGGAAGGATACTTCCAATATGAGTTAAAATATAGTGTGAAGGTCAGACTTTTGGCAGGAGGGAATTCCGATGAGTAGGTGGGTCGGTGCGGCAGCTATTTGTGTCAATTCTGATAGACAATTACTTATGGTACTTCAAGGTAAACCAGACTTATCTATATAATGCCAGGTGATGTGATTTATTTCCGGGTGAACCAAATTTCCGACGGCTCTTTCGATACCCTGTATACGAATATTATGATTGAATATTTAAATGAAAGCTGCATTGAAATTAATATTTATAAAAAAGGGGCAGAACCAATAATAACATTGGTTCTGCCCTAAAAAGGTTATATTCCAGCAAAGATGCTGAATTTATTGACTTGTGGCTTCCATTGCTGGTATCAAGAAGAACGATCTAGAGCTGAAATCGGATTTGAACTAGCAAAAGGATATTGGGGAAAAGGAATTATGCTAGAAGCATTGGAGCCTGTAATAGATTTTGGTTTCACACAAATGGGTTTAGTCATAATTGAAGCAACTGTTGAGTAAGGAAATGGCAGATCTATAAACTTACTTCGAAAACTTAATTTTGTAAGAGATAGTGAATTAAGAGAAACTAGTTTATTATTACTTGCTATAAGAACTTGGGGATTACGCTAACTGGGATTTCTGACCTTCGATTCGAAAAGGCTATATAAAGGAGGCAACCAAACAAAAGGCATCCCCCCAAAACAGTGAAGAAGAATGAAGAAAAAACGCAGGAAACCATTATCAACCACGAACTCTTTTTAATTGTCCTTGCAGGTCGAGTGTAAGAAGTCATTTCTTTAATTATGATATACCATCCCTTTCATTACTTGTGTCATTCTTTAAATTGCTTAAATTGGCTGCATTAGTCTGCAAACCCTGTTTGGAATAAAAATTAATAATGTCATCAATAGTAGAAAATGCGACATTAACGTTCGAATTAGGTGTACTTATGTTGATAGAAAACCGCTTTTCTGATGTAGTAACATCTTTATTTTATATATTATGAGATTAGTCTGCCTTTATGAAGAGACTTCATATTTTTATTGGAGTTAGAAATGATAGGGAGCATTTTTAAGCTACTAATCATGGGAGAAAGGCACTGATGGCAAATTGGGACGTACTCAAACGAAAAATTGTCACGAATCCACCCCTTACAATCTTCATTATTGCATGCCCATACTTTCGTGTTTTCCTGAACGAGATCTACTAACGATTTTCTTCGAAAATACATAGTTTTCTCCTCCTTAGATAAAAAAACTGCCCTTAACACTTGTTAAGGACAGTTCACTGTGAATTACAGTTTTATAACATTTTCGGCTTGAGGACCGCGGTTGCCTTGAGCTACATTAAATTCAACGTGTTGTCCTTCGTCCAACGATTTGAATCCATCCCCTTGAATTGCGGAGAAATGAACGAATACGTCATTTCCGCCCTCCATTTCAATAAATCCAAAACCTTTCTCTGCGTTAAACCATTTCACTGTTCCTGTTTCCATAATAAAATTACCTCCAAATTGTTATTAACATGCTTTTTTAAACAAAAAAAATCACACATTGAAAAAGGTACCATTACACAAATGATCACTTTTTCAATATGTGAGTTTATGTTAGAGCTGTTTATAACCCAATCTTAGCACATAAAAGTGTGATAATCAAATTTATATTATTTCTCCTTTACCTATATGACAAATGTCCGGCGAACGTTTGTTCAATATAAAATACAATGGGAGGCTGCCTGCACGATTGGCGGATATTTTGAGATATGGGGACTTAGGAACATTTCAAATCGGGATGAAGGCTGAGTAGCTACTAAATTTCCTTGAGAATTATATCGAGGAAAGATCTAATTATCTAGTTGTTAACACATCCATATTGTTGTTTTGGTTAATGAACGAGAAACGATTGTCGAATTAACATCGAAGGACGAAGCTGCCGGCAACGATCGGCAGCTTCTTTTCGTTAACGGTTTTAGATGAGACACGTTCAGTTAGAATTCCATGGCCTTGAGCTCGTAGCCAGGCAAAATTAAAAGAATGCTGCCTCAATTTATTCATGGATTCGTCTCTCTAGGCAGTGCGCCTAGTATACACTCGTTTTTTTTTTAATAAATTACAGTAATTAGGTAATATTTGTATTGCACGTTCGATGCTTGTAATATAATTAAAAAGAACTATACTCGTAGTCGATTATGCCATCAGTTGGTGAGTTTATAAAATACAAGGATGGGGAGTGTACAGATGGATATAAAATTTGCGAAAGAAGTTTATCAAAAACTTGAGTCTAAAGGTTTCACTGTTTTTGAGGGTGAAACTTCTGACATAATTGCCATCTCTAAAATTCTACATAACCAAACTGGGCATTCATATGATTTACAACTTACGTTCAAGGATGGGAAATATGATGGATTTACTTTAGGTGGAGATCAGGAATTAAATAATGAAACGTTTAAAAAATATGAGACAATGGGGATCATGGATTTGATTACTAACACCATAAAAGATGTTCTATTTAGACGATGAAATGAACTTTTTTAAGAGAGAGTTCTCTGTTCAAATAAATACATCATAACGGTTGAATGACGAAGCTGCCCGCTCGGTCGGGCAGCTTCGTTACGTTAACGGGCAGTTTAGCGGATTTAATCAGAATTAAATTACTGTAAAATAGTGGAACTTTTGTGAATATTGAACGTCTAAATGATTAGAAGTAATTACAGGAAGATGATTCATGAATAAATTATTTACATTATTAAACTTGGGAGGCGTAACATTGAAAAAAGTCTTAATAACCAGTTATATATTATTAATAGCTATAATATCTGCTTGTGGTCCTAGTGAGAAATCTACGGTATCTGTAACTCCAAACGCTAGTCCTTCATCCTCTTCAACACTAATTCCAATTGTAGTGCCTACGATAACGCCGATAACAAGTGTAATGCCTTCCGAAAAGCCTTTACCTAATACCCAACCGACAGCTACGTCAAAAGTAAAAAACAGTTATTACAATAAAAAATATAACTTCTACTTGACGCTTCCTGATAGCTGGCTTGGGAAATATGAAATGTTGGAAGCTGTTGACGATAATAACATTGGAAGTGTTGACTTTATCAGCACAAAGAATAAATCAAGCGGGGGATCAGTGTTTACAATTGGGATATGGAATAAAGCTATGTGGGATTCGCAGGGTGAAGACATTATTAGGAATACTCATACTAGAAAAGGACGGAAATATATTCACTATCAGCACTCCTACTGATGTGGAGTATGATTTGACAAATCAGAATGCAAAATCAGAGTATCTTTCTATGCATGATGACGTAAAAAGCATAGAATCCTCTTTTATATTAAATTAGAGCATTCTGCAATTAATGAACTTCATTTCCTTTACCAAAAGTGGAGCGTGGTTAAAAATGCCAACAGGCTACTGTGTTCAGTTTGTTACTACTGCTTGTTGTTCAACTAACGATGAACGTTAGTTCAATAACAACAAAGAGATAAAAATCAATATCATATCTAGACAGGGTGGGTGCAAAGGTAGCATGTTTAAAGCTACCTTTTTATTGTTTGAGCTGTTGGGGAGTAAAACGCAACTATCAATGAATTTGCGACGTCCTATAAAATAGGGATTATATGGTTAACGACTATTACTTCAATGATATTGGGTGATAAACAATGAAAAGAAAAGTATTAATGATTACTGTTATGCTGATTTTCACAGGTTGCGATCAGTCAAGAGAGGTTAAGCCATTTAATACACCAAAGATTACTGATGATACACCACTAATACTCCCCTTGCCCGAACCTATCTCAACTGTAGTTCCACTACCTGGCATTATCTATATCGATGATAAACAATATTCGGACCCTACTCAAAATGATGCAGTTAAAATCATTAACGAAAATACAATGTCCATCAATAGTCGCGATAAAACTAAGTTTCTTGCAACCTTTGCTTCTAGTTCAAGTGGCGATGAATCACGCCTAGAGAGCAATTACAATTATTTTACTGAGTTTCAAAATGAGTATATTCTCAACACGGAGAGTATTAAATTTAATCAAGATGATAATGGGAGTGGACCCAACGAATACGGAGTTACTCTAGTGAGAACGATCTATTTAAAAAGCAAAAATGAAACAAAGCAAGAAACATCAACTTATTACTTTAAAGAAGTTAACAATCAATTGAAGCTATTCGCGATAGATTAGAACAAAAATATAATTTGCAGTGTCCAAGAGAATTCCAAGACGGACTCTATATCTAAGTGATATAGGAAATGACGTTTCAAGGCTTAAGCCAGAAAAATGACTGGAGTAACAATGCAACAACGGTACGCTAACGCAGAAATATTGTTGAACAAACGTAAAAAAGGCTGCCGCGTGCAGCCTATTGTTAACGGGCAGTTTAGCGCAACTTCCAAGTAATGGAATCGTATAAAGTAAGACGATTGAGGAGGTTAATTCGTGAAATTAAAAACAAAACTAATTGCCATTACAGCTATATGTTTAGTTGGGGCAAGTATATTTTCTATTTCAGCACTAGCTGAAAAAGATGTACCCTCTCTGAAATCTCTAATTAAGGGTAAGCAAGCTCAATTTGATGATGAGTTCAATAAAATGGACACGATGCCCATCCAATCAAAAGAGGACCAAGAGATAAGAAACCAACTAGGCAATAAAACTAAGAGTTTGGGTAGTGAGATCAGAAAGCTTCAACTGGAAGCTGATCCTGACGATACTGAAAATTTTGCTAAGCAATTAGAGGAATCCATTGGTAACTTGACACTTTGTGTTATAGGATTTAAACAAGATGCGGTAAGATATAACGACGATAAGTATCTCAAACAGGCAGAAGAAGTAGAAAAAAGAATTGAAAAATTGAAAAAAGGAAAAGAACAATACCAAAAAAATGAAAAGACCGTAAAGCAACTTCGTAAAGAACTCGATATTCCTGTACTATAAATGTACTATAATTTATTATCCTCCACACAATTAAACTCCCTCGGTATGATTTAATTTCCTCACGCAAGCTCGTCTATTCGCAGGATTTCATCCTTTAGGTTTCGATGCTGAATGAAAAGGAGCGAGATATATTTAGGGTGTTTCGTTAAAAGGGCATGCGGGAATAGAGGTGGAGTTGAATCACCCAGTTCATTCCAATTACTGCACGTATTCTCCACGGTGCCCTTAGCGATTTTCACTCCCATGTCTCGACGGGTCAATAGCCCTTTCATTCC
>NZ_JAWCUD010000026.1:0-30549 GCF_032461945.1 Paenibacillus violae
TTTGGTGATGATGGCGGAGGGGACCCACGCGTTCCCATCTCGAACACGACCGTTAAGCCCTCCAGCGTCGATGGTACTTGAACCGCAGGGTTCTGGGAGAGTAGAACGTTGCCAAGCAGTACCTTTTGCCCCAATACGGAGTCTCGTTTTGGGGAATTTTGGCCCGTTGGTCAAGTGGTTAAGACACCTCCCTTTCACGGAGGTAACAGGGGTTCGAGTCCCCTACGGGTCACCACAATTACCTGAACGCTTAGCTCAGCTGGGAGAGCATTACCTTGACAGGGTAAGGGTCGGCGGTTCGATCCCGTCAGCGTTCACCATTAAAAAAGTTAATCTTTATAACGCGGAGCCGTGGTGTAGAGGCCTAACATGCCTGCCTGTCACGCAGGAGACCGCGGGTTCGAATCCCGTCGGCTCCGCCATTCATCTTTTTGAGTGAATGGGACAAACTAAAAGAAGTACATAAGGCTCGGTAGCTCAGTCGGTAGAGCAGAGGACTGAAAATCCTCGTGTCGGCGGTTCGATTCCGTCCCGAGCCACCATCTTTACAACTTAATATGCCGTTGTAGCTCAACTGGTAGAGCAACTGACTTGTAATCAGTAGGTTGGGGGTTCAAGTCCTCTCGACGGCACCACAAGCGCGCGTATGGCGGAATTGGCAGACGCACTAGACTTAGGATCTAGCGGGCGACCGTGGGGGTTCAAGTCCCTCTACGCGCATCACACAAGCAGGTAAGACCATTCTATGGTTTTACCTGCTTTTTCTTTTAGTTTCCTCCCGTAACGCAAAAGAACGCTCATCCCCTGTTACATTACATAAGCAGGAAAGAGCGTTTGCACTTAATCCAATATGATAGAGGAACTAGAGGCCATTATTTCAATGAAAATGGCCTATTAAGCAGATTGGCGGAACTACAGGCCACTATTTTTCCATTTGGGACTACTATATGGCTTATTTCACAGAAATAAGAGCCTGTAGTTCCCCAACAGTACGCGAAGCTCTGTTTTCTCCGAAATAGCGGCTTGCTGTTCCCTTAAATCAAGTCGCAACATCAATCATGCGATGAGTGTTTAGCCAATCGTTGAACCACCTGGTCCACCTTCTGTATATGCCGTGACATCCGACCTGCCGCAAGGGCTTCGTCCCCGGCAGCGATGGCATCGACAATGTCACGATGCTCCTGTAGTAGCTTCTCGGCGGACGCGAGCTCAGCAAAAAACCACAAACGACGAGAAGCCTTCATGCTCACCTGAAGCCTCTCCGTCAAAGACTCCATCATTCCGATCATGAGGGAATTATGAGAGGCTTTGGCGATTTCCAGGTGAAAGCGGATATCGGCTTGTTCACTATCTTCCTCGTTGCCAAGGGAGCGTTCCATCGACTGAAGAATGTCCCGAAGCTCCGCGATATTAGCTTCCGTGCGCCTGCTTGCGGCCAGCGATGCGCAGCCTACCTCGATGAATCTCCGCACCTCCTGCACTTCCTGTAGGGAGTCTCCTTGATCAAAGAGGGATCCGTTGTCCACAGGCAGTGGATTGCTCACGAAGGTGCCGCCGCCATGCCGGATATCCACCCATCCGATTGCTTTCAACCCGCTCAGTGCTTCGCGAATGGTCGATCGGCCGACTTGGAAGCTCGCAGCAAGCTCAACGACAGTCGGCAGCTTCGAACCTGGCGCATAGGTTCCTGACTCAATTTGCATCTTAATTTGCCCCATTACGATTTCCGAGCCCTTTTGCGGCCGTATCTGCTGAAATGCCATGCCAATTCCCCCATAAAAGATCTATACATCTATTCAATCATAAGCTAAAATAGAAGGAAAGTCATCTGATCACATGATCAATTATCATTGATAGTCATGAATAGTCCCATGGGAGGCTGCTATGCTCGATAACCAAATTAGACAAAAACTGTTCAATATTGTAGGCGAAAAGTATTTTAAAGATGATATGGAATCTCTCGTTACCCACTCGTATGATGGAACACCTATGCTCCAATCGCTGCCGGATGGCGTGATCTATCCCAAGGACACGGCGCAGGTGTCCGCGATTATGAAGGTGTTGAATGAGCATCGCATTCCGCTAGTCAGCAGGGGTTCAGGTACGAATCTATGTGGTGGAACCGTTCCCGTTCAAGGCGGTATTGTCATGGTTATGCACCGGATGAATGCAATCCTCGATATTGATATGCAGAATCTGACGGCAACTGTACAGCCGGGTATCATTACGAAGCAATTCATCGAGCATATTGAAAGTCTGGGTTTATTTTATCCACCAGATCCAAGCTCAATGGCGATCTCTACGATTGGAGGCAACATTGCAGAGTGCTCCGGAGGCCTGCGCGGTTTAAAATACGGCACCACCAAAGACTATGTGATCGGTTTAGAATGCGTACTGGCAAACGGTGAAATCATGCGTACAGGCGGTAAGCTGATGAAGGACGTGGCCGGCTATGATTTGACGAAGCTCCTGATCGGCTCAGAAGGGACGCTTGCTATCGTTACGGAAGCTACGCTCAAATTGATTCCTCCTCCAAAATATAAGAAAACGATGTTGGCCATGTACAAAGATTTATATGGCGCTGCTCGAACGGTCTCCAAAATTATTGAAAACCGCATCATTCCAGCTACCTTGGAATTTATGGATAATCCAACGATCCGCGTCGTAGACGATTTTGCGAAGTTGGGCCTACCGCTGGATATGGCAGCGATCCTCTTAATTGAGCAGGATGGCGAGATGGAAATGGTGGAGCGCGACATTGCCCGTATCTCGGAAATTTGCCGTGAAGAGCAGGCGCATGAAGTCAGCATTGCTAGCAATCAAGAAGAAGCGCTGAAGCTGTTGACAGCAAGAAGAAGCGCCTTCACGGCGCTTGCGCGTTTGCGTCCGACAACGATTCTGGAGGATGCGACGGTTCCACGCTCCAAAATTGCCGATATGGTGCTGGAGATTAACCGAATCGCCGAGAAGCATGGCGTGCAGATTTGCACGTTTGGGCATGCGGGAGACGGCAATCTTCACCCGACAGCTACAACGGATGCCAGGGATCATGATGAAATCCACCGTGTGGAGGCAGCTTTTGAAGAAATTTTCGAAGCGGCGATTCAGATGGGGGGAACGATTACAGGCGAGCACGGTGTCGGGCTTGTTAAAGCACCATTCTTGGAATGGAAAGTAGGAAGCAGCGGCATTGCGATGATGAAAGGGATCAAAGACGTCTTCGACCCGCATCATCTGTTGAATCCCGGCAAAATGTTTGCCAAAGAATCCAGACGCAGGGTGGTGATCGACCGTGGCTAAAGGGGCAACTCTCCAGGAAACGTTAATCCAGAAGCTGGATTACAATCAGTTGACGAACTGCATGCGCTGCGGCTTCTGCCTTCCCGTGTGTCCGACGTTTAAGCAAACAGGCATCGAAGCCGAGTCCCCTCGCGGGCGTATTTCCTTGATGAAAGCCGCCGTGGATGGTGTTATGGAGCCTGGCATTTCCTTCGAGGATCAAATGAATCACTGTTTAGGTTGCCGCGCGTGTGAGCCGGCTTGTCCTGCGGATGTGAAATACGGACAATTGATTGAGCAAGCCCGCGATGCGGTTGAAACCCACACGAAGCAGCATAGATGGTGGGTACGCGGTGTGCGCAAGGTGGTCTTCAAAGAGCTGTTCCCATCACAGCAAAAAATGCGGCTGCTGGGTTCAGGGATGCATTTTTATAAAAAATCAGGCCTGCAATCCGTTGTTCGAAAAACAGGCGTTGTCGGCTTATTTTCCAAACAGCTATCGGATATGGAGAAAATTCTGCCTGATGCATCCGGCAAGGGGATTACGCAGCTTCTCGGCACCTTTATCCCGGCCAAAGGAGAGAAGATTGCTACCGTCGGTATGTTCAGGGGGTGTTTGATGGATGTGATGTTCACCCAAACGAATATCAAAACCGTCAAGCTGCTGTCCGAAGCAGGCTTTGATGTTGTCATTCCAGAGTCGCAGAACTGCTGCGGTGCTCTACACGCGCATAGCGGTGAAAGCGATCAAGCCAAAATGCTGGCCAAAAATAACATCCGCGCTTTCCAGGAAGCCGGCGTGGACTTCATTGTATCGAATGCAGGAGGTTGCGGCGCGATTCTAGTCGAGTACGATCATCTGCTGCATGATGAGCCGGAATGGAAGGAAGCCGCAGGTTGGTTCGCTGCACGAGTGAAAGATATTTCAACGATTCTTGTGGAAAAAGGACGTCCGCTTCAGTTTGCTGATAGCCAAACAGCTGCGGCTTCTACTCGAGTGACGTATCAAGATTCCTGCCATCTGCGCAATGTAATGAAAGGGAGCAATCCGTCCAGACAACTGTTGAAAGAAGTAGGCAATGTTACTTTTGTCGAAATGAAGGATGCGGGCTCTTGCTGTGGATCTGCCGGTATTTATAACGTAACGCAGCCGGAAATGGCGAATCAGATTCTGGAAGATAAAATGGTCAATGCCAACGCCACGGAAGCTAGATATTTGGTGACAAGCAACCCTGGCTGTCTGCTGCAAATGAAGCTGGGCATCGATAAGCATGGGCAAAAAGGTCAGATGGAAGCCGTCCATATTGCGGACTTTTTATATGATCGCGTTGTAAAACATTAATGTTATTACTCAGCAGGCTGCTCTCGTAAGAGGGTGGCTTGTTTTTTGTCCATTCACGCCACTTCCCTTGCAATTTTTTGGTAAAATAGAAGGGGTAGGGTTAGACTAGCGGAAAAGATGTCATTTGAACTTAATCATCGTTGTTTACGTTAGTTGTAGAGAGGAGGATCTACGTGAACATTTTAGTTACCGGAGGAGCCGGTTTTATTGGATCACTAATTGTCGATGACCTGCTTCAGGAGGGGCATGACGTACACATCTTTGATAATCTGACTACGGGGCGAATGGCGTATGTGAATGAAAAAGCTGTTTTCCATCATGGGGATTTACTGGACGGCAACAGGCTTGCCGAGGTATTCGCTGCTTCCCGTCCGGAGGTTGTTATCCATCACGCGGCGCAAATCGATGTTCAGACATCGCTTATTAATCCTTTATTGGATGCAAAAATCAACATCTTAGGGACAATTGACCTGCTGGAGCAATGCCGAGAGCATGGTGTTCGGAAGTTGATTTATGCTTCCTCTGCTGCGGTCTACGGAACTCCGCAGTATCTGAGCGTGGACGAAGCACATCCGGTCAGGCCGCTATCCTTCTATGGTATTTCCAAGCATACGCCGGAACACTATATAGAAAGTTTTGCATTGCTATACGGGATGGACTATACCGTTCTGCGGTATGCGAATGTATATGGCATTAGGCAGGATCCCAAGGGGGAGGGCGGAGTCGTCGCCATTTTTATGGACAAGCTGCTGGACGGCAAGCAGCCGGTGATTTATGGTGACGGGGAACAAACGCGGGATTTCATTTATGTCCAAGACATCGTGAGCGCCAATAGGGCCGCCCTGTATAAAGGCAGCCGTGGGATTTACAATATTAGTTGCAACGAACAAACAAGTATCAACGAGCTTCTGAAGGAAATGTGCTTGATCTGCGAAAGCAGCTTCAATCCAGCTTATGAAGCTGCCCGTACCGGCGATATCGTTCACAGCCGGTTAGACAATCGAGCAGCGCTTAACGATCTCGGGTGGAGCCCTATTTTTACGCTTAGAGACGGTTTAGGGGCGACATTTGCCTACTATAAAACGCAATATCAAGTATGAACGGCTGCCATTAGGGTTTGACTATTATGGCTTCAGTTATTTTCTAGGAGGGGTTGTTGCCTATGGGGCAGCATAAAAAGTGTTATCGGATGCTTTTTCTTGCTGCTGCCGGTGTCATACCCAGAACTCTTTTGAACATGGCGTGAAAATGGGGAAGGCTCTCGAAGCCGCAGAGCTCCGCAATATGATGAATATTGACATCACTTTCAGACAGCAGCTGTTTAGCGCGAATAATCCGTTTGGTGATGATGTAGGCCGTCACGTTCATTCCGATCAACTGCTTGAACACGCGGCTAAAATGAGCGGGCGAAACGGAGGCTTGTTTCGAAAGTGTTTGGAGCCCGATATCTTCGCAGAAATGCTCATCGATATAGAGCAGCACGTCTCTCATCCAGACGGGAGCAACAAGGGGATCTCCTGTATTGAATGCATGACCTGAGGCCACATCGCGCTGTAAAAAAAGCAGAAGCTGAAGGAGTTGGACATAGATGGCTTGTCGATGCCCAGGTCCCTCGTGTTTAAATTCGTGCTGGATGGACTCCAGATAGTGCTCAAGGTGCTGCCTTTGTGGAAGCAGCGTTTCCAGCCTATACTGGCGGAGCTCTACGGCCTGCTCAAAGCTTTGCAAATAGGAGAACGTTTCCCCGAATTGCGGTGCTTGAACCAAGCTTGAACTGAAATATACCGCCGTTGAAGTCACAGGGGTTTCTTTATCCGGAGTCGCGCGGTGAATGATATGGCCGGGAATAAGGAAAATGTCTCCGGCTTTCATTTCATAAAAGGTGTGATCGATGAACATCGTGCCTTTGCCGCGGTATACATAAACAATTTCATACCAGTCGTGGAAATGGTCAGGGAGCTCGCTTTGCGAGCTTTTTGTGTGTTTATAAGCGTAGGAGAACGGAAAAGTTTCATGGTTATCAAAAACTTTGTGAATAGGATGCACGTTGTCTGCTCCTTTCCTTTCACTGTCCTCTCATGATATCAAAAAAGCGTATAAATGTGCTAGAAATCATTATTTTATAGTTTAGAAATGCTGTTAAAATAAAAGAAAGCGATATCAATATAGGACATGAAGAAGGAGAAGCGCCATGCGAATTGATGCCCACCAGCACTATTGGCGAATAAACCGCGGGGATTACGGATGGATTGGTCCTGAGCTGCCGATCCTGTATCGGGATTATGGCCCAAACGATTTAGTACCGCACCTGAAAGAGCATAACCTGAATGCTACGATCGTTGTTCAAGCGGCGCCGACACTGGAAGAAACGGCTTATCTGCTGTCATTAAGCGATGAATCCGAGACCATTGCAGGCGTAGTAGGTTGGCTTGATCTCAACGATCCGGACTTCCTGCATCATTATCAACGTTTTTGCAAGCATCCCAAGTATGTGGGCTTTCGAGTCATGATTCAAGAAATGCCGGACGCGAACCGAATTCTGGAACCTCATTTTATCGAGGCGCTGCGATATTTTGCCGAACATGATGTACCGGTCGATTTGCTTGTCGTGTCCCATCAATTAGCACCGGTTATTGAACTGCTGGATCAGGTTCCCGGTTTACGTGCGGTTATCGATCATATCGCGAAGCCGCGGATTGCGGATGGTGTTTTGGAGCCTTGGAAAAGCCAGATGGCGGCTATCGCCAAGCATCCCAAAGTGTATTGTAAGCTCTCGGGTATGGTGACAGAAGCGTATCACAGCAATTGGAAGAAAGAAGATTTTACTGCGTATATCCAGCATGCTTTAGAGGTATTCGGGACAGACCGTGTGATGTTTGGCAGTGACTGGCCGGTATGCTTGCTGGCGGCTAGCTACGAGGAGGTTGTCGAGGTACTGACCCATTCGTTACCAGATACTTGGACACAGGACGAGAAAGACCGCCTATTTGGACTAAACGCAAAGGGGTTCTATAAGCTATGAAATATCGTAAATTAGGCAAAACAGGACTTGACGTCTCTGTCTTGAGTTTCGGCGCATCCTCTCTCGGCTCTGTTTTCCGTGAAACGAATGAAGAAGAAAGCATCCGGACCGTTCATACGGCGGTTGATCTTGGTATCAATCTAATCGATGTGTCCCCGTATTATGGATTGACCAAAGCGGAAACTGTACTGGGTAAAGCCATCGCACAAATGGACAGAGACCGCTTTATTTTGACGACAAAAGCCGGTCGTTATGGGGATGCTGAGTTCGACTTTTCAAAGGAACGGATTATCCGAAGCGTAGATGAAAGCTTAAAACGGCTGCAAACGGATTATATCGATATTTTATATTTGCATGATATTGAATTTGCGGCTTTCGATGAGGTTGTTGAAGAAAGCTTCCCGGCGTTGGATGCTTTGAAGCAATCGGGAAAAGTCCGGTATTTCGGGGTATCGGGACTACCGTTAACGGTATTTGAAAAATCGCTGGCCGTGAAAGAGATGGATTCCGTATTGTCTTATTGTCATTATTCATTGAATGATACGTCCTTGTTGAATGTACTCCCGCTGCTCGAGCAGCACCAGGTTGGTCTCGTGAATGCTTCGCCGCTGTCCATGGGACTGTTGAGCACAAGACCTGCTGCGGCTTGGCATCCGGCGCCAGATGACATTCGACGGATCTGTAAAGAGGCGGCGGAATTCTGCGCGAGCAGAGGCTTGGACGTTGCCAAGCTGGCGGTGCAATATGCGACTGCGAATGAGCGGATTCCTACGACGCTGGTCAGCACGGCGAGTCCTGAGAACATCAGCAAGAATATTGCATGGACAGATGAGCCGATGGATACCGAGCTGCTGCAAGAGGTTTTGGGCATTTTGAAGCCGATTCACAACAAGTCATGGGTTAGCGGAAGACCTGAATATAACGAAAAAACTTACGTATAGGGAGGGAACACATTGAAAGCGATCGTATGTGAACAGGTTGAACAGTTTAATTTTGTAGAGATGCAGGAGCCAGTTGTGAGAGCGGGGGAAGCCATCGTTCGTATCAAAAGAATCGGGATCTGCGGGACGGATTTGCACGCCTACAAAGGGAATCAGCCATTTTTCAGCTATCCGCGGGTATTGGGTCATGAACTTTCCGGGTATGTTGAGGAAATCGGTGAAGGTGTGACGGGATTGCAGGCCGGCGACCAAGTCAGTATCGTCCCTTATATGCACTGCGGGACATGCATTGCTTGCCGCAATGGGAATACGAATTGCTGTACCGATATGAAAGTACTTGGCGTACACACGGATGGAGGAATGAGAGAGTTGATTTCCGTCCCTGCCAGCCATCTCATTAAGACCGAAGGGCTCACGCTGGATGAAGCAGCTATGCTGGAGCCGCTTAGCATCGGTGCTCACGCCGTGCGGAGATCCGGGCTTCGCGCCGGCGAAACGGTGCTCGTCATTGGCGCAGGACCAATCGGACTTGGCGTCATGGTCCTGGCGAAGCAATTTGGCGCTAATGTCATTGTTATGGATATCAATGACGAGCGATTGGCGTTTTGCCGCAAGTGGGCAGGTGTCGATCATACCGTGAATGCGCTGCAGCAGCCGAAGGAGCAGCTCGCTGAGCTCACGAATGGCGATATGCCCACCATAGTCTTCGATGCGACAGGGAACGCACGTTCCATGACGGACGCCTTCGGACTTGTCGCGCACAGCGGCAAGCTCGTGTATGTTGGCCTCGTGAAGGCGGACATCACCTTCCATGATCCCGAGTTTCACAAACGGGAGCTGACACTGATGGGCAGCCGCAACGCGACGATGGAAGATTTCGATACCGTACGTGAAGCGATGCGTAATGGCGTTATCGACATTGCGAGTTATATCACACATCGCGCTAACTTTGAGGATATGATCGGTCAGTTTGAGAGTTGGCTCAAGCCGGAGTCCAAGGTGATTAAAGCGATCGTTTGTTTATAAGATGAGGTGCGCTCGACTGCTGTATGCAGGTAGGCGCGCCTTTTGCTTTTATTCATGGATCAACATATAGACACCTTCTATAGCAAGTATCGAAACTATCGATTTTTTTAATGTTCTGACTATCCTTATAATAGAGATATGCAGCAGCACAAAAGAAAGAGATGGAGGGAATACTGTTGAAACAGACAACTGTTGGTATTGAAGAATTAAGCATCAACGCCATTCGCACACTAACGATTGACGCTGTCGAGAAAGCCGCAATGGGTCATCCCGGCATGCCGATGGGTGCCGCTCCGATGGCCTATGCCCTATGGACACAGCACCTCAAACATAATCCTGCCGATGCCAAATGGGTAGACCGCGACCGCTTCGTTCTTTCGGCGGGACACGGTTCAATGCTGTTATACAGCCTGCTACACTTGAGCGGCTATGGCCTTAGATTAGATGATATCAAAGAGTTTCGCCAATGGGGAAGCCTTACGCCAGGACATCCGGAATACGGTCACACGGTTGGTGTAGAAGCGACTACCGGGCCACTTGGTCAAGGTGTGGCGATGGCTGTCGGTATGGCAATGGCTGAAGCACATCAAGCTGCCGTATATAACAAGCCGAATTTCCCGATTGTCGATCACTACACGTATGCTATTTGCGGTGACGGCGATCTCATGGAAGGTGTTTCCTCAGAGGCTGCGTCCTTAGCAGGCCACTTAAAATTGGGTAAACTAATCGTGCTTTATGATTCTAACGACATCTCACTAGACGGAGAATTGAACATGTCGTTCTCGGAGAACGTTCGTACACGAATAGAATCCTATGGCTGGCAATACTTGCGCGTGGAAGAGCAGAATAATGTCGAAGCAATTTCCGCTGCAATCGCAGAAGGTAAGGCAGATACAAGCCGCCCTACGCTGATTGAGATCAAAACAACCATCGGTTACGGGTCCCCGAACAAAGCGGGCAAAGGCGGCCATGGCGGTACGCACGGCTCACCGCTTGGCAAAGAAGAGCTGCTCCTGACGAAGCAGGCGCTGGGTTGGCCACTGGAGCCGGATTTCTATGTGCCGGCTGAAGTGTACGAGCATTTCGCCCACTACAAAGAGCTGGGCGCGAAGGCTCAAAACAGCTGGGAGCAGCTGTGGAACAGCTACCAGGCTGCTTATCCCGAGCTCGCTAAGCAGTTCGAGCTCGCAAGCAGCGGCAACCTTCCGGCGGATTGGAACGCCGATGTGCCGCGCTTTACACCGGAGAGCGGCGCGATCTCGACGCGCACGGCGTCCGGCAAAGTGCTCAACGGCCTGGCGAAGCGGGTTCCTCAGCTCGTCGGCGGTTCAGCCGATCTGGCGAGTTCCAACTTCACCATGCTGAACGACGACGCGGCATTCAGCGCCGCGGACTACAGCGGCCGCAACTTCTGGTTCGGCGTCCGGGAATTCGCCATGGGCGCAGCACTGAACGGCATGCTGCTGCATGGCGGATTAAGAGCCTTCGGCGGCACGTTCCTCGTGTTCAGCGATTACTTGCGCGGCGCGATCCGCTTGTCCGCGCTGATGAAGCTTCCTGTTGCGTACGTGTTCACGCACGACAGCATCGCTGTCGGTGAGGATGGCCCGACGCACCAACCGATCGAGCAGATCCCATCCTTGCGGATGATTCCGGATCTGACGTTGTTCCGTCCTGCGGACGCGAATGAGACGGCTGCCGCTTGGGAGTATGTCCTCCAAGCGCAAGAAGGCCCCTTCGTATTTGCGTTGTCCCGTCAGAACTTGCCGGTGCTGCCTGGTACGGATGAACTTGCTTATGCTCACATTGGGCAAGGCGCATATGTGCTGGCTGAGGCTGCACCTGGTGCTGTGCCGGATGTTCAGCTCATTGCAACAGGCTCCGAAGTCAGCTTAGCACTTGACGTGAAGAAGCAGTTGGCGCAATATGGTATTGGAGCAAATGTCATTTCCATGCCAAGCCGTGAGCTGTTTGAGCAGCAATCTTTGGACGTGCAGCAGGCGGTTCTTCATCCGAATGTGAAAGCTAATGTCGTCATTGAGATGGCATATCCTGCTGGATGGGAAGAGATTACGGGTGGCGAAGGTTTTGTCGTGGGGATCCGGAAATTCGGAGCATCCGCGAAGGCAGACCGCGTAATTCGTGAATATGGTTTTAACGCAGAAGCAATCGTACAACAAATTAGACAGAAGTATTTCCAAGATTAACCCAAAACGGGAGAAAAGGTAGGGATACACTATGAAATTGTTTATCGACACAGCCAATGTAGAAGAAATTCGTAAAGCTCACGCGTTAGGTGTTGTTGCAGGGGTAACGACAAATCCTTCCCTTATTGCCAAAGAAGGCAGAGATTTCTTCGAAACTGTACAAGAAATCGTTTCTATTGTAGGCGATGTTCCAATTAGCGCAGAAGTTGTTTCCTTGAAAGCAGATGAAATGGTGGAGCAAGGCAAGAAATTGGCTAAAATTAGCCCGAACATTGTCATCAAGCTGCCAATGACGCTTGATGGTCTGCAAGCGACTAGTGCTTTCAGAGCTTTAGGCATTCCGACGAATGTGACGTTGATCTTCTCCTCGACGCAAGCCTTGTTAGCCGCTCGCGCAGGTGCAACCTTCGTTTCACCATTTATCGGGCGTTTGGATGATATTAACCAAGTCGGGATGAACCTGATTAAGGAAATCAGCCAAATTTTCCAAGTGCATAACATTAAATCCGAAATTATTGCTGCCAGCGTTCGTCACTCCGCACACGTGATTGAAGCCGCGCTTGCAGGGTCACATATCGCAACAGTGCCTTACAAAGTCATCGAGTCCATGAGCAAACATCCGCTTACTGATGCGGGTATCGAGAAGTTTCTGGCCGACTGGGAAGGCGCAAACCAAAAAACGTTCTAATAGCCCTAGAGTAGAAAGATTCGCTTTGTACAAAGCGAGTCTTTTTTCTCGTTATAGGCTATAGTATTTATAGGCATTCTACTCTATTTCATGTTATAGAAAAGGAGAGTTCAAATGATTATTAGTGATTTGAAGCATTTCGAACAAGAGCGTCATTTGTGGCCCGCGGCGATCGGGCGGGGGATCGATTACATTCTGAACCGCAATCTAGGCGAGGCGGAGGCTGGCAGATACGATTTAGAAGGGGATAACGGCCATCTGATGTTTGCTAATGTGCAGGAAGTTGTCACCCGTCCTGCTGAGGAACAACTGCCGGAGTCTCATGTTGTGTACACGGATATTCAGTTCCTTGTCAGCGGCGAAGAGAAGCTTAGTTTCTATAAACTGCATCCGGATGCCAAAGTCATCGATAATAAATTCGAAACGCATGATGTCGCTTTTTATGAAACGGATCCTGCTCAGCTGGAGACAGGCATATTATTGAAGCCAGGCATGTTCGCAGTATGCTTCCCTTCGGATATTCACCGTCCGAACTGCTTGATCACAGAGGCAAGTGCTAACAAGAAAATCGTTGTGAAAGTACATAAAGATTTGCTGCAGCTTTAAAATATAGCAAAGAGACTATCCCGTAAGGTTCGTGATGACCTGGGATAGTCTCTTTCGTATACTAAGCCTTAGCCGGAATCATTCTAGCTTGTCTCCATTTACCGAGCTGATAGTAAATCACATTCAACGTCATAGCTACAGTGAAGCTGACGGGAAAACTCCACCAAATTACGTCAAAGCCGTATTTGTGGGAGAGCACCGTGGCGAGTGGGATTCGCACCAGCAGCAGTGCGATGAACGCCACTACGAGCGGGAATACCACGGAACCGGCGGAACGAACAACGCCTGCCACGACATTAAATACGCCGAAAATAATAAACGACCACAACGTTAAATTATTGATGTGAACCCCGAGCGCAATCGCTTCTCCTTCCGGCGGAAGGAACAGCGAGACGACTTCTCGGTTGAACAACGTCAGCACGACGACGATTAGACCCGTCATCAAAATATTGACGGCTACACCGGTCCACGTAATGCGGTTCACACGGCCCCACAAGCCTGCGCCGATGTTTTGTGCGGCCATGGAGGTAACGGCTCCGCCGATTGCCATCGCCGGCATTTGCACATAGCTGGATATTTGCATGGCTACTCCAAAAGCAGCCGTTGATTCAGATCCATACGAATTTACGAGATGAACGAGCAACAGATTGCTGATAGAAACGACGACCATGTTTAATCCCATAGGCACCCCTTTTTGAATCAAGGTGCGAATGATCGTCCAGTTGATGCGCAGGAGCGGGAGATCTTCTTTGGTAATCCGCAGAAAATATTTTTTGCGATACAGATACAGAATGAGCAGCACGAAGCTGATCAATTGCGCAATAAAGGTGGCAACCGCTGAGCCGGCAATGCCCATTTTCGGAAAAGGCCCGATTCCGTCAATTAAAAGTGGATTCAGAATGACGTCCAATATCGCGGATAAAAGCAAGAAATAGAATGGCGTCTTGGCATCACCAGAGCCGCGCAAGATAGCCATAATCAGGTTAAATCCAAACATAAACGGTACGCCGGCGAACAAAATCCGTGTATAGACTACCGCGAGGTCCTTCACATCCGGCGGTGTGTTCATCCAAGTTAGAATGGTTGTGGAAAATAATAATCCGAACGCGGCAACAAGAATTGAAAGGATAAGAAAGAAGACGGTGCTGGTGCCGACTACTTTCTTGGCTTCGTGCGTTTTTTTCGCACCGAGATTTTGACCGATCAAAATAACGGCAGCCATAGCAAACCCGAAGATCGAGCTAATTAAAAAGAACATAATGATGTTGGCATTCGATGTCGCCGCAAGACCGCCTTCACCGAGATATTTGCCGATCCATACGGCATTGATAGAGCCGTTAAGTGTCTGAAGCACATTGCCTAATAGAATCGGTAATGAAAATAAAATTAACGTTTTGGCAATAGGGCCTTCCGTTAGGGAAGGTCGTGCTTTTGCTGGGGTGTCCCCGTTTCCACGCATGATAGCCTCCTGATCTTCTGACTTACTTTAAAATGTATTTCTAGTTCGCTAAAGCAGTTCCTTTCTTTATTTCGCAATTCGGCGCTCCAGAATAAAAGGACCAAAAGGAATAAAGGCAGCCAGGAAAGCTCCCAACACTCGCCAAATCGACCAGCGATGCATGAGTGTGACCCAAGCAATGGAGATCAGATAGAGCACAAAGAGAAACCCGTGTGCCATCCCCACAAACTTTACGGCCTGTGGAAGGTCGAGTGCGTATTTGAGCGGCATAGCAATGCCCAATAAGATCAGAAAGGAAATTCCTTCAGCCCTCCCAACATAGCGTAGGGTGTTTAGTGATTGTTTTAGCAATATGTACAGCTCCTTTAAAGATAAGTTTTGTAGAATCACATCTATTTTAAACTAAAAATGTGTAGGGAGTATGAACAAAACGTTTCAATTGGACACAACCTAGTTTTTTTAGTAGGATAATAGGAATAGCTTAATAATAGCTTCATAGAGGTAGGGGGAAAATCAGATGCTTCGACTTGGTGAGAGAGTCATCGTCATTGGGGATAGTTTAGAACAAAACCTGCCGATTGGCGGATATGGATATATCATTGCTTACGACCGCAATAACGATAATATTTTCGATTATGTTATTCGAGTTCCCAAAGATAATAAACACTACTATGTGCCTGCCATCGATATAGAGTTGGAAGAAGTGCTTCTTCATGAGGAAGCGGCTCGCGTCGAGAAAGAAGCGTTGATTGATTTTGCGCTGGCCACAAAGAATGAAGAGTTGTTCCGAAGAGTGATGAACGGCGAGGCAAGTCCGGAGCCGGAAAAAGAACGGGACAAAGAAGTGCAGTCCAGAGAAGAATTTATTAAACAAATCGGCTTGAAAGCCTGGATTTAATACACCATATCGTGAGAAACCCGCTAAATCAGCGGGTTTTTTCTTTTTCTTAAGAGGTTATTGATAAAATCGGTAAATGGTGGTACATTAATAACCGAACACAAAACTGTTTTAGTATTTTAGTTCTGAGGTGAGCTTATGGATGCCAAAAAACAATTAATTATGGAATCTGCCAAGAAATCTTTTTCCCTTTTCGGGTACAAAGGCACGACGATGGATCAAATCGCCAAAATTGCCGGTGTAGGCAAAGCGACGATTTATACGTTTTTTGCCAATAAAGAAGAGCTATTGCACGACATTATTCAGTCGTTAATCACGGAGATGAAAACAGTCGCCGAGAAAGCGATCACGGAAGGGGCAACGCCCTTCGAGAAAATTCATGGAGCATTGTATGAGATTCTCGTTTTTCGCAAAGAGCATGAGCTGCTTATTCAACTATCCCATGAGGTGCAGCAATTTGGCAGCCCTGTTACGATCGAAGCGATGGCCAGTATTGAGACGGAGGTCGTTCAGTTTATCTCTGAACACATTGAACGCGCGATACATAATGGCACAATGAAAAATTGTGAGCCGAAAATGACGGCTTTTATCCTATTTAAGCTATATGTTGCTTTAGTGTTCGATTGGGAGAAGCAGAATGAGCCTCTGACCGATGAGCGGATTCTCAAGCTTTTGCAGATCTATTTTGGCAATTTCATTAATGATTAATTTTTTATTTTAGTATTTTGTGGAGGGATTTTTTTATGCGTTTTATTCGACCGATGGTTTATTCTGTGATGGCGGTTGTTATCGGCACAAGTGCCTTTCTGCTAACGGCGAAATCAGCTAGGAGTCAAACGGATGCTGTGAATCAAGTACATCCTACAGCTTATATAGAAACAAACGAAGTGAGCGCCAGTTTTAAAGTAGGCGGCAGAGTCACTGAGGTCCTTGTGAAGGAAGGGGAAGCGGTGAAAAAAGGGCAGGTGCTCGCCCGTCTGCAAAGCGCCGAGATCGAAGCGAAGGTCGCGCAGGCCAAAGCGGCCGTCGCCCTCGCGCAAGGCAAAATTGCCGAAGCGCAAGGCGCAACGGCTACCGCGGTAGCGAAGAAGCAGCAGGGCATCGCGGGCGTGAACGTAACGGCGGATACGGCTGAGCAGCAGGTCGCACAAGCCCAGGCCGCGGTGAACGCTGCCCAAGCGAAGGTGGATGCGCTGAAGAACGGCGCACGCCCTGAGGAGAAGAAGCAGGCCGAGATTCAATTCCAAGCGGCTTCGGAAGTGTACACGATTGCCGAGCAGAATATGAATCGGATGACTGCGATGCTGGAGCAAGGTCTTGTCTCGCAAGCGGACGTAGACAAAGTGAAGGTCAGCTTCGAGGAAGCGAAAACCAAGCGAGATCTGGCGCAGCAGCAGCTGAACATGGCGAACCAAGGCCCGCGGGAGGAAGAGATTCGCGGAGCGGAAGCTTTGCTGGAGCAAGCGCAAGCATCCTTGAAGCTCGCTGAAGCTAACCGCGGGACGGTGCAGGTGCGACAAGGCGATGTCGCAGCGGCAGAAGCCGCCGTGCAGCAAGCTCAAGGCGCGGTCAAATCCGCGCAGTCCGGCGAGCAGCAAGCCCAAGCCGCGCAGCTGGAGGCCGAGACCTATTTGAGCTATACCGAGCTGCTTGCCCCGACGGATGGGGTGGTCTTGTATCAGTCCGCGCAAGTTGGCGAGCTTGTGGGCTCGGGCTTCCCTGTTTTCTCGATGGAGTCTACGGAGCAGCGCTGGGCTAAGTTTTACTTGCCGGAGACGTCGATTGCAGGACTCAAAGTGGGGAACAAAATCAGCATGACCATGTTATCGACAGGCGAGAATGTCGTAGGTACCGTTACCTCCGTGGCCGCAGCGCCGGATTTTGCCGTCAAGAAAGCAACACAAACCTCAGGTGAAACAGATATCCGCTCCTTTGGGATCAAAATCGAGCTGAACACATTGCCGGACTCAGCCACAACCGGCATGACCTTGCAGTGGAATGGTAAAACGGAAGGATGATGAAAGAGATGGATCTTCGGATTGGCAAGCTGATAACGGAAGAATGGATGCACATTCTGAAGGACCGGCGTCTTTTTCTGATCTTGTTCTTCGTTCCGGTGATGTATACCGTGCTTTTCGGATCGATTTATGTCCATCACAAAGTCACGGAAATGGCGACGGTCGTCATCGATGAGGACCAAAGTCCGCTCAGCCGTCAGGTCATTCAAGCTTTTGAGCAGAGTGAATCGTTTGAGATTACGAAGGAATATCACTCGGAAGAGGATGTCAAACGTGCACTGGAGACGGGCGAAGCGAAAGTAGGATTAGTTATTCCTTCGAATTTTGAGGCGAAGCTGAAACATGGCGATACGCTGCCCATTCTCACGCTAATCGATGGCAGCAATATGATGATTTCGAACTCGGCTACCAAAGGCGCGAACGAAGTGATTACGACATTCAGCATGGGTTACTCCCAGAAAAAACTGCAGCTGCAGCAAGGGCTCCAAAACGAGCAGGTCATGAACACTCTTTCACCGATTCCTTACCGGTATCGGATTATGTATAACTCAACATTTAATTATAGCGATTTTATGCTGTACGGTCTTGTCGGGGCTATTTTGCAGCAGGTGTTATTTCTCGGTATTGCCCTGACGATTACCAGGGAGAAAGATGCGGGGACATGGCAGCGTTTTGAGGCATGGAAAAGAAATCCATGGCGCATCGCGTATGCGAAGACAGCTCCGTATTTCTTAATTAATCTTTTTAACACATCCGTCACCTTCGTCATTGCTTTGTATGCTTTTGGCGCTCCAATGGGCGGAAGCTTGCTAGTAGGTTTGGCTATTATTCTAAGTTTTACTTTTGCAGTCAGCGGGATCGGCTATCTTATCAGCTTGTTTTCCGGCAATCAACTCGGGGCTACACAAACGGCGATGCTTATTGCTGTGCCATCCTTTATGCTTTCAGGTTTCACGTGGCCGTTCGAGGCAATGCCGAAAGCTCTACAAGTGTTTGGCCACATGCTGCCACTTACGTATTTCTTGGACGGCGTGCGCAACGTGTTCGTGAAGGGGAACGATTTCTCCGTTATTTCGCATGATTGCGTTGCGCTTATCCTAACCGGAGCTTTGACCTATTTCATCGCCATGTTGTTAACGCGATTTGTTGTATTTTCCAAGAAGAAAACACCCGTTAGTCAACCAGCACTACCGCCTAGCTCCAAACTCACTGCTTAACTACTCAAGGAAGGAAGCGATTTTTTTGAAAAAAACGCTCATAAGTCTCTCAGCAGCTCTGTTACTCCTTTCCAGCTCGGCCTATGTTTACGCGGATTCACTACTAGATCCCGATCAAAATGTTTACGTGAACGAGGACGTTCTAGAGACCGTGTCCTCCGTTAATTTGGACTATGTGTTGGATAAAGCGCTGAAAGATTCCCATAACCTCTCTCTACTAGCGCTAAAATATGCCGCCCAAGGCAGCAAAAAGTCCGATCTCGAGCAGCAGATGGATAAAATGAGCTCGGCGTCTTTTGCCCCAGGTCACTTGCCAAGCACGCCTGAGGAGGTTACCAATACGGGGAATCCGCTGCTGCCGAATCTCACAGAACCTGCTGATATTGCTTGGACCGTCATGCAAAATAACGTGATGAACCAAATGATGCAGGGCATGGGCGCTCTCGCCGGCGGTATGAATGCGATCATTTCCGCACAACGGGCGCAAATGAACACAGCTGCGCATCAGTTAGGAACGGATCAGCGCAACTCGCTGCTTCAAACCGATGAAGCCAAAGCCGGTATTCGCCTGCAGACCATCGCGCAATACGTGCAGCTGCTTGGCCAAAAGAAACAGCTCGCTTTCATGCAGGAATACAAAGGTGTGATGGAGAAAGAGCTGCTGCGCGCAACGCTTCTCTCACAGCAAGGTTTGGCTTCCTCGGAGGATCTGCTGACAGCACAGAAAGCCATTAATAAACAGAAGGACGATACCGCTATCTTGTTGAACAATTATCGTCTGGGTCTTGTGCAGCTTTCGACGGACATTGGAATTTCCTATGATCCTAACTTAATCCTCCAAGATATCGATTCTATTTCGGTCCAGCCTATTGCAGAAACGGACACGATGACTTTATTGAAATCTTCTTATCAAATGAAATCTTCCGCTAATAACATCGATGAAGCTGTGTGGGAAACGGATCATACGGTGACCCAGAACACTTACGGTGAAACGTATTTAGGCGTCAATGTGGCGATTAACGGTCAGAAAAATGAGCAAATGCAACTCGACTTGACCAAGAAAATCCAATCTACGTACAACGATGCCAAAAATGCGTATGCCGCAGTCCTTACCGAGCAGCGAAATCTGACTGACGTTCAAGCGGATATGAAAAAAATGAAATTCCGCTATGAGGCGGGCGTCATCTCCAAGCATGACTTGAACAAGTTTCAGATAAAAGTAGATCAAAATGAAACTACACTCGCGGCAGCCAAACTGAAGTATTATGTACTAACTGAAAAAGCGAAGGCCATGGACACAGGATTCATCCAATAAATCATTTGCCAAAACTAACCATAGCTCCTTAGTCGCAGCGGTTCTCCGGAACCTCATCTGCATAGGGACTGTGGTTTTTTCTGGATTGAGTTCACAAATTATCTGGGATATAATGAAAAGAATGACTAAATGCTGATTCAAAGGGGTGTAGAGAACTTGAGCATTACCAGAAAAGATGTCGATCATGTCGCGAAGTTGGCTAGACTCGATCTAAGCGAGAATGAGAAAGAACTATTTACCGGACAGCTTAATGCCATTTTAAAATATGCGGAGCAGTTGAACGGGTTGAATACCGAAGGTATAGCTCCAACGAGCCACGCTATGCCGTTAGTGAATGTGATGCGGGAAGATGTCGTTACGCCGTCGCTGCCGATTGAGAAGGTCATGGCGAACGCTCCCGATCAAGAAGACGGGCAATTTAAAGTTCCGGCTGTTTTAGAATAGAGAACCATATGAAAGGGAGTGCCTGTCGTTGTCTTTGTTTGATCTAAACCTACAACAAATTCACGCGAAGCTTCAAGGCAAAGAGATTACCGTTGCCGATCTCGTGGATCAATCCTATACAAGAATTGGGCAAGTGGAAAGCAAAGTTCGCGCTTTCCTTACATTGGATGAAGAGAACGCAAGACAAGCTGCGGCCAAATTGGACGAGCAGCTCGCAAGCGGTCAAGCGCGTGGCGATTTATTCGGTCTTCCCATCGGGATCAAAGATAATATGGTCACCGAAGGTCTGAGAACGACGTGTGCTAGTAAATTCTTGTCGAACTACAATCCGATCTACGATGCGACCGTTGTCAGCAAGCTGAAAGAGGCGCAAACGGTTACCATCGGTAAGCTGAACATGGATGAGTTCGCGATGGGCGGTTCCAACGAGAACTCCGCCTACCACCCAACCCACAATCCGTGGAACACGGATTATGTGCCAGGGGGCTCCAGCGGTGGTTCTGCCGCTGCCGTAGCTGCAGGCGAGGTGTACTTCTCACTGGGCTCCGACACCGGCGGCTCGATTCGCCAGCCGGCTGCATACTGCGGTATCGTCGGGCTGAAGCCGACGTATGGTCTTGTGTCCCGCTATGGTCTTGTCGCGTTCGCGTCTTCGCTCGACCAGATCGGACCGCTGACGAAGAACGTCGAAGACTCCGCCTACCTGCTGCAAGCTATCGCAGGTTATGATGCGAAGGACTCCACTTCTGCGAAAGTGGACATCCCTGACTACCTCAGCGCACTGACCGGAGATGTCAAAGGTTTGCGCATCGGCGTGCCGAAAGAATACATGGGCAACGGGATTGACCCTGCCGTGAAAGAGAAAGTGCTTGAGGCGCTCAAAGTGCTTGAAGGCTTAGGCGCCGTATGGGAAGAAGTATCCCTGCCGCATTCCGAATACGCGGTTGCGACCTACTACCTGCTGGCTTCTTCCGAAGCATCTTCCAACCTTGCGCGTTTTGACGGAATTCGTTATGGCGTCCGTTCCGACAACGCCAACAATCTGCTTGACTTGTATCATCTTTCCCGGAGCGAAGGCTTTGGCCCTGAAGTCAAACGCCGGATCATGCTTGGAACTTATGCCTTAAGTTCGGGTTACTATGATGCTTACTATCTGAAAGCACAACAAGTTCGCACATTGATCAAACAAGATTTTGATCAAGTGTTTGAGAAATACGATATCATCATCGGGCCGACGGCGCCGACGCCTGCCTTCAAAATTGGCGAGCAAAGCAACGATCCGCTCACGATGTATCTGAACGATATCATGACCATTCCGGTCAGCTTGGCGGGTATTCCTGCGATTAGCGTACCTTGCGGATTCGTGAATGAACTTCCGGTTGGCCTGCAAGTCATCGGCAAAGCGCTGGATGAAGCTACCCTTTTGCGTGTAGCTCACGCTTTTGAGCAGCATACAGATCACCACAAGCAGCGCCCGCAATTGTAGGTTCATAGTTCATGAGTAACGAAGGAGGCATTTATTTTGTCGGCAACAGATACCCAATTTGAAACGGTCGTCGGTCTAGAGGTTCACGTAGAGCTTCATACCGCATCCAAAATATTTTGCGGTTGTGCAACCTCATTCGGTGCACCTCCGAATACGAATACATGTCCCGTTTGTTTAGGACACCCGGGCGTATTGCCCGTACTGAACCGCCAAGCGGTAGAATATGCCATGAAAGCTGCAATGGCGCTGAACTGCACCATTTCTACGCACAGCAAATTTGACCGTAAAAACTATTTTTACCCGGATTCTCCCGATGCTTATCAAACCTCGCAATACGATCAGCCGATCGGTTTGAACGGTTGGGTCGATATTGAAGTGAATGGCGAGACCAAACGCATTGGCGTGACGCGTGTGCATTTGGAGGAAGATGCAGGCAAGCTGACGCATGTGGATGGCGGATATGCCTCACTCGTTGACTTGAACCGTGCCGGTACGCCGCTCATCGAAATCGTTTCGGAGCCTGATCTGCGATCACCGGAGGAAGCTCGCGCTTACCTTGAGAAGCTAAGAGCCATCATGATCTACTGCGACGTGTCCGACGTGAAAATGGAGGAAGGCTCGATGCGCTGCGACGCGAACATCTCTTTGCGTCCATTCGGCCAAGAGAAGTTCGGCACGAGAGCCGAATTGAAGAACATGAACTCGTTCCGTGGCGTCCAGAAAGGACTGGAATACGAGGAATATCGTCAAGCGGACATTCTCCGAAGCGGCGGTGAAGTCGAGCAGGAAACACGTCGCTGGGATGACGGGCAGGGCAAGACGCTTTCAATGCGCGGCAAAGAAGATGCGCACGACTACCGTTACTTCCCGGATCCGGATCTCGTGAGCCTTTATATCGACGATGCTTGGAAAGCAGCGGTCAAAGCTACGATCCCTGAGCTGCCGGATGCCCGCAAAGCTAGATACAGCAGCCAGTTCGGCTTGCCGAACTATGATGCGGAAGTCATCACGTCATCAATGAAGCTGGCTAACTTTTTTGAGGAGAGCCTTAACTATACGCAGGATGCCAAAGCAGTTTCGAACTGGATTATGGGCGATCTGCTCGGGTATTTGAATGCGAACAATCTTGAACTTGCGGATGTCAAAGTGACGGGCAAAGGTCTAGGTGAAATGATCGGCCTGATAGAAAAAGGCACCATTTCCAACAAGATCGCCAAAACGGTATTTAAAGAAATGATCGAATCCGGTAAAGAACCACAGAAGATTGTGGAAGAGCAAGGACTCGTTCAAATCAGTGACGAAGGCGCGATTAAAGCTGTTGTCGAGCAAGTTGTTGACAATAGCCCGCAATCGGTTGCCGATTTCAAAGCGGGTAAAGAGAAAGCCGTCGGTTTCTTGGTCGGCCAAGTCATGAAAGAAACCAAAGGCAAAGCAAATCCAGGGCTGGTTAACAAATTAATTCTGGAGTGCCTGAACAGCAAATGATACAGTAAAGTGGTGATCCTTATGGACACCACTTTTTTATTTGAAGGAGGCTTCCGCATGTCTATTCAATCTCTTCCCCTGCATACGAATGAGGAAATCCTGCATCTGTTAGCGCTTCAAATCGCCTCCTATCGCGTTGAAGCTGAGTTGATTGGCTTTGAAGACATCCCTCCGCTTAAGGATGGCATTCAGTCTATACGCGAGGCTGAGGAGACGTTCTACGGCTATTATGTCGAGGAAGAGAACGAACGTAAGTTGGTTGGCGCGATTTCCTACTCCCGGGAAGGTTGTGTCGTCACGATCTGCCGGATGATGGTTCATCCTCATTTTTTTCGGCGCGGTATTGCTAGAGCGCTTTTGGAACATATACTACAAAAACAAGAGAATAGTGGTGTACAGCTTTTTATTGTATCAACGGGGACGGCGAACCTGCCGGCCACCCGGCTTTATCAAAGTTTTGGTTTTACAGTGAAGCGGGTATTCACAGTTCCTCCGGGCGTATCACTAACGACCTTTGAGCGACCAGGGGTCATCAGGGAAAAATAGGGAGGCGATCACATCGTGAGCAATCCATGGGTTATTGATCAAGTTCATATCACCATACGATTAGTCTTGGCGCTATTTCTTGGCGGCTTAATCGGCTTTGAGCGGGAGGTTAGCTCCCATGCTGCAGGGCTTCGCACGCATATTTTGGTCTGTGTAGGCTCCGCCTTAGTCATGCTGCTTTCCATGTATGGATTCAGCGCTTTTGTGAACGAGGTGAACGTTCGCTTAGATCCGTCACGTTTGGCGGCGCAGGTCATCAGCGGTATCGGGTTCTTGGGGGCTGGAACGATTATTTTTAACGGAAGGTCCATTACAGGACTTACGACGGCGGCCTCCCTCTGGGTAGTGGCTGGAATTGGTCTTGCCGTAGGGGCGGGTTTCTACTATCCAGCTGTCTTGGCTTGCTTTATGGTGTTAATATCCTTATGGATTTTGAACAAAGTAGAGCAGAAATTTTTTAACGGGAAAAAAGTTCGCATTCTCAAAATTCAGGCTATTGATCAACCGGGAACGCTCGGCGTGATTACTACCCTTTTAGGGAAACAGAAAGTTGATATTCGCAAAATTACATTGGAAGAACAAGAGAACGAGGACAAGCCGAATCAGGTTCAAATAACGTTTCATGTTACAATACCTAAGCCGTCTATCATCGTCTCCGTACTTGAGGGAATTAATCAAATAGATGGCGTCAGCGGTGTAACGATGGAAAAAGGAAAAAGTTGAAGGGGTTCTCCCACGGAGAGCGTCTAAGGTTATAAGACGAGATATGAAAGGGGGAGGCAAGGCATGGACAATTTGACGGATGAGCAGCTGATCGACCGGGTCCGTCAAGGTCATTCCGATGCTTATCGTGTGCTGGTAGAACGACACAAAAGTTATATATACACACTTGTATACCGCATGGTAGGACATAAGGAAACTGCCGAAGACCTGACCCAGGACGTATTCGTCAAGCTGTTTCGAACCTTATCGCATTTTCGCGGAGAGTCGAAGTTTACGACTTGGCTCTATCGCATGACCACAAATATCGTAACCGATTATCGGCGTTCACAGAAGCGTAAGCCCTATGAAGCTTTGCTTGATAAAATGAAGGGCTGGTTCTCGGACAGCAAGGAACAACCGGAAGAAAGGGCTCTGCTCAAGGATGAGCAGGAGCAGATGCAAGGGCTATTGTCCGAACTTCCGGACAAGTACAGGCTTATTATGTATCTGTATCATTATAAGCAGCTTTCTTACCAGGAGATGTCCGAGGTGACCGGGCTGCCTGTGAAAACACTCGAAACCAGATTATACCGGGGAAAAGCGATGCTCAAAGAAAAATGGCTGGAGGTGAATTCGCATGAATCGCAAGCAACAAGAAGACATCCGGCTCACGCAGTACCTAAATAAGCTGCTAGATGAGATGCCGCTTAACGAACCAAGCCCCTTGTTGACGGATCGTATCATGCGCGCTGTCCAAGCTGACGAGATCACGGTGCCGCAATCCAATTGGCAGGCATACCGGCGAAAAGCATGGGTCAACGGTCTCGTTGCAACCGCAGCAACCATTCTCCTGTTTCAACTCGGAATTATTCATAAAATCATGAACATCGATGTAGGCATTATTCAAATTACTTCGTATATCCAACATTTATCTGAGTTATTATGACCAGAAGAACGGAGGCCTTTACATGGCTATACCCAAAGACAGCTCGCATATTCCCCCGTATTCAACCGACTCCTCTTATCCAAACTATGCGCCTTATTATCCGATTCCCAGAAAGCGCAAATGGGTTGCAGGTGTATTGTCTTTCATCGTTCCAGGAACGGGGCATTTTTACTTAGGTCTCATGCAGCGCGGCTTATTCCTGATGATGCTGCTGATTCTTGATATTTTCATCATTACATCGTTAGCTTCTCAAAATAATACTAGCGTTCCAGCCGTTACTCTTTTTGCTTTGTTTATTCCTGTGATCTACTTCTACAATCTTTTTGATGCGCTTCAAATTACGGATTATGTGAACCGGCGCAATGAACTTGGCGAATTTGCAGGGTCCTATGATCATGAGTTTCAAGATCCTTTACAGAAGCTGATCAAAGGCACCAACATGGGCGTACTGCTCGTCGTTGTTGGCGTACTCTTTTTTCTTCTCAGCAACAAGCCGCGATGGGTTACGGGACTCTTCGATTTCATGGGCTCTTATGTAGGTTCGATTGCCCTCGTTCTTGGAGGTTTAGCTCTGTATGTGATTGATTCCCGTAAAAATAAGCACTGACAAGTTGGCTAAACCGCATAACCATCATTGACAAAAGGGAATGACCACACGTACAATATTATGTAAGGTTTTATTGACTAACAGCGGGTGGTGTGTAACATGGCAGCACAATTAGAACAAGCATTAGCTAAATTGAAAACAACAGGTGTTCGAATGACGCCTCAGCGTCATGCGATTTTATCCTATTTGCTGGACTCCATGACGCATCCGACAGCAGATGATATTTATAAGTCCTTAGAATCCAAATTTCCTAACATGAGCGTAGCGACTGTTTACAATAATCTTAAAGTTTTTATTGAATCGGGACTCGTTCGGGAACTGACTTATGGAGATAGCTCGAGTCGCTTTGATGCGGATATGACAGACCATTACCATGCGGTTTGCGAAGTTTGCGGCAAGATTGCAGACTTTGAATACCCGCCTCTTCATGATATTGAGACAACTGCTGCCGGGCAAACAGGCTTTAAGGTTGGCGGCTACCGGTTAGAGGTTTATGGCGTCTGCCCGGATTGCGCAGGGGTTACTAAGCATTAACTTTCGCAGAATTCCTCATTACCTGTTCCTATGTTGTATAATGAAACGTGATCATACCTTCTTGTTGATGGAGAGGGTAAGAGAACGTTTTTTTCTTTTTATATCGCATATAAGGAAGTGAAATCTTGCAGCAGCGCAGAAGATCGTCGAAGAAAATCCTACTGATCAGTTCACTTGTTTTCGGGATGTTCGCCGCAGGTGCGGCTTCATTTCTATGGCAGCAGTTTGCTCCGAATCGTACGAAAGTCGAAACCGAGTTTCACGAATTAAGCAAGCCGGTCTTTTATCAAGGGAATTATTATAAGTTAAGCGCGATTGGTGACAAAGAGGGGCTGAAGCTTCCACTGGAGCTCATCCAGGAGTGGATCGACCCTTCTATTCTATATGAAAAAAGCAGCGATTCCGTGATCATCACAACCAAAGATAAAGTACTGCGCTTGAAGACAACGGAACTTTCAGCGTTGATGAACGAGAAACCGATCACATTGTCTTTTCCTGTAGAGAAGAAGGGGAGCGACATCTATGTGCCGATAGAGCCGCTGCGCCAACTGTACCCTTTTGAGATCAGAGAGTCAGATCAGACGGGCGCCGTTCTTTTATTTAAAAAAGGCGAAACGCTGAAATGGGGAAAGCGCACGGACACGGAAGCGGCGCAGCTGCGCACTTTTGCCTCGATTAAAGCACCTATCGTATCAAGTATTGCCGGAGGAGAGCAGGTCATACTGCTCGGGGAAGAGGAAGAATGGTATCGAGTTCAGCAGGCAAGCGGACCGATTGGATATGTGCGTAAAACGGACATTCAGATGGATCATGATGAAACCATTCCCATTCAGGAGGATACATCGTCCTATGTGCCTTGGAAGCCGCCTGCGGGTAAGTTAAACCTGACATGGGAGCATGTGATTAGCAAGAATCCAGATACAACCAAGATCGGCGATATGCCTGGTCTGCAGGTTGTTAGTCCTACTTGGTTCTCGATATCGGATGGAGAAGGGCGCTTGAAGAACTTAGCCGATGCCTCTTATGTCAAATGGGCGCAAACCCGAAATTATCAGGTTTGGGCGCTATTCAGCAACGGCTTTGATCCTGATGTGACGAATAAAGCCCTATCGACCTATGATAGCCGGATGAAAATCATTAAACAATTGCTTGGCTTTGCGCAAACGTACAAACTGCAGGGCTTCAACATTGATTTCGAAAATGTGTATCTCAAAGATAAAGAAAATCTCGTCCAATTTGTCCGTGAAATGACTCCTTTTATGCATGAACAAGGTTTGGCTGTGTCCATTGATGTTACGCCTAAATCAACCAATGAGATGTGGTCGATGTTTTATGACCGGACAGCGCTCGCTGAGGTGGTTGATTATATGATGGTGATGGCCTATGACGAGTATTGGGCGACCAGTCCCAAATCCGGTTCCGTATCCTCTTTGCCGTGGACAGAAAGCTCCGTAAAGCAGATACTTAATGGGGATAAGGTTCCACCTTCTAAGCTGGTCTTAGGTGTGCCTTTTTATACACGTCAATGGACGGAAGAAATGAAAAATGGCAAGTTAACGACCACTTCCAAAACATTAACCATGGAGGCTGCCGCAGCTATTATCAAAGATAAGAAGCTAACACCTACCTTTTTACCGGATACTGGCCAAAATTATGTGGAGTACAAAGACGGCGAGAAGCTCATTCGCATTTGGTTGGAGGATGAAACCTCGATGAAGTCACGGCTTGATCTCGTTAAGAAGTATGATCTCGCTGGGGTGGCCACATGGCGAAGAGGCTTTGAGCAGTCACCGATGTGGAAAGTAATCCAGGATGGTTTGGCTCCAGCATCACCATAAAAAAAGCCGATCCTCTCTACAAGGGATCGGCTTTTTGCTATTTCGGAGCATCAATGAGGCTTATGCTCATGATCTCTGTTCGGCTCTAGCGGGATTGCTTGTGCTGCCGCAGTTTCATGCTCAGCAGTAGGCTGGAACTGAGGATCAACGGTGAGAATTGTTTTACAGAACATGCAGCGGTCTGTTTTTCCTAGCATTTTAGTTCTTCTTCCGCATTCCGGACAGTCAAGCGCAATTGCTGAAGTAGAAAGCATACCGGCCCAGAAATAAATACCCATACTGACCAGCATAGAGACCATCCCAATAATCATGAAGATTACAGCAACTATTCGACCTGCTTTTCCCCAGTCAAAGACGACCCCTGCTAATCCTATAATCATTAGCAGCATGCCGCCCATTGTTAAAGCAAGACCCCACAAGCGAAATTCATTAACTTTACTTGATCTGAAACGCACGTGTTGTTCCCCCCATAATTTAGCTATCAGTTTTGTATGATTTGTCACAGAATTCAGCAGGAAACTCCTCTTGCATTGTAGAAATAAGATATAAACAATTGGAGACAGGAGCTTTGGACACCCATGGGAATTGATAAAGAGCAGTTTTTGCTTAAGTTCCGAAATGACGATCGGATCATTAGTGTCATGGCGGTTGATAATCCTAAGCAACTTCCCTCACTTACAGATGGCTTTGATATACTTCTGCTTATCGTAACGAACGACCTGAGCCTGAACAATCATACTACTAATTATATAAGAGACGATTCTCGGATACAAGAAAGGTGGGTAGATCCCTCCTCCATTGAACAATGGGTACGCCAAGGTCACAACCGAAATATCCTTCATTGGCTGCTAAAAGGGGAGATACTTCTGGATCAGAATACGTATTTAGAAGGACTGCGCCATCGTATACTTGAATTTCCGGCTGACCTGCGTGAACATAAACTACTTGTCGAGTTCTCTCTTTTTCTGCGTAAATATCTTCAGAGCAAGGAATATATCCTAGATGAGCACTTGCTTGATGCTTATAATAATATTTTGGAAGCCCTGCATCATTGGGCTCGTATTGTAATCATTGAGGATGGCTATCACCCGGAAATTACGGTATGGAGGCAGATTCGTGCAATAAATCCTGGGGTGTACAAGCTTTATGAGGAATTGACAATGAGCAAAGAGACATTGAAGCAACGAGTTCAGCTCGTTTTGCTGGCTTGTGAATTTTCGGTTATGTCAAAAATGGAGAGATGCTGCGAGGCGTTTATCCAGATCCTCAGAGAAAATGATAAGGCGTTCAGTTCAGATGAACTTCAACAGCATGTTCAATTAGTTGAAATTAAAACAGAACTTCCTTTACTGCTGAATAAGCTCGTTAAGAAGGGTTTGATCAAAGAAGTTGCTGTTCTCATCGATGAAGAAACTTCAGAGATTGAGCTGCGATATACGAGCGTATAATCGGTAAAATCCAAGGGGAATCAGATGTTCATCTGGTTCTTTTTTTATTTTTAATTTATTGCTTGACTTTAAATGCGTTTCTATGATAAATTAACTCTCGCCGCTAAAAACGGCTCACACGAAAAGCTAAAGTGGTACAAGGTTGCAAGCAAAGCAAGAAAAAAGAAAAATAAAAAAAGCTTGCATCGAATAGCCCGAATGTGATATATTATAAAAGTCGCCGCTAAACGGACGACGAAGAAATAAAAAGAAATTGATCTTTGAAAACTGAACAACGAGTGAGTAAGCACAGTCGAGTAATCGACTATAAATGAGATGAATAATCTCGCTAGCAAGTCAATGAGCTATTCAGCTTTCAATAAAGGACAAGCGATTGTCCAACTATTATGGAGAGTTTGATCCTGGCTCAGGACGAACGCTGGCGGCGTGCCTAATACATGCAAGTCGAGCGGAGCACTTCGGTGCTTAGCGGCGGACGGGTGAGTAACACGTAGG
>NZ_JAWCUD010000027.1:0-25811 GCF_032461945.1 Paenibacillus violae
AACTTCATAAAGAGCGCCTCCTTGATGGTGTTGGGTTTCAAACCCGTGGACAAACCCATCATACCGAGGCGCTCCTTTTTTGACAAAGACCATTTCTTAGGTCCTACAGGAAGGTTCAATGAAACAAGGGACAGCTGCCTTTTGCGGCGATCTGTCCCTTGTTTTTGCACTATCGTGTCCTGTTAGTGTAACTTCACATGTAATTTAGATGCTGATTTCCATGAAACACTGTTAATAAAAACTCTCCTTCTGGTAAACCAAAACTTCTGAAATTAAGCAGGAAGTTTTTGTTATTATAAGGCACTTCCTTAAACAATACATTGACCTCGCTATCAATAATTTCAAGTATCGCATACCGAGCTATGGGTAATTCATAACAACCGAGTGCTCCAGGATTTAGATAAATTTTGCTGGCGGTTGCAAAATAATACCTTTTATGGTCATGACCAAAACATATTATTTCAGCTGTACTTCCCAAATAAAAAGCACTTATTTGTTCTAATGAAGGGTCCTTCCCAACTGACGCAAATGGGTCTTCACTGATATGAACAGCTCGTTTAGACTCTTCCATATGATAATGGAGCATGAGAAGATTTTTCTCCACGTACGTACCCTCTAAAATGCGTGGCAAACTTTTGAGTTTTGGGACAAACACTGGATCCATACGTGAGGCTATCCACTCATGATGAGTTTTAGCGTGAGAATGACTTACTGGATGTTCTTTACCCTCGACAATTGCCAAGATTGACTCATCATGATTACCTGTAACCATAGAAATATCATTACGAGAAAATAATGTTTCAAGGACCTGGTTTGTTTCTTGACCAATAGCTATCATGTCGCCTAAACAATAAATGTGTTCAACTTCATTCCTTTCAATATCTTCTTTTAGAACGGCTTGAAGTGCCGCATAGTTACCATGTACATCGGTAAAGACAGCAATCCTCTTATGTCAGTTACCTCCTGTTTAACACATTATTCGCCGCAATCCTTTCCGTTACCTTATAATCAATGAGAGACTGCCTTGAAGCGAGCCCCTCAACTATCGTTCTTTCGTTAACTCAACGACTGGCTTACACCATCTAAGAACTGCCTCGTCTACTTCATCTATATAGCCAACATTATCGATAAAGTTCCAAAATAGTATTTGATCTGTCTCATCGTTTTTATTAAAAGTTTCTATATTATCCAATTCTACATAAAAAATTGGATTATATTTCATTGTACCATCTGGTTTCCTAACCTTCAGTAAGCCCTTAAATTCCATATCCTTAACAGCTTGTCCTGTTTCCTCAAAAAGCTCCCGAATCGCACATTCCTTAGCCGTTTCACTTTCATTTCTTCCCCCAGCCGGTATTTCCCATTGTTTTCTCAATGTATTAAAACAAATTAGAAACTTACCATTGAATCGAGCCAAGGCGTATGAACCTGCCAGCGGTGAGTAATTCTTTAGTTCATGTTCATTCAGTGAGATGCACTCTAAAAACACGTAGCCATTTTTATTGATGATTACTGTCAATTCAACCCCACCTTCACCTAAATTATACCATATTTAAAAAAGAGCTAAGCTCAGCGATACTCCTCTTTTAACTTGCAACCAATCCTTAAAGTCCTCTTCGGAATTTATGTCATCTTCAATAACTGCATTATAAATATCAACACTAAAGAATTTTTTACGGTATAGGGGATGATTAAATAAACTGTTCTTCAACTTTAAAATGGCCATTCGTTGCACCAAATTAATTTGGGCATTCAATTTCTCTATTTCTTGCTGTTTTTGGTGGAAATCCTTAGATGAAATCGCCCAAACATCAACCTTCCAAGCATTTGAAATAATATCTGCATAACACCCCCAATAATATCCCTGCGGTAAATGTTCTGTCTGCCCAATAAACTCATTACGATAATTCATTTTTGAGGGTTTAATACATAAAGAAATTTCCTTACCCAATTCAAAAAAAATTTATTCATTCATTTTATCGTTAGCTAAATAAATATCTAAATCTCTCCAAGTCATTAAGTCCAGCAAGTAGCTTCCACTAATAAATACTTTTCCGTATCCTTCTAATATCCGAATTAAGCCATTTTCATGTAAAATTCCGTCTGCTTCTGTTTTAATTAAGGAATTAAGAGCTTCCAGTCCAGAATTCATCCTTTACCTCCAGCAGAGTTAGTTAACTAAATGCCTTCCGCATCCTACATGAATATATTACCATATAATGTAACTCTACTGCCCGTTAGTGTAATTAAGTCAGCTTAATCATTCGTTCGATTGACTTCATAATGATTACATTTTCTATCCCGGGACTTGAGCAAAAGTCATTAGTAAAATGCGTTCACTGTTTCAATCCAAGAACCTATACCACATTTCGAATTACAGGACACAAAGGTGAATGGATTCCTACAAAGTGAACCATAAATATGTATTGTTCTGCTACTGTGGAGAACATATCATTTTCATGTCCACCTTCGGAAATCTGTGCAACTTCTTGTCTTTCGAAAAGGACAAGAAGTTGTATCCATAAAAATGAAAAACCGCGTAAACCGCGGCTTCATATACATATATGTTATTGTCCTCCTACACAACTTCTGAAAGTATCCTAACTTGATTCCAATTAGGAACTCGTATTTGCTCTGTTCCCTTTGTTGATATTTCAAGCCAATGATAGAAATAATTTAGACACAACGTTTCATCCCCTTTTATAACTTTATGAAAATGTACTTCCTGTTTTCTTAACTCCTGAAGTGTAAGTGTACAGATTCGATGCTTTTTTAGAAATTTTTTCTTTATAAATCGGTCTATCGTTCTAAAACAACATTTATTTTCGAAATATATTTCGTCATTAAACGTCTTACAATTTATGTATTCACGTGCTAATGCGCCGCGGTTATTACAATGAGTTCATTTTTCCGCTGCTCGCTCAATTATTGCGACGTAATTTTATTGAAATATCGATTAAACCTAACGGAATAAATCAACACGTAGATTACGATTAGTGCAGCAAACAGATTTAAAATAACCAAAGATAAATTCAGATTGAAAAATTGAGTCAGTACGCCTACACCAACAGGCGGCACAATAAACCCGAAATACGCACATAGATAAAATGCTGAAATAACTCGCGGACGTTCTTCCGGCTTCGGCAGCTGCCCGGCAAAACGTAATGCAACCTGAAACGTCCATCCGGCTCCAATTCCTTGAATGAATATGCCGGCCCAGAGTAAAAACAAGCTCTCTGCCTGACCGGAAAAAACAATAATCCACGATCCAATGGCTAGAGACAAGATTGCAATCCGCATCCGTGTAACGGGATTACGCGGCCAAGGGAAGAACTGCATCAGTGCTCCTCCGCCTAGAAGCAATAAAATTAACAATCCCGAAATAGACAGATTGTTCGTGTGAATGACATGCTTGACGAATGATGGAATAAGTGAAAACACAACACCGGCTAATGTAAAGACAGTAAAGATCGGAAGCCCGATAAAAGACCAGAAATGAGTGCTTATATTATCAGGTACTCCGAGCGAAATTTTTGCTTTAGCCGGCTTCTGTGCCTCTAAAGCCTCGTGTTTCGGCAGCAATTCCAGCACAACCAAGGAAGTGAACAACATGACGAGCAAAATCAAAAATGGCAAACGAAGCGGTTGAACATGTAGATATTCCACGATTAAACCCGAGATAGCTGGGCCCAGACCAAAACCAATGTTCACTACAACCCCTGATAGCTTTATAGCTGTTCCCACTTTATCTTTAGCGGTTTGTTTTAACAGAAACGCGCTGGCCGTACCTGTAAAAGTGCCATAGGCGATGCCTTCCAAAATCCTTCCCGCATATAGCATCCAGCTGTTGGAGCTAATGATAAACAGCAACGTTGATGCGATTGATATCCAAATACTGTATCGAAGTACGTTCTTCAATCCCCAGGCATTCCCTCTAGCTCCTACGACAAGTAATGTTGGCAGTAAGGCAGCGGCATAAACGGCAAACAAAATCGTGATTTCCAAACTGCTCAATCGATAATGCTCCCCATATAAAGGGAATATCGAAGAAATAAACGTGGCTCCACAGGACATGATTAATACAACCCAAAGCATTCTTTTCATAATGTCTCTCCTCTCCTCTTAAAGAAATGTAATTCTATTGGCTTACTCATTTCCCAACATAACCTCAGCGACTTTGTCCGGCATATCCAATTGAACCCAGTATCCAGCCGCCGTAGTTGAGATATGGATCCGTTTCGTCTCAGATCAATTTGACCGGAATATCATTCGCCCACATCTTGTTTATGCGCTTCGTATTCTTGGCGAGTTCTTCGAACAACTGCGATGTCATTTTCGCGAAAGCCGGGCCAGAGCCCGGTTGGTTTCTGAAATTGGCGTCGATCAGCGGTCCGAGAAATCTCGCATAAAATTCTTTTTGATCTTCTTTCAGATACTCTTGGAGTTTGCTCCATTGGAAATTAAGCGCGCAAGCGTATTGTTCCGGGCTGCGCAAAATGGCTTGCGTAAGAGCCTTCAAATTCGTAGTTGCAAACAGCTCAATGAGCTCCGGATATTTAGCCGTTGGCGAATCCACATAGAAGGCATTCATCAAACATACGCAATCAATATGTTCCGGATGCTCAATCGTATAGTTGACTGCTGCGGGACCCGATGAACCATGTCCCACTGGAATAATTTTGTCCAGATTTAATTCTTGAACTACAACATAGAGATCACATAATTGCTGCTCAAAGCTATATTTGGCGCCAGCAGTTTTGTCGGAAGCACCGAAGCCAAGGAAGTCAAATACAACGACCCGCCTGCCTCCTGCAGTTAAATATGGTTTACCAACTGATCGTAAATATCCAATTATTTCAAGTTATTTTTTAGTCTCATATGCCCCTATTTGGCACAACAGACTGACCAAGACATTTTATTTTAACGTAGGCATACATCGAATCGACGAGAATGATGGATAATACAAAGATTATAGCCCTTACCGTCGATATTCTTAAAACCTTCTGTCATGTATTAAAGCTGATGCCAATAACTCCATCCATCATGTTCCTCATTGAAGCTGCATGTTCATTGCCAAATTTCTCTTCGAATTCAGCCTGGGCGCGCTCCCAGCCCAGTCTTCCTAATTCCATGCGTCTTAGACCTTCGTCGGTAATTGAAACGATTCTCGCACGCCGATCGCGTTCGCTTACCTGAATACTTACCAAACCATCACGTTCCAGTGGCCGTAGATTATGTCCAATCGTAGCACGATCCATTGTCATAAACTCAGCAAGTTCATTCATTGTCTGCGCCCCTCGGTTCTTCAAGTAACCTAAGATGGCATATTGAGTAGCTCGCAGCCCCGATCCTGACTCTGACAAGCAGGTATCGTAGAAACGCGAAATATGACGTGCTGCGCGTCTTACCTTTGTACAGTTACAGAGATCCATGTTGGTGATCATCATTCTACACCTCCAAACGCTTATTGACTCATCACATAAATTGATTTTAGTCTCATATTCCCCTAATTGCAAGAGCAAGAACATAGTTCACTTCAAATTTTCATAATCGACTCTGCTTTTCCAATAACCAAAGGCAGTCTGCCAAGCAAAACTACATCGGTTAAAAAAACAGCGAGTATCGCGGAATTACGGCATTCGCTTTATTTTAGCCTTAAGGCCCGACCTTAATATCCACGAAAGTCGATGTATCAGATCGTCTTGGAATTCTTGCAGCGGTTTAGGCAACAATACTAAATCAATGAAGACAACTACTTTCAACAGGGCTCCGTTGATCATCGCGGTACTTAATCGTGGATTTTGAAGTGGAATTTCACTTCTGCCTATTGCATCTTTTATGAATTGTTCCATAGCTACCAGCGGTACACGTTCGGTTCGCAAAATCTCCATAAAGAATTCATACCGCTGATCTTTGAGTAACAAAGCGAATTTATCTTGTGCCTGCTGCTGGACAACACATGAGATCAACGTGTGCAAGCTCAGGCTCTATGTTTACTTAAAATATCTTGCGCGATACTCAGTAAAAAAATAGGGACCGTTGACTTCACAACAGCCGGTGATCCCTTTTTAAGTAACGTTCTACGTTAGCGTAATGTTCTGTTGGCTAATTCTTCTCCCCGTACTTTCCATTATCTTTAGCCTTTATATATTCGATCGCGGGCAATGTTTGCCTTCCAAAGCCAAGAAACCATTATTCGGGTCCATCAAGTCCACCAATAGAAGACCGGCTATGGAGGATCGCACTCTTGGAACCCGCATGCTCACGTTAAGGATGCCGTCTCTCGAAACGTACGGCCTTCCCTCCCGCTTTCCCCGTTTACGTTTACGGTTACGGTTTACAATTGCTTTTCCGTTTTAATCATTTTCTCAACACTCCTATATATTTGGATGATGGTAAGCCATTATCATTGACGGTAGATAGGTGCTCCTAGCGGCGCCGAGCGCGCTCCCCCGTCAACAGTTATTTCCGCTCCTTGCACGAATGAAGAATCATCGGAAGCGAGAAACAAGGCGACATGGGCGATTTCATCCGGATCGCCAATCCAGTTAAGCGGGATGGTCCGCGCTTGCGAAGCTTCCAGCTTAGTGGTTTCTTCGGACGTTGACTTTTTCCAGATGGGAGTGCGCGTTGCTCCCGGCACCACCGTGTTTACGCGAATGCCAGCGGTGACAACTCGGTCACGAGCACTCTGGCCATGCTGCTGATGGCTTCTTTGCTTGCCGAATAGGCGGCTCTTGCCGGTGCACCGTCAGTCGCGCGTGTTGAGCCGGTCAAGATGATCGAAGCACCTTCTTTCAGATGAGGCAGCGCGGCTTGTACGGTAAAAAAGACGCCGGTTATGTTCACTTTAAGGACTTCCTCGAAAACCGACAGCTCCGTGCCTCCTAGAGGCGTTGGCGATGAAATGCCGGCATTCGCGTAGACGATCCAGTCTGCCAAAGGTTGCGACTGCCTGCGCTACCACGTTTTCCATGTCGGACGGATTAGCTGCTTCCGCCTGAATCGCAAGGACATTAGAACCAAGCTCCTCCTCCGCCGCGTTTAATGTGGTTGGATTCCGGCCCGTAATCACGACCTTCGCGCCTTCCGCGATGAACAATTTTGCGGCTGTCAGACCGATCCCGCTATTGCCTCCCGTAATTAATGCCACTTTGCCCTCAAGTTTTTCCATCTTTCTCCTCCTTTGCGATCCGATATCACCCCGATTCGCTATCATCTATAATGACTTTTATCTTCCTGAAATATACATCTCCGAAGAAGCGAGGGTCTTCTCTCTCTCTTGCATAAAAGATCTCCACACGAAGAATAATATGGAAAATCTAAGGGGCGTGTGACCTTGATCTCCTCACGGAATCGCGTTTCCTATCCTAGGGAAACGATCAGCGACGGTTTGGCTGAGAATGAGCCTTGCTTCGGCAGCTATTCGAGCATTGCTCGACGTCGTCTTTCAACGCGTCGACTTGTCCGACGAATGTAAGATTCTCATGGTCATATGAGCGACGGAATGATCGACAAGAACGTGTTCAGGTCACCGCTCTTTCAATCTTGGGTATTGGAGAAAACCGGTGCCGGCAGGAACAATACGGTCGACTATCCGCTCTTGAAGGAGTATTTTGCAGTCGTACGATCGATCCGAAGCGAGATTGGTATTATGGCAGAACAATAAAGGAGGCCGTATTATTTATGTCTTTTATCGAAGAAACAAAGATATGTTTACAAGCATATTTAAAAGAAGCCTTCTGCAACGACGCTGATTTCGTTACGAGGAACATTACCGTTTTGAACGGGAAAGCTGAAGTCAATGTCAGTTACATAGAAAACCTAGTTGAAAACGAAATGATTAATACCTATGTCATCGAAAGATTGCAGGACAGAAACCCCGAGGAAAGTGTTCCACGTTCAGACGATTTCATGGAGATGATGAAATCAAGAGTCATCGCGGCAGCGAATGTATATCGTTCGGACGAGAAAGATAACCTTGTACAAGCGATTCTTACAGGTCATGTTGCATTAACATGTCATGATGCTGATTATGCTTTAGTTATACCCTTACTAAAGCGTGAAGCCGCTGAGAAATCAGAAATAGAACCTTCGATGCAGAGCGGAAATGAAGCGTTCACAACAGATTTAAGTAAAAATATGAACCTGCTTCGACTCCGATTGCCTTCTCCAGACTTTATGTTTAAACAAATAGAAATTGGAAGAACTTCCCATACGAAAGTAAGAATCGTTTGGCTAAACAACGCAGCCAAGCCCGAAATTATTGAAGAGATCTGCAGCAGATTAGACCGGATCGACATCGATATTGTCCATTCGATATCCATCATAACTGAACTTATCGAAGATAATCCTTTATCGATTTGGCCTCAACATAAGCTGACCGAACGCGTTGATGTCACCGTTGCTAATATGGGGGAGGGACGCGTAGCGATACTTTGCGATAACTTTTCCTTTGTAGTCATTGTACCTTTATTGGTTTTACAGGAATTTCAGACACCCGACGACTATTCACAAAAATGGATATTCAGTTCCATCATGCGAATTATGCGATATGGCGCTTTTTTCCTCTCTTCGACATTGTCTCCCTTGTATGTTTCGTTTGTTGCCTACAATCATTCGATTATACCCCCGGCTTTGGCCATTCGTATATCGGAGGGAAGAAGTCAGGTTCCTTTCCCTTCGGTCATTGAGTTGCTGCTCATGACCTTCATGATTGATGTGCTGAAAGAAGCAGGTTTAAGGCTGCCTAAGGGTTTAGGTCAGAGCATGGGTATCCTTGGAGCGGTCGTTATCGGCCAGTCGGCTGTGGAAGCCGGTTATGTCAGCCCTAGCGTGATCATCATTGTTGCGATCTCTGCGATCTCAAGCTTTGCGTTGTCGTCGGTAAACCTGACTAATATGTCAAGAGTAACCAATTACTTTTTAATCTTATTAGCGACTATTTTTGGGATATTTGGCGTCATTATCGGTATTCTTTTCTTGCAGTGGAGATTGGTTACGCTGCGTTCTTTCGGCGTACCTATTTCACATCCTTTGGATGTCGGGGATATTAGCCTGATGAAGGACTTGCTGATAAGGTCTCCCCTATGGAAATTGAGAACCCGCTCCAAATTATTGTCAGGAAACAAAACGTCGATGGGGGATAGTACCCGTAAGCCAGGTCCTAAATGAGAAAAACTTCTATAGAAGTCCTTCAAGGATGCGCGTCCGCGTTTTAATTGTAGTTTTTATAGCCAATAAGAATTTGTTCTTCCGTGAATCGGAAACTTATAAATTCTTATGTGGTAAGAAAAGAGGAGATCAGGGAACATGTTGCAAAAGCAAAAGATTTCGAGTCTACAAGCCATATATCTTACCTTTGCAACAGCTTATGGGGGAGTTTTTTTCTATCATTCCTACATTACCAGTTTGGCTGGGAGAAGTGCGTGGATTGCGGAGTTCATTAGCGGGTTTATCAATATTGGTTTTGCCTTATGGGTTTTGAATGTTGCCAAGAAACATCCAGGAAAAAATATTTTTCAAATTCTCGAGATGTTTGGCGGAAAATGGATCAGTGCAATTTTCGTTATCGCTTATGTTGGATTAAACATCGTACTGTCTTCTTTGTTGTTAATGATGTGCGGAGGGATGGTGAAGACCGTTGTTTTGCACAATTCCCCGATATGGGCACCCATGTTTCTGATGCTTTTACTGTCATTTTTAATCGCAAGCAGTGGTATTGAAAATTTAGCCAGGTTAAGCTCAACTTTGGAGACTATTTTGATCGGCACCATGTTTACTCTTGTTCTCGCTTTTGCTGTAATAACGCAATTCGATCCTTCAAACATCCTCCCTATGCTGGACAGCGACGTTCCTTCCTTTCTCAAGGGTGTCTTATTAGCAGGAGGAGGGCATTCGGAAGTTATTTTATTCATGTTCATTATGATTGAATCTTTGCATCAACCTCGGAAGCAATTTTCTTCACTTACTATTGGTTTACTGGTGTCTGTCGTTATATTGCCGGGAGTCTCATCTTTTTTATTCTCAGCCGCTATTTCTCCTGAAGAGTTTTCCAGAATTTCTTTTGCAGGTGTAAATGTTGCTTTTTCATTAACTATTGGAAAATTCATTCAAGGATTAGAAATTTTTATCTTTATTCCTTATGTGATCATCACCATATTAAAGCTATCCGGCAATTTCTACAGCAGCTGGGTAGCATCCGAAACCATCATAAACAAGAGTTCTAAGGTTCTGATCATCCTCATTACAATAGCTACCTTTATATTCACTTTGAGTATGCGCTCATTTAACCAAGCCTTCTACTATTACATACTGGTTATTCAATATTGTGTATATCCATTCTACATCGTTGCCCTGAGTACCGTTTCTATTCTGATGGTTGCAAAAGGGAAAAAGGCGGTATTAAGGAAAACATGACCTACTCGACATGTACACGACTCCTTCTAAGTATTGTCCTTCTGACTGCATGCACCGGGTGCTGGGATTACATGGAGTATGAGAGTTTGGCTTTAGTACGTGCAATTGGTATCGATATTGATAAGACGGGGAAGGTTCTGTTGACTTACGAGATCATACAGACCCGCAAGAAAAATAAGGATGGAGGAAATGCCAGTTTGGTTATCCAAGGAACAGGAAAAACTGTGCCAGAAGCCTTCGATAACATCCAAACCATGGTGCCAGGATCTTTGTTCTTAGGCTATGCTACAACCGTCATTATCAGCGAAGGCGCGGCAAAACAACAATTGAAAAATATTTTGGATATATTTTTTATTACACCAAGTATAAGAGAGTCAATATTTATCGCCTTTACAAAAGAGAAACCAGAACGTATTCTGCGCGTGTCCGAAGGGAAAACAGGGATCATGGTCGGGGAAGCGTTAGTGGATTTTTTTAAGGTAACAACTCTTTCAGGTCTTTCATTTCCGGTCAGGTTAAGAGAATTTAACAAAATGTTGATGGCAGAAGGTATAGAGCCTGTCGCCCCTTTAGTTAAAATAAATGGAGATGCGAAACTCCAGGTGTCGGATATGATGGTTTTTAAGGGCTTTAAGCTGGCAGGCGTACTTGATGGGAACGAAACAAAAGGCGCTGGACGAATAACCAATCAAAAAATACAAGAATTATCAGAAGTATCTATTACGGAACCTGATTCAGGAGATTCTGTATCCGCTGCATTTCGACTTCAAGATAATAAAACGAAAATAAAAATTAAGACCGGCTCTGAGGTACCCGAAGTATTCATTTCGACGAAAGCTACTGCTACAATGGTCCAATTCGACGGTAACATAGGAGCCATAACGCAGGAAATTCTCCAAGCATGTGAACGGAAACTGGAAGGAAACGTGAAAAAAGAACTCGAAGCTGCAATAACAAAAGCACAAAAAGAGAATTCCGACTTTTTGAGAATAGGGCTCCATTTCTATCAACAACATCGCAAAGAATGGAGACATACATTTAAGCCGAAATGGGATGAAGTTTTTCCAGTAGTCCCCATTCACATTAACGTAAAAGTAAAAATCCTCAATTCAGGAACGAAAGTTATTCCATTAAGTGAACAATAAGAGCATGAATCCTCTGCCGTGACAAAACTTCCCTTTTTATACGTTAGCCGTTAAGACACTAACTTAGGAGTGATTTGGATGTTACAACAAAACCATTCCACATGAAAACAAGGGAGTTGCGGCGCTATGTTATGGGACGATTTTATGAAAAGCGGCTATCACGATTGGAGAGGCACTGGTCATTCCGAAGACCGACTAGAAAAGCCGGATTGGTTGGAACAATGGCTGGCTATCCACAACCTTCCCTATCCTAGCGCACCGTCAACGAAAGAATTAGATGAACTGAGACTGTTGAGGGGGCACATTCGTCGTATCGTTCAGAAGCTGACGGTGCGCGATTCTGCGGACCCCGCCGATTTGGAAGGGCTGAATCGGGCACTGTCCGGCGGACCGATGTATCTGCGTATCGCGGATTCTGAGAACAGGACCATCCCGATCGCATACAACAAGGCTCCGCCTATAAATACGTAGCGGTCCTTGTAACTTGTCATCCATTTGGTCACGCTTACGGTGAAAAGCGCAACGAACAAGCCAAACTCTGACACGATGAGGCCAAACAGCTGCTGCCCCGATACGACCCAGTGCCATCCGCCAAAACCGAGGATATCGGTGGAAGGAATTGTTTCTTTGAAGAAAACGGGAAACAGGATGTCGAGTTGCATGAACGTGAGTGCCAGTAGGACGCCTGCAATGATGAATAGCAAAAACACCTGGTCAGAAGCGATAATACGATAACCTCGTAGCTGCTCGGCTAGGAACTTATAGCACGGCCCGTCGTCCTTTTTGCGAGGGTTGACGGGAGAATAATGCGGAAGTGTTTCGCGCAAACCACGGTTTAGCACCGCGGATATGAGCAGGCAAAATACGGATGCAACCAACAGCAAGATATAGGGACTGTCTTTGAATAGCACAGCGCCGAGCGCGGGGCCGAACACAACCGCCAAGTTCGTGGAAGTCCAAAATACTGCAAAAATGCTGGAGCGGTGTTTTTCCTCTACAACGTCGGCGACCATCGCTTCGCTGGCCGGTGAGTACAACGATCCGGCAAAGCTGGCCAGTGTGAAGCCGAGATAGCTGATGAGAGGCCAGGAAACCCACGACGAAGCGGCGATTGCGAATATGCCATAGCCGATGCCTTGGATACAAGCTGCCAGTACCATCATTCTTTTGCGGCCCCACCGATCTGCTGAGTACCCGCCTAGCAAATTGCCTGCGACGGATAGCGCTTGGGACAGGACGAGCAGCAAGCCTGCCCAGCCTTTCCCGAATGAGTTAGCAAAAAAGATGGCCAAAAAAGGCAAAAACGTCCAAAAGACGACGTTAAAAGCAAACTCCACGCCTAAGCGAAATTTTAAATTGCGGTCCCAATCCCGAATTCTCATAGCAGTGTCTGACCTCCGGTAGTGCCTCTATGCCACTGTATTGAGTGTCCCGTAAAAGTATTCGTATGTCTAACCCGACGATGATATTACTACAAATTAGTTTTATTCTGAAATTGGGTGAAAATCATAATAGGAATGCTGCCCGTTAGCTGAATGCCCAAAAGTATATATTTTGGTCTTGTCGGCAATCGGACTATATTCTTGGCCTAGATTGGCAATCGGAACATATTCTTGACATCGAGAAATGACAAGAATATGTTCCGATAAAATTAAAAAGCCGCCATTTTGGCGGATATTAATCGGACTATATTCTTGTCACTCGACATCTCCTGCCCGCTAGTTGAGAAAACGGTAGCCTTAAATGCCAGGCTGTTCGATCTGCTCCTACTCTACAACCGATCCCCGTTACATGAATATCTGGAATTAATCGCAAGGTGGCAAAGAATATTTCTTAAGTTGTTGTGTTCCTTACTCTTTCTCTATTTGTCTGGGTACTTTTCGAAATCTTCTTTTATACCTTTTAACTCTGAAGATAGTCTCTCAAACAGTACTCTATTTTGTGGATCGTCCCTATCTACGCTCCCCATCTTCATCAAACTGGCTCTCATAAAATGCATTAATTTTCTCTCTTTCGGAGTCAGGAAATCCGACATATTCAATACTTAATTCAAAAACCTTAACAATTTCAAGCGCAACCTTCTTAAAATCACTTTTTTTTACCCTCATTGTTGAATCATCCTCCATTGAGCATCCAGAAATAAATACCTTTATGATATTAATTGGAGGGATTACGATGGATCAAAAAGAATTACATGAAAAACTTGGCCGCCCTGAAAGCTGGGCAATGACATCAAATACGTCTGAGGGAACTTTCACCAGTGCCAGGGCCCGATCGCTATTCCTGGTCGATTTTTTCAAATAAAAAAAGCCGCTTCAATTGAGCGACTTTAACGCGTAACCTGCAGACCCTTGCCGTTTGAACCGCAAAAGGTGCAAGCTTCATCTATGTATTTAACTAATTTGCAACTAGGGCAAATCTCAGCTGCTTTATTTTTTATTTCCGGCATTTTTTTAGACTCAACAAGAAAAGTAAAAGCTTCATTCATTATGGCAAGGTACTCTTCGTACTCTGTTGCTCCGCCAATGTATGGGTTGTTCCTAATCTTCGAAGCAACTTCCCGCGGTTCCGTGCGAGCTTGCAATTTCGGAAAAACATTACGATACGTATAAATACCTCTAATTGCGTCTTCTTCAGTGAATTTATATACCTCAACCAGATACACTTTCACCTCTTGCCTAAACACAGAAAAATCTACGAAATCTTCATGACTTAGATGTTCGAAGCTCATATATCAACTCGCCAACCTTTCTTACATTCCGTTGGCTTAATTATATCTAGTCTGTCAATTTATTTAAACTGATAATATTTGCGGAGTTTAGGAAAGCTGTAGGTCTAATTTCCATTTCCTTCTTTTAATTCTTTACAACTTAAAAAGCTGCCCTCTCAGTAATGAGAAGAACAGCCTTATTACTTAAACTTGGTTTTTGTTAATATTATTTAAACTCGGGACGTAATCAGCGGCCTTGCTGCTCGATAGTGTTTGTGCTTCTTCAAGAATACTAGTGTCATTTTGCTGATGGTTTTTACTATCTGCTCGGTTATTCTCGCGGTCATACTTAGGATCTGCTTCATTTTTAGGCATAATATTCACCTCCATCTTTTTTCGTTGTTAGTATGAGATGGCAGCATGCATTTTATCCCAATAACAATCTGTATGGATTCTGCATGTGTACTTGCTGCACGTATTGTGGCTACAAAGCTCAATACACTGCTTTCATCATTAGGCTCTATAATTACATGTATGTGTTCTTTTTGATATAACGTTCTTGATTTAATACCAAGAAAATCTTGAAATTTCCCTTGCATCTTTGAGAAAATCTTTATTCTCTGAGGGAGTTTAACTCCTTCTTGCTGTAACACCTTTTTTCCAATCCTGTCTTGGATTCGGATCCTAGAATGCAGGGAGTTTTGTGTCACAAGACTATGTAGAGGTGAAGTTCTTAGGTTAAGTTTATCCTGGATAAGGAAACATGTCTATGATTCTTATGCTTTGACCCTTTTCGTTAGTAAACACAACATGTTCTCGCCTAAATTCTCGAGGAGTTTCTAAGCCGCATGCTGCAGCCAAAGAGAACAGGCCTTCCCTCAACTGAAGAATATAGTTCATCACCCGCCATTGTTTTTCTTCAGGAGCCAGAGCCTTTTGGTATTTAGAATCCGTAGTCGTAATGCCAGTCGGGCACTTGCCAGTATGGCACTGCATAGCCATAATACAGCCATTAGCCATCATAAAGCCGCGTGCAGAGTTCACACAATCCGCCCCCAATGCCAACGCGATTGCTACTTTATCTGGAGTAACGAGCTTGCCGGAAGCGAATATTTTAAAACGATTGCGCACGCCGAATTTTCTAGCCGTATCATCTAAAATCAGCAGTGCGGTAAAGAGTGGCAGTCCCATTCCGTCTGCCATCGCTTTGAAGGTTGCTCCAGAACCTCCCTCAGAACCGTCAACAGTAATGAAATCGGGATACATATCCAAGTCCACCATTGCTTGAAAAAAAGGTTCGAGTCGCTTTGGATCGCCTACAACGATTTTAACACCTACCGGCTTGCCTCCTTCTCTTTGCAACCTATCTATGAAGCGTAATGCATCTTCGGGATTAGTCAGGAATTCGAACCGGTTTGGTGAGTTTACGGTTTTTCCCACGGGTACCAAACGAGCTCTTGCAACTTTCTCCGTAACCTTAGAGCCCTCCAAATGCCCCCCACGAATTTTAGCTCCTTGATGAAATTTTAGTTCGAATGCCTTGATATTAGAGGTGTTAGCTTTTTGTTTATATGCATCTATAGAAAAGAGACCTGTACTATCGCGAAATCCGAACATGCCGGGTCCGATCTGGGAAATAACATCAACGCCGGTAGCCAAGTGTACATCCGCTACACCGCCTTCACCAGTATTGATCCATGACCCGCCTGCCATGAATGCACCGCTTCCAGTAGACAGTATATAATTCTCGCCTACAGCTCCGTACGAAGTGGCTGAGGCGCCGAACATGCCTTTTAGCCTCCAAGGATGCAAGCGATTTTGTCCGACAACGATTGTATCGTCATCATGTAATAACCAAGGCTTAATTTGTTCATCTACTATCATTTCTTTTCTTGTGAAAAGCCCTTCGTCAGTAATAACATATTTCCTTCCATGTAAAAGCACATCATTATCAACTTTTAGCTCACTGGTCAATTTCGGAAACAGGGCGTTCGACAAATAGAATCCTGGTTTCTCGTAGTCTCGTCTGCCTCCAAAGGAAATAAGATCTGTTCGATATTTCGCGGCATAAACGAGTCCAACAAAATCAGCCCGCGAGAAAGGTTTCCCTTCTATATCATTGTCAAACCAGTATTGACGAAATTCTGGCCCCAACTTTTCAAGTAAATATCTTATCCAGCCGAGAAACGGATGAGAACGAATGATGGAATGCTTTGGATTCTTAGATAATGCATACATGTAACCGAAAAAAAAGATGGGAGGTAACGTAAGAATTACCAATACGATAATAAGAAGGTTATTAATCATATTATTTAACCCCTTCCAAATTGTAAATCGAATCCTACTTATATTGCCTCAATTTCCCAATAAACATTCAATCACGCCATGTCTCAAAAAATAAATATCCAGAAATATATCCCCTTTGTATAACTGCGATCTGATTAATTAGAATCATACAATATTTTCACATATTGGAAGTAATCTACCCTTACGTCATTAAAAAAGAACAGTTGCCGGTCCTCAGCAATCTGCTCACTTATTTTAAACTATTGTATCCCGTTAGTTCAATCGCAACCAGTATGCCGTAGCATACATAGGCCTAAATTATTAAGAATTGGTTAAGTGCTTTTTTGCATTACAGTTTTGATAACCAAGCACTCTTTGCAGTAGTAAAAGTAAAGAAATGACTCCTCAATTAAGAAGGAAAATTTGTCGTGAACCAAAAACTCTGAATGATAATCTTCACTACAAACTGATGCTACATAATGCATATCACTTTCACAACATAGACACGTTTCGAGGATCTCATCAGTAGCAAAAAAAGGGTTACCAAGTATTCTACAAATATATTCTGATCCAAAAGCTTGAAAGGCTAGATCTCTTTCTTCCCCATCCTCAGGAGAATCAATGTCGTGTAACTCTACCAACTTCATAGGGGACAAGGGAAGTGGATATGGTAGTTTATCCTCTACATCGCTAATCCATTTCTCGTCGTCTTCTTGTAAAATTACAGAGATACTTTTATGTGGAAAGGCATCTTAGCTTTTGTTACTACTGTTATGCGTTACGCCATACCCCTAGCTGCTTCCGAATCAGCACAATCTGGCCTGCGTGATACGCATCGTGCATGATCCAATTGAGTAATTCTTGCCCGAGCGTAAGTCCGCTTCTGACATATGGCGCATCCAGTTGCTCTTCCGTCAAACGGCCGAGCGAAGCGCGCAGCTCCGACGCCACGCGCTTCGCTCGATTCACCAGCGCCTGCCATTCAGCCTCATCTTCTGGATCCACGCTGCCTTGGAACGTCTCCTCATTGGAGATGGTTGGTGGCCCGAGCTCAACCCCATTCAGCCGAAGCAACCTGCGTTCATTATGAAAATTCATATGTAAAAGCGTCCCCCAGATCGAGTTACCTCCCCCTTGCGGTGTACATGCTGCCGCTGCGGCTGGTATTCCCTCCAACACGGTAGACACCGGAACGATCCATTCTTCCCTCTCCCAAATATGATCCCATTGCCAGACCAAACTCTCTACCCGGTTTTGACTCACACACCATCATCCTCCATGCAAAATATGTAACTTAAAGCATTGAACTATCGTGTCCGTTAGCTCAATAAACTGAGCGTATTACAGTCTAGATTTTGTTCGTTGAGTCAATAAGCAGAAGTTTATATTTACCTTCGGGATTAAATTCGGGATACCAACCTAAATCCAACGTTCGTTTCTCTTCATACTCAAGCTGAAGGATATCCTCTTTAAACTCCCACAAATGCTCATAATCATCATTGGCAAAAGAGTCAGAATCTGTCTCAGTAAATTCATTAAATCTTACTTTCCAACCACTTGGAACACGGAGCGGTACAAGCTTAGTACTCATGTATCGCCTCCTTGCTGTCGAGCAATTTAATGAACTTTCGTGTCCCGTTAACGTAATTCAAAATCACTCGATACGAAAAACGATTTCATTTCCTGTCGATGTATCTTTAAATGGTGAATTGAACTCCCTGAAGATAAAATCCATACCAGAAATATCATCAGGTAATGCGGGCGATACGACATAGTTAAATGATAAATGCCCTGAACTACCTCCACCACTATCCATTCGACAATGGTATGTTTCACCTATATATAATTCAAAGTGTTTTGATTTATTTGACTTGACCGACTGGTCACTCATTACATCCCAATCAATATTAAAGGTTATTACGCTTGCGTTACCGTACTGCCTCATAGAGGTCAAGGTATAGAAAAACTCTTCTTGTTCCTTGAATTTCAGAATAGGTACATTTTTTCTGAATTCACAAGGTTCGACTATCGGTTTATAATGCTCCTCATTTCTCAGAACATGGAAAACTGATTTCAAATAATCCTCATAGAGGTTGAAGGATATTGCCCATTTCTCAATATACTCAAATTTCGGATACCCTGGATTATTGCTCGAAATTTCTTTGCGTTGTTTTAACAATTCGCATATTTGCTTATCAATAGGAAAGATTCGCTCGTCATAATGCTCGGTTGGGCGTTCAAATGGCATCCGCTTCATCATTGTCCTCCTTATGGTTTTTTTCATCAATAATCTCAACTTAATATTAACACATATTGGAAGTAACCTGCCCGTTAGCGTGGAAACGACAGCCGATCGTCATGACCGACTGCCGCGATGTCTTTATTAAGCTATAGTTCCCGAACAATTTCATATACAGTACCTTGGTTAAAATCAGTCACTTTCATAGAACCAAAAACCCCTAAATATAGTCTGGTTTGATCCAGATTCGTTCCCAAACTAACATAATAAGCTGATTGAGTTCCAAAATTATAATCAGTTTCAATAACACTAAAATCATTTAGTTTACAATCTGTTCTTACTTTAGTATAAGCTAAAACCCCTCTAACTGGAGGTTGAGATTCTTCATTCCGGGCAAGATCAGTAAACACAACGCTTCCCGTTAATTCGGGAATTCCATTCCCCATATATGCCTGGACCCCTGTAAGTGCAGTTCCTCCATACTTATCCGGTCGGGGTTCTTTATGAAAATAACAAATTAAAGGCTGAAGACGCCTCACTGAAGTTTTTACTGCTTCATTGTAATAAGCAATTGTTTTCTCATCCAAATTCGGATTTACAGAGCAGCTACTAATAATCGACGCAGGAAAAGCACCTTCCCACGCACGCCAGCCAAAGTTAATAAATCCTTCTTGGTCAGGTTCAGATTTCATTAAATAAGCTTGAATAAGCTGAGTAACCGGTATTGGTTTATAATGAACGAAAGAAAAAATCGACTCTACCAAATCCTGTCCGACATTTCCCACATATTTGATGTACTGATTATATAACCTTTGATATGAAATGCCTGGTATATTGCGAACCCCTTTGGCAATAACCGTAAGCGTTTCCTGAATAGGTGCAGGAAGTTCATTAAAACGTGAGACCACGGGTAGATCATAGAAAAATGTATTCTTATCTACATCAATTTCAATAATTTTACCAGCTATCTCCATGTCATCCTGGCTTAAATTAAACGGATCATAGCCTGATCCACCATCTCCGGTTGTTAGAACAAGTTTTCCAGTTTCAGGTGAAAAATTCAAGCTATTGACACCATTATGATTTAAAAACGGTCTTCTTAAGTTAAGTAATGTCCGTCGTTTTTGAGATTGACCATTCGATAGTAAGATCCATTCTTCTACTGTATCAATATGATCATATTGAGTTTCTCTATTTATCCACCTTAGGTTTAAGGTTCTCGGATCACACGGGTTGGGCTTAAAAGGTTTAGGAAGAGCACCTGGACCTTGTGTCCCAGCAATTGAATAATGAAGATAAAAGAGGCCGTTATAAAAAAACTCGGGATGAAATGCTAGCCCTAACAATCCCCTTTCATCATATCCACCACTAGAAGCACCTAGTTTTATAACTCGTGGACGAATATCTAGAAAAGTCTTTATAACCCCATTTCCTATGTAAAAGATCTCTCCTACCTGGGTTGCAATAAATAATCTTTCTATCGAATCACCCGGCAGTATAGTTGTTTTCAAAACAGTTGGTAAATTTATCTTACTTACAATGGGCCGTAAACTAACCTTAACTTTTATCAAATTACTTTACACTCCCTCATATTGATTATTTTACTAAGAATATGATTAGAAATGTTCAATTAGTATCGAATTAGGGCCGGGGTATCTGACAAGGCATTGCACCATTTCCACATTATCGTCGGAGAAATCACATCAGATTCCCCCGGATAATTTCTCCTGAATAAATCTGCCCGTTCGTATTATGAAGTCAGCCAGGTTTTACTGGTTGACCTCTTTGCATTTAAGAGGTTTAGTAAACGGTAGCCGGGGTCGAACGTCACTGCCCGTGGGACCGTGATCCCATCAGCTAAACTGTTCACCCCCTACTTGTAGAAACATGTTTGAGGCTGGTTGAGACAACGATCTCTAATAACAAGCGAAGCTATGACACTGCAAGAAGGACTAGGGGCTGCCGGCAAATTCAGTATTAGGAGGGATTGAAGTATGAATTCAGTAATTGGACTGGATATTGCAAAAGGAGAAAGTCAGGGCCAGGCCTTCTTGGATAAAGGAAAGGATCTTGAAGCCACGACTGGACAAAAACCAATGGTTATTCTAGAGGCTACGGGCCATTACAATGCTCCAGTCACACAGTTTTTAGATGATCAGAACTACTTGTACATTGCGGTTTTATGTACAGGTCGTTCCGAAAAATGGGCTAGAGAAAAGGCTCAGAAGCTCATGGCAGCTGCAATTCCAAATCCATTTCGCAAAGCAACCTATCAAAGTCACTTATTTAGTATGAATATGTACATTAGCATGCTCCTGCATTATAAAGAGCATCTATCTACCCTCGAAAAGCAAATAGATGCACTCGCTAATGAAGTTGAAGAATATGAGATTATCCAATCCATCCCCGGTATCGGTGAGAAAATCGCGGCAACGATTATCTCTGAAGTTGGTGAAATTGATCGGTTTAATCATCCTAAAAAGCTTGTTGCCTTTGTTGGCGTAGATCCCAGTGTTCATATCTCTGGAAAGTTTACGGCTACGATTAATCGGATCACAAAACGTGGCTCTAGTAGGCTAAGACATGCCCTGTACATGGCAGTACTCTGCGGATTGAGGCCGTACTGGGAGTAAGAAACTCAAAGCTTTTTACGATAAAAAAATGGCCGAAGGAAAACCCCACAAAGTAGCGATGATTGCATGTGTGAACAAGTTACTACATTGGATTTTTGCCATGCTTAAACGAAAAGAAGCATACCTCTAATTAATCTGATTGGCAACAAACGAAATCCATGAAAAACTTTCCAAAACTATATTGGAAGGTTATTTAGCATGCTCAGTAATTAGTATAGCATCATCTTTTCGATTTTCTATTGAAAAATCTTGACAAGTTATTAGCTGGTTTAGCTTAATCGCCACTCCAGTCTAATAGTTTATCTTTCAGTCTACTACTTTACTTTCTTCTAACACTTATCATTCTTCATTAATTAGCATTGCTGTATTTTGAGTAGTCACCGTTGTAATTAATTATTTGTTTGTTTATAGGTCGACCATTCCATTTTCTGTCCATTCATCACATAATTCGGCTTTAAAAACATCTCTGTAAGCAATCCATTCCCAATCCCCTTCTCCGCTAGAAGTCTCTATTATATCTAATCGAAATTCACCATGTTTACTGCGTACTACGATGCCGGTAACTGATCGAGTTTTAAATTCTTCATATAATTTTAGTACAACTGGTTTTTTATACATTTGCGAAAGGCTCAGCACTGCTGAAATGTTTTGAATTTCTTGCTCATCTCGGATAGGTCGCAATATGCGTTGAGATTCTTTACGCTTTCTAATCGCGGCTTCCTTATGCTGTGGAAGCATCATGCGGCTTGACTCCCAAAGTCCATTAAGTTCTAATTTTTTACTCACTTATAGTGACCTCCAATTTTGACAGCTCTATCTGCTGCGAGACCGACTTTCATTAAACTTGAAGCCCTAATAATGGCCGTGTTACCAAACCGATCCTTGATACCGTCTAATACACCATCTAGCTTACGCAGCTTTATCACGTCCTCAAAAAGATCTAACTGTGTGATTTCCTCATCATCAAGAGAACCTAGTGTGACACCAACTTTACGTACTGGATGACCATTCCAATTACGATGAAATATCTCACGAACTGATTCGAAAACTTTTAGTGTATTGTTCGTTGCAAAAGGCATTTTCCTTTGCTGGCTAAATCCAGTAGGTGCATCGTAAGGTGAGCACATACAGAATACGTGAATGGTTCCGCTCGTATAACCCTTCTTTCGAGCATCACGGCAAACTTCCTCCGTTAATTCCAAAAGCACAATATCTACTTCTTCTGCCGTAGTATAATCTCTTGGTAAAGTCATTCCGTGACCAATTGATTTCGGAGCTACATTGAACGTTCCTGGCGTGACTGGACTATCATCGAGACCATTAGCAGTACGCCACATAACCTCCGCCTGAATGTCTGACTGTTTACCAAAGCGTGCTCGGAACTTCTGCTTGAGAACATGCAATGGCGTCTTTGCAACATGACCGATTGTGGTCATTCCAAGGTTAACAAAATGTCTCGTCATTCGCGATCCAACTCCGTACATCTTATCTACACTTAGAGGCCATAACACACGTTCTACATCTTCTTTACCAAGTGTAAAAATACCATTCTGGTTTTTCTTCGCGAAATTGTCCGTCGCTTGTTTAGCAAGGATTTTAGTAGGACCGATGCCAACACGAATACGTACATTCATTGATGCCGCGACCTTCTTTTGAATCATAACTGCCAGTTCTTCTGCATTACAGCGAAAATGATTGAGCGAGCCTGTCACGTCCAGAAACTGCTCATCAATCGAAAATACTTCCACAAGGTCTGTGTACTCTTTATAAATATCCGTAATCGCAAGAGATACATCTATATAGCGTTGCATGTGCGGCCGCATTACAATTACATTCGGACATAACTGTAGTGCTTCTCCAAGCCTCTGTGCTGTACTAATACCAAAACTCTTGGCTATTGGGCAAGCAGCCAGAATAATTCCTGATCTCCTAGCTGGATCTCCGGCCACCACAACCGGGAGATTTTCTAAGCCCGGATGAGAAGCTTTTTCGACGCTAGCGTAAAAAGATTGGCAATCCGAGAGATAGATCGTACGATCACTTTTTTCTCTCAATACCATTTACAACGACCTCCGCATTCTCATTAATGTTGTCATGAGTTCAGCCTTAATCAAACTGCGTAACATTGTAAAATGGTGGACGTATCCGCGAACTTTATATTCAACATTAATGCCTAAAGCTGTGGTTGATGTTTTTAACACTCTGATGTCACGCTCTTTCATTGCACTCTTAATATTTTGTATTTCAGGATAAATTGCGTCCTCAACTTCTTTTAAATAAAACAGAATATGACCATATATAATTTTATCTTTGTGAACCCTAAGCTCCTCCGAATCCCTTGCCAGCATATCAAGTAAAATAGGAAACAATGTAAATTCTTTGATTAATTGAACATCTTCGTCGGTCTCTACATTTGTCATGATACTCATTTAATCACCTCAAAATAAGAACATTTGTTTGTATTTTTATATTATATACCGAACACGTATTCGCTATGCAAGTTATTTTTAGGGAGTCAAAAATCCCCAAAGCCATTTAAGCAGTGGGGATTTACTTATTTACTAAATGAGTTCTATTGGCAAAGTAATACTCTCCGAACTCATGAGTACTTCATCTACCTTTAAGGACGTAGTACACTGGAAATGTGATTGCAGTTGCTATACGCAAACAAACAAATGAACTAGGGGTAATTAATTTCTTCATTCTAATGCTCCTTGCTTCCTTCAAATCCCATTAGTCATAGATAGCTCTAAGGTGTACCATTATTATGGGTGATGAAAGAAAATGTTTATTCCTCCAATGCTTCTCCAATATGCCAAAAACAACGAACCGTTTGATAATGATTCTACTTTCGCCGAATTGAAATGGGATGGTATTCGGTTGATTGTATCAAATATGGATGAGTTTAACCTATACACAAAGAACACGAATGCAACAGTAAAATATCCTGAACTACATAATCCACCGATTCCTAAAGGAACTATTCTCAATGGAGAAATTGTTGTCCTTGATGAACAAGGGCGGGCGGACTTCGAAGCAACAAATGCAGGTTTCCGGTCCAATAAAAAGCGTAAACCAGTCCTATTTATGGCTTTTGACATCTTGTATCATCAAGGCGTGGACGTGACTGGATTGCCATTAGTTCGACGTAAGCAACTACTTGAAGAGACACTTATGGAGACGGAACAATATAGAATTGTTCGGCCAATTAAAGGCAGTGCAAAGGACTTTTTTAAAATCGTATGTCAGCATGGTCTTGAAGGTATTGTCATTAAGAAAAAAGACTCGAAAAATGAAAAAGGAGTACGCTCCTGGTCATGGCAGAAGGTTATTAACTACCAAACGGCAGAGGTATACATAACCGGATACAGCAAGAAAGAACATTCTTGGCTTCTTAGCTATCAAGAGGGTGAATCTGTCCGCAGTATTGGCACCATGGAGCTTGGAATAAGTAAGTCTGCTCGTGAATCAATGATGCCTGTGTTTCATTCTTTTAAAAGTGGTGAGAGCAAAGATTACGTCTTTATAAAGCCTGTAGTACGCTGTAGAGTTAAATATAGGGATTGGTATAAATCTGGATTCATGAGACTTCCAGTCTTTGAGGAATTTATTGTTTAGGGGATGACACTTATGGAATACCGAGTTAAGCATACAGAGACCGGCGAAGAGAAAACACTAAGTCATTTAGAAGTGAATGATATGGAATATGATGTAAATAGCCGAATCGTTGTTTTCGATACAAACATGGAGGCATATTTTTTAATTGATGAAGTTCAAGAGTACTGAATTGTCGAGAATCATTGGATTTCACCGAAAACATCAAAGAGTCCCTTCATTGGAAGAGGTTGAGAGGGCTTTTAATGATGCAATGGCTGGAGATATTGATGGAGCCCTGCGGCTTCTAGACTGGAAACGTCACTGCTATTATGTAAAAAATGATTACGAAAGAGTAGTTATGTCGAAGGTATTTAGGTATTGCACCAATGTTATAGAATAAAAATTAAGCCTGGGGGTGCCCCAGGCTTTCGCTTATTCCAACAAGTATCAAATCCGTTTGCCCAAAAACTGAATAAAGTAAGTCCCGACGCAGCAAGTTTCGTCATAACATATTGCCATAACTCATTAATTCTCATATTCTCAACTCTTTTCAAAAGAGTGCTCGTTCTATACCAATCTTCAACCTCATTATTAGGGCAATTCATCTAATAATACCATAAATATAATGCTTATCTTTTACATTTTATTACACTAATCTGCCTCTATGGAGAAACGCTTTGCTCTTAAATACTCTCGTTTTCTCAGATTTAGACCATAATTGCTTTGCAACAGATAACTTTTCAGTGGAATTAAATTGTAGACAAAGAAATATATGGGTATGC
>NZ_JAWCUD010000028.1:0-8296 GCF_032461945.1 Paenibacillus violae
GTAGTCTCCTTTGGTTTTGTTTTTGGATCCGACGCTGGCCAGCATCAGGGAACCATAAACATCATACCAAGGAGTCTTTTTATTTCTCAAATCTCGTATTTCCTCATAATAGGAATGCTGCCCTTTAGTTTAACGAAAGCAGGGAGCAGCTGCCGCGTGGCGGGCTACTCCCTGTATGATTACGCTAACGTTATCCTTTAGCTTAATGATTAATTATGCATCGAAGCGTGAATACGGTGTTATGCGATGCTGCTACTTCTTGAAACACTAACAAATGTCTTATACAACGATCTTAATTTCTTAGTCTTCATAAAAAAATAATTCTATATCCTTATCACTAATAAGCTTGTTATTTCTTATGTATTTCGTTAAATCTACTAAAAATTCTTCACATAATGTAGTGTACTTCATAATAAATTCTTCTCTTCCTATAGTTTCATAAGATTTAACCACTAAGACTTCTTTGTGAGCCCTCTTTATAAATAAAGCTACTCCTAAATAATTCTCACTCGTGAACAATGCAATTGAGTTATTAATAAAACAAACAAGCCTATATAAAGGCGAGCTCATTTGAAGTGCATCGCTCATATCATGTAGCTCCACCGAATTTAGTTTCTTAAAATGATTTTGTATAACTTCTAGATTTACCAAATGTTTTCTCACTCCTTTTAAGCGGTTTCGCATAACGTCTTATTTACGAACTTTCGCAAAAATTCCATCCATGGAGTATTCGCCGAAGTAATTAAACTATCCTGCCCGTTAGTTGAACGGATCCCACAGAAACGAAAATAGACGATGGATCAGATCCATCGCCATATAAATTGCATCCTACTTCTTAATTCTATATTGCATCATCCGGATCAGGAGAGTTCACTCGATTCACGATCCTTCAGCCTGATCATCTTCAATCTGGCACGATGGAGTCTGGATTTCACAGTGCCCTCTGAAATGTTAAGAACGGCCGCCATTTCCTTCGCAGAGAGTTGATAATGAGCATGCAAAATCAGAATTTCTCGATACTTGGGAGGCAATGAAATTACTTTTTTCCATAAATCGTTGGCATAAAGTTTCTCCATAGCTTCGTTCTCAGCGGATTGTGAGGTTGCGGTAGACTGAATAAAGCCGACGAGGGTGACTTTACGCCAGAATGCTTTGCGTAAATAATCATAAGCGGTATTGTGCGTTATGGTGAGCAGCCAAGTCTTCACTGAAGCTTCGCCGCGGAATGTCGTCAAATTGCGATATACCTTTAGGAAGGAATCTTGTGTAATGTCATCGGACAAATCCATATTACGGCAAATACTAAATGCATAATTCCAAACATCATTTCCGTAGGCATCCATTAAATTGCGAAGGATCGCCTTATGATCGGTTGTTTCAGACACATACTCCAAATATTTAAACACATGGACACTGGTCGTCTCCATACTCTCACCTCTCTGAATCAGATAAGCCATTCGGAATTTACATTCCATTGTAGACTCTAGTTCTCAGGTTAGGGGCTTACTGTATTTCACCCACCAAAACATAGAGAGAACATATTTTTTTATTGAGATTTTAATATTACCCTAAACAATCGCAGAGAAAGCATTTTTTACTGCTTATTTCTTTAGTCGGTGTGACTGCCAGAAGAAGGGCATTTGGGATTGTATGTAAACGTGAATTCTCTGATCTCGATGCCATCTCGGACTGGGATAGTTATCGGGAACGATACTTTTATGGCCTGCATTTATAATCTGCCGATGTACCCTCGATTGTTCAAAGCGAGCCAACACGACGCGATTTCTTGGTTTCTTGAGTTTTTGGGTTTCAGGAATTTCTTCACTGGTTTCTGAAAGGAAAGCTACCAAATTTATATACAACGAAATGGATATTGAACTTGATGGCGTTCCGATTTACCTGATCGGGTAAGGAAGCCAAACGTTATCGCCGCAAGTGACGATGTCCCGCCAAAATCGGAAAGCGAGAATATTCGACTTTCGAATAACGACTTATTAAGCAACAATTTGGGAGAAACGTTTCCTTACTACTTATTCTAAACCAAGCTTATTGAATCCCTCTAAATCGTTTATTAACAAAGTATAAACTCCTGTCTCCTCTGCCATCGTACAAGATTTAAGAAATTGTTTTGTGCTGACATTTATATCTTTTTTTGTTCATGTGATTGTTCTTACGTGAGCACCTAATTGTCGGCAACTGGACGATATTCTAGACATTGAAAAATGACAAGAATGTGTTCCGATACAATAAAAAAGCCGCCATTTTGGCGGATATTAATCGGACTATACTCTTGTCACTCGACAATATTTTTCACGTTATTGATCATGTGGTGGCAGGGAACATCGGATGCTTGCAGTGAAGTAAGCCACTCATCAATTACGATTTTCTTTACTTCCTTCGTGAACATTCGAAATGCTACTTACGAATGCAACCCATTCTGTTTGCCCAGTGATGATCTGCTCCTGTATTTGCATCAAAGTACCTTTTTAGTTAAACACCGGTTTTTCAGGTTACTTAACTTTTCAAGTTTTCAATTATGCCTTTAGCTATTACTTTATTTGTAGTTAACTCAAATTTCATTCCAGGTTTGATTAAATGATTCGGTGCCTCTTCTTTATCGTGGAAAAGTAAATACAAGTCTGCAGTTGTTTCTCTTTGAGTATTTGGTGATTTGTGAAATTCAATTACTGCACTCCATAAGCCATGAATTAGCTCCCTATCTTCTTCAAAGATAATATGTGATGAGAAGGTTCTTACTGGAATAATACTTTGCCCGCCTTCTTCCTTTGTCAGAAAAAATAACTTCGCTGTTCCTACTGTCTTCAAATCTTTATCAACGCCATCACTATGTTTATCAGCTTTACTCTCTCGACGTATAATGAATATTAAGAATCCGAGACCAACCGTAGCAAAAGCTGCGAATATACAACCGAATATTAGCATGAAATAGTCCATGTCCATAAATTTATTACCTCTGTTGGTTTTGACCTTGGATTTCCAATAGTAAATTATCACTACATATAAAACAACACATTCAGGCAAGTTACTGATGCAGAACTCTGTTGAACTATAGCTCCTCATTATCTCAATACAATGGCACATAAATACGGTAAGTAATGGTATCAATTAAAAAATCCGGTCCAATACATTTCCCATGTGAAGAAGATAGATGCTCAATTTGAATGAGACATTAGATTGTAAACGACAGCTCTTAATTAATCTAAAGTTCTTTCTCTGTTATCCATTGCCACTTATCTGAGATATGTATTAAAAATCTTTCTGCTTGTTCCTTATCAACCACATCTATATTTAAACTACATCTAGTCACAAACCATTTGTCAATTTTCCAATATGCTTCGTTACTTAGTACCTTATAAGAACAATTAATTGCGGAGTTGGTACACACATTCTCAATGATTTCCCCCTAAAATAAGACGGACTTTTACTCCAATTGTATCACACTTCTATTTAAACTAAACTGTTGGGTTACGTCTTCTCCCCACATATCCATTCCATGTAAAAAACATCCCCACTCACGTTTCTGGTCTTCGTATCCCAACACTTCTATTACCTCTGGTTGCCCTATATCCCTACAAGCAGCTCTGCTTTTTCGTGTATATTTTTAGAAAGTTTATCCCATGACTTGTTTAACCCTTAATACTGATGTATCCGCATGTACTTCATGAAACAGTTCTCATATATACGAACCCTAAGGGTATAAATGATACAGTCATGGATAAATTATAAAGGCATAACCAATATTTTCAATTTTTACTACCCTCTTTGTAAGGATGGTGTTTATGTTTTGGAAGAAGCTTAAGATTGGACACCATTTTGAGAAACCTGAACCTCAGAATACCGTCCTAACGATAGATTCATTTAGACAAATTTTGGCCAACATGGACGATGCAGAAATCATCGAACGCAGGACCAATAATGATCAAATGGTGATGTTTCTCTACATAAGAACATTAATTGACCAAGAACGCTTAAATGAATCCGTTATCGAACCGCTGCTCCACTGTGATCTTGAAGAAATAAATGAATGTATAGCCACAGCTAAGGTATCCAGAATTGTCACGATGGAGGAAGGTCAGCAGAAACTATTAACGGGATCCATCCTTCTCTATGAACCTATGAAGAATCAGTGGTGGGCAGCACTTCTTCCAAATCCATTGACTCGCGCCATCGAAACATCGGAAACCGAAACCATTATGTTTGGACCCAAGGACAGCTTCAGTGAGCAAATCGATCAAAATGTGACAATGATTCGCAGACGGCTTCCATCGACATCTTTAAAATCAGAAAGGTTTTCTGTCGGTTCTGTAAGTAAAACAGAGGTTGTCATGATGTATATGGAAGGGGTAACCAATCCCGAATTTATTTCCATTGCAAGAAGTAGACTATCTACCATTGATTTTGATGTTTTTATGGATTCGTCCCATGTTGCGGCATTCATGGAAGATCATTATCATAGTATATTCCCGCAATTTCAACAAAGCGACCGCCCGGATCTATGCGCTTTCACTTTATCGATGGGAAAAATTACTTTTTTAGTAGCCAATACACCATTTGCGTTAATGGCTCCTATCACATTTTTTCATCTATTTCAATCTCCAGAGGATTACATTAATCGCTGGCTGGTTGCCAGTTTTTTGCGGCTGCTGCGATATGTAAGCTATGTACTTTCGTTAATATTAGTCCCGATCTATGTTGCGTTAGCCACGCATCATTATCAGATGCTCCCGATGCAAGTTCTTTTTGTATTATTAGAATCTAGAACCAAATTGCCGTTTACGCCATTTTGGGAAGCATTTTTAATGCTGCTTACCCTGGAGATCATCAAAGAAGCAAGTCTTAGGATGCCCACAAAGTCGGGTCAAGTACTAGGCGTAATCGGTGGCATTGTCGTAGGACAAGCTTCCGTTGAAGCCGGTTTTGCAAGCAAAATATTAATTGTTTTAGTAGGTGTTACGGCTATCGCTTCGTTTCTAGTCCCTAATTATCTCGTGACAAAATCAAACACACTGCTTCAATTCGCTTTCCTTTTCCTTGCCAACTATATCGGAATGTTAGGAATAGTATTCGGGATAATTGTTATTCTTGTCCATTTGAATAGCCTCACATCTTTGAAACAACCATATTTTGCCCCCTTAGCTCCTCTTTACTGGAGGGATTGGTTAGATCTTTTCATTCGGGGTCCTTTCCATTGGATGAAGGAACGTCCTGAATATTTACATACCCTACAGAAATGGCGAACCAGTCAAAGGAGAAAATAATGTGAAGGCATCTTCCTTATATGAGAGAACGGCCACGTTTGGCGGGATCTATGTCTTTTTCATGGCCAACCGAAGTCAAATGCTATATTTCGTCTTAGTCACTCCTTCCAAATTGGTTTATCCCTATATGCTTTGGGCATTAATTGCCGTGGGGATTTTATCACAATTGAATATGATCTTGATTGCAAAATGGTTTTCATCAGACATTTCCACCAAAGGATATCAAGGATTCGTTCAACTATTTGGAAAGCGGACGGTTCGTGTTTTGGCCTTCGTTGGTCTGTTTTTCATTTTTGCTAAAATATATGTAAGTACACTGGGGACTGTGGAAGTGATTAATAGTGTCATCTTCCCTTCCATGAATCCTTTGTGGTTGATTTTATTTCTCTTTGGGATTTGTTTGTACGCGGCCTCTCGAGGAATGACGAATACGATACGCTTTGTCGTTATTGCCTTTTTTGGTTCCGCTTGGATGATTTTATGTTTTATTCCTTTCTTCTTCCCATCGATGGCGTCACTTCACGATTTATATCCCTTGATCCCCACAGACTGGTCGACAGTCTCCTGGAAGAATCTTTTATTCATTTGGCAAGCCTTCTCGGGACCGGAGTACTTGGTCTTTATTGGGCCGTGGTTAAACCAAAAACAAAAGATGTTGAAATATTTGACATTTGCTAATACCGCGTCTGTCTTTGAGTATTTGATTATGTTTGTTGTTTCCTTATTATTTTTTAGTTCCCAATACTTGAGCAAAAGCAGATTTCCGGTAACGGACCTTATTCGTTATCTGCAAACTCCTGTTTTTGAGCGAATTGATATCATTTTAATTTGCCTGCAAATGTTTTATTATGTGTGGGCCATTTCCATTTATTTCTTATGGTTCTACGGGGCTATTCGAATAGTTTCAGGAAGATTAAACGAACAGAGCGATCGAATTGGTTTTATAACCTGTTGGATCATGATTTTAATAAGTACGATTATTCTAGACAAGTGGTTAGGTGAAACTGAACAGAACCCTTTGATAAACCTACAGATTTGGTTACGGGCATTTACCTACTTGTTCATCCCAACCTTCCTTCTGATTGCTTGCAAACGAAAGGGGCTTATCTAGCATTGAGGCTGTTTAAACATACGATGTTCCTCGTCATAATGAGCAGTATGCTATGGATGATTGGATGCTCCCCATTTGTAGATAACAATCAGATCGAAGAAATCTCCCCTGTGATTTGGTGGTCAATTACTGAGGGTGCAAAAGGGAAGCTAAGAATAAGCACACTGGTACCACCCATATATTCTGAACCAAAAAAAATGCTTACCCAAGAAGTCGATCTATTGAAGGACGGAGGAAAGGATTTTAATTTAAGCTATTATCGGGAAGTAAAATCAGGACAACTTCGTATGGTATTTATTGAACAAGAACTGGCGAAAAAAGGCATTACATCACTTATGAACACTTTATTTACGGACCTTGATATTTCTCAACGCCTTTATATCGTCATCGTCAATGGAAGCTTTGAAGATTACATTAAAAATCAAATAAAAACACAAGACATTCCCGGCTATTTTCTTTATCGTTTGCTTAAACACTATGAAAGTAAGAAACAAGGAGACATGACTATTGTAAATCTACATCAATTTATGAAAAGGTACTATTCACCATACTCCGATCCAGTCGCACCTATTTTCAAGGTCGATAAAGAACTTTTTATCTACGAAGGAACTGCCTTCTTCAAAAACGATAAACTGCAAACGAACATCAATAAGAGAAATGAACAAATATTCCAACTGATTGATAATAATCATCACCTTAAGGTCCTTACCATCCCAGAGTTATCAATAACGATGGGGAATGTCACTTCCAAGACAAAGATGAAATTAAATCTCGACAACTCAACATTATCTCTCAACGTCGAGCTCAAAGGTCGAATTGAAGAGTACCGTGGAAAGGAAGATATAGACAACCTTGATCAATTAGCGGTTATTCATCAACAGATAAAATCGCTTTTCGAAAAACAAACAACAGAGTTGCTAAAGAAAATGCAAAAGTCGGAAGTGGACCCTCTGGAAATAGGTACTCTTACACTAGGTCCTTTTTTGAAGCCCATGAGCGAGGATGAATGGTCTACTCTCTGGGCGAACGTGAAATTTAACGTTACATATGAGCTTCATATTCAACCTTTGACGAATGTACGAAAATAAGCTTGCACAAACACAGAACGAGAACCATCTTCTTAACGGTTCTCGTTCTGTGATATTTTCCAATGCAGGCATGCTGGCATTCTTGTTGAACTATTCTGCCTTTAGCGGGGAAAAGGGAGCCACTTTCACCTAAAGCAAAAACGATATATTCTTCATTATTTCGAATCCCTCCTTCCACAATAAGTGTGATATTGGTTAAATGCTGGTTTTTATTGGGCCCTGGTAGCCAACAAAATAAAAGAAACCGCAACAGCCTAAGCTAATGCGGCCAAGAATTTTTACCAGTTTTCACTTCCATAGTCTTGATTATCAAGTTCATTTATAAATACCGATACCCACAGTACCATATCGTTAACAGGATCAGTTTCAATGTATAGACCTTTATTGTTACAATAAACTACCTCAAAATCATCATATTTAAAACTAGGTACAATTCTTAAGACATAGCCATATGCATCCCGATTTTTATCCCGTAAAACAGTTAACCAATAATTAGATTGAACCGAAGGTCAATCTAATTATTATATATTTCATATTTTATTAAAAACTTACCTAGCAGCTTTGTCTTTACTTCTTCTTTAGTAGCTGCCACGATGGCAAGCTACTCCCATATCGTTAAACTAAGTTCACCGCTAGCATAATCGAAAACGTTCAAAAAAAAAGAAAAAAAGACTCCACTTTTATAGTGAAGTCTGTGTGCTTGGCAACGTTCTACTCTCCCAGAACCCTGCGGTTCAAGTACCATCGACGCTGGAGGGCTTAACGGTCGTGTTCGAGATGGGAACGCGTGGATCCCCTCCGCCATCATCACCAAACAG
>NZ_JAWCUD010000029.1:0-8021 GCF_032461945.1 Paenibacillus violae
CAAACTCTCCATAATAGAAAAGCTGATTGTACTCATTGACTTGCTAGCGAGATTATTCATCTCATTTATAGTCGATTACTCGACTGTGCTTACTCACTCGTTGTTCAGTTTTCAAAGATCAATTTCTTTCGTTCACTGCCGTGTTACCGAAGCAGCGAGAAGTAATATACCATATCTATTTTTCAATTGCAAGCTTTATTTTTTCCATCCATTCGTGAAATTATTCAACACGTTCAGATCTTAATCTCGGCTTGCGCCTTGTTCCGTTCGGAGCAAGAATCATAATATAGCACATACAATTTTGGAAAGCAAGCCTTGTCCTTCATTTTATAAAAAGAACCTCCCAGCACCAGATTTCATCTGACAACTGGGAGGCTCCAGGGGGCTAACCTAATAGCTATTTTAACCTGATACCTTTAAGCAGTAATTCTAAGGGTTCTCTTTCTTCACTTTCACCACGATGATCATACTCTACAAGCTTATCTAATCGTGCAACTTGATGCCCATAGTCATACATAGCGGCAGCCACTACGGATAAACGCAGCAATCCCTGCGGTTGTTGGGTATAACGCTCAATGAGAACCGTCATAAAGCGATCATTCTCAGCTTCCATTTCCATGCCTTCCGTGCTGTCTTCTTTCAGTTTGTCATCGAATTTCAGCAGCACATGTTCGTGGAATTTTATTAACTTTTCCATATGTTGATCAAAATAGTCGTCAATCGCCTCAGTTCGAGCAGCCTGAAAGTAATGTTCATCTACGGCTTCAATCACTTCTAGCCCTTTATACATAGCAAGCAGCTTTTGTTTGTATACAACAAGCTCGCGTATGCGGCTGAAGCCATTCCCCTTGCCTTTGAGTTTTTTGATCTCTTCTTCCAAGAGTCTGTATTTTTCAGACAGGGATTTGAGACCGCTGCGAAGGCTTTCTTTTTCCTCCCGAAACACCGTTTCTTTCATCTCGTTGGAGATCACTGTGCGAAGAAGGAGTGACATTTTGGAGAAAATAGTTTGAATCTGTGCTGCGAATTGCTCCTTAGGCTTGGGCGGAAAGAAAAATATATTCACCACAAAGGCGCATCCAATACCAATCAAACTAAGAAGCAGCCGATTAAGCGCGAACTCCCATTCACCGGAAGCCTCCATCACCGCAACAACGGTAACCAAAGTAAGACCTATCGTTTCTTCCATACGCATTCTAAGACTGAGGATAATGACAATAATACAGACAATGCCAATTGCAATGACATTATTGGAGAAAAACATACCCGCCAGCAGGGCCAATGCCGCACCAAGAATATTCGTCTGCAGCTGCTCCAAAAAGTAGCGCCACGACCGATAAATCGAAGGCTGCATAGCAAAAATAGCAGCAACAGCGGCAATGACAGGAGGAGTAAAATTTAGCCAGGCACTTATGTATAAGGCCAAAGCAACGGCGATACCCGTTTTCCAAACACGTGCACCGAAAACCATGAAATCCCCCTCATCCAAAAATAGTAATTCCCTATTATCTTACACAGGTAATGGGTTTGATGCAAAATAAACTCTTAACTCCCTGCTTCAGTTTCTGCCGGTTTTCTTGCATGACAGACTCTTGCTGAAGCCATACTGTTAAAGTAATTTCCATTATCTCGGTTGGAGGCACCTATGATCAAACAAAAATGGCGAATTCGGCCCACACAGGGACTTGGATTCAAACTCAGCAAGGGTCAAACGGTTAGAATAACCGATGTAGAAGGTGAACAAGTCGCTGATTTTGTCGCCTATCGTGATAACGACTTTAGAGAACGGCTGGACCCGGGAGTTACGATGGATGCTCTTCATAAACTGAAAGTGAAGCCAGGAGATCTGCTCTATACTAATACATACAAGCCAATGTTAACGGTAGTAACCGATCGCGTAGGTCAACACGATTTCATTAATCCAGCTTGCCGCAGCGAAATGTACGAGGTGCTATACAATAAAAAGGATCATGCAAGCTGCTATCATAACCTGAATCAGGCTTTAGCCGAGTTTGCAATTAATGCCCCTGATCAGCATTACCCCGTTAATCTATTTATGAATACCGTCATACATCCGTCGGGGGAAATTACAGTTGAAAGTCCACTATCGAAGGCTGGCGATTATATTGAGCTCCGGGCGGAAATGGATCTAATCATAGCGGTGTCTGCTTGTCCGTGCTCCGAGAGCGCATGTAATGGGTTCAAGTGCTCACCTATTGACGTAGAAATCATGTAGGCATTCACCCAACTCTTCCACTCAGCATACTATGCTCCGAATGGAAGAAGGAGGGTTTGGTTATGGTTCATTTGAAGTCTAAAAGTTGGCTGGATCACAATGGAAAAGAGCTGCCTGACTGGCAGCAAGATGCCTTTCACAAGTTCGGGCATATGATTGCCGATGATGAACGCATGTACCCCTGCATCCCAGGGCGGCAGGGGTATCTTACCGATAGCTTGCGATTCGGCTTTGCAGCAGATCCCAGATCCGATCAAGCAATTGACGAGACTGCGCAGCTGCTGCACCAATACGGTGAATGCTCCCGTGATACCGGCCGGTACGCTTCGCTTGTTATATTTTTTGAAACACCAGAAGACATGACGGCTAATTTCACTGTAGAAGATTATGAACAGGTCTTTTGGTCCGTATTAAGCCGGGTAAGTGCCAAAGATCCAGTCCCATGGCCCGCACACATCCCTCAAGACCCCTCCCATCATGCTTGGGAGTTCTGTTATAGTGGGCATCCATACTTCGCCTTTTGCGGGACACCTGCCCATCAAGTTCGCCGAAGCCGGTGGACGCCTTATTTTCTAATCACCTTCCAGCCCCGATGGGTTTTTGAGGAAATCAATGATTCTACCGTTTTCGGACGCAATATGAAAAGCTTGATTCGTCAGAAACTGGTCGAGTACGACGGCGTTCCTGCGCATCCCTCACTCAAATGGTACGGTCAAACAGACAATCTGGAGTGGGAGCAATATTTTCTGCGTGACGATGAAAGTGTAGCTCCGAAATGCCCTTTTGCATCTATGGCCATGAAAAAGAAGTAACTAAAAAACCAGCCGAGGTCTAAGCGGACCCCAGCTGGTTCTTTATCTTTTAATGAATCGTTGCCCGATTATTTGGAGGCATTTGCGGCATGCCCTGAGCCGGGACGAAGGTATTCAGCATTTTCTGCATATCGGACGTACCAAGTTGTGGAACCTGATAATAAGCATTTCTATTTTGATACAAGAAAATTTCATAAGCCATCTCAATAAAATTCTGCACTTGGGAAGCCAGTACGCGACGCACTGTAGGGTTCGTCACCTCAACGGAGGTCATCGTTAATAGCGAGGCATGAGACTTGATAAGCCCCAGCATATGTGCGCTAATACCAGCATCCTTCACATCAGCCAGCGATTGATTCGGCTTTTTGGGCTGAGTAGGCTTGATTCCATAGATGGGCTGTGACAGGTTCCGTATCATATAGGTCTGCGTCTCATGGTTCGGCTTCTGTCCTGTAGTAAAGCACTCTGCCGTTAAATTGTAATGGTAGAGGGTGAAGCTGTACTGATGATCCAAAATGTCCAGAAGCTCGGGATCTTGGACGAACTGTCTGAAAATCATAAACTGATCAAGTACATTAATGGTACAAGCTAACACTTCATGCAAATCAAAGAGCTCGTGTCCCCCATGGTTCATATTAGGCGCCATTTGATTCATGTTGTTGTATGGTGTTTGCTGTTGCATCTCGAAGTCTCCTTTGATATGGATTGGTAACTTCGATAATATGAGTTAGATTCGTGGAAATTATACGTTTCTCTTACTTCAGCAATGAAGCCCAAGTGGTCTCCAACCATTGATCAAAGTCAGCGCCCTTGTCCCCTTCGTACGTATCGTAAACGTCTGTTCTGGTTTTTTGGAGCTTTTCTTTGAATGCTTCAAAAGTGTGACCTTCCGGCAAGCTCTTTTTAATGCGCACGAAAACCTTACCTGCTCCTTTGACCAAATCCCCTTTTTTCCGTGGCGGCAGTTGAACATCTTCACCAAAAGCTTTAAGTTTGCGGTAAGCCAGCTCTTGAATGGGATATACGGCATCACTGGTCATCATACGTGTCAAAATATTTATGCTCTGTTGATCATTCCATTGACCTAACTGTTCAACAGCCTCCTGACGTTCTCTCCAATTGGATGAACGATTCGCGGATTTTTTTAACTCTTCAAAATTGGCGGGTACTTCATTGTTTACTTCTATATTCAACTGGTTCAAGCTCCTTCGACTGCTGCAATTTGCGCATGTTTTTTTACTACAATGATGTTACACTTTTTTGGGCCGGAGCGCCAATGAAATGAATCTATGGTTGCAAACTTCGAAAAAACAGTTCAAAACTAACAGCCATTTGAGTATTAAGCCTCTCATCGCCCATCCCCATGCCCCAGGTAATTAATACACCCATATACGTTTGAATGGCTTGGTCCGCTATCATTTCTGCCGGGAAAACGGTTGAGAACTCTCCTCGTTTTTGTGCTTCTTCTATGACAGGAATGAGCACTAATTTCAGCTCTTCCAACATCTCCAGCTGATTAGACAGTGACTTCTCGTTGCTAAGATTGCTTTGAAATAATGCACGGGCAAGTTGTCGGGTATAAGGTACGAGCCTCACCAGTTCGATAAGAAACTCACGCAAATGAGGGAGAATTGGCCCAACTTTGTCCTTTAGCTTAACGAACTCCGTCGACGCCCAGAATGTCTGAATATCACAGAACACTTCTTCTTTCGTGGCAAAATAGTTAAAAAACGTTCCCTTCGCAACACCAGCACGCTCCGTGATCTGATGAACCGTTGTCGCTTCGTAACCTTGCTCCGCAAACAGTTCGAGCGCTGTGTCTATGATTTTTTTGCGCGTTGCTCGCTTTTTTTCCTCACGGTTCATTGAGTCATCTCCGTTTATCGCTAATGTTTACGCTGTATCTTCCAAGTATAGAGGAAACGACAGGTTTGTTCAATTAACAAAATGACCTTGAGTACAATAATTTTCGTGGGTGATTATAAGTATAGTATGGTTTATGTTAATTATCTGTTATTTTAATCTACAATATATAAAATTAATTATGACCAATAGTATAAATATTTTCATAACCAGCGGTCATTTATTAGGAGGATAGGCACGTGTTTCGACAGTCGCAACGCAGCATGAATGCCCAAAAAACCTGAGGCTAGTTCGCCTCAGGTTTTTGTGTTTTGCTTTATCATGTATCGAGTTAGCTTGAGCTTACCACAATCCCCCTGCAGTACTTGCAAACTGCCGCATCGATTTCGATTTCCTCATTACAGTACGAGCACTCCTTATGTGTTTTCACTGCTGTTGATTCTACCGCCGTTTTCTTCTTCCTGCTAGCCCAGATTAACAAACCGATTACAACAATGACAACGACGATTATCCAAAAAACCATACCGAAACACCTCCTAGTTGATAATCAACTTTTGATGAATCCGTATATGTATATTCGCCTATGCTTGTCTGTTTGTCTTAGTCCTTATGCTAAAATATTCACAGTTGATGCTTTATCCATAAACCTCATCCGCATTGGGAGATTAATATGGGAACTACAGTCCCTTATTCTGCTGAAATGAGGAGGTTTAGATGACTGAGGGGAACTACAGGGTTCTATTTTGGTTAAATGGGGCAACTGGCCGACCCAAATAATGAAATAGCGTATCCATGTTCCGCTACATTCGCTCAAAGGGCTATCTATGCTAAAATAGCATCCTGGTGTTCTCTTATTTGTGCCTGCTAAAACAAAAAGACCACCCTAAGGTGATCCTTTTGTTTAAAGCGGGTGATGGGAATCGAACCCACGCTACCAGCTTGGAAGGCTGAAGTTCTACCATTGAACTACACCCGCATGATGTTAAAAGTCGGGACGACACGATTTGAACATGCGACCCCCTGCTCCCAAAGCAGGTGCTCTACCAAGCTGAGCTACGTCCCGAGAAAAATACCGGCGAGAGGACTCGAACCTCCACTCGTGAGAACTCGATTTTGAGTCGAGCGCGTCTGCCATTCCGCCACGCCGGCATATGTGGCGCGCCCTGAGAGATTCGAACTCCCGACCTTTTGATTCGTAGTCAAATACTCTATCCAGCTGAGCTAAGGGCGCGTATGAAATTGAGGTAAATAATGCCGAAGACCGGACTTGAACCGGTACGATAGTCACCTATCGCAGGATTTTAAGTCCTGTGCGTCTGCCGATTCCGCCACTCCGGCTTGCTTAAAGGCAGAAGGCGCTACCCAGATTCGAACTGGGGGTAAAGCTTTTGCAGAGCTCTGCCTTACCACTTGGCTATAGCGCCAAAAAGCGGAAGACGGGATTCGAACCCGCGACCCTCGCCTTGGCAAGGCGATGCTCTACCCCTGAGCCACTTCCGCATGATAATGGGGTTTCCTCAAGTATTTTTGAGGAATGATGCGCGTAGAGGGACTTGAACCCCCACGGTCGCCCGCTAGATCCTAAGTCTAGTGCGTCTGCCAATTCCGCCATACGCGCATGCTGTAAATAAGGCAAATGGTGAGTCATGTAGGATTCGAACCTACGACACCCTGATTAAAAGTCAGGTGCTCTACCAACTGAGCTAATGACTCATGAAAGAAACTGGGGATCAAGGATTTGAACCTTGGCATGACGGAGTCAAAGTCCGTTGCCTTACCGCTTGGCTAATCCCCAATGATAAGTAATGGGCGGACGACGGGACTTGAACCCGCGAATGCCGGATCCACAAACCGGTGCGTTAACCCCTTCGCCACGACCGCCACATTAAAAGGTAAAGAAATGGAGGCTGATGGATTCGAACCACCGAACTCGGAGAGAGCAGATTTACAGTCTGCCGTGTTTAGCCACTTCACTAAGCCTCCATAAAGCAATGGTGCCGTCGAGAGGACTTGAACCCCCAACCTACTGATTACAAGTCAGTTGCTCTACCAGTTGAGCTACAACGGCGTATTCAATTGTTATAATGGCGGAGCCGACGGGATTCGAACCCGCGGTCTCCTGCGTGACAGGCAGGCATGTTAGGCCTCTACACCACGGCTCCACATTTATAAAGTTGAACATGTATGGTGGAGGCTGACGGGATCGAACCGCCGACCCTCTGCTTGTAAGGCAGATGCTCTCCCAGCTGAGCTAAGCCTCCATGGGAATGAAATCCTAAGATAAAAATGGTGACCCGTAGGGGACTCGAACCCCTGTTACCTCCGTGAAAGGGAGGTGTCTTAACCACTTGACCAACGGGCCATGCTGAATGAAAATTTACAACGGAGAGAGAGGGATTCGAACCCTCGCACCACTTACGCAGTCTAACCCCTTAGCAGAGGGTCCCCTTATAGCCACTTGGGTATCTCTCCAATATAACGAACTACTAGCGGCAGAGGGGCTCGAACCCCCGACCTTACGGGTATGAACCGTACGCTCTAGCCAGCTGAGCTACGCCGCCATAATGTCTAATTTATAAGAAACGGAGAAGGAGGGATTCGAACCCTCGAGACGCTTGTGACGCCTACACGATTTCCAATCGTGCTCCTTCGGCCAGCTCGGACACTTCTCCTAGTATTTATGGGTTAGGACTCCCCGAACAGGACTCGAACCTGTGACAACTCGATTAACAGTCGAGTGCTCTACCAACTGAGCTATCAGGGAATATGGTGGAGCCAAGCGGGATCGAACCGCTGACCTCCTGCTTGCAAGGCAGGCGCTCTCCCAGCTGAGCTATGGCCCCTTATGACTTGTCTATAACTAAAGAATCATGGTTGGCCCTAGTGGACTCGAACCACCGACCTCACCCTTATCAGGGGTGCGCTCTAACCAGCTGAGCTAAGGGCCAAAATTGATAACTACTCCTGTGGAGTTTAAAACACCCCAAAGGGGTACTGCTTGGCAACGTTCTACTCTCCCAGAACCCTGCGGTTCAAGTACCATCGACGCTGGAGGGCTTAACGGTCGTGTTCGAGATGGGAACGCGTGGGTCCCCTCCGCCATCATCACC
>NZ_JAWCUD010000003.1:0-638002 GCF_032461945.1 Paenibacillus violae
CAGCGGGGATGTTCATTTCCTCTGCGATTTCCGGTAATGTCTTTGTTTGTTCTTGAACGTATTTTACTGCTTGTTTCTTAAAATCTTCATTATATCGTTGGCGTTGCTCTCCCATGGGCGGACACCCTCCTATTCGTTAAGTCTATTATTGGGGTCACTTAACGATGTGTCCACTTCTAATTCTAGCCCCATAACGGCTGCTCAGTCCGTTAGCACTATAAACAAAAAAGCTCCGAGCTAATCACTCGAAGCCTCCTCACCCACATTCATCCCTTCCCGAAATTAGCCAACAAACTATGCTTCAAAGTGATACTTTTTCTTCGCAATCCGTCCGATCACATTCACTAATCCGTACAAAACAATGGATAGAAGCGCCAACATCGCTATGCTCACCATGACCATGTTCATTTGGAAAACTTGACCGCCGTAGATAATTAAATAACCGAGCCCCGCTTTGGAGGACAGGAATTCTCCCATAATGACGCCGACAAGCGTCAAACCGACATTGACTTTTAACGTTGCAATCAAGTTAGGAATGCTTGCCGGCAGCAGCACCATCCGCAGCATCTGCGCCTTGGTTGCACCGAAGGATTCCATGAGTTTGAGCTTCGTTTTGCTAATTTCCTTAAACCCGCTCTCCACCATAATAATGGTGACGATGACCGATATCGCCATGGCCATCCCGTAAATCGAGTACTTATCTCCAAGCCAGATGTAAAAGATCGGCCCAAGCGCTACCTTCGGCAATGCATTCAATACTACGACGTACGGCTCCAATACTTTGGAAGCAAAGGTTGACCACCAGAACACAACGGCTACGAGTGTACCTAACAGCATGGACACGACTATCCCGATAAAAGTTTCAATTGCCGTAGTCCATGTGTGCTTGAACAGATCGCCATGGAAGGCAAGCTCTTGAAATGAATTGACAATTTGCGATGGTTTGCTCGTTAACATGGAGTCTACCCACTTCATATTAGCGGCGAGTTCCCAGAGCCCCAGGAACAGGATGAGTACCAACAGTTGGGTTAGGCGAACCGCCCACAGCTTGCGTTTTTGCACCCGCAGATATTTGGCATACTGAACGGATGTTGCCTTTTCCGGGATTCCCGGAACCAAGGCTATGGATTGCTCTTTTATCGCCTCCGAACCCATACTTGGCTCACTAACCGGCAGTGACGACATGTCCTTCCAACTCCCTCCAAATTTGATTAAAGTACTCATTGTAACCGGTCGCTTCTCGTTTGTTCCACGGAGTTAACGGTTCTCCCTTACCAAGTTCAATATCGTAAACCGATGAAATCGTGCTCGGCCGCTTGGACATAACCATGACCCGGTCTCCCATACTGATGGCCTCGGATATATCGTGAGTGACAAGCACGGCGGTCTTTCCTTGATCTTTGATGATCCTGAAAATTTCATCGTTCAGCGTGATCCGTGTTTGATAATCGAGAGCGGAAAACGGCTCATCCAGCAGCAAAATGTCCGGTTCCGTCACGAGCGTACGGATTAAGGCGACCCTTTGGCGCATTCCGCCTGAAAGCTGTGCCGGACTATGATGAGCAAAACCGCCCAACCCGTAACGGTCCAGCAGCTCCATGGCTTTCCGCCTGGCTTTCTGCAAATCCATCTTGCGTACCTCAGCGCCAACTAGCAAGTTACTCAAGATATCACGCCATTCAAACAAATGATCATGCTGCAGCATGTATCCCACCTTTGGCGAAGTGCCGATCACTTCCTGCCCATCAATCAACACACTGCCACTTGTTGGTCTATACATGCCGGAGATCAGAGAAAGCATCGTACTTTTGCCGCAGCCGCTTGGACCAACAATGCTAATAAACTCACCCGCTTGAATCGACATATTGATTTTGCGTATCGCCTCGGTCTCTTGCTTCAGAGTAAAATAACTGAGGCAAACATCCTTCAATTGGATTTGTGCCATCCGTCTATTCCGCCTTCCCGATTTTTTTCACAAAGCTCATATCCACTACGGCGTTGATATCCGTTACTTTCTGTTCCGGTTTCAGCACACCGTTATCGATCAACACCTTTTGCAGCGTGTCAAATTGCCCAGCATTCAGTTCCGGAACCGCCGGCCAAGTATCCTGCTTCATATAACGATCAACAGATTGAATAATGATATCTTTAGGCGTCCCATCAAAAAACGGCATTAATGCATTAGCGATATCGTCTGGAGATGCGGTTTGCATCCATGCTCGACCTTTGGCTACGGCATTGACGAATTTCTGGATAATGACAGGGTTTTTCTTTATGTAATCGGAGGTGGCCACATAAGATGTTTCAGGGAAAGCCCCAAAATCTTGTCCAACGGAAGCAACATAGTGAGCTTTACCTTCCTTCACCAAGCTGGACGCGATGGGCTCGAAGACTTGAATGTAATCCCCTTTGCCGCTTGTGAAAGCACCCGCCATGGCCGTCGAGGCGATATTCGTCACAACGTCCGTCTGAGCAACCTTTTCTTGCGTCAACTTCGTGTTCAGCACCATTTGCGGCGCACTGCCAGGCCTCCACCCAATCACTGACTTGCCTCCCAAGTCACTCCATTTGAAGTTATCAACCTTATTTCGCGAGAGTAAAAAAGAGCCGTCCTTCATCGTGAGCTGGTGAAAGATTTTAAGTGTTTTATCGCCTTTTTGGTTATAAATGTAGATGGCGGTCTCGGGTCCGACAAGCGAAATGTCGGCAATGCCGGCGATCAGTGCAGCCGCTCCTTTGTCCGAGCCTTGCGCGGTATTCATATCCACGTTCAGCCCTTCCTCTTTAAAAAATCCTTTTTCCATAGCAATGTAATGCGGCGCATAAAAAACAGAACGGATAACCTCAGAAAATTTGACGGTTTGCAGGGCTTCCTCCTTTTTCTTGTCCGCTGCAGCGGCGGGCACGGTTGTCGAAGATGTTGTCGAGCCACATCCGGTGGCAACTGTCAGGAGCATAGCGGCGAGTGAAATAATGGCGATTTTCTTCATTTTGAACATGAGCAATCATCCTTTCAAAAATGTTTATAGGAATTGTACAGCCTGGGGCTGTTTGGTCACCAAATGCGTCTCTGCCATTTCTTTCCCATAATCAACCATCACTTTGTGTCCTACATCCTTGAGGGGAACAGCGGTTATACGCTCTCTGAGCAAAAACACTTCGACATCGGGGAGCAGCATTTCTATGGCGTACGCGAGTGGAAGCCCATTCTCCATAAGCTCAACGGAATGCGAATTACCGACGATAAAATTAAGTCCGCGCCGTTTGGCTAGATCAACAAATGCATGATCCTCTCTTACCCGGCTGATGCTCGCGATAATCGTGTCGGTCTCGGGATACATTTGCAAGGCCATTTCCAGATTGCTCATGGAAAATCCGGTATGCGGGAAAAAGTGCAGAACATGCTCAACAGGACTATTCACCGTGCCGCTGAGCAGCTGTGCCGGATTTGCAAGCGTCGCTTCTTGCAGGGAGTGCTCTCCACGAATCGCCCGTTCGGCTTCAAGAATGTCATCATCCATCTCTCTGCCCATCAAATGATGGATACGTTCCAGGATGTCGCCCGCCGTCTTAATCCCTTCCAAGGCTATTCCCTTATGTAAAATGTTCCCCGGAACACCGCCGAAGGCAATGTCCGTCTTCAATTTGCGATGACCATGCAAGAATGTCATTCCGGGGTGCAGCCCGTGGAACGCTTCGTGCATTTCGATCAGCGCCAAGTTATATAAAGGCAAGTAATCCGAGAATGGCACTCCCCCTGAGCTGGCGGCGTCTGCTACGGGATGATGCACAACAATGAGGTCAAGCTTCATGGCCGAGGCCAGCTCGATCACCGATTCGGTCAGGGTCATGCCCACGCCGATTTTCTTGACCGGTTTCTTTTTATCACCAAAAATGAGACCAGGAATTTCAATGACACTTTTGCCCGGGATGTTCGAGGTTTTCATAACAACGTACGGATTCGTTCCCGCAGTAATCTCATTCCAATCCATCACCATCCTTCCTCTAGAAATGGTATTCAGTGCCTCAAGTACTTGTCCTACATCCGTTTGCTTTTGGATTTTCTTCATTTTCGCCCTTCCTTTCTCCTGCTGCTTTTTCTAACCTGGCAAATAACAAATAACCGCTACTTATGAGCATACGGACTTAAAGAATCCGATAGTGTCATTAGTAGCGGTCGTAAAGCTCTCCTATAATTGGAGCTCCTTAGCACCTGCATGAAAATAGGCTTGTGAAGAGCAGCACTATGGCATCTGATCTCTTGTTCACACAAGGATTCGACCCTTAATGCTTCCTCTTGTAAAACGCTTACACTGCCATCATAGCATAAATTTGCGGAAAATACTCTGGTAATTGCATATTGTATACAAAATTATTTTTCAAACGTTTATGTCAGTTAATATAACAACAAATAAGATTCATGTCAATGAAAATTTGAAGAATCTAGTTCATAGCACATTTTCGCGTCATATTATATAACACGATTATTCCAAGGGCTCTTTGAACAAAATCACGGTACCGGATAATTCCGTCTCAGGGTCGTAATCCTTCAGCACCAACTTGACCTCCAGGCCAAGCTTGCTCTCTATCTGCTGTTTGAGCATGCGCTTGTTAGCCTCCATAAGAAGTATGTCCACGCTAGCGGTTAAACTCCGATTCGAGCCGTCCAGTATTTTCAAAGCCGGTATACGCTTGTGCGTAGCAAAAATAAACACCTTGTCCCCGGAGATGTCAATCTTTTGCGATTTGATGCCGGTTCCGAATATTTCTTGGTTGATAGAATTATAGATTTTAATAATTTCCTGTTTCAATTCGCCGGGCGAGTATGAATGCTTCATCCAACCGCTCCCTACCATTTTTTCTCCCATTATATCACAAGGAACTTCGCGAGGATGAAGATTTCCGCCAAGCTTTTAGCGGAAGGGAACTGGCGTCCTCTATTTATAGGAAAACAAGCTATTTTCTCGCCGGAGGGGAACTACAGGCCCTTATTTGACCGCCATGGCGCGGTTTTCCGGTGAAATTGGGCAAGATAGTGGATCGTAGTTCCCACTGCAAATGGAAGAAGTCCCTTTTCAGAATTATAGCGGACTAGAGTTCCCTCAACCCATGCAAGAGCACTAACATCACCAAAAAAACCTCCCATTCACCTTCACTCGGAAGAAGAATAAGAGGTTTTAATGACACACACCTATCTCACAAGTACATATACTGGTACATATGACTATGCCTCCCTTTTGAGAAGGAAATATTGCAAAGGAGAACTTGTATGAAAATTTTTTTAACGCCTTTTACATTGGAAACGGCAACGGCCAAAGTCCGAAAAGCCGAAGATGACTGGAATACACGAAATCCTCAACTGGTTGCATTAGACTACACCGAAGATTGCCGCTGGCGGAACCGAGTCGAATTCCCTGTAGGAAGAGAAGAAATCATCGAGTTCCTTACGAGAAAGTGGAATAAAGAGTTGGACTATCGACTCATCAAGGAACTCTGGTCCTACAGCGGCAATCGGATCGCCGTACGTTTCGCCTATGAATGGCATGACGACGGCGGCCAATGGTACCGTTCTTACGGGAATGAGAATTGGGAATTTAACGCCAAGGGATTGAATCAACGCCGTTACGCTTCCATTAATGATATGCCGATTACCGAGGCTGAGCGGAAATATCACTGGCCATTGGGACGGCGCCCGGATAACTATCCGAGCCTCTCCGAGCTAGGTCTTTAATCTACTAGCGAACTAGGGCTGCTGCTGGCCAGAAAGTCGCCGGTCACTCGCATCCAGTCCTCAAGCGCAGCGGTTAGCCGTTCCTTCGGTTCAGCCCCGATCGCGTGAGTGGATAAATCCGTCGTTTCCCAAGGGTCCTCCATCAGATTAAATAGCTGGACGCGGTCCGTTCCTAATCCCGAAATGGGCGAGCGGTAGTAACGTATAAGCTTCCACTGCCCATCCATGGCCATGCGCTGCACATCTTTGTACACCGAACATACAACGTCTCGGATGGCACCCTCTTCCTCTGAGACGAGCGGGAGTAATGAAATGCCCTCCGTTTCTTTCGGAAGTTCCACATCGCAAATGGCAGCAACCGTCGGGAAAATATCGATATTACTTGAAAGTCCCGTGATCTGTCTGCCTTGCGGCAAGCCAACCCCAGACATAATGAGCGGAATTCGAACGCTATGTTCATGCAGGTTCTGTTTCCCCATTAGACCGTGCTGCCCAAGGGCTAACCCATGATCTGCGGTATACACAATAAGCGTGTTCTCATAGATGCCCTTCACTTTCAGAGCTTCCACGATACGCCCGATTTCCGAATCCATGTGAGTGATCATCGCATAATAGTCTGCGATATGCTGGCGAATTTCCTCCGCATCCCGAGGCAGGGCAGCCAACTTCTCATCGCGAACCAACATTTCTCCATTGTCAAAAGGGTGTTCCCGGCTAAAGTTAGAAGGCAGCGGAATATCGTCCCGATGATACATGGAAGCATAAGGTTCAGGCGCTGTTCGTGGATCATGAGGTGCCGTATACGCCACATACAGATAGAACGGGCTCTCATCATTATAGGCTTCAACAAACTGCACGGCTGCATCGGTAAATAATTGCGTCGAAAACGTTTCTTCAATATATTCCCGCTCCTTGGGATATTCCCCCGTTGGATCGAAGTCCTGGACAGGCACTTGGGTATGCGGGCTCATGCCGTAAAAAAACAGCTTGTCACCGCCATCAAAACTTCTCGCGAAACTCGCTTTGTCGTTATGCCATTTGCCGACCGCATGCGTATAGTATCCCGATTCCCGCAGCGATTGCGGCATTAATTTGATGTCGGGACGAATGCCTGAAGAGTGCTCACATTTGTGCAGTTCCTGCCCCACCATGGTGTGAAAAATGGATTTCCCCGTATTAACGCACGCCCGGCTTGGGGCACAGACAGCGCCCGTTAATCCGCCGAAAATATGCGTATTCCTGAACGAGACGCCGTTATTCACTAATCCATCCAATATGGGAGTCTGTATAACCGTATTACAGAAAGCACCTATTGCCTCGTCGCGATGATCGTCTGAAATAAGAAAAACGACATTCGGTCTTTTAGCCTGCATGATGTAGCACCAGCCTTCCCCAAATTTGATTTCCTTCAACTTTCTAAGGGAGATCCCGCATGCGCTTAAATATTTTCAAGGCACCGTCCATCCCGGTTCTCCGCGCTTTTTCCCGCTCTACACCTGCCTGTTCAAGGATTGTAGCATACAGATCGCATGGGCCAACAAAGTGATTTTCTTCACGATGCACGCTATTTCCTGCCGACTTTACAAATAAAGGAATACGGCAAGTTTCCTCATACATGAAAAAGGCTCTATCGCTTAATCCGCCATGAATGCCTAGTGATTCGCCAGGAAAATTCTTCTCTTACTGAGTCAATATAAGCAATGATTTGCCCACATTTTGCAAAGAAAACGGTTTCATCATCCCCCAAGATAAAGAGAAGATTCATATAGATTCATATCGCGCAGCATCGAAGGAGCTCTTTTACCCATGACCACTCCAAAAAAACTGGGCCTATTTGCCATTACGTGGCCTTTATTTATTGAATCATCCTTACAGGTGTTTATGCGAACTTCGGATACGTTCATTGTGAGTCATATTTCGGATGAAGCCGTTGCAGCGGTTGGCGTCAGCAATCAGCTCATTATTTTTTTATTTTTGCTGCTGCAAGTCATCTCAACCGGCTCCGCCATCGTTATTTCACAATGTTTGGGCGCGAATAAAAGCAGAGAAGTCAAGAAGTTTGCCGCTGGAGCCATCGCGCTTAATTTCCTGTTCGGCTTTCTGGTCAGCCTGTGTATCGTATGCTTCAGTAAACAGCTGCTGCAGCCCTTCGGGTTGGAGCCAGCTGCACTGGAGCAGGCCCGCATATACTTCTCAATCGTGGGCGGCTCTTTATTTATTCAGGCCGTTAATCTGACTATTGCATCCATCACGCAGGTGCATGGGTATACAAGATATACAATGGCGGTCAGCTTAGGTGTTAACCTGGTCAATTTGACCGGCAGTATTTTATTTGTTTTCGGTCCTTTCGGCTTTCCCAAACTCGGCGTGCCGGGTGTCGCGATCTCGGCAATCGTCAGCCAATTCATTGGACTCATGGTGTACAGCATCATTTTAAAGAAAATCGTTCGATTGAACTTATCCTTCAGCAGCTTCTACAAAGCTAGATTCGCAGATCTGAAAAAGATATTGTCCATCGGGATTCCGACAGCCGGGGGCTCCCTCGTCTATTCGATCAGCCAGCTGATGACGACCTATTTTATCACACAGCTTGGCGCTGAAATGCTTTCCACCCGGATTTATACCCAAAATATTATGACGTTCATTATGGTGCTGGCTATTTCCCTTGGACGGGGAACTCAAATTATTATCGGTCGACTGGTAGGCGCCGGGGAAAAAGAAGAGGCTTACAGGCAGTTGTTTCGCAGCTTGCTGCTCAGCCTACTGCTTTCACTTGCCGCGGTCACATTAACCGTTTTGTTCAGAAAACAGTTGATCGGTATGTTTACGGATAACGTCGAAATCATTACACTGGGAGCATTTTTACTGACGTTTGGTTTCCTTCTGGAGCCTATACGATGTCTGAACATTGTGATAGGTGAAGCCCTCCGGGCTGCCGGTGATGCGCGATTCATCCTTCTTATTGGCGTGGGTGTCATCATGGGACTGTGCGTCCCGTTAACCTATTGGGTAGGCATTCGTCTAGGGTACGGACTCGTTGGGATGTGGGGTGTGTTCATCATGGACGAAGGCGTGCGGGGATTGCTCTTATTATTCCGTTGGAAAAGTAGGGCCTGGGAGAACAAAGTGTTGGTTACCAGGGAGGAAGCAGGCTAGATTGAGCAATCTAGCCTTTATAAATCTTGTGATAGCCGTATCATATCGATGACTTGTATCCCATTTTCAATCATTTCCTCCTCATAATGTCTAATAAAAAAGTCTTTATCTATCCCCGTTATTCTAAAGCCGCATTTCTGATAAAGGGCCAGCTGCCCAACACTGGAATTTCCGGTGCCTACCTCCATAGTTTTAAATCCAAGTCCTGTGGAAACTTGTATGGCATGCTTCACCAGCTGTTTTCCGTAACCTTTGCCTTGGTGTCCTTCATCAACGGCAATATTAACTAATTCTACGGTATCGGGTCTTGTTGGCAGCAACACATAGACACCTACGATTTGCTCATTCAATGTACCAATAAAGCATTGTCCTCTTTGAAGATAGCCTTCTACAAGCTTCTGTGAGGGATCCGCTAACAATAGCAGCTCTAATGGCGGTTGTTCATTCGTTTTTAACTCTCGTATTTGCATGTTTATTACGCCTCGATTCTTATGATTTTCTCAAATCCAAGCAAATGGTTTAGGAGAACTGCTTGTAGGCTGAGCACGTTCCAATTCTTCAGCGATAATGCGGATGCCCTCTTCCATATCCTGCTCATCCGTTCGTATGATGCTAAGTCGCAGCAAGTTCATTTTGGGAAAAGAAGAAAGGAACTGCTGATCGGATGGCACCACATCAACTCCCCGAATCTCCAACCGCTTAACCATTTCTTCCGTATTAGGGCCTGGAAGGCGTATTGACGCGAAAAGCCCTCCGCTGGATTGTACGGAATATAAGGACTCACGTGGCAATAATCGCTTTGAAATTTCCCCTAATGTTTTTATGCGATGATTGTACAAGGCTTTCATTTGCTTGGCATGATGAGCATACATCCCGGACTTCATGTAAATCTCCAGTACACCTTGAGATAAAACAGAGGTGCTCAGATCCGCCGTTTGTTTATGCAAGTGGAGCAAAGGAATTAATGAATCCGGCACTGCCGCCGCCGCAAGCCTTAAACCAGGCAGCATCACTTTGGAAAAGCTTCGAAGATAAATCACATGACTGGCGCCATGATAAGCGCGAATAGGATCTGCTTTCGAGTTTGTTTCCAAATCAGCAAGATAGTCATCCTCAACGATATAAACGTCGTAAGTTTTCGCAAGTTCTGCTAGTCTCTGCTTCTCTTCCTGTGTATAAGAAGTGCCTAACGGATTATGAAATCGCGGAATGGTATAAAAGAACTTAATCATATTGCTTTGAAAATGGCGTTCCAAAGCTGCCCAGTCAATCCCGTCAGGCGTTCTTTCGATGCCGATCACCGTTTGTTTTTGGGCTCTTAATGCAGCGAGCATCCCCCAATAGGTTGGTTGCTCCACCAAAATATTCGTTTTTCCATTAGGGAAAGGCATCCCGGATAGAAGATGAAGTGCTTGCTGCGCGCCTGAGAATACAAAGATTTGCTGTTCGGAAGCGAATACTTGCTGCTGTTGAAACAGTTTCACAATCTCTTGGCGAAGCGAAAGTAAACCTTGCGAATCGGGATAGGTGAAAATGGAATCTTCAAATAGATCCATGGCTTTGTTCATGCATTGACGGAAGTCACTTTGTGAGATCGACGATGGATCTGGAGCAGCGGATGCAAAATCGATTCGTTTCATTTGAATCAAAGGAAGCAGCACTTCTTGCGCAACAACGAAATAACCGCTCTTCGGCCGGGAATAAATCAGATTTTTAGTTTCCAGTTCCTGATACACATTAATGATTGTGTTAAGGCTGCAATCGTATTTCTCGCTTTGTTTCCGAATCGATGGCAGTCTTTGACCGGGTTTAAGGAGACCACCCATGATGTCAGAGCGAATACTCTGTATGATTGATTCCTTTTTACTCGTCATCCATACACCTCCAACTAAAAATCTGTACCCATACAAACCACAATAAACTCAGTATACGCCATTTACTGTACCTATTATAATACAAATCACCAACCAAAGATCTATTCGAGGTGATTCAAATGAACAAAACGACAAATGGCTGGTTTAGCGGAATGTTAGGGGTACTTGTTTTCAGTGGATCTCTACCGGCAACACGATTGGCTGTCATGGATTTTCACCCCTTGTTTCTCACCGTATGCCGAGCCGCTATAGCTGGTGTGCTGGCAGGTGTGTTACTCCTCATCTTCAAGCAGCAACGGCCTATCAAAAGTGACATTGTTCCTCTATTGGTAATAGCACTCTGTGTGGTTGTAGGGTTTCCTCTGCTCACTGCCTTAGCCCTCCAATATGTCACGGCCTCGCATGCGATTATTTACGTGGGGCTTCTGCCACTAGCGACAGCAATCTTCGGTGTATGGCGAGGTGGTGAACGTCCACGACCGATCTTTTGGATACTATCGGTTTTGGGCAGCTCCCTTGTCGTAGGATTCGCTTTAACAAATGGAGCTGCATCTTCACTTATTGGTGATGGGCTCATGCTGGCATCTATTATCGCGTGTGGTTACGGTTATGCGGAAGGAGCTAGACTCTCACGGAGATTAGGGGGCTGGCAGGTGATCTCTTGGGCGCTTATCCTGTCGCTGCCCGTTATGGCACTGCTTTCGTTTTATTACAGACCGGATTCTTGGTCTAGTACGAGTGTTACGTCGCTCTTGAGCCTTGCTTATGTCTCTTTATTCAGCATGCTCATCGGTTTCGTTTTTTGGTATCGTGGTCTTGCGCTAGGAGGAATTGCAGCCGTCGGGCAGTTGCAACTCCTTCAGCCTTTCTTTGGTCTTGTATTATCCGCTTTATTATTGCACGAAACCATTGGATGGCCCATCTTTATTGTCAATATGGGGGTTGTGTTGTGCGTGGCGTTAGCTCGGCGATTTGCGGCGAAACACTAACAAATTCAACGCTACCAGACAGACCCTTATTTACTAAATAATTGAGGGTAAACCGCACTTACACCACCGGATAAATTCTGCAGTACTTTGCGGCTTGTTTCGTCTGCCACAATTTCGAAGCTGTCGGTTTCAATCCCGTCGATGGCAATTCGGGCAATTTCAGCTGGATTCACTTTTGGCGCTTGAATGTTTGCCGTCATATCCGTATCCATAAATCCTACATGTAAGCCAGAAACACGAATATTTTTAGGTCCTAGAGCCAATCGGAACGAGTTTGTTAAACTCCATTGTGCTGATTTTGCCGCTGAATACGCACCATAACCGCTGGAGCTGAACCAGGATAGAACAGATAAAATATTCAGGATCGTTCCCCCGCCGTTTGTCTCAAGAATCGGAGCAAAAGCGCGTATCATCGAGAGTGTGCCAAAGTAATGCGTATTCATTTCCAAATGAATTTTTTCCATATCCCCGTCTAGTAGCGCCGCGCCAGTACTCGATCCCGCATTATTGATTAGCAAAGTTACATCGTTAGCCGCCTCTGCCGCCGCAGCAACCGACTTCTCGTCGATAATGTCGAGTTTCAGTGGAATCACTCCCGGAAGATCAATGGATTCAGGTATTCTGGCGCCCGCATAAACTTTTGCTCCCCTGGAGAGAAGCTCATTTGCAAGATGACGCCCTAGACCACGGTTAGCTCCTGTTACAAGAGCAATTTGTTTTGAAATGTTCATTGTCTCATCTCCTGTTATTTATGATTTTTTCTTTCTATATTGTGCCAATATATTTTGAAATTATCTTTTTTTCATTAATCTCTCGTTACTTCAATGGAAAACGGCAGCCATGACCGGCTGCCGTCTCGTTAAACAAACTGTTGTGTTGAACTAACATTCTTACTAATGATTAACGTTAATATAAAGATGATTCATTTTCATCAAGATGGCTTTAACCTCAAAAAATCCTCACCGTTTTGGTGAAGATTTTTTGAGGTTAAAGCCATTAACACGCTTAATGATATATGGTAATCTCCGCTACTATGCCCCCATTCGGTGGTTGTAAGCGTCTTCGGCAACCGCCCGCAGTAGTTTGTAGAACGGATTTTCCAAGGCAATTTTCCACTGATGCATATAGATCAGCATCTGATTGATGACCGTATCAAATTCAATGACTGTATTGTCCATTCCTTTATTAACCAAAGATTCGGCCTTCTGTTTCTCCTGTGCCGTTATTTTATTACTTTGGAAAAAGTTTGTAATGTATCGCTGCACACCCCCTGGGCCTCCTTTGCGAGGATATTCTAGCTTCATGTTGAGCAGAGATAGCTGCTCTTGTGAGAATTCCCCCGAGTCGAGGGTGCTGATCAGCGTGTCCAGATGCTGGTGGCGCTTATTCACAAGCTGCATCACCTCGTCCTCACTCGTACTCGGATCGAAGGCGAAGAACAACGGCGTGTTGTCGAACTTCTCTGAGATAGATACATGCGTAAATTCATGGGTAAGCGACCCTAGCCGCTCCGCCGAGCCGCCCGGCGCATTGAGACCGTGATTGACCACATACTTCTCCTGCACCCCTTGTTTCTTCTCCTTATCATTCGTAAAGCGTGCTCCCGGGTTCAACGCGTTCATTTTGATTTCACCCTTATTGCCCAAGACCTCGGCCAGCACCTGCTTCGTAATATTGGGCGTATCCGAATCGTCGGCTATAGCCTTCAATTGGTCGGCCTCGTGCTGCAGTATCTCTTCGATGGCTCCGGGAGTCACTCTTAGCTCCACGATAATTTTATCAAACATCGGACCAAATACGATGCGGCCCAGACCTGGCACATCGTTCTTCACAAGCAGCCATTTATCCTGAGCTTCGACCATATTGTAAAACTTCTGCGTTCCCGACTCACCTTCAGCCTGTGCGATCAACTCGATGACGCTCTTTTCTGCAATCGCCTGCCGCTTCAGCTCATTCACCCCAGGAACCAAATCCTTTTTCGGATGATTATCTAGATATGTATTGCATTCCGTTATGATTTTCTCCAGTTGCGTGTTTCGTTGAGCGTAATCATTCTCAGCCACCTTATGATAATCAGCGAGTGCGCTATCGACACTTTTAATTTTGTTCATCAGTCTTAACATGACCGGTGTCCTCTTCTTGAAGCTCTCGTTGTCCTCCAAACGTTGGACTACGGGACCTGCTGAGGATTCCTGTCCGGGATGTTCCTTTATCCTGGGAAAGGTCTGTTCCACCATCCGCTGTACTGCCCGATTGCCTAACGTTTGATGCGCAGTTTGAAGTTTCTGATAAGCGGCACCTCCCCCGTTCACACTCGATTGCGGACGATTAGCGCCGTATGCCTCTTGCAACGCCGGTGCTTTATGCCCCCGCCTTATATCCGTTTTCATCTATCCGTCCCTCCTGTTATTCAACAAAGCCTCCACAACCCTAATCCTTGGTTCAATACTATCCCAACGGTTCATACAATGGCAAAGAATCATTTCCAAATCGTTTTCATTCTGCTCCTCTTCAGTGTTGCGATGCAGAATATTCATTAACCAACTAGTTAGATTCCTGAGATGGTGACGATAAGAGTAAAACCGTAATAAGTCAGGATTAATCGTCACAATTTTGCCTGTATGCTTTTCGTACGTTGAGAAAAAAACACCGAATTCCTCACCTATATAGCCAACCAAATCATATTCTGGAGGCGCAATCATCGCTGATTCCCAATCTATAAAATACAACCCATTCTCACAACGAATCAAATTACCTCCCCAAATATCACCGTGGCACAGTACTTTCTCTTTTGTATCAGCTAGGGCTATGCCACGAAGCTTACGCACGAGATTCAACAAGGCAAAAACTTGTTCTTTCTTTGCCAAAACATGCTCTCTTAGGGTCTGTTTAATAGAATTGCTAAATGTTTTGGTATTCTCAAGCAGCGAAATACACTTCTCAAGGTCAGACTCAAACGAAATATCAAATGTTTCTGTCAACAATGCAGTCTTTTCTATAAAAGGGGTAATTTTCTGAATTAGTGCCACTGATTTAGCAATGGTTTCAAGAATCTCCTTTGAAAACGGATAGGCTTCCGCCAATGTCTCCCCTTCAATAAAATTAAACAATACTACAGTGATATCAGTGAAAGTTGTTTTAAAACCACCATTCTGATTCTTAATTGGATATGTAATGTTCCGAAAAAGTCCTTGATGATACATTTGCCAAGTTAATGGTAAGTAGTATTGAAGTCTCTCAGTATTACTTCTTTGTCTGTCATTTTGATGGTCATATAATTTCAGATAGTATCGTTCCCCGTTTGTGCAATTCAACAAATAAGAGTAAGCTGAATCCCCCAGGGGTATGAAGTTAACGCTTTCAACTTGTATCCCATATTCTTTATCAAGCTTTGTTACAAGATCACTATCTTCGATTCGATATTTAACTTTCAAACGCTTTCCCCTCTCCCTTAGTCAAAATCCACTTTCCGAGAGCTACCGTTAGGTTACAGATGCTATTATTAGTCGGCGGATTGCTTGTACATGATGATAAATACTTGTTTGATAAAATCCCTCTCTTCCATGGATAGCGTGTAAATCTGCGGCTTCTTTTCGCTGGGAAGCGAGTTGAAGTTAAGCCAGGCCTGTTCCATTCCTTTAAGGATATCTGGGTCTCCCTGCGATCGACGTGCGTTTAGTTCCGTTAAGGAACGTGCCAGATTCTGGGCTTCCAGGCTACCTGGATCGGCATCTGCTGCCACAAGCCGTTTGAGCTCTGCTCGAAATAGGGTATATTGGAGGTGCGATTCTTCGATGAACTCCTGGTCTGCAAGCTTTTTTAACGCCTCTTGTGAATATGAATTTATAGCCAGATTACGCATCGTCTTCCGTTCATCAGGGGTCAAATATTTATTAACCCATTCCGGTTTCAATTCCATTTGCATAACCTCCATTAGTTCGACGATTGAATGATAGTCGACCACGCCGTCCTTCTCCATCTTCTCCGTTTCTCCGATTATAGAAAGGATGGAATCGAGCTGCGCGCGTTTTTCCAGCAGCATCTCTTTTTGTGTTTGTAAAGCGGGCAAAATTTGCTGTGGACCTTTTTTAATCAGGATTTTGATTTGGCTTAAAGTGAAACCGAGAAACTTCAGAGCCAGAATGTGTTGCATCTTGAGCAGATCTTCGTTAGAGTACAATCGATATCCAGCTTGTGTATGCTCCGAAGGGGAAAGAACGCCCATCTTATCGTAATATTGAAGAGTACGAATAGTTACAGATGTTTTTTTTGCAAATTCGCTCGTATGGTAATATTGTTGACCCAAGTCACACTCTCCTCTCTCCATTAATTTAAAGTATGACGTTGCGTCTTACTCAAGCTTTTCTTATAAATTTTACCTAAATGAATGTATTTTATGTTGTAGTCACCCAATATAAAATGAAAAAGCCGCATCACCTGCGACTTTTCATGTAATCATGTTCCTCTTTTGCCCCACTCACACTACTGTTGCAAAGAAAAGATTTTGCGTACTTTCTCATTCCTCAACCAAAGACCTCCCCAAACCAACACTGCCAGATATACGGGAAACAGAATCGTGGAGAAAAGCGGGGCGTCTAGACGAACCTGAGTTGCCATTACGCCTCCAAAATAACCGGTCAACAGTATAGCACCCAAGATCGTTGTACGTGGCACTATATAAAGAACGGTTGAAAGAAGTCCGAGTATGCCCATCACATAAATATGATGCTCCTGGAAACCAAGTGAATTGACAGAATCAACAACAAATGAAGGTTTAAATAATTTCATGATACTGTCAAGCAGCATAAATAAAATGGCTATTCCACTCATCACTCTCGCCGTCCATAGTCGTCCTTTAGAAATTGCTTTTGTCATTGTCCATTTCTCCTTTAACTGATTCACTAAGATTTGTCCTTCTAAATAGTACGACGAATGAACCATGGTGAAATCGACATAGGGAAAATTTTTTCTATAAAATCCCCATGCAAATGCAGCCATGTCCCTGCCCTGTACTCTCTTGTACCGATACCGCGGCGGAACAATAATTTGTCATGGTTTTAGCGGTATAACGTCTTATCCCAACTTACTGAGTATTTCTAGCCCATCTTTGAAAACTATTCTGTTTGTTCCATTCCAATCATTCTCCAGGCCATACAAAATAAAATGCTTTACTATTCCTGTGTAATGTAAATTGAAATTTTCAATATTACCTGTCTCTATCTCTCTTAAAGGAGAACCAACTAAAAGAGGGCTCCCCGTAACTAGGTCGTCCCAAGTACGAAAATGGAATGAACATTAATTTTCCTCCTATTTAAAAAATGGAGTGTCGTTAATATCTTAACACATATTGGAAGTATCCTACTCCATCTGATTTTGATGAGGATAAAAAAACCAAAATTCATAGAAATAAGGGGCCGCAGCCTCGGCCAAGTCTACCCGCCGACTTGCCAAGCTTCACACGGCGGCAAATAGAGCAACCTGAGGGCACTATTTGTGCCCTCAACTGTTTAGCCTGGTTTTTCGGGGAACTACTGGCCCTTATTTCTATGTATTTGGCGGAATATTAGCCCAATCCTTAAAAATAAGGGACCTCAGTTCCCCTTCGGCGCAGTAATGGGCCTATTTCTCAGAAATAGCGCCCTGTAGTTCCCCACAGCCGGGCCGCAGCCTCGGCCAAGCCTACCCGCCGACTTGCCAAGCTGCACGCGGCGGCAATTAGCGGAACCTGAGGGCACTATTTGCGCCCTCAGCTGTTTAGCCCGGCTTCTCGGGGAACTACTGGCCCTACCTTCAGGCATAATAAAAAAAGCCGCATCAAATGCGACTTTTCATCTAACCACGATATCTTTTTTTTAAAACTACCTTCTCCGCTCTACTGAACGAGAAGCGGCATCCTATGATTTGATTTGAACAATCATTTCAATTTCCACTGGCGTGTTAAAAGGTAAATCGGATGTGCCAATGGCCGATCTGGCATGTTTGCCATTTTCACCAAAAACAGACTCAAGCAGCTCCGAAGCTCCATTTATGACATACGGCTGATCCTCGAAGCCACTCGCACTGTTAACAAAGGCTAATAGCTTCACTACTTTCTCCACCCGATCCAAATCACCCAGATGCGCTTGCAATACACCTAGCAGGTTAATCATCGTTTGCCTTGCTGCTAATTGTCCCTGTTCAATCGTCAGATCTTTTCCTAGCTTCCCTTCAAAAATAAGCTTACCATTCATGCGGCAATCATTACCTGATGTATAGACCAGATTGTTAACTGTTACAGCTGGCACATATTTTGCTACGGGTACACCTGGAACTGGCAACTCAATACCTAATTCTTTTAATCTGCTCGAAATTACACTCATCGTTGTCCTCCGTTAATTTCCGTATATTTGATAAACACTAACTTCTTACCGACAGAAAAGCCAAGTTGTGGAAAATGGAGCGAATCCTTTTGATAGCCGTGCTGGTACGTTTAGGATGAACGCGATTTGTCAAAAGTACAGCAAACACATCATCTTCCGGATCCATCCATATGCTGGTTCCCGTGAAACCGGTATGCCCATAGGAGGACATGGAGAACAAGTCACCCGCAGGAGAATCATGCCTATCCTTCGCCTGCCATCCAAGCCCTCTGGCCAGTTTTAAAGAAGATGTCTGATTGTTTGTCATCAGACGAACCGTCTCTGGCTGTAAGAAACGGCCTTTTGCAGTTTCTCCTAACCGAAGCATCGCTTGGCAAAGCTGACTCATATCCTCGGCAGTGCTGAACAATCCCGCATGACCAGCCATTCCTCCCATCACGACTGCATTCTCGTCATGAACTTCTCCAATCACGGTAGTGCCACGCCACTCACAATATTCAGTTGCGGCAATACGCGGGTGCAACTGTGCGCCTGGATTAAACAGGGTTTGACTCATCCCAATCGGCTCTAATACCAGCTGCTTAAGCACGACATCCAGACTGTCACCAGCAATTGCTTCTATGATTTCCCCCAATATCATGTAACCCTGTGAGGAATATTCAACATCGGTGTCAGGCGCAAATCGCAGCGGAAGATTTCTCACTGCAGCCAATAGCTCCTCTTTCGTAGGCGATGTCTGATATAAGGGCTGCTGTCCAGGTATCCCGCTTGTATGCGCGAGTAGTTGACGGAGCGTCAGGTTGGCCTTATCCGTATCTTTGTAGTGGGGCAAAAAATGAGCAATCACATCATCCAAATAACATTCACCGTGCTCTAGCATAACCATCAATGGTAATACAGCGATGGGCTTGGTCACAGAAGCCAGATCCCATATACTATCCGGTTGCACCGATGGTCCGTCCCAATAGAGCGTTCCTACCGCCCCCTGCTCCGTAATTCCATCTGAATTTCCAATGGCATAAGCCGCACCGGAGAATGCTTTCTCATTACGAGCCTGCTGCAAAAACTCAGTTATTCTGCTCATTCAATCACCTGCCTATAAATTGTCGGGCAATGCGTTCATAAATGTGTACCGCCTGTTCAACTTGAGAAATCTCGACAAATTCATCAGGCGCATGCGCCTGATCCAAACTGCCTGGTCCCAGAATGATCGTTGGAATGCCGGCGATTGTCACCAGCTTGCTCATATCACAGCCCGCCCTGAATCCATACGGAGTTTGCGGTTTCCCCACTACTTGTTCAACCGCTTCAAGGGCAGTACTAACGATTCTCTCTGTTGCCATTGTTTCGGAAGGAATGGTAGCTACCACAACGTCAATTGGGTCTAGCGTTAGCTCAGGTATCGATATTTTCAATGCGTCCAGGATCTCTTGAAGCTCTGAATCCGCATCCGCGTGCGTCTCACCAGGAATCAACCTACGGTCAATGATGATTTCCGATTGATTAGGAATCGTATTTTGCCGAGTTCCTCCCTGAATCATCGTTACTACCGCACTGGCCGGTCCAAGCAGCGCATGAGGAGTAAGAGACAATTTTGTGTTCAACTTCTCATACTCCACAATGAATTTTGATGAATGGATGATCGCATTAATACCAAGCTCCGGTCGTCCTGAATGTGCAGCTCGTCCAAGGAAACGCAGCCGTCGCATATAGGTGCCTTTATGCGCAATGGCGACGTCCAACCCAGTAGGCTCACCTACAACCGCACCATCCGCCTGAATTCCTTGCTGAACCAAATGGAGCGTACCGAGCCCCCCGGCTTCCTCCCCCATCACGGCAGTAAGAACTAATTTACCGCTCAGATTTCTCGGATCGTTTGCGATGTTTTCCAAAGCTGCCATCATACTAACTAGACTGCCTTTGGCATCACAAGCACCAACTCCATAGAGCTTCCCCTCATCCAAGCTTAACCTCGGCTCAAAAGGCGGAGTTGACCACACTTGTCCTTTGGGAGAATTAACATCCATATGGGTATTGAAAACGAGACATGGACCGGGACCGTAATCCAGCGTAATAATGACATTGTCCTCACCCGGTTCAACCGTTTGACGTACGACTTGTGCACCGAAGCTCTTCGCCCATTTCTCCAACCAATCTGCTACCTCAGCTACTTCACCAGGCGGATTTGGAGTAGGATGCGATATACATGTCATTAAAGCTTTAATTACAGGGCTTGGTTGCTGCACAACATCATCTCCAACCTTGTAGTCTACTTCCATAAATCGGTCAAAAGTTTATTCAAATCATCAAAGCTCGCGTTCAATGTTAGTTCCGATTCCGCTATTGCCTGTTGAATGACCGATGGCTGCTTCAAGCCGCTTCCGGTAATAACGCATACGACGCAATCGTCCGGCTGAACGAGGCCATCGGAGACAGCCCGCTTCAGCACCGCAAGCGAGGCGGCAGAAGCAGGTTCAGCACAAATCCCTTCGTTGCCCAGCCATTGCACCGCTTCGATGATCTCCTCATTCGTCACAACTTCTGCGAATCCGCCTGAATCATAAATCGCATTCAATACTCGGCGACCTCCTTGAATCGGAGCATCAGCCGCAATACTTTGAGCAATTGTTTGGGTAGGATCACCATGTCTCTCCGCTTGCCTTGCTCCCTGTTTGAACGCCTGAACAATCGGCCCCGTAGCACTCGGCTGCACTGCAACCATTTTGGGGAGCGCGTCGATCCACGCCAGTTGCTTCAATTCACAAAAACCTTTCCAAGCTCCCCAAATACCTCCACCTGTACCTACGGGGTGAATCATCACGTCCGGAGCCTTCCAACCCAATGCCTGGCTAATTTCATAAGCATAGCTCTTCATCGCTTCGTGCCTAGTCGGATTGATGAAATTTACAAACTGATATAAACCCAGATCCCTCACGGCTTGCTCAAGCATGGCAGAAATATCCGTCATACTTTCAAAATGTAAAGTAGCCGTATGAGCCCCGTACAAGCCAATGATTGCTTTCTTGATCGGGTTAGCCAAATACTCGACCAACACCGTTGCATCTAGCCCCGCCCGGCTTGCGTACGCAGCGAATGAAGCTCCCGCATTCCCGGAGCTGTAAGTCAGCCCCCGTGATAACCCCAACTCTTTGGCAAAACTGACCGCCAAGCTAAATCCACGATCCTTAAAACTACCAGTAGGCATCAACGCATCATTTTTAAAATACAGCTTGGACAGCCCTAACTTCTTTCCAGCGTATACTGATGGTAAAAGCGGTGTGCCGCCCTCTCCCATTGATACAACGTTAGCACCGTCCTGCAGGGGATAAAATTCATGCCACCTCCACATCGAGGGTTCGCGAGAATTATATAACTGCGGTTGAAGTTCAACCTTCATACGGTCCATATCATACTGAATTTCCAGCAAGCCCCCGCAGCTTGGGCAAGTATTTAAAGGCTGCATTAATTCGAATCTCTCCGTGCAATTATCACAGGAATAATGAGTTGCATAAGACCAAGTCATCTGCTTTCTTCCTCCTAAAAACTGCTTAACTTTTTTTAACGCCCTTTGGCTTTCGGATTCAGTTTATCTCTCCAAATATCACCCAAAATATTGATGGCTAACACAATCAACATAATGGACAAGCCCGGGAATACGGAAATCCACCAAGCTGATTCCATATACAACTGACCTTGGTTCAGCATGTTACCCCAGCTGGGTACACTGACAGGCACGCCAAGCCCAAGAAAACTCAGTGAAGATTCTGCAATGATAGCAGACGCCACTTGGAAAGTAGCAATGGTAATTACCGGTGAAAAAATATTCGGAAGGATATGCCTAAACAGCAAGCGAAAGTCACTAACCCCAATGGTTTGCGCTGCGACGACGAAATCACTGGATCGTATGCTCAAAACCTCTGAGCGAATCACTCTCGCATAGGGCACCCAACCTGTAATGCCAAGGACAATAATTAAATTATTTAAGCCGCCTCCAATGACAGCCACGATCGCTAGAGCTAATAAAATCGTAGGAAAAGCCAATTGGATATCTGCGATCCTCATCATGAGATGATCCAAAGCGCTGTAAAATCCAGATAACAAGCCTATGATCGTTCCGAGTACGCCTGAGATCACTACGGCTGCCACACCTACAAGGATAGAAACTTGACTGCCATATATTATACGGCTTAACAAGTCCCGTCCCATATTATCGGTGCCCAGCCAATAGCCATCTTCGGAGCCACTAAGCCAAAAAGGCGGTTTAAAGCGCATTAATAAATCCTGTACGTTCGGATCATGCGGTGATATTTTCGTTGCGGTCACGGCCATAATGAGAAAGCCGCCAAGCACGCATAGTGATAACCAGTTAAACAGACTGCCATATTTCCCATTCACTATTCGTTTTAACGTAGGTATCCCTCCTATTTATATTGGATACGAGGATCAACAAGCGAATAACAGATATCAACAATTAAATTAACCAGTACAAAAATAGCGGCCAAAATGATGATTGCTCCCTGAACCAACGGATAATCACGGTTATAAATGGATTGCACCAGCAGTTGTCCAACACCTGGCCAAGCAAATACGGTCTCTGTTACTACGGATCCTCCCAATAAAGCTCCAATCTCCAAGCCAACGATCGTAATGATTGGTAGCAAACAATTTCGTAAAGCATGTTTCGAAATGACAACCACTGAAACCAACCCTTTGGCTCTGGCTGTACGAATATAATCAGAATCGAGTGCTTCAATCAACGATGCCCTTAACAATCTGGCAACCAGTGCCAAGAGATGAATGCCCAGCGCAAAGGCAGGTAGTACGATGTGGCTGAATCCGCCAATACCACCCGTAGGGAATATTCTCCAATGAACGGAGAACAGTAAGACGAGCACAATCCCCACCCAGAAAACAGGCATGGACTGACCAAAAACAATTAGCGACATGATCCCCTTCTCTATCACTGTCCCTCGTTTAATGGCCGAAATAATTCCGGCAGGGATTGCAACGACAAGAGAGAATAGCAAGGCTGCTCCGGCGAGTTGAATCGTCGCCGGCATCCTTTCTATAATAAGTTGCAACGTATGCTCGCCGTAGCGCAGTGAAACTCCAAAATCTAAATGGAGTAAATTCAATAGATAAATGCCATATTGCTCAATGACGGGTTTATCCATGCCCAGAGAATGCCGAAGCGCTTGCGCCTGTTCAGCCGTAGCATCCGGTGTCAGCATAATGGCTACCGGATCGCCAGTCAGCCTTGTAATTAGAAATACGACCGTCGCTACCCCAAATAAGACAAATATGGCATAAAAGCAGCGACGCAGTATATAAGAAAGCAATAGATATCACCTCCGCAGCAGACAAATCATTTAATGGATGCTTTGTACATGGACAAGATGCCGACCGGATTCGGTTTCCAATCAATATTGTTGCGGATTCCGTATAGGCCATTGATTTGATACAAATAGATGAAAGGTGCATCTTCTTTTAAAATCGTTTGCAGCTTTGTGAATGCAGCTTGTCGTTTTTGTGGATCTATGCTTTGTTCTTCTTCATCGACGAGTTTATCAATATCAGCGTTAGGATATCTGTTATAACGTCTGTCACTTTTTAGATAGGACTGAAAATTACTCATTGCGTCCATCGTCCATCCTGTATTTCCGATAAAATACATAGGTGAAGTCTTTTTCGCTACCAAATTAGCCGTTAAGGTTTTGCTGTCCATCAAGTTGAGCTGAACCTTAACCCCGATTTTCTCCAGCTGTGCCGCAATGACTTGAACATTGTTTACTTCCAAATTATCCGCATCCAATGTAATCGCGAAACCATCAGGATAACCGGCAGTCGCCAGCAGTTGCTTGGCTTTCTCGATGTTATATTCGTATGGCGCAATGGCCGGATCGTATCCGAAGTTCTCCTTAGGGACCAATGTAGACGCACGCGCAGCATTACCATCCAACACGGTTTTGATGATGGTATTCACATCAATGGCATAGTTGAGTGCCTGACGAACTTCCTTCTTGGCCAAAGGTCCTGCTTTCGTATCTAATGAAATGTAAAATGTGCGGATCCCAGGACTTGATACGACTTTAAGATCGGATTGGTTTTTCAGCTGTGTAGCCACATCGGGTTTGATACCAGATGCAATATCCACTTCCCCCGCTCTGATTGCTGCAGCCATATTAGAAGGGTTCGGAATGATTTTGAAGACAAGCTTTTTGAATTTGGCGGCTCCTTGCCAGTAGTCAGCGTTGGCTTCCATTGTAACTTGACTATCTTTTTGCCAGGAAACAAATTTAAATGGACCTGTACCAACAGGATTTTTCGCGAAATTCTCATCGCCTTTTTCCTTAATATACTGCGGAGGAACCATTGCGCCGCCAAACAACGTCATCTTATTAGGCAATATGGGATCGGGACCATCGGTAATAATTTTTACAGTTTTGGCATCGACAACAATCACTTCTTTAACCGTTTTCAGCTCAACGATCGGTGATTTCGTTTCAGGATTATTAAGACGATCGATACTGAATTTCACAGCATCTGCATTAAACGGCTCACCATCATGAAATTTCACACCTTCTCTAAGCTTAAATTCCCAAGTCGTATCGTTCAGCGCTTTCCATTCGGTAGCAAGTGATGGAGCCAATTTGTTATTCTCATCGCGTGTAACCAATGTATCAAACATGTTAATCAGAATACCCATGTCCGGTATTTTGCCTTGCTTTTGCGGGTCCAGTGTTCCTGCATCAATATCTTGCGCTACCGTTAATGTGTCCTTAGCCGGTTTGGAAGAGACCGCACTAGCTCCTTTGTCAGATGGAGAAGAGGAGCCGCCATTCGAGTTCGTGCAAGCTGATAAAGCCATAGTCAAACACATAGCTGCCAGTATAAGCTTTAATTTCACAATAATTCCTCCTAAAATGGTCTCACTGAATAGATTAGCTTACATACTCATATGACTGGACTTGTTTGATGTATAAAAATTGCTGATCCTACGACGTCTTGCACGCTGTAAATTGACCTGCTTGGATAACTGCGAATGGCTTTATGAACTGTTCAGGTGCTAGTAGTTTGCCTTGTGAATCGCGATAATCGCGACCTTCTGGACGCTGCCCATCAACTTCGAATAACGTTGCTCGATCGAGAATTCCATTGAGAGAACACCAATTGTTCATCTGTAAAATCTGTGATGGTGCAATCGTTACTGCGCCAATCACCTTTTCAAGTGGCATGCCGCATGCCAACAGCTTGGTCATCGTTGTAGACAGGTCATAAACCGGACCGCGAATATTGCGAATATGTACATCCGTACTAATGGTATGTGGCGCATATCCGGCAGCTATTGCATTACGGCATATCTCATTATTAAAACTTGCCGCCCCATGTCCCACATCCAGTTTAACGCCTCGATCGATGGCTTTTTGGAGTGCCAATACCGGTCTGCCATTTTTTAACCATGGATGTCCGATTTTCCCATGAAAGCAGTGGGTTATGACATCTCCTTCGTCCAATAGATCTAATACGCCATCAATGAGCGGAGGCGCTTCACCGATATGTACCATAACCGGCACGCCAGCTTCATATGCTGCCAGTTTGGCTAATTGAAGCGGTTGGAGTCCCATCGATCCAACAATGGCGCCGCTCGAACGAACCTTGACGCCACAGACGAAATCGCGATTATCAGCGATGGCTTGCACTGTTTTATCTACATGAATATGATCCAAAGTTGCAACTTCACGAAGATGAACAAGCCCAATGGAGCTAATGTTTAACCATGCCTTAACTTCCGTCTGAAAAGCAGGAGCAACATACTTCCGAAGCCCCGGCAAAGTCGCTTCCCCAGCACTGCCTGCATCAACAACCAAATGAACGCCGTTCTGAATACCTGCTTCGTCTGCGGGTACACTGAGGTTGGCAACACCATCGTAAACGTGTGTATGAAGATCAATCCATCCTGGACTCAAATAATACTGAGGCTCCTGTGATGAAAGATCTTGGAACGAACGATCTAGTCGGTAGCCATCCTCCGTCTTCTTCAGCAAGGCTTTGTATGTCTCTTGATTTAACGGGTCTATAACTTTTACAAGCGTCTGATCTTTCATAACGATACACCTGCCGTTTCGTATAAATGACAAGCTGCGGAATGTCCTGGAACAATTTCTTGCAGCTGTGGTCTTACTGATTTACAAACCTCCATCACCTGTGGGCAGCGGGTATGGAACGGGCAACCTTGCGGGGGATTAGCGGGACTCGGCACTTCTCCTTGCAAAATAATTTTCTCCCGCTTAACCCCTCTTTTCGCATGAGGTGAAGAAGATAACAGCGCCTTCGTATACGGATGGAGCGGTTCTTGGTACAAGCTATCCTTATCTCCTATCTCCACCAAATGCCCTAGATACATGACACCAACGCGATTGCTAATGTGCTTGACTACGGATAGATTATGCGAAATAAACATATAAGAAAGATTAAATTCTTTCTTCAATTCCGTCATTAGATTAAGAATCTGCGCCTGAATGGATACATCCAGAGCTGAAACCGCCTCATCTGCCACAATTAACTTAGGGCTTAATGACAATGCTCGTGCAATGCCTATACGCTGCCGTTGCCCACCAGAAAACTCGTGCGGATATTTCCGCAAATCTTTCTGACGCAAACCAACCAGATCTATTAATTGATTAACCTTCTCGGATGCTTCTTTTCTGTTCATGATGTCGTTTATCAGCAGTGGCTCCGCTATAATATCTGCAACCATCATCTTAGGGTTCAAGGATGCGTAAGGATCTTGAAATACCATTTGAAAGTTTCGACGTGTGCGGCGAAGCGTCTTACCGTGCATCTTGGTGATGTCTTGCTGATCGAATAAAATGGTACCTTCCGTCGGTTCTAGAACACGCATAATCATTCGGCCCAAGGTCGATTTCCCACAGCCCGACTCCCCAACAATACCAAGCGTTTCGCCATAACCTATTTGAAAGGAAACATTATCTATGGCCTTCACATGTCCAATTGTTCGACGTATAAGTCCAGCTTGGATCGGATAATATTTTTTGAGATTGGAAACTTCTAGCAGCTGATCACTCATTATATCTATCCTTTCTGTTAGATTAGATCACACCTAGCGAACTGACCGGGCTTCACTTCGCGCAGTTCAGGCATTTTTTGAGTACAGGAGGGCTGTGCCCGTTCGCATCGTTCTGCGAAGCGGCATCCAACTGGATACTTTGATGAATCCGGTACCGTACCTGGAATCGAGTACAACATCTCTTTTTCTTCATCAAGCGAAGGAATGGATTTCAACAGTGCTTGGGAATAGGGATGAAGCGGATCCTCAAACAAAGCATCGGCTGATGCACTTTCAACCACTTGGCCCGCATACATAACAACTACGTGATCAGCGATTTCAGCTACTACACCCAAATCATGGGTTATCATCATCACCGAGGTATCGAATTCATCACGCATGCGCTTCATCAACTCAAGCACTTGGGCTTGAATTGTCACATCTAGAGCCGTTGTAGGCTCATCTGCAATTAAAAGCTTTGGCTCGCATATCATCGCCATGCCGATCATCACACGCTGTCGCATTCCACCGGAAAATTGATGCGGATATTCCTTCACGATATCCTTTGCCCTTGCTACACCAACGAATTCAAGCATTTTAACGACCTGTTCCATTGCTTGCTGTTTCGTTATTTTACGGTGTCTGAGAAGAACTTCCGACATCTGATCGCCAATCGTCAACACCGGGTTCAACGATGTCATCGGCTCCTGGAAAATCATCGAAATATCGTTTCCCCTAATCGCTGATAGTTGATTCTCCGTTAACTCAAGTAAATCTTGACCCCCAAACCAAATCTGCCCATTTACCACCCGACCATGTGGCTTTGGAACCAACCCCATGATGGATAAAGATGTCATACTTTTCCCGCAACCCGATTCCCCAACAATACAAACAATCTGCTTAGGATAAATAGTGAGATCAATACCATCAACAGCATGTACTTCGACATCGCCTTTGACAAAATAGGTTTTTAAATTCTCAACCGATAGTAGTGGCTGAACCATCAAGTGCCTCCTTTATCTATGATTTTCATCACCGCAAGGTAATATTAAAAATTTTTATATTATATTAATTTTTTTCTTTTTATTAATATAGTCAAAAAGAAACAACCCGTCAATGCTTTTTTTACCAAGTAAGCCCTTCCAAAAATAAATTACATGACACGCACTTAACACGAAATTAAGATTCTATCTATTTCTCAAAAGAAAGTTTATCATTTCCCGAAGATATGTCAGATTTCATTCCATTCATTTTTCTAGATTAATGCAAAAAAACCAACCAACGTAAGTAAGTTGATCGGTTTTTTATTCCTATGCTCTCGCACAATTTATTTCACGCGAACTTCATCAAGTAGGTTATAGAGAGTAAATTTAGAGATATCCAAAAACTGGCACACCTTATCTCCAGCTTTCTTAATGAGGAATGCTCCTCGTCTATCGAGAAATTGGACCGCTTTCTTTTTATCCTCTTTCCCCATATGGGAAACCGGTATTCCTATCTCGTTATGGCATTGTTGAAGCAAATAGTCCAGTAAATCACTCACATCATTAACGAATACTTCTTCCGTTTCTTGTTCCATGCTGTGCATAGTGATCGATTTAAGTGCTTTTTCAGCCATAATCAAATCAGAAATATCCATATTTATGCAAATGGCTCCGATAATCTCCTCATTATTATTTTTGAGGTAAATAGACGTAGATCGAAGAATTTTTCCATCTTTCGTTTGCGTGATATAGTTATAGCGATCACCGTCTTTGTCAGAACCTCTCAAAACTTCCAGTCCCAAATTGCTCCCACAATCACCAATTCTTCTTCCAGTAATATGTGAGTTCTCAATCCCTACAATTGTATGCTCATAATCACCAGTCAAATCATGAAGGACAACTTCGCATTTATCCCCGAATTGCGTTGCAATTCCTTTAATAATTTGCTTTAAAGCTCCAAGTTCATCGTTTATATGTTCCAATCACATCACACACCTTAAAAAAAATAATACTACATTAAAATTTTTATTAATGCATATTCTAACCTTATTTTTGTCATTTAGCAATATCATTACTGCAATACCTTTTGAAGACTATAAATCGTCAATAAGTTTTCGCTATTTTGACATCATAGTCTGATTACAGTACGACAAAACGGCTTATAATGAAGCCATTACCATGTGGTAGGAAAGGAGATTTTCTGATTAAATGAGCGCAAACAACCATGCACCAAGGCAAGCTAGCAACAAAAATTACACGGCTGCCATCGTCACCATTTCACTTGTCGCAAATATTGTTATATTACTCTTGTTCTTCTCACCGATTGGTTACAAGGGAGAGATAAATTTCGATCTTACCATCTTTCCAAGAATCAATGGGGTGTTAAACAGCTTCACCTTCATCTTTCTGCTTGCCGCTTTGATCGCGATCCTACGGAAGAACGTAAAGCTTCACAAAGGGTTCATTCTAGCTGCCTTCTCTTCTACACTGTTGTTCCTTGTCTCCTACTTAACGTTTCATTACATGTCCTCGGAGACGGCCTTGTTCGGTGGTGAAGGCATTATTCGGCCGATATATTTTTTCATTCTGATATCTCACAGCATTCTTGCCGCCATCATCGTGCCACTCGCTTTGTTCACTCTCGTATGGGGTTGGACTAACCAATTGCATAAACATCGTAGAATTGCCCGTTGGACAATGCCGATCTGGTTATATGTGAGCTTAACCGGGGTTGTCGTGTTCCTAATGATGAATCCGTATTATTAAAGGGGATCTAGAATTAAAATTGTAGGCAGCTCAGCAACTCTACTGACCATTAACATAATAGAGGCCGCCGATCATGCCGGCAGCCTCCCAATGTTGTGTTTATTGAACAAACGACGTTCTCCGTTAGTGTAAACGCTCACAGACGCGCGGGATTAGAATCTAGGGAATTCTCCCCTTGCCAAATGTTTGCTAAAGATCACTCCAATCTTCATGGTTAACAAAGGAAACAAAAGATACAGGTAAACGTCCCACCATATCTGACTTATCAAGATTCCACTTTGTTTCAAGAGCACGGTTATCAGTATAAGGATTGTCTCTAGACAGACATATTTTATCCAACGGTATTTCCAACTTACCATAAGCAGTAGGGTAGTGACGAGTACAAAGGATAGATAGTAAACAATAGCGAAAGCACTGGTGTCATATGCCGGATCCGTAAACCATCCAGGCCGGTAAACCCTGCTATAGAATAACATGAAGGGTAAGAACTGGACGGTTCCAGAAAAAGGACCCAAACATAAAAAAAGCAAAAACGCGCGTGAGGCTCCTTTCCTAGCCTTAAGCATCCAGGGATACATCTTTTTTATCAACGGGAAGTAAAAGAGGAGACCCAATGAAGTATATCCAATCCGCCACCAATATAGCGAATAGATATGCAGTTTGACGAAAAGCCATTCGATCCCTGCTAGCAGAGCGATAAACCCAATTATCCAAAACCAGCCTAGTTGAAATACCGAAAGGATTAGAGCGAGGGATGGTATGGAGATTAAATTAGATGTTATAGCTCCAAGATGGCTGTCGTAATAATGATTGCTAAGTAGTTTAGGGTGGTACTCGTAGCTCCCGTTGAAGATATAGATGACGGCCTCGACGATATATAAGAGTTCAACTCCAATAAAGAATTGCATATAGGTGTGGATGCTTCGTTTTCTATAAAACACTATGACCTGTAAAATGATACAAATGAAGCTCAGACCTAAATACCAATACGAATTAGAGCTCACGCCAAACACCCCTGCATTGTAGAATAGTTCCCATTATTGTCCAACTTCTACGGAATAAATATTCACAGTGGATGTGATCCTACTCTATATTTATAACAATTTCAATATTTTATATATGTAATTCTACCGAAGTTATCTTACCGTAAATTGATTTAACAAAAGAGGAGCCTGCCACTTAACAAGCCCCTCAACTATTGAATCATGTAAGCGTGCAGGCATGTTCGTAATATTACCTATGAAATCTTCCCCCACCAAAATGAAAGATAGCGCCCTTCACAAGTACCTAAATTCTAGGAAGGTTTAATTTGCATCCTCTTGCCATCTGCTTTAAGTATTCGTAATTTTCACTTCATCCAAAGCTCTCTGCGCCAATCCGTTAACAACGATGTCATCCATCGGTGGATTATGCAGTCCTGCCCGCACGTCGCGATACATCCGCTCCAATGGTAAACTGCGTGACAAACTCGCAGCACCGACGATACGCATCGCTGTATCTACAATCGAGATCGCATGATTCGTGGCCACATGTTTGGCCAAGCCCAGCTCCGGCTTTAGCGCTTTGCGCCGCTCAGGTTCCCGGTCCCAGCGATCGGCAACCGAATAAAGCACCGTGCGCGCCGTTACAAGCGCAATTTCCATTTCACCGATTTGACGCCGAATATTCGGTAGTTCAGCTATCGGTGTGGTCAAGCTGTTCGGTCGATACTGCTGCGCGAAGTTAATCGCAAAGCTTCTAGCTGCATGTGCAATCCCAATATAACAAGCGGGAATATGCAATAGCCAGCCACCTTCGTCGGGTCTGCGCTCCTCACGTGGTGCTCCCGAACGATGAACAAGCTGGTCATCTGGCACGAATACGTCCTCAAGCACCACATCGTGGCTCCCCGTAGCGCGCATACCAAGTGTGTTCCATGTTTCTTCTACACGTACGCCAGATCCGGAACGCACAAAAAAATCCCCTGTTTCCTCCGTACCCTCAATCGCCGCCGAAACAGTAAAACATGTGAGTATCGGACTCAGCGTACTGTAGGTTTTGCGTCCACTCAGCAGCCATCCGCCCTTTGTGGCAACGGCCTTCGTTTCCGGTCTTCCCCCTCGACTCGGACTCCCTGTTGCCCGTTCCGTCGCCAAATGATTAATCAACGCACCTGTTTCCACCGTCTCTCGGCAAAACCGTGCATACAACGTTTCCGGCCAAGCATTCGTATAGCGCAGCTGATGCAGCAAACCAACGTGCCAGCCCACCGCAAGCGTTGTTGAACCATCGCCTCGCGCCAGTCGTTCCTGGGCAAGCACCAATTCGTACAGCGACGCTTCCTCTCCGCCGTAAGCTCGCGGCACTGTCAACTGCAAGTAGCCTGATTCATGAAGATCCGCGAAATTGGCGAACGGAAAGCTTCCTTCTGTATCATGATGTGCCGAACGATTCGCGAAGCGAGCGGCTAATCGATCAGAACGTTGCGCAATCTCTGCCTCTCGTTTATTACGAATATATAAATCTGTTTCTATGCTCTCAGTCATTTGTCTCTCTCCTCTGTATGTCTATTTAGCCTTCATAAAATTTTTGAACTTGCTTTTTAATTTAATTATTATTATTCCTAGAACTGTTCCAATAAAAAGACTTATGAATGAATACGGAATACCGAGTCCGATTAACACTAGTCCATTAGCAGGATTATCATCAACATCACGATTCGGATCACCAGTTGCTACCATGTAAAACAGATAGAGTACATAAAAAATAATGAAAGAAATTAAAGAAATTAACAGCTGCCTCCACTGACCACGAGAAACAATCAAACTGCTAATGGTATTTGTTAGAAATAACAATATAAATCCCTGTGATAGTCTTGAATTTAAATAAGCTCCATTAGATCCAAATATATATTTGGGTTATAACAAGCATTTTGATTATTCATTCAGCAACTGTCGCGGCTACGCTTCGACATCCTCATAACAATTATGATGGGCTTCTTGAACCGATCTTGCATATTCAAGAAAATAACTGTGGGTTTCACCCTTAGTAAGCTTATAGAATCCGTTTTTATGTTCTAAGACAACTTTTCCATTAATATTAACCTTCACAAAATCTAATTCATGAAAAAACTCATTTATTTTACTAATAACGATATCACTCATTACACCACCACTTTTTTTATAAAATTCCCCGTTAGATCCGCGATACATACACCTGATCCAAGAAAGGCTTTAAGGATGTATGAAGAAGCTTTAAAAAATCTCTGCTATTGCTTGCTCCTTATCAGATGGCCGAAATCAGACTCTTTGGTGTTTATCTACAAAGGTGTCCACATTCTCTACATTAAACTCTTTTGACCAAGTGGGATAGCCGTACTCCAAGAACAAGGACTCACCATTACTAGCGATACTAAAAACAATATCACTTAATTAATGGTACCACATATTGGAAGTATTGTGCCCTTTAGCTTAATAAGAATAAGGAGCAGCTGCCGCGTGGCGAGCTACTCCCTTTAAGTCCAACAATTCATTACAAAAATGCATGAATCAAAAATAAAACAGCAAATGCTAGTCCACATCTTAAATGCCATTTCTTATCGAGCCTTCTGTAGCGGAGTAAACCCGAAACCGGTACCGGTAACAGCACGATCAATGCAAGAAGCCCGCTAATGTTGTTGAAATCCCATTTAAAACCAAACATAAACACAGCAACTGTATGGAGTATAATAAGTGCGATTGCGAGAACAGCAAATGAAACATGATATTTCTTGACAATACGGAGTAGTATAACCAATCCTTTTTTCAGATGAGCGAATTTCCCCAAAATGCCTTGTTTAATGATAAAAGCTAAAATGTAATTCGCTACCACCACGAACAGGACTATACGGGCATTGGAGCCATAATCTTTGAATATATGCTCAAAGCTGCGATTGTGTATGGTTGTTGATGGTAAATGAAAAAGACTCCACAGCTGCCATATTAGATAGATTGTGGACACAGCCATCGCACCAAATACCCATATGCGTTCTTTCTTAGGAATCCATGATTGTTTTACTTCTAAATTTTGCTGAGAGCTCATCTTAACCCCTCCCTCTCATATCCTCTTCATATCGCCTTTCCTGATATCGCTGATAATACCAAATAGAAATGGCTAACCAACTACCGCTTGCTAGAAAACCACCAAGAACATCACTTGGATAATGTACGCCCAAATAGATTCTGCTGATTCCTATCGTCATTATCATAATGATACTTATTATAATTAAGATGCTACGACCAAGAGCAGTTGCAATATGCCGCCAAAGCAAAAAAGCAACAACACCGTATAAGCTAAAAGCAGCCATTGAATGCCCACTTGGAAAACTAAACCCATTTGCATCAATGATGCGATGTAAAACCGGTCTTGCACGTTTAAAAATAAGTTTTAAAGTTTCGTTTAAAATCACCGAGCCAATGACAACGCTTAAAAATAAAATCAACTCACTTCGATGATGTAAAACCTTATACAAGAAAAACAAAATGATTAGCGTAACAACGACAACTGGAACTCCTCCCCCTATGAAGGTAAAGAATTTCATAATGCTTGTAAGAGGCGGCGTTTCTAACCCTTGAACAAACGAAATGATCACCTTGTCGAATTGAACCACCTTATGATCGGTTACCAAGAACGCTATAGCTCCAAAGCTAATTGCGCTCAAGAGGCTTGTAAAAAAAGCCCAGGTTAATTGTATCTTCAAATTCATTTATTCATAAATCCCCTTTATCTGTTAAAAAAATTTAATTTTTTTACTAAACTCTACTCCAAGTCCCTCAACTTCATTTGAATATGATAACTCGTAAGATATCGAAAACAGAGGTGCTGGAATGGTGAATAGAGCTCGAACAGTGGGCAGCAAATGGGTCAAAACAAAGGTGCTCTTATTAAACAAAGAACTTCGCAAATTTGTTCCGGAAACAAGAGTCTACAGTCAATCGAACCTTCTTCAAATGCTAAATAAGCATAAAATGGTTTATGTCAAACCAATCAATGGCTCTTCAGGACAAGGTGTTATTCGTGTAGAGAAAAATGAAATATTCCGTTTTCAGGCTGGCAAAACTGCCAAATCATTTGCTACGTTTCAAGGCCTATTCGCTGCTCTAAGCAAAGCCAAGTTAAACAGATCCTATCTTGTTCAGCAAGGTATTCATCTCTTAACGCACCAGAAGCGAATCTTCGACACACGTATTATGGTTCAAAGAACCCCTCATAAAAATTGGGAAGCAACTGGTTATATCGGCCGAGTTGCTCATCCCCGCAAGATAGTGACGAACTTTCATAATAGCGGCAAACCGCTGCCCTTAGAATTATTACTTGGTTCCTATTTAAAGAATCAAAAGAAAAGTGATTATATCCAAAGCTTACGACATTTAGGGTATCGAATTGCAACGCATTACCAGAAGAGTTATCCCGGATTTAAAGAAATTGGTGTTGATATTGGAATTGATAAAAATTTAAAACCGTGGGTGCTAGAAGTCAACACGGCGCCTGACCCTTTTATTTTCAACCAATTAAAAGATAAAAAAATGTTCTTCAAAGTCCTGCGGTATGCGAGAGCAAACGGCCGGTTCTTACGTGTAAAACGCAAATAATAATGGTTACTTTAGCCGCGTATAAAAGCTCCAATCCTCTTAAACAGGAGATTGGAGCTGTTTAATTTTAAGAGGGCAATTTTTGTTGACGTACCATCATTTTAACTCCCAACAAACCAAGACCGACTACACAAGCCGCGACAATTAGCCATATTGGATGATGGAAATGCATAAAAATGTGGTCCCATGCTTTACCAAGCTTTTGACCTAGAAAAACGATAACTAAAATCCAGGCCATTGCACCAAAATACGAGATACTCATAAATTTAGTGAACCGCAATTTTATCGCCCCTGCAATGAAAGGAGCAGCATGTCTAAGACCAGCCACATAAAAGCCTACTAATAGTAAGATAGCCCCGTGCTTCTTAAACTGCTCTGCCCAATTTTCTAATCTGCTTTCAGAAAGCTTAATCCACTTGGTTACTTTGCTAATCCGCTTGAGCCCAATACTTTTCCCAAGGAGGTAATTCACTGTCATTCCAGCACACGCTCCTAGCCAGGCGAAGCCGATAATGCCACCCAAATGTAAATTAGTCTTAACGGCTATATAGCCTGCACCTAGCAGGATAATCTCGATCGGTAACGGTATGCCAACAATTCCAAGGAAAAGTGCTATAGAAATACCGGCATAACCATAATGGGTGATTAACAAGATCATTGAATGATGATTCATCTTTCTTCACCTGCCTCGAATTGATCCTATCACAGGAATGTGAAAAACACATGAGAGAATCCTTTGAAACACGAATTTATCTTATGTTTGGATTGTCAAGGTATTTCCTTTCATCCGATTCTCATGATCTTCTAATAATTGTCCTTTAAGCCTCGCTGGAACTAGTATCCCCGCACATTTGTTAATTTATAGGGATTTACGGATGTGATAAGGTTGTCTCAGGTGAAAACCTAAAACACGATCCTGAAGGGGGATATCCAATCATGAACAACATGAAAACGAACCGCCTAAGCAAATCGCTATTAGGTATTACACTTAGTGTATCCTTATTTGCATCTGCTAACCTAATGATGGCGCCGCAATCCGCGCATGCTGCAAGCAATGTTTCTACAGCAGCAACAGCAGCTTCAGCATCAACATCAATTTCTGGAAAAGCAAATAGTATCATTACAACTGGTAAACAATATTTAGGTGTAAGGTATAAATTCGGTACTCAAAAAGGCAGCACTAGCTCCTTTGATTGCTCTTCTTTTACACAATATGTTTATGGCAAAAATGGGATCAATCTGCCCCGTTCGTCTAAGCAGCAATCACAAGTAGGAACTTTTGTTGCTAGAAATCAGCTTCAACCGGGGGATCTTGTCTTTTTCTACTCACCAATTCATCATGTTGGTATCTACATGGGGAATGGAAAGGTTTTGCACACCTATGGCAGCCCTGGTGTTACGATTTCAGATATGAACTCTGGCTGGTGGAGCAAAAATTACAAAACAGCCCGTCGTGTGATTCACTAAGCCTGTATCCCTTTGTTTAACTTAAGAGCAAGGTCAGAAGACCTCTTTCAGTTCTCCAACTGAAGGAGGTCCTTTTCCTATGGCAGAACATCCCGCTATCTTGGTACATAAGATGTAAGGCGATTAATTTAAACACCTTGAAAAGAGTGGTGTTCATGTCAAATAGAATACTTGTCATCGAAGATGAAGAAAAAATAGCAAGGCTGCTGCAATTAGAACTCACACATGCCGGGTATCTTGTAGAGTTAGCTTCAGATGGCTCAGAAGGACTACGAAAAGCATTGAATGATAAGTGGGACCTCATTCTTCTAGATATTCTGCTTCCTGTATTTAACGGTTTTGAACTGATTAAATCCTTTCGCAAGAAGAATTCAGAAACACCTATTATTGTGGTAACGGCCTGCGATACCCCCTCGGATATTGTGAATGGACTTGATTTGGGGAGCCAGGATTATATAACAAAACCCTTTCACTTGGAAGAGCTACTCGCTCGGATTCGCGCTTGCATGCGCCGCCAAAATCAATTCCAACAAACCGATGACGAGCTTAATAAGCATGACTCCATGATCTATACGGTGAAAGGAACAAACGTGAATCTTCGGTCTAGAGAAGTGTTACAGAATGATATTAAGATTGACTTTACACCAAAAGAATTTGAACTCCTCGTCTATTTGATCGAACATCAGAATGAAATCCTTAGTCGGGAACAAATCATGAACGATGTATGGGGTTACGATTTCCTAGGGAATTCAAATCTGGTGGATGTATATATTCGATATGTCCGCAAAAAGCTACTTGCGCCTTACCCAAATATTCGAACAATCCGTGGTGTTGGGTACCTCTTGGAGGTCTAGTTGATATGAAAATTAAGACTAAAGCTTCACTGCTTTCATTCATTTGGTTAACTAGCATTCTAATATCGCTTACCTTCATTATTTACTATATTTATGCACAATATGAAAAAGAAGAAGAACTCGAGACACTTCAGTTTACTGCTAACCAAATGCTCACGCATATAAGCCCTTTGGAATTACTTCAAGAAGATAACAACCGAATTTTAAGAAAGTATCTTCCCAATCACGCCATGATTCGCTCACTTGATCTTTCTTCAAAAGTGATCAATCAAGCAGCTAATACATCAGAATTAGCAGTTATTCCGCCAAAACACATCGATACACAAGAGTCTTATTCACAAAAACTTAATGATCAGTCCGTTATGATTGTTCGATCACCCATTCACCAAGGAACAGAAATCATCGGAACGTTAGAAATCATTACGGAGCCAATAGAGCTTGACCAAAGCTTATACCGATTGGTTGGTATTATTGGCATCGTAACGCTTGCTGCTATGCTGCTCTCTCTATCTGCTAGTTTTTTATTGTCCAAACTGTTATTCTTACCGCTATCCCGTATGATTCTGACGATGAAAGAGATCGAAACGAGTCTTGCGATTAAAAAACTACCTTTGAATCGAAAGTCAAAGGATGAGCTCTATCAATTATCTGAGACATTTAATCATTTGATGGAACGGATTGAGATGAGTATGAAGAAACAGCGGCAGTTTATATCAGATGCCTCACATGAGTTTAAGACTTCACTTACCATTATTGAAGGCTATACGTCGCTCATTCGTAGATGGGGCTTTGAAAACATGGACCTTCATATGGAAGCTCTTGACGCTGTTCATGACGAGAGCAAAAGAATGAAACACATCACTTATCAATTGCTTGAATTGGCTGAACTAGAACATGAACCAACATTAACCTTTTCCTCTTTTGATCTAGTGACGTTATGTAAAGAGAACATTCAGCTTCTTCGGCCACTTTCAAACAAAGAATTCATCCTTCTCCCCTCCGAAAGCAGCATGATGATTGAAGCAGATCGGCTGCAAATTAAGCAAGTTATCCTAATCATTTTAGATAATGCGATGAAATACATGACACATCACACCCATGTCTACCTATCTAAAACAGATCCAAATTATTGTATACGCATTGTTGACGATGGCAAAGGCATTCCCACCGAAGAATTGCCTTTCGTCTTTGAAAGATTCTATCGCGTAGACCGTTCACGGAGCCGACAAACTGGAGGATCGGGCTTAGGTTTAGCCATAGCTGAACGTATTGTCAAACTACATAAGGGGACAATTCAAATTTCAAGCGTACCCCATTATGGAACAGAAGTTATTGTTACCATCCCTATATGTAAAACCACCAACTCGATTTAGGAATTGGAGGTTTTGGATTGCTGCAATAAATATTTGGCATACAGTAGAGGCGTTTCATATGTTCGGTAGAATGTAGAGCTCATCTTAGCTTTCTTAAATGAATACCGTTGGTCTCGCCCATTTACTTCAATTAATTTAATATGACCGCGGTGATCAATCCCGATATCTAACCCTACATCGGCTAAGTGAGGTAGCTTCTCACTCAAGTCATTCATGATACTAATAGATGCACTGCGTATGGCTTCCATCATTCTTTCAAAGTCGAACCTATTATTTTTAAAAAGCACTTCGGTTCGTCTTACCTTTCCCCCCTTAGCCACATTAGTTACATGTCTTCCAGCACCAGCGACTTTTCCCACTACTCCTGTTACTTGCCATCTTCCTGTTATACCGCGTTGAACAGAGACACGTAAATCATAAGATCTGCCTTTGTATGTTGCTAAGGCAATTGCTTCTTGAATCATGTAAGTTCTCTTTCCAACAACTCTCTGAATAACAGAAATAGCTCCCTTCGCAGATAGCAGCATTGGCCTTCCTTTTCTCAAAAATAACAACCATTTTCCGCTTAAATGCTTGGACAGCTTCATTATTCCATTGCCGACACTATCGTTTGTAGGCTTTATGAATAGAGAAGGATAAGCAGCCATAGCTGATTTCAAATCCTTTTCTGAATACTTCAGTGAGACAGGTAAGTAATCTCGCAGATGAACGTTTTGATGCAACAGTTTATAGATGTAGTATTTGTCATATCGATTCTGCCTATTGAAAACATAGCTCGATTCCGAGAATTGTTTGAGCTTACGTTTAAGAAATGGTGATAATGTTATCGCTCGGTTATGTGTAACCTTTGGAATCGATCGACGTACAAACTTATACCTATTTTTTGCATAGATATAACCTTGGGCCGAAGTACTGCCAATCTGATGAAGGGAAGTATAGAAAGCCGTTAGCTTATGCTGTTTGGCTGCTTGATTATATAAGGAAAGCTTCTCACTTCCTGTTTTCCCTTTAGGTATTCCCATAAACGTTTTTCGATCCAACAGAACACCTACTGTATGACTCATGAACCCACCACCATTTCTAGTACCTACATAGATACGGTATGTCACCTTCCCATTCGTCAACACGGTTGTTGCCCAATTACTTGGATGAGAATGTTATCATAATCGGGAATTATGCTCACACCTAAAAACCCCCTTCCTACATATGAAGGGGGTTTTGGATTTTTGCATCTGTCATGAAATAGCTTTACATTCATCATGATCTTCCTTTTTTCCAGGGATGATTAGGATATGTTCCAAAATGAATTCTTTCTCCTCAACGGTTAAGTTTGATCGATGGATCAGATGAACTATTTTCCCCTCTAACTCATGGATCTCTTCTAAAAAATTATCAAGAATCTCTTTCATCTGAATCATGCCTCCCCATTCTAAATTGACGCTAACATGAATTGGCCATTCCAATGAAGCATGATATCTTTTACGATATGAGCTGCTGCATGACTTCGGTGCAACTCCTCCATATGATCCCGAATTTCTTCATATTTTTGAGGATGATGAATGAAATGTTGAATACTTTTCGAAAGTTCTTCCATTTTTTTTGAGATTGAAGCTACGCCGCGGCGTGATAAATATAAAGCATTTTCTTTCTCTTGACCGCCATTAGGCTTATAAATGAAAACCGGCACTCTTAAGGCTATGGCCTCTGTCAACGTTAGTCCGCCTGCTTTCGTTACCATACAACTAGCTTGAGCCATCCAATCATGAAGATTATCAACAAACCCATGGATGGTTATCCCGTTATAAGCTGCAAACTCCACTTCTAATCTATGTTTTAACTTCTCATTATGACCACAAACAACAACCAATTGACAATTATCTAAATGAAAAAGCGTGCGCATCATTTCCTCGATATAACTTGTTACACCGCTATCTGTGGCCATGATAAGAATGATCTTCTTCTGCTGATTTCTTGCACGAATCCTCGTATTGACGAACTCTTCTCTAAGCGGTATTCCGCTAACATCTATTCGGTCCTTGCTAAATCCTCTTGCAATGATTTGCTTTTTTAAGTCTTCTGTTGCCACATAATATCGGTCGACTTTCGGGTGAAGCCAACTAGCATGTAACGCATAATCCGTAAGCACGGTATAATTCTTAATCCCCATTGGACTGCAAACGATTGGAGAAGCACCGAACGGGAAAGTATTGACGACTACATCCGGCCGTTCCTGGTGAATAATCTCTCTCAATTTCTTTTGCCCTAAATAGGTCATCGACTTCTGAAATAAGGCTGTTTCTTTGGTTTCCCGTGTCAAATAATAGCTCCAACCATAATAGTCAATTCCTAGCCGCGAAACTTTCATACTTTTGCTAATCAACGTAGATGTAATTGAATGAATCCATGGATGACCTTCTTTCATTAGATTCACAATCTTCACATTCTCCACACCTTGCTGATTGAATTGCTGTAACAATGCTTTAGAAGCCTGGAGATGTCCATTCCCATAATTAGCCGTAAGGATTAAAACACGAGGATTAAATGGTATCACTTGCCTACCACCTTTCATCACATACTTTTATAACCGAAACCGATAACCTGCTCCCCATACCGTTTCAATGTATTGCGAATTAGATGGATCTACTTCAATTTTTTCTCTTAATTTACGGATATGGACCGTAACCGTCTGGGCATCTCCCATAGCATCAAATCCCCAAATCCGTTCAAATAGGTGATCCTTACTAAAGACTCGATTGGGATTCGTAGCTAGAAAATAGAGCAAATCAAATTCTTTGGTTGTTATATTAATCTCCTGATCATGAACAAATACCCGACGGGAACTATTATCAATTAAAAGTCCTTGTATGCGAATTTCATCTTTATTTTCTTTGGTACCAATTAATCGTTCGTATCGTGCTAAATGTGCTTTAACCCTTGCTACTAACTCACCTGGCTTGAAAGGCTTGGTAATATAATCATCTGCCCCTAGACCAAGTCCACGAATAACATCAATATCCTCTTTTTTGGCAGTAACCATCAAGATTGGAATCTGATATTTCTCACGAATTTGCTTGCATACTTCAAATCCATTTAACAAAGGTAGCATGACATCTAGAATGATTAAGTCGAACTCTCCACTAAGACCCAACTTAAGGCCTTGTTCGCCGTCAGTTGCGATATCGACCTTATATCCGTTTACCTCCAAATAATCACGTTCAAGTTCTGCAATAAGCTGTTCATCTTCAACAATAAGTACCTGTTTCATTCATTCCCACCGTCTTTGCGCGTCTTTTGCGGTAATTTTATGGTAATACAAGTCCATTGGCCTTTCATACTTTGTGCGCTAATGGCCCCGCCGTGTCCCTCGATCATTTGTTTGGAAATCGCTAACCCTAAACCGCTTCCCCCATTGTTGCTGTTCCTAGACGGATCTGCCCTGTAAAAGCGATCAAAAATATATGGGAGCGCTTCTGCTTCTACACCAGCCCCGTTATCCCTAATTTCTATGATGACGCTTGTCCCTGCAGTCTTTGCATGCAAAGTGATGGATTTCTCGGCTTTGTTCATATATTTTAAACAATTGTCTACAATGTTAGAAAAGACACGTCTCATTTTGTCTCGATCAATAGAAACCAGTGTCCGCTGGTCAACTGCGATATCTGACTGATAATGAATGCCTTTTTTATGGAGTTCAAATTCAAGTTCGTCCGACCAATCCATTAGAAAATCGGAGAAGTTGACGACTTCAAAGTTAAACGGCACTCGCTTTAAATCCAGTTTGGAATAAAGAAATAGTTCATCAATTAAATGATCCATCTCTTCCGCTTTGGATGAAATGATTTCGATGTATTTTTGTCTTTTGTCCGTGGTATCGGCAATTCCATCACCTAGTCCATCGATATAACCTCTAATAGCCGTAAGCGGGGTCCGAATATCGTGCGAAATGTTAGAAATCAATTCTTTTCGGTTTTCTTCATATTGAACTTGCGTTTGAATAGATTCTTTCAGCTGCTTGCGCATTTGTTCGAAGGCTATGCTGAGCTGCCCGATCTCATCCGCACTTGTTATCTGAACTTGGAAATCCAGATCACCGGATTGGATCCTTTTCATTGCATTCTTTAATTTGCTTAGGGGTGAAATAATACTTTTAGAAACAAAATAAGTTAATGAGCTATGCGTCAGAACTAATATAATAAGGAGCGTTATAAAAAGAACCGGGAAAAATTTCTGTGTAAAGTTAACTAACGGATTAACACTCGTAATAATAAAGACACTTCCGGCCTGCTGATCGGAAAAATAAAAATCAAAAGAACTAATCTCCAGCAATTCTTTCCCAATATGTTTGGCATCTTCGTGTTCCGGATGGCCAGGATGCTTAAATGCAGGCAATTGCTGAAATACATCTGAATTTACTAAGGTTGGAGATACATATACAAACGTATTATCTTTTCGTACAATCATCCTTGAGTTATTGGTTTGCAGTTCTTGATCGATGTCAGCCAGATAAGTCAGGTCGGCAAGCATGGTTGGATTTTTCTCCGAGGTTCGTTTCATTTCCTTGAAAGTATGCTCCAGATTCTGATTCTCGAATAGTCCGACCCCCGAGCTCACTTGTTCGCGAATACCTTGGAAATCTCCACGAAATACCACGATTAATGATATGGCTGTGATGATCATCATTACGAGTGGAATTAGCAGCATGGCTGCATAGGAAAGCAATAACTTTAGACGAATTGACATGTGCAGACCCCGTTTATTTATACTTCTTTTCGGTCGAATTTATAGTAACCTAGTGCCATGAACAACATACAACTTGAAACCAAGAAAAGTGAAGTCGTTACTAATTTACCATTGGAGACAGACTGATTTAACCATAACATATGCCAGTCTGTATACGATGTTGGTGAAAATGCAGCGAAATTGTGCAGCAAGAAGGGAGCTATTTTAGCTGCAGCAAAAAGAATGAGTGCAAAAACCATATATCCGCTGGCTGATTTGAAAAACTGTGAAACAAATACAAACAAAGACGATATGGCTACCATAGAAACAAAAGCTGCAACATAGGCTTTCAACATTCCCATTGTTTCCGTGAAACTAGATGTGGTTCCAGCAAAAATGTTGCAAATAGAGGTTACGATGCCAAGTACAATCAGGATACCAGCAATACAAGTGACAAGAGCAGCCGCTTTTGTTCCATATACTTGAAAACGTGAATTTGGTCGTAGTAAAGCAAGTTTCATCGTTCTGGATCCTACTTCACCAGGGAATAAATCAGCCGTAATGGTTAGGATCAAGAGTGGGATCCAAATGCTCGTATAAATCGATAGCATCTCAATCGGAAAAGATTGGCTAACTGCAAAAAGTCCAAGAAAAGGCTGTAATGCTTGAAGAGAAACAGCAAGTACGATCGGCAATAGAGCTGAAAAGATAGCAAACATCACGACTTTTTTTCGATAAAACATTAAGTAAAGTTCATTTAAGTAAGCAGCACGCCATCTATGCACTCGCGTTGTCCTCCTTTGGAAGCTGAAGCTCATCGATATAGAATTGCTCCAAGGATTGATTTTTTTGTAATAATTCAGAGACATATCCTTCTCTTCTCAGCTGCCCCCCTATGACGATTCCCACTCGATTACATAACTGTTCTAACTCGTGAATCATATGGCTCGAAATTAGAAATGAGGTTCCCATTTCTGTGGACAACTGCTTGATTAATTTTCGAAACATCACGGTTCCTTCAATATCCAATCCATTCGTAGGCTCATCTAGTATGACGAGTTTCGGTTCAGGTAATATAGCCGCGGCAAGCGCTAATTTTTGTTTCATGCCTGTGGAATAGCCTTTTATCTTTTCTTTGCGCACTTTTAACAAGCCTACAAGATCCAATACTTCTTCGATTCGTTTCGATACGACAGCTGGGTAGAAACGAGCTACTAATTCTAAATACTGATTCGCTGTAAGAAAATTATGAAAATCCGCCGATTCAACCATCGTGCCTACATGCTGCATACCCGCTTCAAAATGTTCGGGAATTCTATTATTAAACAAAGTAATTGTTCCTTGATCCGGTCGAATTAAACCCGTTATCAATTTTAAAAATGTCGTTTTCCCTGCACCGTTTGGACCGAGCAAACCATACACATCACCAGCATATAGCCGAAGCGTCATATCCCGAATTCCACGTTTATTGGCATATTCTTTACATAAATTAGTTGTTTCTAAAATGATATTCATTTGGTTCCCCCATTCATGAACAGCAGACAAGCTTCAACAGGGAAGCCTGTCTGCATGAGCATCTAACCTAGTAAATCATTCATGTTCTTGCTTACCTTGGTGATCATGCTTCAACGTTTGCACCGTTTTTCCAGTAAGATCAACGGTTTCGGGTTTTGTAAGATTATAATCCGACAGATTCGCTTGAAGGTGCAGAGTCACTTGATGTACGGTGCCTGCGTCATCTTTGCCAGATACGGTTAGATCCGCTTCTTGATGAGAAAGATAATTACTTGAATTCACTGTTGCTTTGATCGATACATGTTCAATTTTGATGTCTTGTGTCAGTTGAGGAGCTGCATTTTTCAGGAAATCCTCTTGAAATGGTAATGCGTTCGCCTGAACAGCATCATCATTCTTTTCGCCGTCGTGTTCGGTCTTAGTAGCTTCTTTAATAGCGATTGGCGCCAATGCATTTACTACAGTTGGAATTTGCGCGTTATCCAGTTGAATAGAAATGTCTTTGGAACCATCATCCTTCGTATCAACAGCTACATAATCTTTCAGATTGCCGACTAACGCATCGATGACCGTTTCAATTTGCTGAGGAATTTCCGTTTCATTCAGCTTATTCTCGGTTTTGTGTTTCTTCTCGTTCTCTTGTTTCACGAAATACACATCGCTGGCAGCTGATTTAAGTACAGTTTGGTTCGCTTCCTTATAGAAGCTAAGTGCTTGCTGATTACCATTCACCGATACATTTGCGCTACCACTTGCTGTTTTCGAATCTAGACTTACTTTAAAACTTCCGTTCGCACTAGCAAGCACTGCTCCATTATCTTGCAATGCCGCTTCTGCTTGTACTGCAACATTTTGAACCGTTTTGGTGTTTTTAAGCGCTGATTTATAAGCTTCATACCCGGATGTACTCGCCATTGCGCTAAACCCAGTTGTCACCATAACAATACTGCTAATCCCAACAGCACTACCTAACATTATCCACTTTTTTTTCATGATTTCCTCCTAATATAGGGATCTTTGAGTGGAGCTCAAAGTCTCTCCGCTTTGGGATCTTTGAGTGGAGCTCAAAGTCTCTCCGCTTTGGGATCTTTGAGTGTAACTCAAAGTCTCTCCTTTTTGGTATTGGGCTTACCTCTAAATCATAGGCATTAAAAATGAAACGCTTATGAACCAATTCTTAAAACTTTCTTAACTATCCATTTATTAAAAATAAAAATCCGTTCATCACTTGAACGGATTTATAGAGAGTTATAGTTTCGTTGAATATTCGCTTACGAGTTTCTTCTTCCAAACTTTGTTCTCCACAACTTCATACCAATGAATAACTTGGAATAGCATGTTTTGCACTTTTGGAACACTAGTTAATAATTGATGTACAACAGCCGCGGCAGCTATGCCGAGCACTGCTCCTGCCAAAACGTCTGATGGGTAATGAACCCCTGTCCATACTCTCGAGAAAGCAATGCACGCTGCTAAGACAAGCCACACCAATCCTTCTTTTCTACGGAAACTCCAAATCGAAGCAGCAATGACAAAAGCCCCAGTGGCATGGTCACTTGGAAATGAAGCATTGGCTGGATGTTCAATCAATTGAAGCACCGCATGCGTAACGAAGGGGCGATCTCGATAGAAGAAATGCCCGATAATTCCGCTGCATGCAAAGGCTACACAAGCAGAAACAAGCGATTGCACAACCATTTGGCGTTGGATTCGATGCCTAGTAAACCAATAAATCACTATGCCAATGTAAAATACGTACTCAGCATAAGAAGCAAACATACGCATAACAGGATTTAGAACATCCATCGTGCGTCCTAATCCATTAACCATTTGAAACAACTGATAGTCCAACTGAGCAAAACTCATTTTCATCAATCCTTTAATTATAGTAGATGCCTCCAAGAAGACATTACAATAACTTTACATGATGAAAATGAGAGGAAAATGAGAGGAAAATGAGAAAACATAACTATATAAATTTATAAGATTGGAAACTTCACACTTACTTTTGTTCCAACTTTCTCCTGACTACTGACCGTTATTTCCCCCTGATAATTATTGACGAGACGCTTAGCGATGCTTAATCCAAGTCCAGTTCCTGCTAATTCACGGCTTCTTGCCTTATCCACACGGTAGAAACGGTCGAAGACATGTGCCACATCCTCTTTGGGAATTCCAACTCCATGATCTGCAATGGTTATTTCAACTTCATTTTTACCTGTTGTTCCTTCAATTAAAACTCTCTTATCTTCCGTCGTGTATTTGACGGCATTATCCAAAACGATTAAGAGAATTTGCTCGACATGCAATGGGTTTATCATTATGAAAACATCTTTAATTTTTTCTAAATTCACTTCAAATACAAAATCCGGATGGAGCAGTTCCAATCTTTTTAGCGTCTCATGAATAATAGGCTCAAGCTGGGTTGGCTCTCTATTTTCATATGAGAATTGAGACTCTGCTCTCGTTAATGTCAGTAATTCTTGCACAATACCTCGCAAACGCCTAATCTCTTGAAGTGATGCTGACAATGATTCATCGAGCACAACAGGATCGGATTTGCCCCAGCGATCTAAGAGCGATAAATGACCCTCCAAAATGGTTATGGGCGTTCGAAGTTCATGGGAAGCATCTTCAACAAACTGTTTCTGTTGACGAAAGGAAACTTCCAGTTGATCCATCAATTCATTAAAAAGTTTCGCCAAACTAGATAATTCGTCCCCATTTTCTATCTGCACAACTCGCTCCTTAAGTCCATTCTCTTTGACACTCTGAATAGTTGATGCCAACGTCCGAATCGGACGCATGAACTGCCGCGCAATGGCTAAACCACCAAGTCCGCTAATAAAAATAGCCAGCACACCACCGACTACCATTACCCATAAAATCGTCTCGCTAAAATGATCGAATGTTTCCAAATTACTTGCCAACTCAATAGTCCCAACAAAGTCAGCGGTAATCAGTGGACTCCTGTATATTAAAATGTGCTCTTCCTGATGGGTAATGTCGGTTAGCTCTTGTGAACTAGTTGGTTTCCGTGAAACCCAGTTCTCATCAAAATGATTTGAAACCGTCAGCAATGAAGTTCCATCCTTATCAAGGATGCGTATCAATTGGTTTTTTCCAATAATTTTCTCTAAATAAGATCGGCTATCTGAAATTTGCAAAGTCTCTGTCCTGTTTAATTTCTCGTGAAAATAGTCTTCAAGCTGAATCATATTGACTTGGATTTGATCTTTCTCTTGTTTCAACATCCATTGTTTAAGCACTACGTATTGAGCAAAATTATAGGTTACAAATATCAAAAAGATTAACGCGGTAGCTCCAAACATGAGCTTCCACTTGATCGGAAGGCGCCGAATCATCATTCTTAGACGTTCAATCATCTCATTACATATCCTATTCCTCTTATGGTATGAATTAAATTTGTTTCCCCGTTATAACCTAGTTTGTTTCGCAAATATCTCACATAGACATCGACAACATTCGTCTCAACTAAAGAATCATACCCCCATACTTGATCCAAAAGCATATCACGTGTTAAGACAAGATTATGGTTTTTCATGAACATCACTAATAGATCGAACTCGCGTTTCGTAAGCGCAACAATTTCTTGATCCTTATATACAATATGGGCATCCAAATCGACAGTAATATTCTGAAAAGAAAGCTTTTCATGCGCGTCATTTCTTTCTAACTCCGTACGGCGAAAAATAGCTCTTATTCGTGCTAATAATTCTTCAATGGCAAATGGCTTGGGCATATAATCATCTGCACCGCTATCTAAGCCAGATACGCGATCAACAACACTATCCCTGGCTGTCAACATCAAGATCGGTGTCTTCTTGGCAGCACGTATCCGTCGACACACCTCAATACCATGAAGTCCCGGCAGCATGAGATCCAACAATATTAAGTCCCACTCTTCTTGAAGCGCTAATTCCAATCCTTTTTTACCATCATAAGCGGCCTGCACTTCGAACAATTCATGCTCCAGCTCCAGTTGAATAAATCGGACTAGGTTTTTTTCATCTTCAATGAGCAATATTCGTTTCATCGTTATCTCCCTGATTCATAAGTTAAGGTTTACCAGTGCTTGTATCCCCAAGTAGTTTTAAGATCAAGATGTTTTTCTATACAGTATCATCCCAATGAACTATTTTAACGATAAGAAATGAGAATTTAATGAGAATTATTCATAAGACGATATATGTAGCGACACACGCTATCGCAATTAACGCAACTACAGGCCGCTATTTTACCGTATAGTGGGCATTTCGCAGCTGCAGGGAACTAGCGTCCGCTATTTCTCCGTTTTCGCAGGGAAAACGGAGAATGGCAGGTAAATAGGGCCCTGTAGTTCTGCTAACGCGCGGAAACGGTCGATTTTGCCAGGAGTAACGGCCCCGGGTTCCCTTATTTTCCGAGCATACATGATCAACAAGAAAAAACGGCCCGTGTTCGCGACTGTTTCGCGAATGGACCGTTTTTTGCTTTTCTCAATTAGATTAAGAAATTACCATACAAATGCGGATGTGATGATGACCAAAAGAATAAAGAGAACCAAAATTGCTGCTGCGTTGTTACCATAACCTGCACAACTACCACCATAACCTACTGCTCCCATGTATACTCATTCCCCTCTGGTGAAATGTCACTACGGTATAAAATATGTTGGTTACGTAATGATTGATTGGACGTATGTACCAAATTGAGTATTAAATAACCGGCATTTATTATAAAGATTTTCGGATCGTCCACTTTTATATAACATCCCCGAAAAAAATAAGTGCAAACTCCTGCCATTTGCCCACGCATTATTTTTAATGTTGAATCTTATATATGAAACCACCACAGGCAATTCATCTCATATTTCACCTTCGTTTACCATAAAAAGGTCACCCTTAGTTGATGAATAAGGGTGGCCTTTTTGATATTTCCAGCCAGTACCCAACTCACCTGGCACCCTCATTTAAACGACAAAAAAACGGTCTGTATCGCATCTATTTGCGATAAGACCGTTTTTTTGCGATGTCGATTTAGATTGCAAAAGTCATCAAGATAATAACCAAAAGAATAAAGAGAACCAGAACAGCTGCTGCGTTGTTAACACCATAACCTGCACAACTTGCACCACTCATATCTAGTCATTCCCCTCAAATAAATTTTAACTACGGTATAATCATACGCTGGGTATGTGATCATTGCTTGGGCATAAGTCTATATTCTGCTTCATTTTTCAATTATTGTTCTGAGGTAGTGAAATAACAGGTTGCACTACACATTTACCCAAGCGGAATTTTAATTTTTTGCATAATTTAATTCTACTCATCATTGTGAAGGAGATCGGATGTTGAAAAGGGAGTGAAAGTTATGAAATGGCGCGATTCCCTAGGTGGTTATAAGGCCTACATTAGTCTCGGTTCTACATGTCAAACAGCCTATCAGCTTAAAAGACTGGGCTTACGAAAATATGCGGGTCCCTTAGATTGGTTTGTTTCCGATTCGATCGGGGAAGTGGTTCGTTTGATAGATCATCGTTTCAACGGATTTATGGAACTTAGCCAGCTTGAACTCATTGGCACTACCTATGAATGCTTTGTTGTAAGAGATAACGGAAGTGGCGTTATATCCTTCCATGACTTCCCTCTTTATCTCACTGCGGGGCGATGGAGGGAGGCTTACCCCGCGTTTAAACAAAAGCTCAATCGACGCGTAGATCGGTTTTTGAGAACTATACAAGGTCAACCCATTCTTTTTATTAGAACCAATTCTACAAAAAAGGAAGCGCAGGAGCTACACGCAGCAATAAGAAGGCTGAAGCATGGAAAATTCCACCTTCTGATCGTGAATAACCACCAGAAAGACAGCAAAGACGTGATTTACGAGGATTGGGGGCTAGCTGGAATTAGCTCGGTGCTCCTACCAAAAGGTGAAGACTGGAGAGGATATAACCAAGCTTGGGATACGTGTATGAACGGCTTTAAATTGAAAGCTTCGTCCCTTCGTTGAGTCTAGCCCTGCAACATTTTCTTTTTGGGGAGTGTTAAAAGAAGTCCTTAAGTATGCTCAATGATGAAAAGAGCAGTTGCCGCGGCGATCTGCTCCTGGTTTGTTTGAACTAACGTTATTCGTTAGCGGTTAGCTTCAATGGAAGCTACTTTATTCTCTTATAAATAGGATGATCCTCACTTAACTCAAGCAAATCCCATAGGTTTCCATATAGATCTTTAAATACAGCGACAATTCCATAGGATTGTTCTTTGGGCTCTCTAACGAACTCAATTCCTTTTGCCACCATGTCATTATAATCTCTCCAGAAGTCGTCCGTGCTTAAAAACAGAAAAACTCTACCACCTGTCTGGTTTCCAATAAACATATCTTGTTCCTGTTTCGATGCTTTCGCAAGCAATAATGTGGTGCCAACAGAACCTGGCGGGGAAACTACTACCCATCGTTTATCTTGTTCAGGTTGATAGGTATCCTCAACTAAAGTGAAGTTCAACTTCTTTGTATAAAAATCTATTGCTTCATCATAATCTTTTACCACAAGAGCAATATGAACAATTGATTGAATCATAATTGACTCCTCCCGAAAGAGTAATAATTTTCAAGTAACAGCACGCAATACTGCCATTCGTTCTACTCTAATTTCTTTCATAAATATGAAAAAAATAAGTGTAAGGATTCTTACTGTCAGTTATCCCTTTCTCAACGGATATTTCCTTCCATTCACTAAAATCAATCTCCGGAAAATAGGTATCTCCTTCAAATTCATGATGAATTTTTGTTACATACATTTTTTTTACATATGGCATAAACAGTTTGTAAATCTGTTCTCCTCCAAAAATGAATATCTTCTCTTCATTCTGGCATAAATCAAAAACTTCTTGGATGGAATGCGCCATTTCACAACCTTCTATGTTTAACTCTGTATCTCTACTTAATATAATATTTCTACGATCGGGAAGTACCTTTCCAATGGATTCAAAATTTCTTCTCCCCAATACAATTGTATGCCCCTTTGTTATTTTGTTAACATACCGCCAGTCATTAGGGATCCTCCATGGAATGTCATTGTCTTTTCCAATAACTCTGTTTTTGTCCATTGCGGCAATTAAATATATCTCCACTTACTCCACCCTTTAACATGTTTGCTTTATAAAATTATATTACCTCTAAAATTTGATTTTTATGGTGCTTGTCATGATCATTAAATTCGTGAATGATGTAAAGCAAAGAATAAGGTGTACCTGTATGCGGGCAAGTTTCTACTCCATTCACTGTAACACGTTTAAATACAACTTCTGTTTCCGCTAAAAGTATTTCAACTAACTGAAGGCGTGTTAGCTTAAATTCATCGAGCAGACGATTTTGGGAAATTCCTGATCTGGCATATTCATAAGCTATATCATTAAATGAATCGAAATCCGGAAATACCATTCCTTCACCCGCTTTAATTGCTGGTATGATCGTTGTGATAAGGTAACTATCCCAATTTTTCAGATGCGAAATAATTTCTCCTACAGATGCTTTTCTTTCAGCTATAGGTTGTAACCAGGCGCTCTCTTGTACATCCTGTAAGGTATCCGTCCACTCTGTAAATTTTTTATACTGAAGAATCGTACTTCTATCCAAGCTAATCATCTCGAAGTCTCCAATTCATTTTGGAATAATAATCCATCTTTATAATACCGAATATACGTTCGTTTGTGAAGATATAATTTTGTGCAGACATTTTAATTTAATTGCAAAAAAAAAGACCCACAACTTGGTTTGTGGGTTTCTTATTTAGTTTGATATGGCTAATTATACGCACGATAACCATCACTGCAATAATACATATCTTTTATAATAATCAATAAGCTTCTGTTCCATAGATGATTTTAATTGATCTAATTCAGCATTCAGTTGTTCAAAAGTTTCCTTATCCATTCTGTATAACGGCTCTTCTTGCTCTAAGTTGCAGATGAAAGAGACTCTGTTTGCAGTAGGAGGATGTGACGCATCTAGCCGCGCCCCCGCTTTTACGGAAGCTCGCTTTAACCTTTCCATTTCCCTTTGTGGTAAAATCCTGATTTGCTCCTGAAAGTCTTCGAAGAAATGTCCTATTCTCTTTGAATTGATTACTTTTAAAATCGTAAATTCGAACATGGCGTCCAGATGCAGCTTATTTAATAAGGATACCGTGGCTTTAGGGCTTGCCGTCTGAGCCGCGAGTTGATCGGCTAAATACTCAGCACGCTGCGAATCTTGCCAAAATAAATGGCAAAGGACATAAAGAAGGAAATAAATGAATTGGGATACTGCTAACAGAACCAGATTCGCAAAAAACATGAAAAAAGCAAGAAGCCGATAACCGGGATCCCAAAGCCGATCAGGTCGTATAACGGAATACCAGTAAGTTAACGTAAAAAAAGCGGCCCCCACCCAGTAACTTCTGTTTTGATCCCCATTGATACCATGAGCTAACTCGTGTGCAATTAATGCAGTTAACTCCTTCTCATCAAGAATTTGAATTAATGGCAGTCCTAATGTAATGATTTTTTTCCGGCCCAAGCCAATTTCTCTGTAGGAGGCATTAAACTTTTCGTTTATCACAACGCCTTCCACACGATCTGATCCCATTGCTTTAGCGATATCATCCATCGCGCGATATAGAGCTGGAAATGCCTCTCTCGCCAATGTTTTCTCATTCAATTTATGGAAACGAGGTCTAGTCACCCATGCAAATACCAATAATATACAACCAAAAATTAGAATAATGATATTTTGAACATTGAAAACGACCAGGAGTATCCCACTTACGAAAAGAAACAAACTGAACAAATGAACAACAGAAGCGGCAAGATAGGTAAACAGGCGCATCCACGAATACGTTGTGTGTAAACTACCTTTAATAATCAAAGTCTGTAGTAAATCGGAACCCATTTTCTCGCCAACCTGCAAATAGGTTCGTTCAAAAACATTTCTTGGTTTACCCTTTTTATCATCAGCCTTTACATTTCACTCACATTTATCGCACCATGTCATAAAGCCTTTGAGTACGGGAGTTTTCTCCATACAATTTGGGCATATTGTTGTTTCCAGATTTTCAATGTTTGAACTCATTAGTGAATTTATCCCACCCTGTTTCTCTTTATAGCTCATTATATTAAAGATTGATAGATATGTAATTAAAGAAATTATTGACGCCATCATTTCAGTTGATTTGCCCCCCTTCCTAACATGGATTGTCCCCCTCACTAGAAAAAAGCAGATGATATAGTGTTTATATAGGTAAACATTAACCACTCGGGGGTACGTGAAATGACAAACCAATCTAAGATTGCGACGGCCAATCGTCCATTCGCCTGCTACGGTGCGGAGCAGCTTGAGGGTATTCGCAATCGAATTATCGTGCAGCCTAAGCTACGGCAGGAATATGAGCGGCAATGGAAGTTGTCCGATGCATTTGCGAATGAGGAATTGTCCTTGCCTATTCAACGGATATACGCTTTCCGAACCGTTCCTTTTGTGTTCCGAACGCCGGAGCACGCTGCCTATCTGAAGTTCGCTTTACATATTCGGGGAAAAGGAGAAGTTTGGATCAACCAAGTGCAGCTTACCCATTCGGAAAAAGGACTGCCTATTCCGCTCGCAAACGGCAGGTTCGATCACGGCTTTTTCGGATGGGTAGCATCGCCGTACTCCTTTACAAGCTCAACTTCCCTTCAATCTTCCGAACCCCCCGGACAAGGGCAGTGCTTGCACGTGAAGAACTTGTCAAATAACGACCACATGCAACTGTCAATTACGGATCAGATCCCTGTGCATAGCAAGGAACACTACAGCATTCAGACGACTCTTCGATTGGATCAACTCTTCTCGGAAGGCGGCATCAACATCGAAGTCAGGTTCCTGGACGCTGCCGGTCAGCCTCTGGATGAGGTATATACTTCGCCCTCCTTTAACCGCAAGACACCGACCAATTGGGCTGTCCTGCTGGAGACAGCTGGAGCGGATGCAGACGTCTATATGGTAACTGGGGATGCGGTGTACGCAGAGCGGGCCAAACGGAAGATTCTGTACATGCTGCCGGATATGTGCCAGGGCATGGATATTTTCAAAGCAACTGGCTGGCATGATGATGATACTTACGGAGCCGTCCATATAGGACGGGGCATCGCGGTGTTATCGGTCATATACGACCAGATTGCTGACTCAGGCGTCATCCTTCCACATGAGAACGCAGACATTCATTCTAAGTTCCGTTATATAGCCGAAATGATGATGGACACTACATATTACCAGTTCGATCTGGAGCAGTTTCCGGATGAAAAGGGCGGCAAACGGAGCAACTGGAACGCGGACCGCGCTACTGGCCTCGGGATCTACGCGCTCATTTTCCCTGAAGAGAAGCTTGCTGATGACTATCTGGCCCATGCCTGCGCTGTCGTCGATTGGCAGCTGGAGCATGTCGTAGACCAGGATGGCGCATGGCCTGAAAATATCCGTTACCATGGCGCAGTGCTGCATAGGTACTTTATGTTTTTCACGCTGCTGCAGCGACAAAAGGGCGTGGACTACTGGTCACGAGACAAGGTAAAAAAGATGTACCGTTTCTTAATCGACACGGTGACTCCGAAGGATAACGTTCAAGGCGGACCGGACTCTGAACCTAAACTGCTGTCTCCTGCTGTTGGCGATTCAACAGTTGACGACCAGTGGTTCCGTTTGTTCGCTTACGCAGCGCCCTTTTATGCCACAACGGATTCACAGTTTAGTCGGGAAATGATGTGGGCATGGCAGCATGGGGGAGGCGTGGTCCGAGATACGGGTGCTTATCCCTGTACCCTGCTCGCACTTCTCTACCCACAGCCAGAGCTTCCTCTAGAAGCACCTACGCTGACTTCCGTCCACTATCAAGGGATGGGTTATATTATTTTCCGCCAACATTCCGGTGTGTGGGGTCGTGAGAACTATGCCATCTTCGAAGCTTCACCGCTAACCTATCATGCCCATCACGATGAGGGGCATTTCTCCCTATGGGCGAACGGAACCCCACTGACGCTGGACCCTGGAACGGGTGGGTACTACAATGGAGACCGCCACTGGTATGTGAACGGACACGCGCATAACGTGGTTCAATTCATAGACGAAGCAGGAGTCATACAAAATGGCCCGCTGAAAAGTCTCTGTGAGGAAGTTTTCTTTTCGAATCAACTGGATTATGTTCGAAGCAAAATTCCAGATGTCCATGCGGAAGCTTACCATCGTCACTTTGCCTATGTGAAAGCCGGTGTTGATATATATGTGGTTTGGGATCATATTCGCAGTCAGAACAATAGCGTCTGGAATCTGCATACGATGAGCACCTCGTCGGATATAGAGATGAACCGAATCACTGCCCATTGCTTAAATGAAATGAAATTGGAAGTTACTTTCCTTGAGCCAAACGGCATTTCAGTATCTAAAAATCACGGAGCCGTATCCGGCGCCTATCCCCTAACAGTTCAAGAACACTTCCGAATTAGCTGCGATGGTGGTGGGGATGGTGATAGCAGTGATGGTGGTGGCGGTGGTAGCAACGATTGCAGTGCTGATGGCGGCAGTAATAACCACTCTGATTGCAGCCGTGATTACCTGACTCTGCTCTATCCGAAGACCCACGAAACGCCCGGATTTATCATACAATCTTTGCTAACTGATACCGATTACCCTGAACTTCGGATGTACAAAATACTTCGGGATGAACAAACGTTGTTCTATTTGTTAGTGAACGGGACAGAACAGTCGCACACTTTCTGCTGCCAAGCTGGAGCAACACTTTTGAATCCCCACGACAAGGTATCCTACTCCCCCAAACACAACGGTGAATGTCACATTCAGGTGGACGCCGGCAGGCTTGCTGTCCTTCTCACTAACGTGTAACACAAACAAGGTCAATCGACACTACATCGACTGACCTTTTTTGTTATTTATTCCTTTATAACGTCCAAACGAATCACATTCCACGAACTTTTAGATAGCCTAGCATGAATATGTCCGTCTTCGGCTCTTTCAGTTCCTTGGTTATGTGGGATCACATTTTCCGGGTGAAGCTTGGTATTGGTAGCTTTCAGATGATCATGTTCAAGCACCAAATGCTCGACTAACCTAACTTCACGGAAGCTGCGAAGATTGATAGCCAGATCAAGCGTTTCGGTCAGATGACGATTCACAGCAAAAACCGTAATTTGACTCTGTTCCTCGTTATAAACACTGATGGCTTCCAAATACGGAACATCGGTATAGTCTTTGGAGTCGTATTTCGGCGATCGGATAACAGGGTGCAGCACTTTTCCTCTACCGTAAAGAGAAGCATGCAGATATGGGTAATAGGTCGTTTGCAGCCAGACAGGCCCACCGTTCTCGGTCATGATAGGTGCGATGACATTGATCAATTGTGCCATACACGCCATTTTCACCCGATCGGCATGCTTGAGCATAGTGATCAAAAAGCAGCCAACGGCAAGGGCATCCTCAAGGGTGTAAGTGTCCTCGAATTCGGCCGGCGCAATCTGCCAGCGCTCCGTAGCACGGCTGGTGCCGATCGAATTCCATACGTTCCATTCGTCCAACCGGATACGAAGTTCCCGCCAGGGTATCGAATGATCGGAACCTGTAATCTCCGAATAACCTCCAGGGCATCCCGGCGGAATCCGCGTTCATCTGCTGTTGGATGGGAGGGTTCATAAATGCCTCCATATACGGCACGACCCAAATGTTCGATAAAAGAACCGTATATCCGCGGATCAACCTCATCGAGAATAAAGTCTTTGTCGACAATCATGGATGCTTGTAGTGTCATTGCCTTTTCCTCCTATTCAATTAGTGCGTTATACCTTTAAAAGAAAAGCTATAGGCGTAACTGCGGTTTGCATAAAGGGTAAACTCCGGATGCGTCTTCGACATCCAACTATCATCGCCGCCGACCCCCATTTGCCGGTAGTTAACTCGCAGCGCGATTTTGTCACTGGGAGGCAGCTTATACATATGATCGTGCGCTTCCAGCTCAGACGGTGTGTAAGGCAGCGCGTTCAGCTCCACAGCCTTGGCTCCCTCAATCCGTAAGCCAAAACCATCGGCACGTGTGAGCTCGGCCCACCTTACATCGGTTTTGTTCCCACACTCTTGAGGGCGCAGATACGGCACATATTGGTCCGCAACCTTCCCTTGATAGATCCCCAACCTTGCGCTTTCCGCACGGTCCCAATGATTTTCATGCGGGCCTCTACCGTACCACGCAAGGTTCTCAAAGCTGGCATCCAGCTGAAACATCATGCCGATCTCAGGAATTTCCGGCAGGTCTTGACCAGGCTGCAGTTCCTCACTGAGCTGAATCCTGCCATCCCCCCTCACGACATAGAACAGTTTGCAGAACGAAATGTGTGTCGTCGGCAAAATATACTCAACCGCTACTTCTACCTTATCTGCATAGGAATGTACACGCATGACATGAAGCTTACGCTCCTGTCCGGCTTCCTTCCAAGTCCTACTTCGTTCCGGGAGCTTATTTCCTTTATCATTATCGATACTGGCACGCCAAAAGTTTGGCCTCGGAGCTTCTTTCATGAGCTCGACGCCTTTATACGAATAGGAAGTCAAATCTCCGGTCAACTTGCTGAACGTCACGCTAAAATCGGAACCAAACGCCGTAAAAGACGTCTCCGACTCTTCCGTATGTAACTGCCCAACTTCTGAAGTTTGCGCAGCCTTCATCTCAACTGGAAGCAAGAACTGTTCAAACGCCACCTCATGCCCTGCGTCCGCCCAAGCTCTACCCTCCTTCTCTAGCAATTGAACCGTCAATGTACACTCCTCACCAGCGTTCACGTTCATTGGCAGCCCAATAGGAAGTGTAATCTCTGCGGTGTCACCCGCTTCCACAGCTAGCGGAACGAGCCCTCCATCCATATTTATACCATATTTCGCCAATTCCCATTTTAAATCATAAGCGATTAAGTTCGTAAACAGGAAGTTGTTCTTTATACGAATACGGCACTGATTCAAATCTATCATCTCAAACTTTACATTCTGATAGCATTTTTTGACTTCAGCTAATTTAGGAGTTACACGGCGATCTGCGAAAATGAGACCATTCCCGCAAAATGTGCCATCATTAGGGGTGTCACCAAAATCTCCTCCGTAGGCTAGATACTCGGTACCCTCTGAGGTTTTCGTGCGGATGGCCTGGTCAATCCAATCCCAAATAAAGCCCCCTTGGAGAATGGGATACTTATCAAAGAGCTCGCAATATTTAAAGAGATTCCCATTCGAGTTCCCCATCGCGTGACTATATTCACATAGAATAAAAGGTTTCTTCGGATTAGTAAGTGCATACTCCTCTACTTTGCTGGGAAGTGTATACATTTGGCTTTCCATATCAGAAGCTGCATCGGATTTCCGACAGCGCGTGACGCCTTCATAATGAACCAAGCGAGTCGGATCATTAGACCGGAAGAAATCATGCATTTTAATAAAATTGTCTCCGCCCCAAGACTCGTTGCCCAGTGACCAGATGATGATCGAAGGATGATTTTTATCCCGCTGGAGCATAGAATTTGCCCGGTCTAATACATTTGCCGTCCATTCCGGTTTGCTCGCAGGGACTGTCCAGCCTTCCTCCTCTTGGAAATTGGACCAGCTGCCATGCGTTTCAAGGTTGGTTTCGTCAATAACATACAGCCCATATTCATCGCATAAATCATACCAAAGCGGATGATTCGGATAATGCGAAGTACGAACAGCATTGATATTATAGGCTTTCATCAGCTGAATATCGCGAACCATATCGTCATAGTGAATGGCGCGGCCTGTATCGCAGTTAAACTCGTGACGGTTCACACCCTTGAACACGATGCGTTGGCCATTAATCTTCATCAGCCCATCGCTCAACTCAAATCTGCGGAACCCGATGCGGCAGCTCACCGCTTCAACTAAATCCCCAGATGTATCCTTCAGAGATAGAACCAAATGGTACAGATTCGGAGTCTCGGCCGTCCACTTCATGGGGTCATTAAGCATTGTGCGAAGACGCAGCTCCTGCTCATTCTCGCCGTCCAGCTTGACGTCCGCGGACAATGAAGCTTGCACAAGATTCGCATCCTGATCATAAAGGCTGACTTCCAGCGTGTGCTTGTCTAAATGCTCACCGAACGCATTCGTCACCGTTGCCTTTATATGCAAAAGACCGTGCCGGTACTCGTCGTCCAAATCCGCTACAGCACTGAAATCGTAAATATGCACTCTCGGCGTGCTGTACAAGTAAACATCGCGGAAAATACCGCTCATCCGCCAGAAATCCTGATCCTCCAACCAACTGGCATCGCACCAGCGATAAACTTCTACAGCCAATTTATTTTCACCTTCGTGCACATAAGGGGTCAGGTCAAATTCCGCAGGAGTAAACGAATCTTCGCTATACCCGACCAAGTCACCATTCACCCAGACGTAAAAGGCCGATTCTACACCCTGAAAACTAATATAAACGGGTAAATCCTTCCAGTCACTTGGTACCGTAAACGTGCGCGTATAAGAGCCAACAGGATTATACTTCGTCGGTGCAAAAGGGGGCTTGATATCCTCTTTACCTTCCCAAGGATATCTAACATTCGTGTACTGCGGGTAATCGTAACCTTGAAGCTGCCAATGTCCGGGAACTTGAATCGTATCCCAGCCGCTGGTATCATAGCCCATTTCGTAAAAATTCCTATTACGCTGTTCCGGGGTTTCGGCAAAGCTGAATTGCCACATGCCATTTAGTGAAACCGTGGATGGGGATGCGCTTCTGTCCCCTTTCAGTGCCTCTTCTATCGAGGCATAGGGCATTAAAGTCGCATGAGCTTTCATTCGATTCAATTGAAAAATCTCCGGATTATTGTTCCACTCGGGGTATCCGTTCTTAGGAGGAAGATAAGAGTATTTTTGACGCATATCGAGCACCTCTTTTGCCAAATTTTCATTTTATATACAGCTGTTTAAATTCTGAGGGTGTCATCCCCGTATGTTTCTTAAACAATTCACTGAAATGCCGCCTGTCCTCATATCCGAGAGCCTGAGCAATCTCTTGAACCTGCTTTCCTTCAAGCAGCATAGCTTTCGTCTGCTCCATCCGCTCCGTTGTTACGAACTGCGTTACTGTCATACCCGTCACTTTTTTGAACAAATTAGCAAAATAACTGCCGCTCAAATAAACCAGTTTGGCATAATCATTAACGGTCATGTTGGAAGAGACATTTTGCCGTATATGCGCAATCACTTGCTCGACAACTTGGTTCACATCTTCAACGTGGCGTTTTTGAATGAACTCGCAGCCCAACCTGCACAATTCCTTAATGTTCTCTTGAAGTTCCTTCAGCTTATAGGAGGAGAGATTTTTGATGGAATACAAATAACGTTCAATTCCTTCCATCTCATCGCGCGTCAGCTTTTCAGAAAAGACCCGATTGATTAGAAAGGCCAGCTCATCACACATACCTTTTACCACCTCGGGAGCAGGAGGAGTCGAGGCATGAACGGCTTCCTCAAATAGTTCATCCACAAGGCTGCACGCTTTTTGCAAATTTCCTGACCTTAAGCAGTAAAAAAGCTCCTTCTCCTTCTCGGGAGAATAGCGGGGCAATGTTTGATGAACCGGGCTCAAATCCCGATACGTGTAAACGGTATTGCCTCCCGTATAGAAATTATAGGAGATGGCAGCGAACGCCTGAGAATACGAATACGAGATTTGATGGATCTCCTGTACTTCTTCTCCAAGTCCAATCGATATGGTATATCGGGAGTATTTATTGACATTTTCACGGCATTTTTCCGCAATGACATCTGCATGATAAGCATCCGAAGGATTAAATATCGCAACAAATCGGTTCGTATGATCCCGAAAAACGAAACCTTTGGTGTACTCCCTCAAGCTTTCCTCCAAAATATTGTGAACCGTAAACCGGATGAGTTCGACCTCCTGAACAGGCAGCGTATCCGTTTGCTCACTGAACTGATCGATTTCCGTCAACATCACAATAAATCGCTCTCGCTCAAGTCCAATATTTAAAAAATCCCACCGCTTTTGGGCCTGTTCAGGGGTCGTTCGGAACTGCAGCAGCAGTTGAAAATATTCCTGCCTCAAAAATGGCAAGCTTTCCCGCAGCTTTCTTTCCATTTCACGATAACGCTGTGTTTCATGAAATTCCTCTTCAATGGACTGCTTCGCCTTCAAAACAACATCGATAATTTTTTGCGGGGTATACGGTTTGACAATATAATCGAACGCACCTAGACGAAGCGCCTCCTGCGCGTACTCGAAATCGGTATAGCCGCTTAAAAAGACAATTTTCGTTCGTGGAAACCACGCCAATATCTGCCTGGTCATCTCCAGCCCGTCTACTTTGGGCATTCGAATGTCCGTCAGAACGATGTGCGGCTCCGTTTGTTTGATCAGTTCTATCCCCTGCTCGCCATTGCTCGCAGTACCCGAGATGCAAACGCCGTAAGATGTCCAATCGATTTGATTGGCAATACCCTGCACGACGGTTTTGATATCGTCGATTACGCACATTCTAAGTTCAGTCGTCATTGCTTCATCACTCGCCTGTCAATGGGATAGTTAGTTGCACCGTGGTGGAGACATAAGGCTCGCTGCTCAGACGAATATCTGCTTTATTTCCGTAGTAAAGCCTTAGTCGCCCATACACATTGCGAAGCGCATAGCTTTTCTTCGACGGCTGTTCACTCCGCATATCCGCATCGACGGATAGGGCGTCCATGCCTGCACCGTTGTCCTCCACCAGTAGAATGAGATGAGACTCAGATTTGGAGATGGATATCCGAATGTTCCCCATCCCTTCCATACTTTGAAAGCCATGCAAGATGGAGTTTTCTACCAAGGGTTGCAAAATAATTTTCAAAACGGGAACATCCCGCAATGACGGGTCCTTTAGCTCAATGGCATACTCGAACAAGTCCTCGTAACATTTTTGCTGAAGCATTAAATATTGCCTTACGTGATCCATCTCTTTCGTTAAAGTAGTCATCTCATTCCCGCCATTCAAGCCAAACTGGAACAAGAGGGACAGCGACGTAATCATCTCCGTGACATCCCGGTTTTGAGACGTTTCCGACTTCCAAATGATCGTATTCAATGTGTTATACAAAAAGTGCGGATCAATTTGCGCCTGAAGCGCTTTAACCTCCATCTTGCGTTTCTCATATTCGGCTTCCTTGACATCCTCAATGAGGGAAGAAATTTCCTCCAGCATTCGGTTAAACTTCAGCCCAACCTGCGTCACTTCATCTTCATATTTACTGGTGAAACGCACATCGAGCTGATTTTGTTCCACTTTCTTCATTAAACCTTGCAGTTTGTGGAGCGGCTTCAGGAGAAAGCTTGAGATGACATTCGATAACACGAAAGCCAATATCGCGCAGCATAACATGATCCAAAAGGTGATTGTTTTGATGCGATTCACTTGATGAAGCAAATCCGACTGCGTCTGTATGCTGACCATCGTCCAACTGTCCGCCAGTGTCAGCCTCGCATAATTAACTAAATACTTGTTACCAGCGATGTCATGTTTGAAAAACCCACGATCTTGGTTCTTTAGCTGATCCAGAAAAGAAGGGTCATCTTGAAAAGGTGGCGCTTGGCTGCTTAACGGCAGTACCGTTTCGCCTTTGTTTGATATCAGGTAATAGTTTTTAGACTGATCCAACAAACCATCCGTAACAACTCTGCTTATTGCATCCTCCTTGACGTTAACGACGACATATACATCACGAACGTCCGCTTCGGTAACAGGCTTCATGATCAACGAAATTACCCTCGACTTTCCTGAAAAAAGCGGATCCTCATGATCTTCCAACCACACGACACGTTCGGTTGTGTTCAAATATTGTGAAAATAACGTATCTTTGAAACGAATCTGTCCGTTGCGAAGATCGTTCGTGGCGTACATCTCGCCAACAGGCGTGTAAATCAAAACGGACTGAATCGAAGGCTCTATAAGTTTCATTTGCCCTAGAGGCGTTTGTAAAGAAGATAACCGCGTATAATAGGAAGCTGAATGATTCGTAACAACATCTTCCATAGCGTTCTTGAAGGGGTCGCTGAGCATCATGGAAGAAGTCGTAACAATGATGTGTCTAAGCTTCTCGTCAAACACGCGTGCTGTTTTATTGAGTGTATTCTGACTGGAAATAAAGGCTTCACTTTCTGTTGATCGAAAAGCAATCCAATACGACATCATCCCTGTGATGGAGATGGAGACAACCGTCAGCATCAGAACCAAGATCCATAACCTCCGGCGGAGCGAAAGCCGATAATACCATTTGTTCAAGCTGTATCCCCCTTCTCCGCACAATAATAAGGAAGAGACGCGCTGCTTTAGGCCGCGCGCCCCTTACCTATTGTAACCATTAAACTTTGCGCCTATTTGGCAAGACTACCCTGCAGTTTGCCCGGATCAAAATCCGGATCCGCCTTCATCTTCGTTTCTCCCGCGGCACGCGCTTTGTCCAATGCCGCATTATAGCGAGTGTTCAAATCGCTCAGAAGCTTGTCCAAATCTCCGCCTTCAAGCATGTATTTAATGATGACGTTCCCTAATTTTGTTCCTTCCACCTTGGTTTCTGCTACGCTAGTCGGAGTCGTTGCATATAATGCGTCGAACTTCGTAGGCAAGAAACCTTCAATACCTGGCATAGCCGGCTTTTTCGCAGTGGCATTCACATCCGGTACAATCGAGATTCCAAGACCTTTTTCGTGGTATTCCTTTTGGAAGTCCAGATTATAGATGTACTCCATGAATTTCCATGCTTTATCTTTGTTTGGAGTGTCTTTGTTGATTCCAATATAATTCCCCGTATTGGCAACGGCTACAGTTCCTTGCTGTTTCCCGTCAATCGTTGGGGGCAGCGCCGCGCTCCAGTTAATTTGGGTCGGGAATTGGCTTTGATATACGGCAGGTTCACCCGAGTGGTTAAAATACATGCCGATTTTTCCTGCCGCGAATTGGGCACGTAGCGGATCAATATCAAGCGATTCAACACCAGGCAGCATACTGCCGTCTTGCTTCATTTGGCGAAGCGCCTCAACAATAGGCTTATAAGCAGCAAAATCGTACTGACCTGTTTTGTAATTATAGCCGTCCAACACAGACGTTCCGCTGAAGGATCCGATAGGGTTGGCAATCCGTGAGAAGGCAGAACTTGGGTTTTTGAAGTTTTCCGCAAAACCGTAAGCTCCGATATCTTTGCCGGCTTCCGTAATTTTCTTAGCATCTTCCACCATTTCCTGAATGGTTTTTGGCGGTTCCGTAATGCCGGCTTTTTTGAATAGATCTACGTTATAGATTAATCTCCAATATTGCCCTGTGTTCGGAAGCGAATAAATTTTTCCATCGACCATATTGCTACCTTCAACAAGTAGATTATTATATCGTTTCTTCATATCGTCTGTCATCATATCGTTCAGGGGCAATAGGTAACCTTTCTTCACAAAGCCGGGAAAATCGTTGGTCCGAAAAATATCAGGTGCTTGTTTGCTTGCAAAAGCAATATCGACAGACTGGTTAAAGTTATCCGCCATCACCGTCATCTCAACTTCAATGTTGTCCTTGTTGGTTTCATTGAACTTTTTGATAACTTCCTTCATATAGTCAGCATCATGACGGTCAATCGTCCAGTAGGCAAGTTTCGTCTTCTGCCCGCTTGCTCCAGGTGCGCTACTTGCGCCGGCACTGTTATTCGTAGGCTGACCGGTTTGTCCACCGCATGCTGCAAGTGAAGCTACCAGTGTAACGCCAAGCAACGTGCTCATTACTACTTTTTTACTCATGTTGTTAACCCTCCCGTTTCTCTCTTACAAATGTCTGAACCATGCCTCATGTAACTGTTTTCATAATAACGCTATATCCGTTTTGACCGTGAAGGACAAATCAACTTTCCAGGTGGGGGAAAATAACTCTTTTGTATGTTCCTGTAACCCTTATCCTTTTACACTTCCTGCCGTCACCTGAATAAATGACTTATTTGCCAATATATATACGACCAAAATAGGTAGGAAAGATAAACAGGCACCAGCCATCATCAGATGTGCCTCGGCTGCGGCGCCAATGCCGTAGCGTAAATTAGCAAGCCCAACCGTCAGTGTTTGCAGTTTCGGATTCGTCATCGTGAAGACCAACGGCAAGATATATTCATTCCAAGCGCCGCGGAACGTGAACAAGGCAGTAACGCCTAGTGCAGGGCTCAAGAGCGGGAGAATAATTCGCCAATACACGGTAAAGAAATTGCAGCCGTCGATGTAAGCCGCTTCATCCAAATCCTTCGGAATGGCCTTAAAGAAGCCGATCAACATGAAGTAAATCACCGCATGGGAACTGATCAGAATGATAATGACGCCCCAAAGGGATTTGTTTAAACCAAGTTTAACCATGAGATTGAACTGCGGCATCAAGACGACGGCGCCAATGGAGATAAACATCGTGCTCGCTTGCAGAGCTACGTACAGCTTTTTGCCTGGGAACCTCGTTCTATCCACGGCATAAGCGGACATGGTTGCAACGAGCAGCGTGCCAATCGTCACAATTACGCTGATAAAAAGGCTATTCCACGTAAACTGAGCGAAATTGGCCTGTTTCCAGGCTGTAGCATAGTTGGAGAACTTCCAGACGGTCGGCAATAAGGTGGCACCGGTCGTCAATTCAGCATTCGTTTTTACAGAGCCCAACATCGCCATAATAATAGGGAATATCGTGAAAAAAGCAACTGCGATCAAAAAAATCCATTTGATACTGTGCCAGATAATGCGGCCGCCGAGGTAACCGCCAGATTTCGTGCTAGTAGTCATTGTATACCCTCCCATGTTAATCCTGATTCAATCGTTTGGACATCGCGAAATAAACAATGGTAATCAACCCGACGATCAGGGCTGTTACGAAACCGGCGGCGCTGCCGTAGCCAATTTGTTGGACGGTCGGAGAAACAGCCGAGACTGGGAAAAATAGCTTGTACACATATAGATACATGACATCGGTTTTGCCGAAAGGTCCTCCCTCGGTCATGACCATAATGCTTTCATACCCTTTCAAGGAGTTGATAATGGCAAGCATAACGATCATCTGCAAGACAGGTCCGAGCATCGGAATGGTAATGTACCAAAACTTTTGAACCACATTTGCTCCATCGATGGAAGCACTTTCGTATAAATCATCTGGAATCCCTTGCAATCCGGCAATGAAAAGGAGCATATAGTTACCGATCGCCCCCCATATGGCCATAATAATAACCGTGATCATGGCATAATCCGGGCCCAGCCAATCAATCGCTTTGGAGATCAGGCCATATTTTAGCAAAAATTGATTGAGCAGTCCGTTATACGAATTAAAAATGGTGAAAAATACGATCGCCATGACGGATGTGCTTATAATCGTCGGCATAAAATACACGGCACGCAAGAGTACCTTCCCTTTGATCCCCCGATTTAAAATAACGGCAAGGATCAGCGAAAGCGGCAGCACGATAATCAGCTTGCCACCCGCATAGATCATAGTGTTATATACCGAATGCCAATATTCCGTATCGCGCAGCAATCTTGTAAAATTATCGATACCGATAAATTTCTCTTCTCCATATCCCTGATAATCGTAAAACATATAGCGAAACGCCCATATCAGCGGATAGATGCCTAACGCCAAAGTTAAAAAAAGACTTGGAAAAATAAAAACATAGGAATTGAAAAGGGAGTTCCTTTTGCGCATATGTGATCTACTCCTTAGACTTAATTAGTAGATTAAGCATATTACAACCGCGCAGAAAGGCGGGAGTGGTAATCCAACTATGTCCGTGCGACAAATCAACTGTCTTCCTCTTAAGGGGAGGGAATTGGGAATCGCTCAGCAGATACGCAGTGGATGCACGGCAAACGCAAATAGACCGCGAAAAATTCGCGGCCTCGTTTACATGAAAGCTAATTAAAATGGATTATAAAGGTCTTGATCTCATAAGGCTTCATTTGAACGCTTATTCGAGCGTCATGCTGCTGCTCGCCTTCCAGGCGTTCGAGCAGATTACATTCCTGCCAAGACGCTATCCGTGCATCGCTCGTTATGTCCACTTGTCCGCTAATTCCTGCGAACTCGTGTACACGAAGAATGACTCCATTTTGGTCCTCAGCTCGTTTGACTGCATCAATCATGACATGATCGCAGGAAAGCTGGAACAGGCTGAACGAGGCTTGATCGGGCGCACCGGAGGCAGATGTCAAAGGATTGTTAAGTGACCATGCGGAATGCATCGTTTTACCTTCATACCAATCGCCGGCATGCGGAAGCAGTGAATACGTGAAGTGATGCTCACCAATGTCAGCTGTAGGGTCCGGAACCTTTGCGGACTTAATCAGCGTGAGTCTCATGACATGATCTTTGATATCATAGCCGTATTTGCAATCATTCAAGAGGCTGACGCCATATCCCCGTTCGGACAAATCAGCCCACTGATGGCCAACCGTCTCGAACCGTGCATAGTCCCAGCTTGTATTCCAATGCGTAGGCCGCTTTACATTGCCGAATTGAATGTCATAGGTCGCTTCCGTCGCCCGGATGCGCACAGGAAATGCTACCTTCAACAATTTTCGCTGCTCATTCCAATTAACATGCGTTTTGAAATCTATTCTGCGGCTATGCGCGTAGAGCACCATATCTTGTACAACGGTTGAATCCATGTAGGACCATTCGAATCGAACGATAGCAGCCAAAGCTCCGGTATCCGTCACTTCCAACCGAGTCACACAAGTTACTTCCTGTTTTTTCTCAGTATAAAAAATGTCAATATCCCACGCCTCGTGCCGACCTTTCGGCTTGTCTTCAAACACCTCAAATCGGTTGCCTCGCTGACCCTCAGCAATGATTTCCCGCTTCTCTATGCGATCATAGAGTCGTTCAATCTGACCCTGATCATCCCATTCAATTTCGTAAAAAGGAGTGATTAATCCCTGATCCAGCTTTTGGAATGGATTCTCTTTCACTTTTTGCATATACGTATCCGCTCTATCGGCCTGACGAATCACCGTGTAACCCATCGATGGAATGTTCTCCACCTTAACCCACATCTTCCCATCCGCCCTCTGCACTTCAAGCGGACGTTGATGAGCATCCAACCAGTCTTCTGCAGACTCTCCTTGGGGCAAGCATACGATATCCGTTTGCTCCCATGGCGAACTGTTGAACACCACCACTTCACGCCCCTGCTTGCCGTCTGTTAGATAGGAAACGGATTGATTCCACACCTTCTCGCCAATGGCATGAGCTTCACTGTATTCAATCCTGCTATCCTCGTAGACCTCTCGAATCGACGAACCCGGGATGATGTCATGGAACTGGTTGCGTAAAATAATCTTCCAACCTTCATATAAAAGGAGCGAGCTTTCACTAGTCCCTACATGTGCGGTGGCATTTAATATGCTGCTCATGACCTGCATCCATTCCGTTTCTCTATACAAGAGCTCCAGCTTTCGATTCATAAGCTTGTTATATGCTTGGCTTGTATAGGTGCCGCGATGCAGCTCCAAATACAATTCGCCGTCCCATGTGTGCACATAGGATTTTGAATTCGACACTTGTTGCTGCAGCTCGTTGAAATAAGTGTCCGCGCGTCCCGTCTTCACCTCGGGAATACCAGGTATTTGATCTAATCTGCGCCTCATCTCCAGCATTTCCCGGTTTACGCCGCCCCCGCCATCGCCGTATCCATAAGCCAGCAGTAAAGACGAATTGAGCGACTTATCACGGTAAGCGTCCCAAATCCCTTGTACCGAGGACGGCGTTACTTTTCCGTTGTACGTATAGTAGAAGGCTCCTTCGCTGGAGCCAGGATCAGGCGTAGTAATGAAATGAGTCAAAATTTCTGTGCCATCAATCCCCCTCCACATAAAAGTGTCATGAGGCATCCGATTGTATTGATTCCAACTGATTTTCGTCGTCATGAAAGATTCAATACCGGCCTTTCGCAAAATCTGCGGCAGCGCCCAGCTGTATCCAAATACATCAGGCAACCACAAATATTTGCAGGCAACACCAAATTCGTCACGGAAGAATTGGGTGCCATACAGAAGCTGCCGTACAAGCGACTCCCCGGAAGCCAAGTTGCAATCCGCCTCCAGCCACATCGCACCGCCTGCTTCCCAGCGCCCTTCCTGTACACGTTCCTTGATGCGTTCATAAATTTCCGGATAATCCGACTTGATGTATTCATACAGTTGCGGCTGTGTTTGCAAGAAAATGTACTCCGGGTACTGCTCCATTAATCGCAGCACCGTTGAAAAAGATCTCGCGGCTTTTTCCCGCGTATGTTTCAAACGCCAGAGCCATGCGACATCGATATGCGTATGCCCGATGCATTGAACCACAACCGAGTGCAGTTTGGGCACCGCTGACAACGCATTTTGAAGCTGCTCCTGCGCGCTCGCTACTGAACTGTAAAAAGCCTCGCTGCCTGGCCTTGACCAATCGAGCAGCAGAAAAGCTTGATCCAGCATAGACAGCAGCTGGTGCCGTTCCGGACGATTTTCATCCAGGATGCGAATCGTTTCCAACAAAGCTTTGGCTGTGTAGAACAGATCGTCGCATGCTTCATCCAGCCAGCACAATGCGGCCATCTCCAGCTTGCTCTCCATTTCAAGGTGGCTTTGATAGCCGCCTAGCCCGGACCACAAACGGAAGCGAAGCTGGATCGTGGAACCAATCAGTTCTTCCGAGAAAAATACTTCCTCATGATTCGAATCCACGCCCTGATACGGCTCCCCGTTCAAAAAAAGCAGCGATTCAAACCCGCTGTTCGTTCCTCCACCCGTTTGGCCTAAGTTAAATCGGCCGATGACCTTTTTTCCTTTCCACTCGGCCGGGATAACAGGGTCTGCAGCTAACCAGTAGTAGACATCGCGCCCTTTCCAGCGATCTCCATTTTGAATAGTCCCCCACTCGCCGTCTTCTGTCGGGTAAGCTCCAATCGCTCCTTCGGCATCGTGTTTCATTCGAAAAGTATCGATAACTCTAGCATCACGGTAGCGAAATGGTTCCAGTTCATGGATGCGTGCATGCAATTTCTCAACAGTCCAAAACATTGACATACTCCCTTCAAACCTGTGATCGTGTCACCGTTTTATATAAGTCTATATCCCTATGGGACGGATATGTCTATTTTAACGCTTTTTTAGGCGATTGGGTGATAGGTAATCTCATGATTCGTAGGGGGTAAAATCATTTTCTGTAAGAATAGCCGCTAACTGTGGATTCAACTTGGAAACTAGCAGGAATCCGGCTAAGATTCTTCCTTGGGGGAACTGGCGTCCGCTATCTCTGGGGAAACGCACAGTTTCAGAGGTAGAGGGGAACTACAGTCCGCTATTTTGCCAATTCGACGCGAACTGCGGCTCATGAAGGCCAAATAAGAGCCTGTAGTTCCCCTCAGAGAGGATACAGACCCATTTTTTCCATTATAGAGGACTCCAGTTCTCTCATTAGCAAAACTCTCGCTAAACCTTTTGAAATTTGCTGTTATGTAGCAACCTCATGCTGCATACCTTCACTAGCTTCTAAAAAGTCCGACTGCTCCACTTGATACAAATCATAGATTTGTTCATAAGGATTGATAGACGCGTAGACATGCGGGTTTAAATCATTGGCTAACTTGGCATACGGCAGTTTTTCAACGGCTTTTTTTGAGCGAATATTTTGTTTCCTGACTTTCAAAAATACCGTTTCAATCCTATGTTCAAGGAAGACCTCCGTAAAAAAGGATTCCTTCGCCCTTTGATTATAACCTTTGCCAAAATAAGGAGCTCCAATCCATGTCGCCAAAAAGCCCGCTTTACTCTCAATGTTATATAAATCAATTGTACCAATGGGATGACCGATCTCGTTAAGAATCGTTCTGGAAATACACGTCTGTTGCTCTTCTTCCACAATTAACTGCTTGGTGACGAATAAATATTCTTCATACGACTGGCATTTATAACGGACATAAGGAAAAACCTCAGGATCATTTAATAAATTATACAGAGAATGGCATTCTTGCAAGTTGCGTTTTCTGATCATTTTGTTCTACCACCTAGTCCCTATATTCAAACAATTTAAGTATATAAAAGGAGTTCGGGGATTATATAAATTCTGCATTTACTTTATGTAAATTTCAAAAGGCCATACAGTTGCAGCACAAAAACAACATAGCGTATTATTAATCATAGACAATCTACCCAATAGGCGGTGCATCATTTGAAAAAGTATATCATCGGCGGTATCGCCGGATTCCTCTTGGCTACGACACTTTCTGCGCATGCAGAAGAAGTTACTAGTTTAATAGGGAAAACGATTCAGGGGGCTTTCCCCTTCCAAATTGAAGGCAAAACATTGGCAACTCCGGCTATCGTTGTGGACGGTACTTCTTATTTGCCGGTACGTGCTCTTGGTGAAGCAACCGGATACGATGTTTCTTTCGATGCCGACCTCGGCATTTCGCTTAAGAAAAAAGAGGTACAGCCATCCCTCCCAACGCCAACGCCATCTCCGACGCCTTCCCCGTCCGCAACACCTGATCCGCAAGTGCCCGGCGACCTAAGCAGCGGCTACCAAGCAATTAAAACGGTGATTCTCAGTTTAGAGGATGAAAAGTCCCAAAAAAGCACGGGAGATTTTGGCCTCATCCAAGTGGACGGAGCGCGTTATGTCTCTCTTGCGACCTTAAGCAGCTTTTACACAATTAGCTGGGGCGAGCCCATGCTGCAGCTTAGCTATAATGGTCAGCTTGTCGGCTTATTTGCCACCAAGAGTCAATATTCCAAAGGAACGGGATCTTTTACCTATGACGGTACGGTCTACGTTAATCTTTCCTTGCTGAAGCTGAAAGGAACAGTTAACGGGGATACGCTTGTTTTGACGGACGATATTTAATTGTCTGTATAAAAGATGCACAAAAAAAGCCGGAGATGGCCTCCGGCTTTTTTTGTGCTTTATTTTGTTGTTTGGAATGATTTGATTGTATCCAACAATTGTTTTTGCAAGAACTCCGTTTGGATTGCCTTCGGATAAACGGCCGTAAACAGATAATAATTGCCGTCCTTTTGAAGGAGGCTCATTGTCGTTACAAGATCCTTTACCTCCCATTCTATCCACACCGCTTGAACACCGTCAACGGTTTCCGTTCGGTTGACGGTCTCTTTGACATCAGTGCCACCGTACTGAACGAGAGCATTTTCCTTAAACTGCTTTACAATTTCTTGGGTGGTTAAACCAGCTAACTCCGAATCAGCAGCTAGAAAAAGAAAATGCCCCATCCCAAACGTGTATTCCAGTATGCCATTTTTACTTTTAGCTGCATTCAGCTTCCAGTAATCAGGAATTGAAATTGTATAGTTATAATTCTTATTCTTCACTACACTCGTTTTCGAACGATCCAAGTTTTCCGAACTGTCTTTAATCGTCCCGATCGAACTGGAAGGTTTACCGATTTTAATCGATTGCAACGTGGATTGAATGAAGCTATCGGAAAGATCATCCTTATTACTGAAATCAATCACAATATAATATTTATAATTTCCTTTGATGAGATACACGTTCTCCGTCGAATCCCAGATGCGATTGTCAAATGTGTTCGACGTTCGGCTCACAAGTGCCTGATTCCCATCAACGACGATACTCCGTGCAGCTTCCGATTTGCTATATGCTGAAGCGTACAACTGCGTATAATTTTGAGCAGTACGATCAGACCATTTTTGCAGCGTATCGCTGTCCGACTTGGAAGTCACTCTATAGCCAATACTTCTTTTTTTCTTAGGATCAATGAACTGAATCATTTCGCTGTTGCTTCCGGATTTCGACCATTCGGCTGGAATCTTGATGGAAATCCCGTACGTTTCATCCGTGTACATACGTAATCCATCTTTGACTGTCGATAGATCTTTCAAGGTTTTAACACTTGTATCGAATGACATTTGAAAGCTGTTTAAAAGATCCTGATAAGCATTATGTTTCGTTATAACTTTATCCGTTTCTTCCTTTACAATCGTGAAAATAAGGATATATACTTTGTCGCCGCTTTGATAAGCGCGATACTCAAAGAGTTCACCATCATCCTTGGATTTAAGGAGCGCGTATGGATGTGCACCGCTTGAAACATACTTTTTCTCTAGCAGCGGTTCACCATCCGTTTGATCCACCAGCAAGTCCAGCAGAGCATCCTCCGACATATTCTCGGTCATATCGGACTTCACCGAAATGTTAATGTGGTACTCTCCATTTGCATCATTGAATGAAACATAGTCTTCCTTAAAGCTCTGATAACTCTTCACCAAACCTGTCGGATATTTCATCGACCAGCCATAATAGCTGTTGCCGATATGCGTCTTTCCTAGATCTGAATCAATGCCTCCTGCATCCGTGCCAGCTGCACGTGTGCTCGAGATCGCAATCGTTGAAGTTGCTTCATCAAACTTCACGCTGGCTCCGAACTTTTCCGAAATGAAGCGGAGAGGTACCATGGTCGTACCATTTTTCAGCTCGGGCGCAACTTCAATCTGTTCTTCTTTCCCGTTGACTGTGGCTGTCGTGCTGCCGATTTGTAACGAGATGGATGTGCCATTATAGGTGAGTCCTACCGTCTGTGTTTCAGATGCCCAGCTTAACGCTGCACCGAACGCCGATGTAATGACTCTCAGAGGAACAAGCGTCACGCCATTGTTCGCATAAGGGGTTTCAACGGTAATGGATTGATCGTTAATAGTAATATGATCTTCACCAAGCTTCAATTGAATCTGCACCGATTGATCTTTATCTTTCGTTTCTGTATCCGCAAAAGCGCTGAGCGGTTGAATCATTATGAGTATAAATGCTAGTAAAATCAGGTATGTAGTGCGTAATTTAATCATTTGTCACCTTCCGAGTTTATTGGGTTTGGGTAGCATCCAGCAAAGTAATATCTTTCTGGATAATGTCTCCGTTAGACTGCAGGGTCAAAGTAACCTTGTCTCCGGGTAAGTATTGTTTCAATAATTCATTTAGATCAACCAGTGTTTTCACATTTGAATTATTAACAGAGTACAGGACATCGCCTTCTTTAATGCCGGCAGCGGAAGCGGACGTATTTGGATCTACGCGCGAAACCTTAAGCGGCTCATCCGTAGGAAGGCCGACAACAGCCGCCCAGCTCTCCTCTACTTCCAGACCAAGGGCAGGACGTTTGACTTTGCCATATTTCAAAAACTGATTCAAAATATATTGAACGGTGTCTGAGGGTATAGCGAATCCAAGTCCATCGATACCTGCCGCAGATAACTTCAACGAATTAATACCGATAACCTCACCCTGCAAATTAACTAATGCGCCACCGCTATTGCCTGGATTAATAGCCGCATCAGTTTGGAGCAAACGATACGTTGAGTGCAGAGAGCGGTCTGTCCCGCTAATCACGCCATAGGTTACAGAGTTGCGAAGTGCAAAAGTAATCGGCGTACCGATCGCAACAACAAGTTCACCGACCTCAACAGTGCTGCTTTTGGCAAATGTGGCTGCCGGCAGGTCTTTGGCGTCAATTTGAACGACCGCCAAATCGCTTTCTTCATCCAAATGAATCGTTTTCCCCGCATATTGCTTACCGTCTGAGGTTACAACGATAATCTGCTTCATGTCTTCGACTACATGCGCATTGGTTACTATGAGCCCATCGGATTGAACAATAATTCCGGTGCCATGGGCCAAATTAAAACGGTTGTCCGACGACGCTTGACTCCCACTCATCGGCTTGCCAATAATTCCGACTATGGATGGAGATACCTTCTTGACTACCTCCGTTATACGAGATGTAGAAGTATAGCTAAAATCATTCGCTTCAGCCCGGTAATCTCCACTTCCCCCAAGCGTTTTGACAACGTCGGATGCCTTCACATAGACCTCACCGTCCAGCTCCTTCGTTTGCCAATGCGAAACACTGGTGGGTTGAGCTGCGAATACTTGGCCATTTCCTCCCAAAAGCGTGAGTGCTAGTAAAGTGTATATTACATAGCGAGTGTGCACTTTCAAATAAATCTCTCCTTAACTAGTTTATGGAAAATAGTTCCCTTTCTATTATACATAAATATGGAAAGTAGGATAGGTGGAAAATCTTTCTATCCATTTTTCTGGTGCAGCATGAAAAAAATACAGCTGGATCACCAGAGTAAGATTCACTCTGCGTGTTCCAGCTGTACCTTTTTATATGTTCCTATCTAGCTATCTGTCTAGGATTACTTGCCTTGCAAAATGTTTCCGACACGCTCGACGACGACAACCGCTTGCGCTCGTGTCGTTGCCTCATTCGGCGCCAAACTTCCGTCGCTTAAACCTTGTATAATTCCTTTGCTCACAGCTTCGCTCATCACAAAGCTCGGATCCATGACGGTATTTACTTTTTGCAAATCCGGAGTGATCACACGAAGGGCAACTGTTGCAATCTCCTGACGGGTAATCGGAAGATCCCAGCCTTGCTGCAGATCCCCCGCTTGCAGAATGCCCGCCTTTTGTACAGCGTCGACGTAAGGTTGATACCAGGCTCCGCCTGTACTTTCTGAAGCAATAGGCAGATGCATAGCCGTAACGGCAAGCTTCAGAAATTCACCTCTTGTAATGACACGATCAGGAAGAAAACTGCCGTCGCTATAGCCATTTACAATACCTTTTTCCGCTGCTTGAAGGATGTTTTCCTTCGCCCAGTGACCTTCCAGGTCATTAAACGAAGCGTTTAGCCCAGTAACAACCGCCGGCTGATTGCGATTGGCTAAGGAATTGCTGCCCAGTTGGCCTGTGTAATTGCCGCCCCATGTCCAAATGGTGCCATCCGTTCCTTTCACTACGCTATGAGTCCCGCCTGCTGCAGCGTCATCGGCTTTGGCAATCTCCTTGATTTGTACCGGTTTATTCTGATTGGACTTCGTACCATCGCCGATTTGTCCAAAAAGGTTTTGGCCCCAAGCCCAAACACTCCCGTCATTTGCAATCGCTAGACTGTGATAAGAGCCTGCATGTATGGACTTCATGGAAGGCAATGTCGTCACTTGAACTGGCTTTGATTGATTAACGGTTGTTCCGTTGCCTAACTGCCCGAAGGCATTGTAGCCCCAAGCCCAGACGGTGCCGTCATCCTTTAGAGCAAGCGCAAAGTTCTTGCCGGCCGATATCGCAATAACACCAGCTAGATCATAAATCTGTGCAGGCTGCTGCCTACTGGCAAGCGTCCCATCTCCTAGCTGTCCACTCGTGTTATCTCCCCATGCCCATATTTTACCGGTATTTTCAAGGGCTAAGTTAAAATTGGCGCCTGAAGCGATAGCAACAATGTTGGATAGTTGGATAATTTGATTCGACGCTGCCGTTGTATCATGGCCTAATTGCCCATAGGTATTGTCGCCAAAACTCCAAACCGAACCATTATTAAGCAAGGCCAAAGTATGATTACTTCCTGCTGTCGCGGCTACCACACCATTCAAGCCTCTTACTTGAACTGGCACCGTGCTTGGCGTCGTTGTTCCATCGCCCAATTGACCGAAGAAATTTTGCCCCCATGTCCATAGGGTCTCGTCCTGCTTAACGACAACCATGTGCGTATCACCGCCTTCAATGGCAGCAATCCCATCCAAACTCAAGGCTTTCGGAGCAATGGCGGAGGTATGCGTTCCGTCTCCCAATTGACCGAACGTATTACTGCCCCAACCGTACAGTTGATTATTTTTGATAATAAATGTGTTACTTTCGCTCGCCGTAAGGGGCTGATTTTTAGGTGCTTTTATGATAACCGTTCCTTCGCCGGGCTTAAGCACGGGAGGACTCAACCATTCGTTCACTTTTGTTTGAACCGGAGCGGCTTGGTTGTTCAGGGTATTGTCGCCAAGTTGGCTGTAACTGTTGTTCCCCCATGCCCAAAGCTTACCCTCTTTATCGATCGCAAAAGTGTCATTGGAGCCTACCCCTAAGCTGGCTGTCTCGGGCAGATCATTGACATGGTTGGGAAACGACTGGCTCCATGTTTTCCCATCAAATCCGGTTCCTACGCCTAATTGACCAGAGGTGTTATTCCCCCACGTATAAACGCTGCCATCATCTTTTAATGCCACTGCATGCGAACTTCCAGCCATGATTTGAGTCACATGATCCAACCCGGTAATAAGTACGGGGAACTTATGCGCATCCTGCGTATTCGTCGTAATAGCGCTATACATCGTGCTTGGGTCCGAATCGATCAGTCCCCAAGTTAACACGGTACCGTCATCTTTAAGAGCTAATGAGTAGTCGAATCCGGCAGCTATCTGAGTAATATGCCAGTTGGCGCTTGTAGCCATAATCGGCGTACTCAAACGGTTCTGATCAAAGCCATAACCAAGCTCGCCAAAGAAATTATCGCCCCAAGCCCATACAACGCCGTCTTGATCAAGCGCTAAAGTATGGTAAGCACCGCTCGCTATTGCTTTAACGGATGCGATGTTGCCGATGACTTGAACGGGTTTATTTTGGGTTGTATTCGTACCGTCTCCGAGTTGACCGTACGTATTATCTCCCCAGCTCCAAGCAGTACCATCGTCCTTGATGGCAACCGAGTGGAAATTACCGGCGGAAATTGCTGTAACATGAGTGAGATTAGCCACCTGGACAGGTGCAGACCGATCGATCGTAGATCCGTCGCCTAACTGGCCAAATGTGTTCTCCCCCCAAGACCACACGGTACCATCGGATTTGAGTGCCAAGGAGTGAGCCGAACCAACCGCAATTGCCGTGATACCCGATAATCCGCTGATTGGTGTCGCTTGATTACGATTGCTCAGTCCTCCCCCCAACTTACCGCGAAGGTTATTTCCCCATGTCCAAACGGTGCCGTCTTTCTTCAAAACTACCGTAAAACCTTTCCCGCCCCGAATTTGCTGAATCGAGGCAGAGTTTATGTCTGCTGTGGCGGCACTAGGGCTGTTAGTTTCCCCAAAAACTTTCCCGGGAAATACCGAGAAAGCTGTAAAGGAACTAAAAAGCAGAAAACCTAGCAGCCAGAAAGTAACGTTACGTTTCACTGTTTTCATGTTCCTTCTCCTTAAAGCTTTCCATCAAGAAAGCTATCTTCGTAGATCTCTATCACTAAGCAATCGTCCCTGGCTCCTGGGTAATGGTTGGTTTGCGTTTAAATCTTTTTGTAATGCCATTTTTCCAACCATCCAGCAATGTGTAAACAACAGGAACCAATACAAGTGTGACTAAAGTGGATAAAGTCAAACCAAAAGCTACAACGGTTGCCATGGAAGCTTGTGTCTCCGCGCCTTCCCCGAAGCCGATAACAAGGGGCAGCATCGCAAGAACAGTTGTCGCCGTAGTCATTAGAATCGGCCGCAACCGCACTTTACCCGCTTCAATTAAAGCATCGAACAGCGGCATCCCTTTGGCACGCAATTGGTTTGTATAATCGATTAATACGATGGCATTATTAACGACAATCCCTATTAGCATGATCATTCCAATGATAGAGTTCATATTAATCGTTCGATGTGTGACGAGAAGTCCCAGTATGCCGCCAATAAACGTTGGCGGTAAGGAGAACATGATGATAAATGGACCATATAACGATTCAAATTGGCTAGCCATAACCATGTACACCAAAGCAACGGATAGAATAAGAACTAAGTATAAGCTTTTAAAAGAATCATTCTGACTTGTCTGCTGGCCGCCCATTTTAACTTGGTAACCGTCAGGTGGTTGAATCGCATCAATTTTCGCTTTGACGAGCGCCGATACCTCTCCGACAGAAGCGCCAAATACGGAAGCTTGCACCGACGCCACACGGTTCTGATCTTGTCTGCGAATTTGGGCTGGCCCTGTACCTGGTTCAACTTTGGCAATGAGACTAACAGGGACAATCGTACCGCTTGCCGTATTGATCGTCACATTGTTGAAATTCTCCAACTTATTCGTGAATTCATTCGGATACTTCACTAGAACGGAAATTTGCGAGCTAGCGGTTTTAAACTGTGTAGCCACACTTCCTTGATAAGCTGTACGCAATGCGGTCATCACGTCTCTTAACGAAACGCCGTAATGCGCCGCTGCATCACGATCGATAGTTAAATTAAACTGTGGGATTGAACGATCTAACGTATTTTGCACATTGCGCGTGCCATCTACGGAAGTGATTTCCTGTGCGACGAGGTCACCCAGCTTTTGCAAGACGGCTAAATCCGGTCCGGATAAATCAACTTGAATGTCACCGCCGCCAAAGTTACCCCCACCGCCAAGCCCTGGCAGACGTACCCCTGATGGAACACTTACACCAATTTGTGCACCTGCAAAGCCAGTAGTGAGCGTCCGGATTTGTTCAGCGACTTGATCGGTCGTTTTCTTTCTTTCACTGAGCGGTTTTAATCGGATCTGAATGCTTCCCGTATTCGTTGACGCTGATTGAAAGGCTCCGCCACCGGCAGATCCGACAGAGGTAAAAACGGTATCAATTTCCGGCACGTCCTTCAATCTCGTCTCCAGCGTAGTAGCTACTTGATTCGTCACAGCGAAATCTGTCCCTTGCGGCAGATTAATATTTAGATTCACTTGCCCTTGATCTGTTTTTGGCGTTAATTCACTACCCACAAAACGAACCGAGTACACGCTCGCAGCGAATAACAGAACTGTAATGGAGATAATCACCCAACGATGAAGCATCGACCACCGCAGCAGCCTTCCGTACACCCTCGTGAGCATCTCCATGGCTCTGCCGAACCAAACGAAAGGATTTAAGCTTCTACCGGTTGGCAGCTCTTCATCGACTTTGCGACGCAAAATTTTCGCAGCTAGCATTGGCACCAGCGTTACAGCAGCAAACCATGCGGCTATATGAGAGAAACAAACAACCAGCGCCATCGGCCAGAAAAATTGTTTAACCAAGCCACTAATGAAAGCCGTCGGCGCAAAAACCGCAATTTGGGCCAATGCTGAAGCCATAACCGCTGTGCCTACCTCAGCTGTTCCCACTTTGGCGGCTTCCTCAGGAGACAAGCCTTCATGGCGTTTACGGAAAATACTTTCCAAGACAACGACCGCGAAGTCTACGAGTGAACCAAGACCAAGCGCCAAGCCTCCGAGCGTGATGGTGTTAATCGTCTGATGACCGAAATACATCATACTGAATGTGCTTATGATTGAAATCGGGATAACGACACCGATAATGAGTGTCGCCCTTACACTTCGCAAGAAGAACAACAAGATGATGACCGAGAACACGCCTCCAAGCAGCGTATGCTCAACAACGGTACGCAAGGAATCGCGAATAAACTTGGCAGAATCATTCAATACCGCGATATGCATGCCTTCCGGAAGCTTGGATTGAATCTCTTGAAGCGAGTTCTGAATGTTGGTGGACACGGAAACCGTGTTGCCATCCGATTGCTTAAGAACAGAGAGGGAAACGCTGACTTCTCCGTCTTTGCGCGCTTCAAGCGTAACATCTTGATAAGTGTCAATAATGGTACCAAGTTCGCTTAGCGCGATCGTTTGTCCACGTCCTAGCTGAACCTGTACTTTTCCGATATCAGCCGTTGACTTAAATTCTCCATCAATATGCAAAGGCACCAGCTGACTGCCTTTATTCACAAGTCCGGCGTCAGTGGAAGAGTTATCATTACCGAGAGCGGAAACCAACGTACTGAAAGAGATATTGTATTGCTGTAATCGACTTGGTTCGACAAGAATTTGTATTTGTCTGACACGTCCGCCGGTAACCCCAACCGATGCAACGCCATCGGATCGCTGAACATCAGGACTCACAATATTGTCAGCAATGTCGCGCAGTGTGACCAGATCTGTTTTACCATACAAGGCTAACGTCATAATCGGCGTACTGTTCGGATCAACACGTGAAACGACGGGGGCATCCGCATCCGTAGGAAGCTGCCTTCGGACACGATCCAATTTATCCCTCATGGTCAGGGTTGCCTGATCAATATTCGTTCCGTAATTAAATTGCAGGGTAACGTTACTTGATCCCGTACGAGAGCTGGAGGATATACTCGTGACTCCTGTGACGGTAGCCATCGCATTCTCAATCGGCTTCGTAATTTGTTGCTCGATCTGTCCTGGTGATGCGCCGCTCCAAGAAACCGATACCGTTGCCGATGGAATTTCCAGGTTCGGGTACAGATCCACGGGGAGAAGCGGAATTGCGATCGAACCTACGATCACGAGTGAAATCATGATCATCAAGATGGTGACAGGACGATGAACGGAGAAATTAGCTAATTTCACTGTCCAGCCCCCGCTTTCGGAGCTGCTGCATCAGCGCCGTTGCCGGTTGGCTTAGCCCCTGATGGGTCAGCTCCCTTACCTGGGGTACCTTGTCCGTTTTGCCCTTGGCCCCCGCTTCGGCCTTGGCCTTGACCTTGACCGCCTTGACCACCTTGGCCGCCAGTTCTATTTTGGCCTTGACCTTGTCCCTGGCCTTGACCACCTTGCCCTTGGGCTCCGCTTTTGCCTTGACCTTGACCGGCTTGCCCCTGGCCTTTGCCTGCTCCATTTTCTTGTCCTGGTTGATTAATCTGAACCGGAACGTTATCGGAAAGCAGCTCTTGTCCTTTAACGACAAGCTCATCTCCAACTTTCAGCCCGCTAGTAATTTCGAAGGACGAACTGGTCATTACGCCTACTTTTACAAGCACCTTCGACGCTTTCCCGTCTTTCACAATGTATACCGCATTACCGCTTGGTTGGCTGAGCACGGCGTCTGCAGGGACAACAATGGATTGTTTACCTTCGCTTTTGAGTGACGATTCCGCAAACATCCCAGGCAATACTTCATGGTTATCATCTTTAATTTTGATGTCGACCAAGAAAGATTTGGACGTAGCATCCATGGTTGGATGAATCGTATACACGGTTCCATCAAACGTTTTATTCAACGTAGGAATTTTAACCGACATAGGTGAGCCGGACTTGATTTTGCCAATAGATGCCTCAGATACGTTTACGGTTGCTAACAATGGATCTACCGTAGAAATCGACATGACGGCAGATTGCCCTGCATTCTGTCCTACTGGAACCAGAATCGCGCTTACGATCCCTGCAACGGGGCTCGTCAATACACCATCTTGAAGCTGTTCGCTTAAAATGCTCAACCTAGTTTGAGCTTGTTGCAGCTGAGCAGCACTTACCTCCAAGGAATCCGTAGACTGGGCAGATTTCAGCTGCTGTTTAGATTGTTCGAGCGCAGCCTCCGCACTGTTTTTGGAAATATCCTGCGACGATTGTGTTTGTGCCAGCTGAGTACGGCTGAGATCAAGCTGAGCTGCAGCTGTCGCTTGTGTATTAGCAAGTGATAATAGCGCTGAATTTAAGGACTCCTGCGCAACTTGCACCGCTTGCGAGCTTTGTGCCGTCAACAGCGCATTTTGTAAGCTCGTCAACGATTGCTGCGCCGACTGTGTATCTTTATATTGCGCCTGCTGCGCCTGCTGCAGGGCAAGCTGTGTCGTTTGCAGCTTAGCGAATGCACTGTCTACGTCCTTACCGGACTGAAGAGCTGCATTGTAAGCAGCAACAGCTTGCTGCACGCTTAATTGAGAAGTATCTATATTATTATTTTGTGTTGTTAATAAGCTGTCTAATTGTGAATTCAAGTTCGTCTGTGCGACAGTTACTGCGGTAGCGGCATCAGCTTGTGCTTTACTGAATCCTACCTGTGCAGTAGAAACCCCTTGTTTTGCGGTTTCAATCGAATTTTGCTGAGTCGTAATCGCATTATTTAATTGCGTTTGCGCCAGCGCTACAGCATTTTTCTGATCATTAATGGTTTTCTCGTAAGCGGCTTGCTGAACGGCCAGCGTTTTCTGAGCTAAAGCCAGACTGTTGGCCTGATCATTCACCACTTTGTTGTACTGCACCTGACTCAAAGCATAGTCGCTTTTACTCTGCTCAACAGATTGCTGAAGCGTGGTGGTATCAATGTGCGCTAAAGCCTGTCCGACCGTCACTTTATCCCCGATATTCACATCAAGAGATGTAATGCGGCCATTCACTTTGGAAGAAAGATTCGTAGTGAAAGCCGGCGTGATCGAGCCTGTAAAGACTTGTCCGCCACCGATGTCCGACAATTTAACAACTTGTGTTTCTACGGTCATCTGACGTGTTCCCGTTCGTCCGTTTGCCCCTGGTTTAGCGGTGCTTGCTGGCGTGCTGCAACCCGCTATGGTGACGGTTATCGCGGTAACGACTGCGATGATTGTGGTACTCTTGAGTGAACTGTACTTCCTCATGGGATGGAAACCTCCGTCTGATTCTTTTCATTTGGGCAAATACTCTCTTTCACCATATTTGACATTGATGATAGAAGTGTGATTAAAATGTGAAGAATATGTAAAAACAAGGAAAAACACGCGATTCCCGTAGGATAATAGGCCTGAAAAAACGAAAAAACCACCCAATATGGGCAGTTCCCCGAAAATCATTCGACTCGTTTCGACTATTTTCGCAATACTCCTATGCATAATTCTTGCCGTTTCGTCAGCCTTTTACAGCTCCGTCCGTAATCCCTTGGATAATCCAACGTTGGAACAAGGCGAATATGACGACAATCGGAATCGATGACAAAATCAGAGAGGCCAGAATCAGTGACCACTCCCGGCTGTACTTGCCGAAGAACATATTGATTGTCAAAACTAACGTATATTGGCGGAAATCGGTCAGCATGAGCACCGGCAAGAGGAAATCGTTCCACAACCACAACAGATTGAGAATACCAATCGTGAATGTAATCGGCAGCAGCAGCGGTAAAATGATCATGAAAAAGGTTTTTATTTCGCTGCATCCATCCATTTTCGCAGACTCATCGAGCTCTCGTGGAATGCCTTTCACAAAACCGTGATACAGAAACACGGCCATACTGACGCCAAGTCCGGCACAAACAATGCCCAAACCAAATGGCGAACCCTGAAGTCCTAGCGATTTTGCCATCTTCGTTAAAGTAACCATAATGGTCTGAAAAGGAATCAGCATCGAGGATACGAACAGCATGAAAATCACGTTGCTCAACTTTCCAGGCGTTCGGGAAAGCTTGTAGCCTGCCAAAGAGCTGCACAACACAATGACCACGATGCCAGTTACAGTGACAACAATCGTATTCCAGCCGCTCTTAAGCATGTTCGCTTTGCTAAAAGCTTGCACATAGTTCTCAATGTGGAGCTTGACGGGTAAGCCTAGAACGGAGCTGTACATCTCTCCCTGCGTTTTGAAAGAATTCAATATGGCCATGTAGATCGGAAAAAGAAAAAAAACAGCCAAGATGCCTAGTACCAATAGAGACAGCCCCGAATACTGCCGCTTGTTCATGCCTCTACCTCCCGCTTCTTCATCACCGACACTTGAATAAGCGTAATGACAAGTATGATCAGGAAGAGAATAATTGCTTTCGCGCTCGCATATCCGTATCGGAAATTGCGCTGATAAGCCTCTTCCAGAATATTCATAGAGATAACTTGCGTTGCCCGGGCAGGTCCTCCGCCTGTCAAAGCATAGATTAGGTCATACACTTTAAAGGAGTTGTTCAAGGTTAAAAAGATGCAGATCGTGAGCGCATGCGCAATCAACGGCAGAGTAATATAGCGCAGCATATGATAAGGCTTGGCGCCGTCAATAATAGCCGCTTCTTTGAGATGCATGGGAATGCCTTGAATGGCCGACATGTAAATAATCATTAAAGTTCCAATACCGCCCCAAACAGAAACGAGCATGATCGTGAAAAACGAGACGTTGGGGTCGCCTAACCAGGAAATATCGAGAAATTTCAAAACGGCATACTTGGACAATGCGGGCATGACCTTTGTAAACACGAATACCCACATGAACGTGCTAATGATAATACTTAACATGCTTGGCATGAAAAAGATCGTTCTAAGCCACCCTTTTCCTTTGCTTTGAGACTCTATCATTAGCGCAAGCAGCAGCGCGATGGCGTTCTGAAAAACGACAGCAAACAAGACATATTTGGCCGTGAATACAATCGACGATCGAAAATTCACATCATCGCGAATAGCTTCAATAAAGTTCTCTATCCCAATGAAGCTGTAATGTTTGTTCAAGCCATCCCAATTTGTAAAGCTGTAATACGAGCCTTGGAGCATCGGAATAACCAGAAATATCACATACATGATAAAAGCGGGCAGCACGAACAAGATCAACGATGTATGGTCTTTGGCAAGGCGTTTCAGCACGTGGGCTCACTCCTTAGGAAAATCTCGTGCTCTGCCTTGATCTTTCCAAGACCAGGGCAGAGCACAACATGTCTTCCAATCTTTATTTTTTGTTGGCTATGGCATTCGCATCTTTCCAGGTTTTATCCAGATCCTTAATGACATCATCTGCGGACATTTTCTTGTTAAAATAAGCTTGAAGCGCTTTGCCCGACTCATCCTTCACGGCTGCTGGAATCTGCGGATCTTTATACGACTGCCCTTTGTTTACAAAAACGGAAGCGTCCTCGACCCAAGGATACGGTTTGAACGTGTGGTTTTTGGACACTGGATTGAACTTCAATCCTTGATACAAGTCGTTTGACGCTTGATCATCCAAAATGAAGTTCAGCAGATCCGCCGAAACTTCTTTATTCTTGCCTTGTGAAGCCATCGCTAAGGAAGTTGACACGGATACGTTGATTAGTGTTGCAGCAGGATCATCATTAATAGGAAGAGGAGCAACCCCGAATTCGAACTTATCATTAGCCTTCAATAGACTGTCTGCATCCCATGGACCTTGCACCCACATAGCGGCTTTGCCGGCAGCGAAATCAGCAGCCCCGTCATCGTTGCCTACTTCGAATACACGATCGGTGCCGTTGCTGTTAACAAGATCGATGATCCCGAACATCTCTTTCACATCTGCAAAGCTTCCTTGGTTTTTGTTCATTTTATCAACAAAATCCTTGTGGCTGGAGTTGCCTAATCCGCCAATGGCCAGAGGCAAGAATAACTGAGGGATCCAGCTTTCTTTGTAACTGAGCATAAACGGCTTGATTTTATTGTCATTCAGCTTTTGAACAACAGCCTTCATTTCTGTCAAAGTAGACGGCGGTTTGATTCCTAGATCTTTAAAGATTTTTTTGTTGTAAAGATACCCCCATGCCAAGCTTTCCATAGGCACCGCTACAACTTTGTTATCAATCGTCACAAGTGATTTAATGCCATCAATCAGCTTAGGGGAAAGCGGTTGTTTCGTTAAATCGTCCAAATAACCGGCTTTGTAGTAGTCCGGAATGTCATTCACGGCATGCAGACTGAAAATATCCGGTACGTCGCCAGTGGCTAGACGCGTTTTCAAGATTTGTGTTGAATTATCGGAGCCCGGATACTCGGTGTTGATCGTAACCTCGATATTTTTCTCTTTCTTTTCTTTTTTAGCAAATTCAGCGAAGTACTTCTCAAATTGATCGCGAAAACGGTCCAAGCCGCCAAGGAATACTTTCAATTCAACCTTTTTAGCCGCACCCTCGCTTTTGGAATTGCTGCTTTCTCCCGCACTTGGTGTACTTTGACCCGAAGAACAAGCTACCGTGCTTCCTAGTAGAGCCATAGCAACTATCATTACAAATGCTTTCTTCATTTTGTCGCCCCCTTTGTTATGGTAACGCTTACGAACCTAGTATACTTAAGAAAGCGCCACCATTCATTGGACAGAAAAAGCATCTCGGATTGGATAATATTGATATCACTCGACTGACTTAAGTTCATTCATCATCCTGTCTAATCTGAGATGGTGTCATTCCTGTCATTTTTTTGAATATGCGGTGAAAATAAGTGAGATCGGAATAGCCGACTGCTTCTGCGGCGCTTTTGATGGATACGGAGGCGTCCTGAAGAAGGTCAAGCGCTTTCTCCATCCTCTTGGCAATCAAGTAATCCATGACGGTAACACCGACTTCTTGTTTGAACGTGCGGGACAGATGCTCTTTACTGACAAAAAATGTGCTGGCAATAGTTCCAAGACTCACTTGCTCGGCATAGGAAAGATCGAGATACTTCCGAATCTCCTCGATATTAATACGATTCTTGTTTTTTCTTTGGTGAATAAGCGCTTCCAAGATCCCGACATACGTGGTGGTCAACACCTCGATCCACTCTACTACCTTCGTATCATCCGTGACGAAAAAATGGCTGGCACTTGCTTGAGCATCAGGCGTTAATTCGCTTCCTGACAAGGCGCACTGCTCTTCCAATAGCAGCATGAATTGCTTGTAGAGTGAATTATTCAGTCCAGGCTGCAGGCTTTCTTGATCGCTCAACACTTGCTCCAACTGCTTAAAACTTTTTTTGATCGCCTCTGTGTTCATCTCTTGAAAATGCCTGGAGACCGTGTGCTTCATCTCGGTAATGACCTTTAATAACTGTTTGTCCAGCGGCTTAGCCGCATGAATCCCCCGTGTTACGCCCAGCTCTCGTACCGCTTTCTCCAAAGCTCTATTCAGCTCTTCCGGATTGATCGGCTTGATCAGATATTCATCCACCTTGGATAAAATCGCCTGTTTCGTATAGGTAAAATCATCAAATCCGCTAATGACAATTTTGCGTATAAACGGATAGTCTTCACTTATTTTTTGCAATAGCTGAGCTCCGTCCATGCCTCGCATTTTCATATCCGTTATGACGATTTCAGGATGAATCTTCGCAATGATCGCTAGGCCGCTAAGCCCATCTTCGGCTTCCTCAACCTGAGAGATGCCTAGTCTCTCCCAATCAGCCAAATGCCTTATACTGTTGCGGACCCAGAACTCATCATCAATAATGACAGCTTTCATTGTAGAGGCTCCTCTCCTTTAACAATGGCGGGGATAACGACTTTGACCGTCGTTCCGGCACCTTTCGAGCTTGTAACAAACATCCCATACTCTTGACCGAAAATAAGCTTAATCCGTGAATTCACATTGTTCATTCCCATGCTTTCCCCAATCACTGAATCCTCCCCAGGGCGACTTAAATGTCGCCGAATTTCCTCCAAACGCGCCTCATCTATGCCTATTCCGTTATCTTCAATACTAATTTCAATGTCATCCATCATCTTCTCGACTCTAATCGTGATGATCCATTGGCCCATCTTTCCTTCCAAACCATGGACGAAACAATTTTCTACGATTGGCTGAAGAATAAATTTGGGAAGCTCGTAATTCCCACAGTCATCTTCGATATCCATTTGAATAAGAATCATGTCTTGAAAACGCAATTTCTGAATTTGCAAATAGTTTGTAACATGCTCGATTTCGTCAGCCACGGTGACCAGATCCGATTTCATTTTGATCGTATAACGAAATAACTCGCTAAGCGCTCTGACATACTCATAAATTTCCGGTGCATTTCGGGAGAGGGCAACCCCACCTATGGATTGCAGCGCATTATACAGGAAATGAGGGTTAATCTGTGCCTGCATCGCTTTTAGCTGTGCGGTCCTCTTCTCAATTTTGCTTTTATACTCAATTTGAACCAGCTCTTTAATTTTCAGCAGCATGGAATTAAACCGTCTCTCCAGCGTACCGATTTCATCGCTTCGCACCTTGTCGACACCCACGTTGAAATTTAAATGCTCTACAGCCTTCATCGACCTCGTTAATCGAATGATCGGCTTCGTCGTGAAATAAGCAATTAATACGGAAAGAATAATCGCCAACAGTGTAGAGACCATAGCTGTATAAAAACTAAAACTCAGCGTTGTGGAAGCGCCTTCATTCACATAGCTAATTGGGATAAATTTCACGATCCATAAGTTGGCCGACACAACAGGCTGATAAAACAGAATCCCTTGCTTGGATTCAATAAAACCTGGTTCCATTGGACCGTGTATCGCCTTTTCCAGTACCTCCTGATCCATCATCGTTTGTACGGGGTAAGGGTTGTACATCATGTTTCCCTGCGCATCCAATACAAGCACTTCGCTGTTGGGCTCAGAATGGATCATGTTAATGACATTATCCATCATATTCCATCTGGCTTCAATGAACACGCCGCCGAGTATTTCGTGGTCTTCAAACCGATTCATGCTGCGTATCAATTTGAAATTATTGTGTGCAGATTTCACAATCTTATTGACGGTCTGATGGTTGTTGGCTGATTCTCCCCCTTCCAAAGCGGGATTCACTTTCTGATCTGTTGATCGAACGGCATCTTTATCCACGATATACAGGCGCTGTTTGGCATTCAGATAAAGAGAGATCGAGGCAATATTCGTGTTGTTGGCCACATATAGAGATCTGAGTTTCTCATCTATATACGGTTTTCCTGTATCCAGACCGGTACCAGCGCTTATCGTTTCACCATTCGTATTCGGAAATAAGTTATTATCCATCAGAAGGGAATACGCCACTGAATGCAATTGGCCGAATTTTTCATCGAAGTATTTGGCAGCCCAGTCCATTCTTGACTCGTTAGAACGTATGATTTCCAGACTTAGTGAGTGCTTGGTGGTCTTTGCAGCGAAAATCGTCACTAAGGTTAACGGCAGCACAGCGATAATGACCATTAAAATCATAAGCTTGTATCTCATACTCATTTGAAAAGGAAACTGAAGACGCCGAGTCATATTTCTAATTTCCATAGTCGATCCCCTTTTTATTGATAGTTAAAAATACTCGTCAAATCACCTTGTATTTTCCTCCTGTTTTGTTATTGCGTAGCAAGTAAAATTCATGCTACTGTGAGAGTGAACACTCCACTATACGATCACGAGAAGGTACATTTTATAATGAACGAACTTTTCATGGACTTCTTAACGATTTTGCTCCCTAGTTTTTTCTTTTTCTACATGGCAGTAACCTTAATACATCGAAATATAAAGAGCATGTTGAACCGAATTGCCGCTCTCCTCATGCTGGCTTTTCAGTTTTATTTTTTAGGAGAGTACATTAAAACATCTTTGCTGCCTCAGTATCAGATGCAGATAGTTCTGTATGGGAATAGCCCGATGCTTCTGTTGGTCATCTGCTGCTTGGTCCATCTTAGCGTACTCATCGGAAACCCTGCAACTTCGGCTTTCAAGCGATTATTGCCATTCATTTACGCAGCCCCGTATACATTGTGGCTTGGGTTTTTAATCACCAAAGATCATCGCGTATTATATAACGCTGCAGTGACGGATGGACGAAGTCCGCTTGATCCACAGTTTCTACTTATTACCGTTCTCTTTATTGCAGGATATATCCTTCTTTCGGTGATCATCCTCGCCGTTTCTTGGTATCGTGTCAAAGAAGTAAAACACCGACAGGTTCTGCGCTCCCTGCTTCTCAGCTTATTTTTGCTGTTTGCCTGGTTTGTCCTTGTTATATTCCTTTTACAATCGAAGGTACTAACGTCACGGAATGCCATGATCCTATTTTTTATCGGCTATTTGCTATGGGCTGTTACCCTCCGTCATTTGGTTGGTAAATATGACATTATGCCGGATTACCGCAAGCTTTTCCATATTCTTTTCAAGTCTGCGCCGACTGCCATTCTGCTTCTGGACCAAAAAGGGGCCGTTAAAGAAATGAATCCCCGAGCCAAACAATGGTTGGAAGGGATTCCTGTTCATCATATCATGAGCTATTTCCAGTTTGAAAATAACATGCCCGTAGTCGACATGTTGGCTCTGGTTCAGCAAGAGAATGAAGTCCAGTGGGAGGCTCAACTGCATAATCCGAAGAAAGGCGATTTGGATTTGATTATGGGCCTTGAAATGATCGAAGAAACCGACGAGAAGCTATTTGTGATGCACCTGACGGATGTTACTTCTCTCAAGGTTGCGGAACGTAAATTATTGAAATCTGAACAAAATTACAAATATTTAGCGCACCATGATTCACTTACGGATTTATATAATCGGGCTGCCCTCCATGAACTGCTATTAGAAAAGATAGAGCGCCGTGAACGTTTTGCTCTTATCTTAATTGACCTGGATAATTTCAAACCAATTAACGATCGATACGGGCATTTTGTTGGTGATCTTTATCTAAAGCATATTGCATATAGGTTGGAAAACTGCTCCCAACCTGATGATAAAATAGGACGGATTGGGGGAGACGAATTCGTTTGGATTATTTCCTCCATGGATGAAAATAGTGAATTAGACCGTATAGTCGACCATCAGTTGTCTCTCTTGCAGAAGACCCCTTTTACGTATAAAGGGATTGAAATTCCGATTTCATTTAGCGCCGGAGTCAGTCAATATCCTCGAGATGCCACCGATATCACTACACTAATGAAGAATGCGGATGAGGCTATGTATACCATGAAACGGGCGAGGAAAAGTGGGATATCCACCTAAGCGATGGCCTGAGACAACAAACGGCGGCAGCCTTGGACTGAACATCTCGTCCTTGGCTGCCGCTGTTTATTTTTTTCTATCGATAAATAAGATCGACAAGGCACTGCCGCCAAACAAGATAACGGTTGTCACGATGAACGACAGATGCATACCGTCAATAAACGAAGCGTTGCTACTCAGGACCGAACCGAGAATGGCGACCCCTAGCGTGGCGCCGATCTGACGGCTTGCGTTAAGAGCGCCAGAAACCGCACCGGTCTGTTCCTTCGAGACCGAAGAGATTACAGCCGCCATCAGCGAGGGAATCGTAAAGGACACTCCGAAACCGATGAACAGCAATCCAATCATCGTAATCACATAGCTAGTGTTCACTTCCGTCCACACCTGAAGCAGTGTACCCACAGCACCAAGGCTAAAACCGACAGTCATCGGTATCCGTGCTCCGATTTTGCCAACTATTCGCCCCGTCAGAATCGGGTTAAAAGCAAGCGGAATCATCATGGGAAGAAGCAAGAGTCCCGTGATGTGAGCCGATAATCCGCGCACTTGTTGAAAAAATACCGGCAGTATAAATAAAATACCCGACAGGCCGATGTTAATAGCCATCCCCGCTATCATACCCGCCGATACTGTCGCATGTTTAAATAACGACAAAGGAAGTAATGGTGATTCGCCCTTGACTTCAAAAATTAAAAATAGAATAACACTTAACAGGGCCACGCCAAATGCCACGATAATCGTCGGAGACTGCCATCCATAGGTGTCCCCCTCCATCAGTCCGAACGATAAGGCTGCTATGGCGACTATGGCCGTCATTTGGCCCCCCATGTCAAAGCTTCTCTGCGCTCTACGGTCTGTTTCCCTGACGAGCAGAAACGTCAAGATTAGGCTAATGACTGCAAGCGGCACATTAAGCAAGAAAATGCTTCGCCAACCGAACGAATCTACCAAGAGTCCGCCGATCACAGGTCCAGCCGCCATCGCTGCCCCAGTCACCGCTGCCCATATGCCAATCGCCCTGGCACGTTCGGCCGCCTCTGGGTAGGCATGGACCAACAGGCTGAGCGAGGCTGGCATCAGCGCTGCTCCTCCAATGCCGAGTATTGCGCGTAAGCCGATCAGCATCCCCAGCGATGAAACAAATGCGGCTAGGACCGAAGCCCCGAGAAAAAGGGCCAGCCCTCCGGCATAGACCCGTTTAGCACCAAGTTTATCCGCTAACGAACCCATGGATAGCAGTAAACCGGCAAACACAATTGTGTATGCGTTGACCACCCATTGCAGACCGGATATTCCCCCGCCTAACTCGGTGCGGATCGCAGGCAGCGCGACGCTCACCACTGTCATGTCCAGGAGTACCATAAAGTATCCAAGCGAAAGTCCAAGAAGCAGCAGCGTTTTAGCTAGCTTCCCTGTAAGGTTGTGTTGTATTTGTATTGCTTTTTCCAAATTTAAGTCCCCTTCCATTGCGATATGAAATTCATCTCAATAGAAAGTGTATAATGGATTGTATAATAGAATAAGATGATGGTTTATCCTAGGAGATGAGCTCCTACGATAGGAGCCAGATACGAGGAGTGGACGCCCATATATGGAGCATTCAAACAATACGCGCCTTGAAGAATTGGCGCAGTTTCTTAAAACTCGTCGCGCACGCCTCTCGCCCGAGCAAGTGGGTCTGCCGCATGGAGGGCGAAGGCGCACACCCGGTCTTAGACGCGGGGAAGTGGCGCAGCTCTCCGGCGTTAGCGTGGATTGGTACACATGGCTGGAACAAGCGCGAAATATTCAAGTGTCAGCTCAAGTGCTAGACAATATTGCTCGGGCTCTCCAGCTGGATTCGAGTGAACGCAAGCATTTATTTCTGCTGGCTTTACAGCAACTGCCTGCCGATCTGACGCCCGTTGAAACTACGATTAGTCCGACGCTTCAGCTTTTCCTTGACCTACAAGGGACGAGTCCTGCTTATGTGACCGATCAGCGCCTGAATATTGTTGCTTGGAACAGAGCAGCAAATCTGATTTATGGGGATTATCGTGCCATGTCGATGCGCGAGCGCAATTCGGTATGGCGAACGTTCACTTCGCCATACGTGCGTGAAATGCTTCAAGACAACTGGGAAACGCATGCCCGGCACCGTTTGGCTCATTTTCGAGCCAACTATGGCAAGTTTGCTGGTGATCCTTGGTGGATGGAGCTTATTGGGGATTTGAATCAGATCAGTGCGGAATTCAGGGCATGGTGGCCACAGCATGATGTTCTGAATGGGCCCGAAGGAAAGAAAATCAATCATCATCCGGCAGCCGGATTACTGATCTTTGATCAACTTTCTTTCCATGTAACGGATTCGCCGCACCTTACAGTGACAATCAATGTACCGACACTCGATAGTGATACGACTCTCAAGCTTAACAAGCTTCTATCGGAATAAGTTCATCTTATTGTTTTGCCTCTGCCTCCAAAGGAATGAGAACGCTGAATTTCGTGCCCATCCCCTGTTTACTCTGAACGCGAATCGTTCCACCCAAAGCTTCAATGATTCGGTAGCTGACCATAAGTCCGAGCCCCGTTCCTTTCGCCTTCGTCGAATAGAAGGGATTCCCTAATCGCTGAAGCTGTTCTTCATTCATGCCGATTCCCGTATCCATAACTTCAATAACAGCGTAGTTATTTTGGGAAAAAGCATGAATCGTTATTTTACCGTTTTTCTCAATCGCTTCAGCGGCATTTTTAATTAAATTGATCATGACTTGCGTTAATTTTTTGGAATCTCCATAAACATGCAAATCCTCCAACTGGCTATCTACGATATGCCCTTTTGACGTAACATAGGGTTCCGTCATGCTTATTACGTTACTCAAATGGGCTTTAACATCAATTTTTTCTACTTTTTCAGCCTGAGGCTTGGCGTACATGAGATATTCGGAAATGATAGCTTCCGCTCGATCAATTTCTTCTAATGCAAGGAGAGAATACTTAAGATCTGTTTCATTCTGAGAGCGGGATTTTAATAGTTGAAGAAAACCTTTGGATACGGTAATGGGATTTCGAATTTCATGAGCGATGGTTGCGGCAAGCTCGCCCAACACACTAAGTTTCTCAGACCGGTAGATTTCATCCCGCATATGGATGTTGTCCCGCATCGTTTCAATGAAAAAGAAAGTGATCCATGAACAAACCGTTAGAATGACACAATAATATACAAAGAAGATCTCATGATGATCGATATCATGTTGCAGTTGAATGGAGCTCCATACAGATACAATCAAAGCTGACAATAAGGAGAACAACATGCCAAATAAGACATTTTGTTTTCCTTCTTTTCGAAGCTTTAGAAAGACAAGAACAAGAATGAAGATGGGAATGTAAGATAACGTGGTTACGATAAACCCGCTGCCCCCAAGATAAAGGCGATAGAGAAGTAACGTAACGGCTACGAGCCCTCCTGCGCCATACCCCCCGTAAATCAGCGCTACCAGAAATGGAATGATTCTCAAATCATAGATATATCCTGGAAAAACGGTGAAAGGAAAAGACATGCAAAATACGACGGATACACCAGAAAACACTCCGATAATTAATTTGGAGTGTTTATTCTTGTATAATCCAAAAGCAAAGTATGAAAGGGCACCTACCAGAATAAATAGAAAGTTTAAGAGTATGTAATCTAACATAAGCCCTCCCATACATAGTTATTCAATTTTGATTATGCCTGAAAAAAGCCACTTAGCAAATAGCCAAATGACATTTCTTCATGATTTCCTCGCCAGTTCTATAACCGATTGAATGAAAGGTGCTTTCATTTTCGTATATGTCACTCGATCTTCAGAATATATGGATGCAAGATGCTTCTTAAGTGTGGCATATTCGCCTACTTTCTCTTGGTGACTTCTGAGATAATTGCGGAATAAAAGGTTACTTTCCCATTCATTACTGGTAATTTCATAAACGTGCAGGTGATGCGTTCCTTTCCGCCATTCTCCTTTACGAAAAAATCGGCGAGTGTGAAACTCCATTTTGGGAACATATTTGTAACCCAATGTATTCAAAGGTCCAATGAATAAGTCTGCTTCCTCAAGATGATGCACGCCAACCGCAATGTCCACTATTGGCTTTGAGGGTAATCCGACCACTGAGGTGCTGCCTATATGTTCGATATAGACAGCCTTATGTTGCAGAGATTGCTGTATCTTCGCCTTCTCCCTCTCAAACTCTGCAGCCCATTCAGGCGTATATTCTGTAATTATAACTTCCTCGGCCATGGGAATACCTACCTTTCACTTTGAATGATTAACTCATTTATATGTCTGGCTCTTCATGCCATTTCCGTAAAAGATGGTTTTTTTCCTAATCCCATGGTTAAAGCAACAAGTATTACAAATGTTAAAAGCATTGCTTCGAGAGTTGCCTTAAAAAATGATGGTACTGTATGGGCCATAGAACGAACATCAGAAGCTGAGCAACCCAATTACAAGGAGCATATCTCTGAAACATTGGGAGAGAGAATCCCTCACTTAGAAAATATCGTAAAAGTTGATGAGGTTGGCACTCTCGTTTTAGCTATTGATCGAGACGGAAAAGTATGGATCATTGAAACCGTAAAATATGATCTGACTATGCCATTGAAAGCAGAACCGGTTCTTGTTGAAGGTATCGACCATGTTAAAGACGTGTTAGTTTCTACTGACTACAATGAAATAACATTTTTAAAAGAGGATGGAACGGTTTGGAACATCGATGAATATAGCCCATGGGGTTCGAGCACACCCTTATATGACACGATCCGCTATTCTAAGCCTGTGCAACTCGAAAATCTAAAAGACATTGTCCAACTTAAAAACAACCATTTTGCCATAAAGAAAGATGGTACCGTGTGGAACTGGGGGAGAACAACGGATTTCTCAAAAAGTAGAGACTTCGTCAATGTAGCTCTCACTCCTGCAGCACCATATCAGTTGGGGCAAGGGCTATTTTGTGGAGAAATGGGAAGCTCTTGGTATTGAGCCTCAAACCATTTGGAAGAATTTATTTAAATTAGATGGCATTGAAGATGCTGCTTCCGTTAATATTAATAATTACTTTTCGCCGACGGAGTCCATTATCAAGAGAGATGGAACGGTTTGGATGTGGGGACTCGATCACTTCAGCAAATTTATTGATAAACCACAACAAGTTGAGTTTAGGAGTTAATTCGTATGTAGACCAATACAGGCCCATCAAGGGCCTGCAAATTGGTCTTTTTCATTTCGCGTATAAGAGAGTATAGATAAACTATCATTCGGCTTGGTTTGCCTTCAATGCCTCTTTCTCAGCACGGCGCGCAAACCATGTAGCCAGCAGAGAACCGGAAATGTTATGCCACACACTAAAGATTGCACTAGGAACGGCTGCGATCGGGCTAAAATGAGCCGAGGCTAGCGCCGCCCCAAGACCGGAGTTCTGCATGCCAGTTTCAAATAAAATGGCTTTACGCTTGCTTGAATTCATCCGGAACAGCTTAGCGAACAAGTAACCTAATAAATACCCGAGGCCGTTATGCAAAATGACAACCGCAAAAATTAGCAAACCGCTTTCGATAATTTTTGCTTTGCTGCCACCAACTACAATGGCCACAATGATGACAATTGCCAGTGTGGATACGAGCGGGAGTGCCTGTACACTCGCTTCAGCTTGTTTTCTGAACAGACTTTTTACGACAACACCTAGAATAATAGGCAAAATAACAACTGTCAAAATGTCCTTAATGAGCGCTCCACCATCGATCGGCATCCAGCGTCCCGCAAGCAAGCTGATCAAAGCTGGTGTAGCCAGCGGTGCGATGAGTGTGGAAACGGAAGCAATGGACACACCAAGTGCAACGTCGCCTTTTGCAAGCAGCGCCATCACATTGGAGGATGTGCCGCTTGGGCAGCAGCCGACGAGAATGACACCAACAGCTATCTCCGGCGGCAAGTTCAACACAATAGCCAGCACATAGGCGAGCAGCGGCATAATAATATAATGACCGACAACACCAATCAACACTTCTAGCGGACGACGAAATACTTCACGGAAATCAGCAGAGGACAGCGTAAGTCCCATCCCGAACATGACGACACCAAGAAAAATGGAAATGTAGCCCTTCAGCGGCGTAAATACCTCAGGCCAAAAAAATCCCAGACAAGCAAATAGGATAACCCATAGAGAAAAAGTTCCTCCTACGAACCGGCTTACTTTTGCAATTGTACTCATTCAACCTAACCTCACTTATGATGTAATGTAACAAGCTAGAGTTAGGTCATTGTACGTGAAAATGAATAAAAAATCCACCTTTTTTATCTATGTCCTCGTAATTAAATGCGCTAATATCCTCGGCTTACGTCCACCGAATGGCGAATTCGTTCTTGTCCACTGTCCATGTCTTCCAGTACGGCGAGCAAACCATCCATCGCTTCATCCACCCCTGTAACGGCGGAAATATGCGGGGTAATGGTCACGTTCGGATGGGACCACAATGGTGATTCTGCAGGCAGCGGCTCCTCTCGAAACACGTCAAGAACAGCTCGGCGCACCTGGCCTCGGTCTATTGCTTCAAGCAGTGCGGTTTCATCTACGGAGGCTCCCCGGCCAACATTAATAAAGCTAGCACCTTGCAGGCAAGCGAACAAATGCTTTCCAAATAATTTATCCGTCGTTGGAGTCAAAGGAAGCGTGTTAATTACCCAGTCGGCCTCGGCTAACAACGAGTTCGCTTCGTTAATCGGAACCACCTTATCAAAATGAGGGTTCGATGCTCCGCTGCTTGATATACCATAAACGGTTACCCCGAAAGATTTAAGCATCTTCGCAATTTCACTACCAATTGTTCCGGTACCGAAAACAACGATGCTAAGCTGCTGTAGAAGCAACTGCTGTGAAGGCTGCCAATGTCTTTCTGTTTGATTTTGTTGAAATTTTTTATGATGCTGCACATCGGCAAGCATATAACTTAAGCAATACTGCCCTATTTTAAGCCCAAAGCTGCCGACGGTTCTGGTTAATAATACATCCTCTTTCCACTCACGATTATGTAAAAAGGCATCAACGCCAGCTCCAAGCGCATGAACCCACCGAAGCTTACCGAAATGAAACGATTCCGTCGGTTTAAAAGCCACATAACCATCGGCCCATTCGAAGTGATTCGGGCGCACTTCCGCCTCTGGAAGAAACAAATACTCCCGCTTAGTGTCCAGCAAAGCTAACTTCTCCAGCTCTTTAAACATCCGCCCGGTCACCAAGATTTTTTTGATATCCACCTGCCACGCCTCCTATAGAATCCGTAAAACTATACAATAGCAACTTATTATACCACGGCAATTCAGCGTTACTAAAATACTTGACGGAGGAGGGAACCTCGTCCTAGCGTTAAGTTGGTTAACGCTGCATCCTTGAGGAACTACAGGCCGCTATTCTAGCGCGTTCAGCCCGTGTCCGCGTTCAAGCGGAACTGCAGGGCCTTATTTGACCGCTAAACCATTTTCTTTAAAAAAACGGACAAATAGCGGCCCACAGTTCCCTTCCGCGCGAAAAATAGCTTATTTCGATGAAATAGCGCCCTGTAGTTCCCATCGCTGGCCAGGGAGGAACCGCTCAAGCGATTGCAACAATTCTGATAAATAAAAGCGGCAGTCACGGGAGAAGATCAGGCCCCAGACTGCCGCTGACTCTTAAATTTTGCTAACAACTTCCCTATTTTGAAGCAGAGCAACCAGGTAGGCCAAGGTCAATCCTTGCCCCCATCCTTGTACTCTTTTCTTGGAGATTACTTTGTAATCATCTACGGAATACATCACGGCCGTGCCTGCTGATACATTCCGCACGGAACCGTCTTCATCAATGTTTGCCAGAATGCCCTCATAAGCTTTGGCCATATAATTTTGATGCAGCGGGTGCGCATACGTGGTGAGTGCAGCAGCAATACCGGCTGAGGCTGATGTTTCCTCGTAAGAGGTTTCATCAGTCAATACCGTGCGCCACAGCCCATTCTCTGACTGCAGCCTGACCAGAGCGCTTAATTGATCGCCAAGGGCCCCTCCGATCTGCATCCACATGGGCATGAAGGGATTCAGCATTTTGTACGCTTGCGCCATCGTATAAGCAGCCCATGCATTGGCTCTACCCCAGTAAATAGCGGACAAATGATCTTGTCTCACATTATCCCATGCGTGGTAGAACAAATTCGTCTTCGTGTCCTGCAGGTATTCTTCATGCCAGTAAAATTGATTCAGCGCATCTTCAATGTAAGCTTTATTGTCTATTTTGAATCCAAGCCGCAGTAGGAAATACGCCGCCATGAATAACGTATCCGCCCATGCCTGCTCTGGAAAATCATTTTTGGAGGATACCGTATGTTGGAAAACACCCGAACCGAATCGGATGGCATCCTTTCGCAGATATTCGGCTTTCAAGAGTGCCAGGTCAAGGTACTTGGAGTCGTCCGTAGCTTCATACAAGGTCAGCATGGTATGCCCCATCGCACAAGCATTAACCATCATCGGCGGCAACCCGAGCTCCAGGTACTCGTCCACCCATTTCACCAGAAAATCGATGTACTCCTGATTCCCCGTTACTTCCCATGCTTTGCAGATTCCATAATAAGCTACTCCACAAGACCAGTTCCATGTGAAATCCATATTCATCGTTCTGCGGACTACCCGGTCTATGAGTTCTTTTACTTCGTTTTCATTGCATTCAAATTTCCGCATAGGATCGATACCTCCATCTATTCTGCCTGAAGAAATTTATAGCCTTAACGCACATATACCTATAAAAATAGCATAATTTTCGAGGGCATTCTCCGCATTTTTAACTAAAAAATATACAAATCTCGCATATCTTGCGATTACATTTAGATAATGAAAGAAACAACAAAAAAAGAGCGCACATTTTATACTCTGTGCACTCTTTTTAACTTTCTGCAAACATCTATCAACCCAGATCAAACTTATCCATTGTCCGATCTAACCAACTTTGCAGCTCTTTTTCCAGCGATATCAAAAGTTCCGTCTGCGGCCGCTCATACAGCACAACAGGATTCAGCTGATAAGGATCCTTCTCATGATCATAGAAGAAGCGTTGCACTTCTACTCCAGGTACATATCCTCTATGTACGACATAGGTGTACAAGCTTGTACGGATACCCCGCCAACCATATCGGCGGTTGTCCAAGCCAGAAGCGGCGAAGAGCTCCATCGCATCCTTTCTTCCAGGAAAGGCGGAAAGGAAGGCCGAGGATATGTCGGTTTGTTTCGTACCTAGGATATCGCCGGACAGATCCATACCTTCTACAGCAGCAGGTACGGGAATGCCGGCAAGACCGAGCAGCGTAGGCATAATATCCACACTGTTAAAAAGCAAATTCGTGCTACCCTGCTCAATCATGCCTCTCCAACTCATTAGACAAGGAATCGCGATGGATTCCTCATGCCAAGAATGCTTCGCCATTAAACCATGCGAGCCCATGAGCTCACCGTGATCCGACGAAAGTACGATCAACGTGTTTTCCGCCATCCCGAGCTGCTCGACTTCCCGCCAAATTCGGCCGAATTGTTCATCCATGCCAGACACCGCTGCGAAGTAATCGCGGGTATACCGATTCAGCGCCTCATCCCCGCTTTCAAAGGGCTCACCGGTATGCGCTGCAAGATGATCCGAACTTACGTTCGGTCGCAAGTTCAACTCTCGACCACGATAGATTTCCTTGTAGCGATCCGGCACAAGTTCAAAGGGGCTATGAGGCGGATTCCAAGAGACAAATAAAGCAAACGGTCGATCATCCTTTTCGGTTTCTTTCCCTTTTGCCCGAATAAAGTCTAACGCAACATCCGTTTCATGCTCCAATGACCACTGGTCGACTTGAATCATCTCCGGCGTGTCTTTCCAATAATGCGGCTTCAGATGATGATCGTATGCGCCGTAGGAATACCAGAAATCAAAGCCGTGCCGTTTCGACCCCGGCGGTGTGTACGCATCCCATTCACGCGCTCCGGATTCAGGCTCTGGACACCGGTTTTGCTCAGGTAAATCCAGATGCCATTTGCCAATATAACCTGTTTGATACCCAGCTGCCTTCAACACATCTCCCACACAAACTTCGTCCGCGCTTAGCATAATTTCCGCTCCGATCTTACAGTTCGTATAGACACCTGTCGATTGCGGATATCTGCCTGTCATGAGCGCCGCCCGGTGCGGAGAACAAAGCGGTGTACAAGAGAGCGCATGGTTAAACACTAGGCTCTCCTGCGCGAATCGGTCGATATTGGGCGTGATGACAGGATCCTCCCCCACAAAACCGACAGCCTGCTTCCGCCATTGATCAGCAAAAATATAAATGATATTTGGCTTCATGTTAGACTCACCCTTTAACCGCGCCTGCGGAAATCCCTTCGACGAAATGGTCTTGAGCCATAAAGTAAATGATGATAGTCGGAATAATGGCGCAAACCGCTGCTGCCATTAACGGGCCATACTCCGTAGCATGCTCGGATTGGAAATGCTGCATGCCGAGCTGGAGCGTAAATAAGTTATCCGAATTCAAGTAGATCAAAGGACCGAGGAAATCATTCCATGCGTGCATGAAGGTAAAGATCGTCAAGCTGGCAATCGCCGGCCGAATGAGTGGCAGGATGACCCTTGCATAGATGCCAAACTCACTTAAGCCGTCAATTCTGGCAGCTTCCGAAAGCTCCTCTGGAATAGACATAAAAAACTGTCTGAACAAGAACACGCCAAATGGACTAAAAGCCCCCAACAAAATCAACGCCCAATGTGAATCGATTAGCCCGATTTTCTTCATTAACATAAACTGTGGGATCATCATGACTTGGTAAGGTACCATCATCGTTGCCACATACAGGAAAAACAGTTTATCCCTCTCCGGAAATTTCACTTTGGCGAACGCATAAGCAGCCGTAGAGCATGTAATAATTTGCAGCAGTGTAGTTAGCACGGCGATTTTGATCGTATTCAAGTAATAGGTGAAAAAAGGAAGCTGCGTCCACACCTTGCTGTAATTCGACCAGTAAAAATGACTCGGTATCCACTGAATCGGGAAGCTGAATATTTCCGCCTCCGACTTCACCGATGCGGAAAGCATCCAGAGGAAAGGAACAACCATGGACAAGGCGACAATGGTCACGACCACATATAAAACCGCTTTTCTAATCCATGCGCCAAGTTGGGTGCGCCTCGGTAACGTCACCATAGACCGACTTGATTCTATTCGTGTATTCATGTTGGCTTCTCCCTTCTCTAACCCGTTAAACTCGTTAGGAGTAGTTCACCCAACGTTTTTGCCCTCTAAATTGAATCAATGTAATGACTAGAATAATCGCGAACAGCACATAAGCCATGGCAGAGGCATAGCCATATTCAAAGCGCTGGAAGGCCGTATAATAAATGTCGTAAACCAGCATGTGCGTTGAACGGCCAGGGCCTCCTTTGGTCAAGACAAAGACCAGATCAAATACTTTGAACGAATTGATAATGCCCATAATAATGGTAAAGAAAATGACCGGCGACAGCATCGGCAATGTTATATTGCGGAACTGTGAGACTTTGCCTGCGCCATCAATTTCCGCTGCTTCATAGAGATCCTTAGGAATTCCCTGCAAGCCGGCTAAATAGAGCACCATATAGTAACCTATCGAATGCCAGATGCTGACGATAATGACCGAGAGGAGCGCCCAATGTGTCGATGCAAGCCAAGTTGGCGGATTGTCCATCCCAAGGCTTCTGAGAAAGCCGTTAATCGGCCCCATGGTCGGGTTATAAAGCAGCTGCCACACGACAGCTACGGCAATGGTTGCCGTAATATGCGGTAGAAAAATTGCCGTTCGAAATATTTTAACGCCTCTCAAGCCTTTATTGAGGGCGACTGCTGCCAAAATCGCAAGAATCAGCGTCACCGGTACGGAAACGGCTGTCATAAGTAAACTATTGAGCAGGGAGATCCGGAACGTTTCATCGCTCCATAAACGCGTATAATTCGATAATCCCGCAAATTCAATTTCACCAAACCCGTTCCACTCCGTAAAACTCATGAGGAAGGAAGCACACACTGGTAAGCAAATAAAAATCAAAAATCCAAGTATATTGGGAAGCAGAAATGTATACCCTGTCAATCGATTACGCCGTAATGCTTTGCTCGAACCCTTCATATGCTTCACCCCTATCAAAGCAGTCGAGCTTCACTACATGGAGCGAAGCTCGGCCGTTTCTGTTCTGTCCCTTACTTTTTGCCTGCTTTGTAATCCTTGGCATATTTATCGGCCCATTCGGAGGCAACGCGCTGGCCGATCTTTTGAATCGCTTGATCGACGGTCTGAGCACCAGTTAAAGCCATTTCGCCTTCTTGCTTGTAAACGCTGTTCACCAAAATGTTTTTCACACCAGGCAGCAGCGGATATTCCGGATATTCTTTTTGTTCCACGAAATAATGGATGTTTTTAGGCTTCAAGCTGCCGTCACCAATATACGTCTTGCGGATTTCATCGTTTATATATCCTGTGAGAAAGCCTTTCGCCGCAAACTGCTTCGCACCTTTCACGCCGGTCATGAACTGAAGCACTTTGAACGCTTCTTCTTTGTGCTTGGAATTCTTGTTCACCATCAAGGACACCGGAGTCGCCAAGCTCGTATTGGCTGCTACGCCTTCCGGATGCGGAACGGGAACAACGTCCCAATCAAAGCTGATTTTCTTCTCGGCTTCCGCTTGTCTAAGCTGTGCCACATGCCAGTCCCCGATCAGATTCATTGCCATATTGCCCTTCTGGAAAGCGGCGTTGTAATGTGCATTTGTCGTAATCTGTTCGGCCCACCCCATCATCGAGCCGTCTTTTTCCATATCCAAACGGAATTGAAGGCCTTTCTTGAACGCCGATAAGTCTTTATCGATGATCGAAGCGCCGGTTTGAACGCCTTGCATATACCACGTTTGTGCCCATGGATGCAAGAATGCCCCGTACGTTTTATTGGCGCCTTCCCCTTTGGTCATCTTCTTCGCCAGTTCACGGAATTCATCCCATGTCATATCCGCTTTCGGATAGGCAACGCCGGCTTGATCGAACAATGTTTTGTTGTAGAACAACATCCAGTTGGATTTCCGGTAAGGAAGTCCGAAAACTTTATCGTTAACTTTTAACGCATCATACAGCGGACCATATCCAGAAACATCCACGTTCGCCTTTTTGACATAATCGTCTAACGGCTCCAAAATGCCTGTGTCCAGAAACACATCCATGTTGCCGCCGAACAAATCGATATTATCCCCAGAAGACAGCTGCATGCGGAGCTTTTCGTAGTACTGTGCTTGTGGAATCGTTTCAAATTGCACTTGGATCGTCGGGTTCTCTTTACTAAATTCTTCGTAAGCGGTTTTAAACGTTTCCAAATCATCCTGAAGTACCGTTGCTTTCAAACTCACTTGAGCCGCTTTAGCGTCTGGGGATGCCGCGCTTTTATCTCCTGCCGTTTGCCCGGCGGACCCGCATCCAGCCAGCAATCCCAACAGCAAAGAGCCTGTCACAGCAAGCTTTAAACTTTTTTTCATTTGACACCCACCCTTTTTTTGATATGATTTGTGTGCGCTTTCTTATTTTGAATTATACGTAGACACCAATCAGGCCGACAGATGAATGTTTTATTCCCCCCCTTTTGCCTGAAGAGAAGGAAGTGATTCTATGCTGTTCGTTACTCTTGTACTGCTCATTTTCACCATATTGTTCACGTACAAAAAGCTAAATCATGCGTCAACCCGCTTCATGTACGGCATCATCATCGGCTGGGTGCTCTCTTTTGTAGCCTTTACGTTGTATCTGAGTAAATTTAATTACTATTTCAATGTGATTCATACCTTTTTTGATTTCAGTCCCGGTACCTGGAATTATTTGGTTTTGACCAAATTCAATCCCGATTGGCTTATTCGCATGCTGAATATCGGCGTTGGGCTATTCTACTGCTCGCTGCTTGGCTTCGCCATTGCCTTCACCCGCAGCTTAAGCATATGGAAACAAAGGATCGGTTATGGAGGTATCTTGCTCTTTTTCATCATCGAGACCGCCTACTTTGATCCTTCTCTTCATATCGCTCTAAGCAATCAGATTGATAGCTTAACCTTCTTTAGTGTGATTGAAATGGTTATAAAGAGCCTTCGCTTCCTCATACTTTTTGTTGCTTTTGGCCTATTGATCAACTATTATTTGAATTATCCGAAAATTAAATTTATCAAAAATTTAACCTTATATCATGTCTTGCTCTTTATTCCGCTTGTCGTGATCCATCTGTTTATTTTTTCCTGGGCTCCGAAAGTATTGGTTAAAGAAACGTATTTGAAAGGTTATTTCAACTATCTGCAGCCTCCTCTTGGCTATCAGTCGATCCTTCTGCCTGTGTTTCCATTTGCCATCTATTTAATCTTGTTTTTGATGATTTACCTGGTGTACAAGTTTAATTCCATTGAAAATTACCGCAAAAACCGCGATATTCAAATTAATAAAAGCATCGACACGGCAACGCTTGGTACGCGCGCTTTTACACATGCCCTCAAAAATCATTTGATCGGCATTCAGTCCGAGGCTGCCTATCTGAAAGAACGCCATCAGGCGGACAGCGAATCCATATATAGCCTTGACCTCATCTTACGATCGTCGCAATCAGCGCTCGCCAGCATTAACGATGCCGCTGATAAATTAAAAAATATAAGTCTGAATCTCCAACCGATGTCTATCGATCTTCCGGTTCAGCAGGCGATTGCCCGCTTAAACGAACAGGCCAGCCGCTGCCAAGTCGATTATTCGCCGGGTTCGCTGCCCGCTAATTGTTATATCGACCTCAATCACTTGACTGAAGCCATTTACAACCTGCTTCTCAATGCCAGTGAATCACTACTATTTCGGGATGACGGCCGCATTGTGGTCGAACGGAGCCAGCAGAACGGTTGGGCACTTATTCGAATTACCGATAACGGCCCCGGTGTCGCCGAGGAGCATTTGGAGGCGATTTTCGATCCTTTTTTCACTACCAAAGCATCGGTTAATAATTGGGGAATCGGCTTGTCCTATTGCCACAAGATCATCATAGGCCACGATGGTAAGATTGTCGTAGAGAGCAAGAAAGACGTCGGTACGACCTTTACGGTCTACTTGCCGATTATCTAAAAGAACGGACAGCTGACGAAAGGAGATCCTGTACAATGACACATCAACCTATCCGTATTCTCATCGCTGATGACATGGAAGCTCACCTCCGAAGGCTGGAAAGGACATTCGCCGGACATGATGATTTTGCTTGTGTCGCGCGTGTTTCCTCGGGGCACGATGCCGTTATTCAAGCAGCGCTGCATCAACCGGATGTGATTCTCATGGACATCGAGATGGAATCCCAATTCGCGGGTATTCAAGCGGCGAAAATCATTCACGACAAATATCCCCAGATGAAAATCATCGTGCTCACCGTTCACAAGGACGAAAACTTCATCTTTGCCGCCTTTCAGACAGGCATTACGGACTATTTGTTAAAAACCGCTACTGACGTCGAAATTATGGAAGCCATACGCGCCGCCTACATGAACGCATCCCCAATCCGCCCGATGATTGCCGAGAAAATTCGTGAAGAATTTGCACGCGTGAAGCGAGCAGAGAACAGCCTGCTGAATATTATTCAGATCATTTCAGAGCTTACGCCAAGCGAACTGCAGGTCCTCCGCTTACTATGCGAAGGCAAGAAAAGGAAACAAATTGCCGAAGAGCGATTTGTCGAATATGAAACCATTAAGAAACAAATAAATTCAATTCTGAAGAAATTTCAAATGCCTGATTCCGCAATGGTTATCCAAACCATCAATGATTTGCGAATTTTCGAGGTTCTGAAGAAGCTCTAAGCTGGAGGGACAAATGTGGAAGAAAACGCAAAAAATGAACACGTTAATTACCATCATCCCTTGCTGCGTTACAAAATATGGGACATTACTTTAGAGCCACTGCCTTCGTTACCTTGGAATATCTGGCATTATCATAAAGAAATAGAAATTATTCTCTTATTTGAAGGCTCCATGCAAGTTGAAACAGTCGACACGATTTATCAATTACAAGATCAGGATCTCTTAATTATAGGATCATCTCGGTTGCACCGTACCCGAAGACAGAAGTTAGTTAAGCAAATTGTACTGCAATTGGACATCCTAGCACAATTAGATCAGTATACCAAGGACTTCTCACCTATTTTGCTGGAATTATCGGAACCGCTGGATCGTATTAATGAGGTGCTGGCTAACAACCCATCTGTCAAAGAAACGATGTTTCACCTGTTAGTACAAGTATACCGAGAAGCAAGCCAGATGGAGGCCGGCTACGAACTGGCGATAAGTGGCGCCTTCAAACAGCTGCTTTCCCTGCTCATTCGTCATGCTCCCTCTTCTCCTCCCATATCACCTGCAGATTGGCAGCGTCTCAAGCCCGTATTGGATTATATTGAATTAAATTATCAAAACCCGATTCGAATTCAGGATGTACTACATCTTGTGCATTTGGAGTATCATTATTTCATCAAATATTTCCAACAGTGTATCGGTATGTCCTTTGTCGATTATCTTCATTTAAGACGAATTAAAACAGCTGAGCATCTGCTGCTTACCGAATCGTTAAATATTGCCGATGTTGGGGTTCAATCGGGTTTCCCGAACGTCAACATGTTCATTCGTATTTTCAAACGCTATAACGAGTACACGCCTTCCGAATTCCGAAAAAAGCGAATACAAAAACCTGTATCGTTCGTTTAACGTAAAAAAGTGCTCTTCCGCAGTCGGAAGGGCACTTTTTTATATTTAACTACTCGCTTGTTTGCAGCATCGCGCGTTTTTGGATCAGTTCATTAGTTGCTCTGCGAGCGATACGGGTTGCAATTAGCCCGTCCAGTCCGGTCGGCATATCTCCCGTTTGACCGGTCTCAAGCGATAAAGCAAAGGCCTCGTACATCCCCTTGAAATTCTTTTCAGACGTATAAGGAAACCGGGTCGTGCCAGATGCATTGCGCATTTCAAATATTTTGGCTTCGCGATCATAACGAATAACTCCGTCCGTCCCGATCAGTTCATAAATAAAGTGAGACACCGGTTCTTTAGCCGTAAAACAGTAAGAATAGCTGATTTCCAACATCGTATGTACCTCGTTTGCATGCTTCATATGAAGGTACATATGGTCTGGAGCTTCATATTCGTCCACCCAGGCTCCTTCCGAATGCTGAAGCTGTACATCCGAATTCAACCACCATCTTGCAAGGTCAATCTGATGCACACCGCAGTCAACCATAGGTCCGCCTTCGATCATTCGGTTTGCACGTCTTAGGTTTAACTGTGAAGGAATTCCGTCATAATTTATATATTTTCCATGATTATTCCAAATATAGCTTAACCTCAGTGAGCGAACGTCACCGATGCTCTTATTTTCAACGATGGTTTTGATCATCTGAGAAACGGTGCTAAACCGGTAGTCAAAGGCTGTAAACAGCATTAATCCCGCTTTTTCCATCAAAGCGATCATTTCTGCAGCCTCTTCGTCATCCATAGCCAATGGTTTCTCGCATAAGACATGCTTGCCATAACGTGCAGCGTCGCGAACATTTTGATAATGAGAAGGTGCTGGCGATGTAATCACTACGGCATCAATTCCGGATTGGAAAAACAGCTCTACATCACTAAAAACTTCAACCTGATGTTTCTTCTGCAGCTCTTCTTTTCGAGCAGCAACAGGTTCATAGATAGCAGCTAATTCAAATTTAGACGAATTCATTATTGAGGGAATATGTCCGTAATTCGCAACAACCCCACAACCCATCAAACCTAACTTAAACATAAATTTCCCTCCTGTAGATCCTACCAAGCTGATCTTTTCTGTTCTTTCTATTCTTTAACCGAACCCATTAATACCCCTTTAACAAAATATTTTTGCAAGAATGGGTATACCAACAAAATGGGGAGTGTGGCGACCACAATAGCCGCATATTTCAATGTTTCCGGAAACGCCGTTTTATTGGCATCATCGATGACTTGTCCGTATCCTGTGGAGTCTCCAATGATGACAAGCTGCCTTAATACGACCTGCAGCGTCCAATAACGCGAATTATTCATATACATGATGGCTGCAAAAAACTGATTCCAATTCCCAACGGCATAAAATAGCGTAAAGGAAGCAAGTGCAGGCAAAGACAGCGGTAACGCGATTCTCATAAAAATACCAAAGTTGCTACAACCGTCAATCCTTGCTGAGTCTTCTAACGCTTGCGGGATACTTGCGAAAAAATTTTTCAATACAATCAGGTTAAAAGCTGAAATAGCACCAGGCAGCATTAAAGCCCAAAGACTGTTGATCATCCCCAACTGTTTAACAACGAGATAGGTCGGGATAAGTCCACCGCTAAACATCATCGAAAACACAATGAGCATCAAAATAGCCCGACGCGCACGAAATCGTTTTTTTGACAAAGAATAACCCAGCGTTGAGGTAAACAACATATTGATGGCTGTTCCAACTACAGTAATAAATAGGGTAAAGAGTAGCGCTCTTACAAACGACGGGGTGGTAAGAATCATGTGGTAGGACGTAAGAGTAAACTTCTCCGGCCATAAAATAATGCTTTCCGTAAGCACCTGCTTGATCGGTGATAGGGATGCGACAATGACATAATAGAAGGGAATAAAGGTTATTACCGCTACTAAGAACAATGATAGATAGTTTGCACCATCGAAAATCCGACTGCCTACCCCTCTATTTCGAATCATGCTGTAATCCTCCTTCTCATTCCCTGTTCAGTAGATGCCATCTTCGCCGGCCTTTTTAACCAACCAATTCGCAACCGCAACAACAATGAGACTGATGATTGATTTAAAGAGTCCAACCGCCGTAGAAAAGCTTAATTGCCCCTCAACCAGTCCCTTTTGATAGACAAACGTTTCGAAAACATCTCCTACATTTCGCACCAAACTGTTTAGCATGAGGAAAATTTGCTCAAATCCGACATCCATAATATGTCCCAGTCGCAGTAGAAACAAAATAATAATCGTACTGCGAATCGTTGGCAGCGTAACATGCCATAACTGTTTCCATCGGTTCGCTCCATCCATGACCGCAGCTTCATACAATTGCGGATCGACACCTGCGAGTGCAGCCAAATAGATGATGGTTCCCCAACCCGCTTCTTTCCAAATATCTTGTAATACAATCAGTGTTCTAAAAATGGCCGGTTCCGACAAGAAATTGACCGTTTTTCCACCCATTGCTTCAATGATATGGTTAACGACTCCCCCGCCTGACAACAAGACAAACGTAATTGAGGCAATGACGACCCAAGAAATAAAATGCGGGAGATAAATGATCGTCTGGATTAACTTTTTAAAAAATGTTTTGCTTATTTCATGCAGCATTAGGGCAAAAATGATCGGAACGGGAAAGAAAAAGATCAGCTGATAGAAACTAATTAACAACGTGTTTCTCATTAAATTCCAAAAATGATCATAAGCAAAAAGCTCCTGGAAATGCTTAAGCCCAACCCACTCACTTTTCCAAAACCCCAAAAAGGGACTGAAATCCTGAAAGGAAATCAAAATTCCCCACATGGGCAGATATTTAAATAAAAGAAAATAAACGATCCCAGGAAGGGCAAGCAAATAAAGATCCCAATCTTGTATAAAAGCAACAAATTTCCGTTTCGTTGCCTTCTTCGTTATCGGCTGGGTTAAGCTGGACTGCCCTGAAAATTGGTTCATACATGTCATCCCCCAATGATACTAGTTCACTTGCCGCACCCTGTACGACAAGTGAACTGAACGAATGCGGCTTCCTTTATTTCGTTCCCTGAGATTTATAGAACTCGTTGGTTTCCTTCGTGATTTGATCGCCTCCACCGGATTTCCATTTCGTAACAAACTCATCGAATGCATTGGCCGGCAGCTGCCCTGTAATAATTCTTGTAAAGTAATCATATCTAAGCTTATTGTTTATTTCTTCGTTCTTCTGAATTTGAGTAGGAGATATGTAGGATGGAAGCGTTAAGGCAATTCCCTTGTCCTTATTTTTATCGAGCGCATCACGCTGAACTTTTTGGACATCGAGCGGTGCTCCCGTATCGGAATAGCTGTAGATGTCATAGGGTGAAACCATGATCAATTCTTTAAGATCATCTTTAATGTATTTCTCGTTCGTAGTGAACGTACCGTCCGCATTCTTCGTGTTATGGATACCATCTATCCCGTATTTATTGAAATGATACCCTTCATCACTTGCTTCCCAGTTCATAATCTCTAGTATTTTTTCTACTTTCTCTGGTTTTGCGGTTGCAGGTATGACCCATCCAGCAGCGTTGCCGCTGCCAGCAAAGTATCCACTGGCTCCAGTTGGCCCTACAGGAGGATCGATATAAATAAGCTCCGCTTTTGGATCCACTTTTTTCAACGCAGCAATGTCCTGAGCGTAGTCAATGATATAGCTCTCTAGCATAATCCCCGCTTTTCCGCTTTGAATCTCTTTTCGAGTGTTTCCTTGTTGAACCGGGAAATCTTTGCTTAAGGCTCCCTGTGCATATAAATCCCGTAAATATTGAAGCGACTGATTCATTCCTGGGGTAATAAATGAATTGACAAGGTTCCCGTCTGCCTGTTTCAACCAGCCGTTTCCTGTTCCGAATGCACCAAACAATGGGTTCAAATTCGATAATTTGGGATCTGTGGCAATCCCATACGTATCTGCATTGCCATCGCCATCAGGATCATTTTTGGTGAAGGCGATTGCGACTTTAGCAAAATCTTCCGTTGTTTTGGGAATGGGTAAATTAAGTTTATCCAGCCAATCCTTCCGAATAAGGACGCCTGTGCGCACAATCGGCCTCACCCTCGGAATCATATAGAAATGTCCGTCTACTTTCACATTGTCCCAAATCATTTGCGGGTATTTTTTCAAATTAGGCGCTTTATCAATATATTTATCTAATTGCATGAAAGCCCCTTGCTTCAAATAGCCGCTTAAAGCCGCATCGGGAAATGCATTCCAGACCATCACATCCGGTATACTGCCAGAAGCCACAATCGTGTTTTGCTTGGTTGTGTAATCATTAATTGGCGTGTCCATAATCGTCAGCTTAACGTTAAACTTTTTCTCCAAAAACTTGATAGCCTCATTATCGTCATGTGTAATCTGGATATTAGCCGATGTGTAAAACATCACGCTTAAATCCATCGGTGCAGCAGCTTTCGAATCTCCAGAAGATGAATTCGTGGTTGAAGCGGAAGAACAGCCAATTAATGAGGCCGTTAGAACGGCTGTCGCTGCTAGCGTGTTTACCTTACGCAATCTGTTTTTGACCAAAATGGTTAACCCCCTAGATTCATCATCTTTTTAAAGATAACGCTTTCACGTCTCTCAGTCTTTGCTCCTACAAATCCAATTGTACGTGATAGTCAACATAGATTCTAGGAACAGAACTGGTGTAAAATCACACAAAACTGTCATTTTTCATGTGACCGGAAGTTCTCTATTGGGTTAAAATAGCCCCGTAATGCCCATTCACAGAAACGGTCACTGAACCATTTTGAACCATGTATGCCGTTCCTGTCATTTGATCAGTCATAATGCTTCCGTCCACAACACTCAGCTTCGACACAGGAACCGTAACGGATTTCCGGGCCGTATCATTGTTTAAAACAACAGCAATTCGGTTTGCATTATCAAGTCGACCATATGAATAAATGTCAGAGGCATCATCTGCCTGCAGTGTCATAAACGACCCCATCCTTAGTGCAGGATATTGATTACGAATACTAATTAATTGCTGCGTCAGAGAAACAGCGCTGTTAGAGGTAGTTCCTTGCGCCCAATCAAATGGGCGACGGTTGTCGGGATCCGCACCGCCCTGCATGCCATATTCATCCCCATAATAGATGGTTGGTGTTCCAACATAGGTCATCTGGAAAAATAGAGTGAGATATGTTTTCCAAATGTCTCCTCCCGCCCTCGTTCCGAATCGCGTAATGTCATGATTGCCCAAATGATTGCTCATCACCTGTTGGACGTTCGACGGATAATTCGCCCGAGTGCCTAGCAGCCAACTGTCAAATTAAGATGTCGGTATCGATGCTGCATTATTGCTATAGTCTTTACCTGTAATCCATTCCGATACCGGCTGTGTGAAGCCATCGAAATTCGTCGCTCCGTCCCACTGATCACCAGCCGCCGTCCAAGATGACGCGTTCCCCCAAATATTCGCCCAGAATGTTGGCGTTAGGATTTATGGGTTTAACTGCACTGCGGAACTCCACCAAAGATTCCATAGCTCCCAAAACTTTGACCTAGAGTATTTTGGGCTTACAAAGTCTTGTATAATCCTTCGTTTGGGTTTCCTCACAGTCACAGAACTGTCACTCACACGAAACTGTCTTAGACACCACCCAAACTTGTTGGGCATAAGCTGATATATGTCATTCTGAGAGGATGTTTGTACATGTATTACCGATTTGTTCCCCACTGGCCATATTATTCCCCTTATGTGGAAGGCGAGTGGCTCTCGTGGCGTAGCGCCGTTGAATCTGACGGAGTCAGTCGTCTGCCTGAGCAGCGGCTTTCCTTCGTGCTTGTGCATGGATCCTGGGCCGACGCTCATTTCTGGGACGGCGTTGCTGCCGTACTGCGCAGTCAGGGGCATACCGTCCATGCGCCGGAATACGCGGGTCACGGCACAGATCCGAACAAAAATGTCACGCATGCGATGATCACGAAGTCTGTCGTCGATTATATAATGAGGCTGAACTTGCGCGACATCGTTCTCGTAGGACACAGCTTCGGTGGCACTGTCATCCAGAAGGTTGCTGAACAAATACCAGATCGCATCAAACGCCTCGTCTTCTGGGACGCATTTGTTCTGAAAGACGGCGGGTCGCTAGCGGATGAGTTGCCGCCTCCAACGAGGCAGGGTTTCGAGCAGCTCAGAGCCGGATCGAAGGACGACACCATTCTGCTTCCATTTCCGCTGTTTCGGGATTTGTTCGTCAATACAGCAACTTTGGAGCAAGCCAAACATTTCTATACAAGTGTCCGTCCTGAACCGGCGAAACCGCTTTTCGAGAAATTAGATCTCAAAGTGTTCTATACACTGCCTACGCCCAAAAGTTACGTCTATTTCTATCAAGACAACGTATTGCCACAAGGAGAAGGCTTCGGCTGGAATCCGCATATGTCCTCGCGGCTCGGTGTGTTCCGTTTGATCGTCGGGGACGGAGACCATTTTACGGATACGCGCACAAGGCCTGCCATGCTGGCTCGGAAGCTGTACGAGGCGGGACGTGACTGATCGGAAACGCAAATGTAAGCCCAGGCGTACCATGTTTGGGCTTTATTTGTTATTGGGGTATAGAAGTAACAGAAATTTATACCAGCATATGGTATTATGAGTGTTGGATAAGCCTATAACAGTAGTGGAAGGGACGTGGATATTCTGAGCCAATGGAATGAAATGACGGACGATTCTCAGTCCAGATGGGACGAGATTGCGGCGTTTTGGGATGATTACATGGGTGAACATAGCAATCGATTCCATCGTGAAATTATCAGACCAAAGACGGAAGAACTTCTTGAAGTAAAAGAAGGTCAGATCCTGCTGGATATTGCATGTGGTAATGGAAACTTCTCACGAAGGTTGGCTGATTTAGGCGCTGAGGTTGTTGCTTTTGACTATAGTCCTAACATGATCGAGCGAGCAAAAATAAGGTCAACTACCTATATAAATCGCATAGATTATCAAGTGGTTGATGCAACAAACTATCAGTCATTACTAACCCTCGGAATAGAAAAGTATGATGGTGCTGTGGCTAATATGGCTCTAATGGATATTGCGGATCTAACCTGTTTAACAAAGGCGCTTTCACAGCTATTAAAAAAGAGCGGGATCTTCGTATTCTCCATACCGCATCCGTGTTTCCAAACGCCAACTACAAGAAAAATACATGAATCCGAAGACCGTAACGGGGAGATTGTTACAAGAAATAGTGTCCAAATCTCAACCTATTTAACTCCAGAGCCTAGCCAAACAATAGGCATAAAAGGTCAACCTGTTCCTCATCTCCTATTTCATAGGCCTTTATCCTATTATATGAATTTATTTTTCAGCTCGGGTTTTGTTCTAGATGGTTTGCATGAGCCAAGCTTCGAGAAGGATGAACAGGCAAACAATAAGTTCGATTGGTATGATATCCCGCCTGCGGTTATATTTCGTTTTAGAAAAATGTAGGATGTGCAAGTTCTGTAATGGTACTGAGTAGACTGTCTCGGACCCTGTTAACTTAAGTTGATAATCTATCGGTTCGGCGTGGACATCCTCCATAAGCGCTGGTTTGATAATCCATTTTGGTCCAAGCCAGGTATCAATTTGATACCACGTTCCTGATTACCCGGTGGCACTCATCGCGTTTATAACGTACTTCGGTCCATACTGTATATTGGCAGACCTTTAGCCATTCCTCGGGACTTCTTTTGTAATAAAAACTAAATGGTGCACCTGGGGCAAGCTGCACATTTTGATAAGGTGCTATGGCACCTAGAGGACGGCTGTTTTCATCGTCAAACAAGCTAAATACAGGGGGAGGCTGTAAACTCCCCTAGCGGACTCTAGTTCCCCTTACTGACTTTTCGCTCACTACAATGAAAAAGAAGAACAAGTCGCTTATCTGTAAAGACAGCAGCCTGTTCTTCTTTTTTATCACTACGGTTTAAACACCATTAGCAAAATGACTATGAATGCAGCAAGATTTGCAATCACTTCCAACCAGGCAGATCGCCTGCGACTTTGCCTGTACGCATCAGGCAAATTATCGCCCTGCGTCTTCTGCAGCAGTGTAAGCTGCTGCTTAATGCCCGCCGGAATGAGTCCGGCAAAGATGACGAGAATGACTAGGAAGATGACAATCGAGAGCAAATACCACAGCTCTTTAAACAAAGAGGTTTCAAGAAAGCCAAGGGCCAAACCTGTAAGCAGCAGCAATGTGCCACCTAGCTTCGGGAGGATCGCCGTCTTCTCCAACAGTGCGAGCGCGAACTTGGCTTGACCTGTTGTTCTGGCGCTGCTCATAATTAAAGGGTAGCAGATGACTGCAGCCATAGCTGTTATGGCGGAAATAATATGGACGAACAACAGGTAAATATACATGTATGGCCCCCTACTTTATATTTAAACTTCTAATGAGGATATTGTTTTAATAGTTGTGGTTTTCGTACTTATCATTGTTTCCGTATTCGCGATCCGGGCACGCTGCTCTTCTCGATATAACATCCAACCTACGACAAGTCCGTATACGGCTGTAACAATATGGATCCAAGAAGGAGTTTTATCTGCGGCAATTGTTATCACCAATAGGGCATCGATAATAGGCATTACTATAGAAGTTAGCATGACAACGAGCATTGCTTTTCTCATCCGAAGTACCATTAAGGCTAGCAGGAAGATACCAATAAACAGGTCACGATCTGCTTTAATATGAACAAGATATTTATCAGAAACGTCATGCAGAGGGAGGCCAAAATCTCGAATCGCCGCTTCCGGTGTGATAAAACCTTTTACTCCTAAAAAAAACATCAACAGCGTAACAACCCCCACTAACCAAAACGATACTGACTTTAATCCCCAATTCGATGCGCTCATTTTTTTGTCTCCTTTTTCCAATTTATTTAATTGACTTTATTGTACTGCGGGACTATTATTCTGTTAAGAACGCACTTTAAAGTACGCCACATACTTAAAAGTAAGGGTGTGATATATCAATGATTCATCAACGCGAGTGTCCCATCGAGACGGTCATTCATGTTTTAGGTGGAAAGTGGAAACCGACGATCTTATGGCATTTAGTTGAATCAACCAGGCGGTATAACGATCTGGAAAAGCTAATTCCGGATGTCTCCCAAAAAATGCTCACACAACATCTTCGTGATTTAGAACACGAAGGCGTGATCCAAAGAACGGTATACCCTACCGTCCCTCCAAAAGTAGAATATTCGCTTAGTGAATATGGCCGAACATTGGTCCCTGTAGCAGAAGTCATGTGTGCTTGGGGAGAAAAACATAATGAACGCAAACAAAAAGAACCAGCGTCTTAAAGCTGGTTCTTTTTGTTTGCGTTTAAGTCATTTTCCTGAACCCAAGCCCACATAGCTGCAAAAATAGGCTGCAGTTCCCACCCGCGCTCCGTTAGCTCATATTCTACATGTAGGGGAACCCCGGGGTATAGCGTGCGCGTAATAATGCCTTTTTCCTCTAATACCCTCAGTCGATCTGTTAATGTCTTCGGGCTAATCGGGTGCAACCTTCGCCGCAACTCTCCGAATCGCCTGGTGCCGACGAACAACTCCAACAAAAGAGGAAGTGTCCATTTACCATCCAAGATTTCGAGCAAAGGATCAATCGCTTCGATACAAGAACGATCCAACATGCACGTTTCCTCCATAGTTCATTTTGTGAAACTATTGCACCTTTTTGTAACTACTTTTCAAATGTACCACAGTACTGTAGTCTTATTGAAGAGCAGGAATATAAGTTTCTACTTCATATCGATTTCAACCCCTGCGTGGTGCGCGCAACCAGGGCAATTAAGCGATAGGATCAAGGCTTTGTACCATTTTAATAATCAGAATATTCAGCTATTTACTCCATACCATTTAAACTTTGCCTGAAAAGGCTGATTGGAGGCACATATGCAAAGACCATTTGTTGTAGATACATCGGAGTATCCGTTCAAGGACAACTGGATGCCGTATCGCGATGGCATGATTCATTACGTTGACGAGGGGCAAGGCCCCGTCATTCTTCTTCTACACGGAAATCCCACCTGGTCGTATCTTTACCGGAATGTCATCAAAGAGTTGAGCGGTGAATGTCGGCTAATTGCACTGGATTACCCAGGACTCGGGATGTCACGGGCTCCTTCCGGCTATGGCTACACACCTCAGGAGCATTCGGAGGCGGTCACCGAATTCATCCGGCGCTTAGATCTCAGAGACTTCGTACTAGTCGTGCAAGATTGGGGAGGTCCGATCGGGTTCAATTACGCCGTCAAACACCATGAGAATCTGCGCGGAATTGTCCTTATGAATACATGGGCATGGCCGGCAACACTCCCCGCGATGAAGCTATTCTCGTTAGCGATGGGGGGATGGCCAATCGGCTATTGGCTGCAGACAAGGCATAACTTTTTCGCTAAGAAAATTGTTCCACATGGGATCCATCATACCGAGAAAGTTACGAATACCTTGAGAAAGGCCTATACCGATCCATTCCCAACGCCAAAATCACGGAAACCTACATGGGTATTCCCGAGGCAGATCCGAATGGCACGTCCTTGGCTTGAGGAGATCGAGAAAAAACTTCCGGTTCTATCCCATTTGCCAACTCAGATTCTGTGGGGGACGAAAGATAGCGCGGGTTTTCCACCTGTAGAAATGGCCAGATGGCAGAGTTATTTGAAAATGAATGAAACCGAGTCGTTAGTCGACGCCTCTCACTATGTGCAGGAAGATCGGCCAGACCGGGTGACCGCATCCATTCGCAGAGTCCTTAAACGGACAGCGCAACAAATACAGGAGGTTATACAATGAAAACAATTCTATGGGCAACATTAACTGGTAACGGCAACTACGCGCAATCGAGTTCGAATCACCCGCCAAAAGAGGAAGCACTCGGCGATTTTGCAGCACACGCTAGAAAAGCAGGAAATTTCATTGTCGGAAGACGTACGTTTGAAGGGATGCAGGCAAGCGGCAGTGGCGGCGATTTTGCCGAAATGGATATCGTCGTTGTATCGGGGAGCGTAAAAGAAATTCCCGGTGTGACGGTTGTTGGCTCGCCAAGCGACGCCTTAAGCTACCTGCGGGATAAAGGCTATCCAACTGCCCTCATTTCGGGAGGTGCGGACCTTCACAATGCTTTCCTGAGTCAAGGGCTTGTCGATGAACTCATATTCAATATCGCACCGGTACTCGAAGGCAAAGGGCTTAATCTATTAATCGATACGGAGAAATACCAATACAAGGAAGTGGAATTATTGAACTTTAAATCGCTCGGCAGCGGCGTCGTTCAAGTGCACTATGCAATTGATCATACTATATAGGATGCATCGTGTAGCCTTCCAGCGGGCCGAACACGAAAACCGCGCCTTTTAGGACGCGGTTTTTGTGTGTTAATCAACTACACTTTCGTTGCTTTAATAGATAGCCATTGAGGAATAGCTGCTAGAGGATTTTTACTCCAATTGCAGTAGTCTTCAAGCTCTTGTTCTGATAATTGTTCCCCATCATCGGATGAATCATCTACCCAAAACGAACCATGATCAGCATACATTTCCTCTATATGACTAATGTTAAGATTTGAAGATATCATAGCATTCATAATATCTTGCATTCGCCACTTATATGTTGGTATCTCTCCAAAAGGGCCAATCACATCGTATGGTTTTTCAACCGTTAACGACTTACTCGCCGTGATTCCAAAAGGACGCATAAACGGATGTATATCGAACATGATGTAGGTCCCATTTTGCTTAAGTACCCTATGAATGTTCTTGTACATGGATTTCAAATCGTTTATCCAAATATGAACGCCGTTTGATGTGTATACAAAGTCATATTCATTATGACTAATCTCAGCTAATTTCATCGTATCGTCGCAAATGAATTCAATATCCCAATTATTATTTTTCGCAACTTCATAAGCATTCTCTACTTGTTTCTCCGAAATATCACATGACGTCACTTTTGCACCCATTAAATGAAAAGCAAAAACAGCATGATTATCGCCACTTGAAGGAACCAAAACCCGCTTGCCACTCATATCTGGCATAGCTTCCTGAATCATGGCATACGTCTTGCTCGGAAAAGCCGACTCGGGAGACTTCATTATTTTCGCAATGACTTCATCTGATCTGTACTTTCGATACCAAGTATCAGACCATTGATTCCATTGCTCTTTGATGACATTTGCGCTGATATTCACATTCCCACTCCCCTCTTCATAAGGAATATCATTTGTGCAAAGGTTCAAATTAAGTATGCAGGTAATCCCAATAAAAGGAAAGTGGAAAGATTGTTTAAAATAAATTTAACTTAATCGACGACTATCCGGTCGCCCTTGCTAATTGGTTGTGAAATGACTAAAAATTCAACGTCCTCATTGGATTTATTAAACATTTGATGAGGGACTAAGGGAGGAACTTCGACTCCTTCTTGCGGATGCAGGACAACTTCTTCCCCCTCGATTTCCATGGTTGCAATACCCGAGAGAACGAAGAAAAATTGACGGGATTGCTGATGATAATGTTTGACTTCTGCTGTATCTGCAGGCATCCTTTCATGAATGACGCTCAACTCATTCTTTTTAACTAAATGCCATCCGTCACATTGATCTCCCCACATATAATGTTCCGCATTATGTTTACTTATTTTCATCTCAATAAGCTCCTTCTCCGTTGTTTCAACAGAGAATTATTATACATAAATATGAATAAAAATTCAAAACTCCAATGTAAAGAAACCTTTACTTGCGAAATCTTCTTTTGATCGCATATGATACATGGTAGACACGCGGGTCTACCCCCAAAACATCGTGCGAGAGGACTAGCAAGCATATGGCTTCCGTATCCTTGATTCAAACCGCCTATGACTTTATTCATAGACAAATCATGCTGGGAGAGTTCATGCTTGGCACACTCTTATCTGAAAATGAACTGGCCGATTCCCTCAACATGAGCCGAACGCCGGTGCGCAGCGCCATTACTCAACTGGAGCACGACGGACTGGTCGTTTCTCTGAAGAAGCGCGGCGTCCTGGTCAAGGAGCCCTCCCTCAAAGAAGCGATGGATATCATGGAGATTCTGTATGCATTTCAGCAGCTGGCCTTGGAGCATTTTGAAACCCACGGCGAGGTGCCGGACCTCAAGAAGCTCAAGGAATGCCTCGATCTGCAATTGGAGGCGACAGAGCGAGACGCTTACTACCTCTATGTCAAATACACCTTACAATTTGCGTACTATTTCATCAGCATTCTGAACAATAGTGCCATGCTCAAGATGATGGAGCTTTATATTGATAAAATCGTGCTCTATGCCACCATTAATTTTAAAATCACGCCGCATGAACCCCACTATTCCGGCAACCGTGTGAACCAAGCGCTCTATGAAGCTACTGCCGCCAAGGATTGGGCAGAAGTTCGCCGCATTGTCAAAGCCTCCCATGACCATAGCCGTGAACGAATGGTCCGGTTAGGCCGCATATAACGTCAAAAAGCGTAAAGGACATGGTGCGTCCCTTACGCTTTTTCATTGTTCGCTATCACTGCAATTTAGTACTTTTGCAGATTCATTCATCTTTCTTTATATCAAGTCTAGAAAGTCTAGATTCAATTGAAGCAAGAAGCTTTTTAATCTCCAACAACTCGCCATTAAACTGTTCTAACGTATTTAAATCATCTTCCTCCATACGATGCAGATGTTTTTGAATATCATCAATTTCTTGCTCTGCTTTATAATTAATGGCGAAATCGATAACCGACTCATGTTTATCTCTGGCACTTTGTCGATTCTGACTCATCATAATGATGGGCGCTTGAAAGGCTGCAAGAAAAGATAAGCACAAGTTCAGCAGGATAAATGGAGGCTCGTCAAAGTGAAGAGGCTTGATGAAAGGAAGCGTATTCCAAATCATCCAGACGATTAGCAATGCACCAAAGCAACCGATGAAAGTCCAGCTTCCACCGAACTTGGCAATGCTATCCGCAAGCCGATCGGAAATCGTTGTATTTTCCGAATACTCTTCATCGACTCGATTCAGGATGCTTTTTTCATACTCGTCAACCAATCTGTCTATACGCAGCGCATTCGATTCACTAAGCTCAATATCAAACCCTTGAATGATAGAAGCCTCATCAAAAAAGTCATCGTTTTCCATATTCTTTTTGTTCATTTCTCGAATTCCATCCTTGTACACGATTAGTGCATGATTCCACCAAATTTATTTTTAACCTAATCGTGGGTTGTTATTCGAGGTTGTTTTTTCCGCATTTATTTGGTTCTACTACTGCAAAGCTTTTTCAACGAGTTCCTTAATAGGCGTTTGGAACCCAATCAACTGTTGCAGATCATCGGTCGTTCGCTCCATTTGTCCTTCTGCAATGGTACGATAAATAAAAGCGGTTGTTTCCGCAGCAGATTTCGGCAGCCCGGCCTGAACAAGCAAGCTTTTCTCCTCTTCATAAGAAACCGACTGATGAATCACGCTTTTGCCGGATATTTCCGAGAGTATTTCAGCCAAATCATCAAAACTCCACGGAGTGTTCGATACGAGATTATATGTCTTATTTTCATGTCCTTCCTCTATCAGAACGGTTGCTGCTGCCAGAGCCAAGTCACTGCGACTAACCGAGTTCACTTTCCTATTATTGGTATTAGTGAGAATCGTACCATTCTCTATAACTGTTTTAAGGGACGAGTTGATAAAAAATTCCGTATAACCGCCGTTCCGTAAAAAAGTGTAAGGAATCCGAGTAGTATGTATAGCGTTCTCAGTAGCCAAATGAACACGAGCAAATGGATTATCTTCCGCAAAAGCGAAGCTTGTATAGGCAATATGTTGCATTTTTTGATCTCTGGCTGCTTTGACGACATTCGCATGTTGAACGACGCGCAGCGTATCATCGGATTCTGAACTTGAAATGAACAGCAGCTTCGTCCCCAGTCTAAAAGCATTGTGAAGGGATTCCGGGACATTATAGTCCGCCAGACGAACTTCAATGCCAAGAGCTGCAAGTGCAGCCGCTTTTTCGAGATTACGAACAACCGCGATAATCTGACTTGCAGGTATTTTTTTTAGCAGATGTTGTATAACGAGATTGCCCAACTGACCTGTCGCTCCTGTGACGATAATCTTCATCAATCGATCTTCCTCTCTCATTGTTTATTGCACGCTATACTCTTAAAATAGCTTTTGCGTAATGGAACAACAAGTGAGTTAATTCCTATAATTAAACTTTACTGCCACACAATCGCGTCTTTTTCTCAACTTGGCTATATACACAATTTGCCCTGTTTGATAATGAACTTCTCTTTTAGTTCATCTCACTTAGCATCTTGTCCGCCGATTTGCTGAGCTGGCTGAATATAAACTTTGGCGCGATCCGATTCATGAGCTTCAAAGCGTTGCTCTGCCCAGGCCGGATTTCAAAGTTATCCTGCTCCATGCCCCGAATAGCAGCGCCCACCATGACGGACACATTCATCGCTTTCGAACCCGCCAGATCCGCCGGATCGAACGAGTCTACGAGCGGAGTAGCTGTCAAAGGAGGCGCAAGTTCAAACACTTTTACCCTTGTGTTTTTGAGCTGAACTCTCAGCGACTGTGTAAAAGAGTGAATTCCTGCTTTTGCAGCGCAATACACCGGCGAGATTGGCAGCGGGACGAAGGCGAGGCCCGACGATACGTTCAGGATCGCAGCCGACTCTTTCATTTTCAAATGTGAAAGAAATTGCTTCACCATCCGGATCGGACCGCTTAAATTCGTTTCGATCTCACGGTTTATATCCTCCAGATCGACGTCTTGATCATGTAGATTAAGCCTGCGCATGAATCCTGCGTTGTTGATTAGAACATTAAGCTCAGGAAATTGCTTCACCACCGTTTCAAACAAAGCTGCAATCGCCTTAGGATCTCCAGCATCACTTTGTATCGTATGTACCGTTGGAAGCTTTTTCTTCGCTGCATCCAACCTCGCTTGATCCCGCCCCGTTATAATGACGGTATTCCCCAGCTTCATCAGCTGCTCGGCAAATTCGAAGCCGATGCCGGATGTCCCTCCTGTGATAAGTATCGTATTCCCGCTCATTTTCATGCGATCTCGACCTTCCTTTCATTTTTTAATATCCTATTCTAAAAAAAGTTAAATAGTCTATTTCAATCGCTCCGTGCACAAAAGGCTTCACGCAGCAGCCTCCGGTTTGATATTTTGCTAACGTTCCTCGATCATTCATTCTGACTTCTATATTTAAAAATCTCATCAACAGCTTGCCGATACCCGCCTGATTGTCGTAAGGATTCCCTTGTATTTGCAACAGCAATCTTGTAAGAAGGTTCACTTAACACATGATCCACAGCTTCCCGCAGTTGATTCGCGGTCAAGCTTTGCATTTGCAATTGCATGCCGGCTCCGATATTGGCGACTTGCGCGGCAACCATCGGCTGATCTGCGCTTTGCGGGATGACAATTAGCGGAACCCCGTAATAGAGACCTTCATGGGTACTATTCATTCCACCATGAGTAATAAATAATTTGGTATGGGGCAGCAACTGTGTTTGTGGAACATAATTTTTCACGATGAAATTTGGAGGGATCTCCCCTAAATCAGCCATTTGCGTCCTGTTACCAATAGACATAACAACCGTGTGACCCGTGTTTACCAATGCCTCAAAACAAAGCTTATAGAAATCTATGGCTTGGTTAAAAACAGTCCCCAGTGAAATGTAAATGGGTTCTTTCCCCACGATTGCTGCAAGGTCAAAGTTCTCTTGCGGCACCCGTGAAGCGATGGAAGGACCTACGAATTTGTAGGTAGGGTCAAACGCTGCGCCATAAGGCTGAAACTCCCTTGTTGTATAAACAATTGTAAGAGGCGCAGGATTACAAAACACTTCATAACGTGAAGGGATCTCCACAGCATATTGTTCCTTCAATTTTGCCGTTAAACTTTGAAATTTATCATCGATAGATTTACTTGTTTCTGGTGGGATTTTCGCAGAAATTTGTTCCACTAATTTATCAAATGAGCCTTTCGTCTGTGCAAATGAAGTACAAGAGTTGATTGCAGGAAGCTTCAGAATTTGAGCAAGCAAATGGCCACAACCAAACATGGAATCATGGATGATGTAATCAAAATGCTCATTTTCAATTTGTTCAAGAACACTCGGAATCACTATATCTGCCGTAAGCAAAAGACCGTTGATTCTCTCGAGCAAATAGTCACGCCCGCCGGAGATAAAGGCTTTTATAAATTTCTGATCGTCAAATGTACGTACGACAGCTCCCGTTTTCTCTAGGCGCTCCCGATAAGCCTCGATACAAAAGTACACAACCTCTTCTCCACGTGAAATCAGTTCTTGCACCACTCCAATAGTTGGATTGATATGTCCCTCTGAGCCGCCGTTAATAAATAATACTCTCGCCATTTCCATCACTCCTTAGCCTATATTTTACCACAAAAAAAAGGAACTATGACGGGATCATAGTTCCTGAACGAGAGTGCAGCTATCTATTTCTATTCTAACTTCATGTAATAAAGATTAGTAACGTCATCCTTTGTAATGGTGTGTGCGCCAGGCGCAAGCGATACGCTGACAGTGCCATTTGCACTCGCGTAGCTTGTTCCGTCTATTTTGATCTTGGTTCCGTCGGCTGTATTCAAAACTAAAGTTAATTTTGCAGCTGTTGTTGAAGTGAACCCAATACTTGTAGCAGACTCCATTTTTAAACATTGTGTTAGTGTTAAACCATTGTATACCACGGTTCCCTTTGAAGTGGAGAGGTTCCCTTGGATATTGAAAAAGCTGCTTGTTTTTCCATCTGTCGTGAAGTTATGAACGATTGTCGATGTAGGCGGTGGTGTTTGTACCGGCGGTGTTGGTGTTGGCGTTGATGTCGGAGGTGTTGGCGTTGGTGTTGCCGTCGGTGGTGTCGGTGTTGGCGTCGGTGTTGATCCAGTTGAATTACCACCTACAGATACAAGCTGGGTCGTGTAACTTTGTATTTTAGACATCAGTGCTGTATTCAGGACAGAAGACGTGTCATCAACGGAATCATTGAACTCCCATGTAAAATCTCCACTACCTAGGCGGCCGGCTTCTGTCGTAACAACTTGCTCAACAGTGCCTACAGCATCAATGTTAGAGGCAATCACACCCGTATCAATCGTAGTGTCAAAATTATTATAAGTGGTTCCGCCTGATACTGTTTTGAATGTGTTTGGAACGGTTTGATTTCTTGTTGACGCTAAGTAAGCATCGAATTGTGTAGCACTTGCCGTGGCTGTTCCACTATCGGAATTCGCATAAATGATACTTCCAGGATCAAGGATAAGGTTGTCGTAGGCTTTAATCATACCTCCAGGTTCCCCAGAGAATGTGCCTTCCCCATCATGCATATCCGTTCCTTGTAAGGAAATGAGCATTGGATTTTTGGTATGCCTGTAATAGTTTGATTCTACAAATGCAGAGCTTCCTGTTGTAGCGCCGACACCATATTTGGAGACGCCGTCAAAAAAGTTATTATAAATATGAACCGTTCCCGTTCTGATCCGCGGATGGCGAGAGTCTGAATGATCAAACCAGTTATGGTGGAAGGTTACAAAAAATTCGGACGACTCACTCAAACCGACAAGAGCAGCTTTGCCAGAATCCCAGTAATGATTATAAGCGACTGTAATATACGTTGATGATTTTTTAATGTCCGTGGATCCATCGCCTTTTGCTTGGTCGGCGTCTCCTCCTGCTGTTCCATAGAAAATATCATTATTATGCAGCCACACATTGGCATTACCTGTATCAAGTGAAAGACCATCGTCAGGGAATAACATGATGCCTAAGTTTCTAACTTCTACATTGCCGACGTACCTAAGCAGCACTCCCCATCCATACGCGTAGGCATCTTTTCCGATACCTTCTAATGTGATATTCATTTCCGAATAATTTGCTTTCCCTTTTACTTCAAGAAATCCACTGCTATTTAGTTGACCACTCATGTCAGCCGCTGTAACTTTTCCAATAAACCGGATGGCAAGCGGTGTTTTATCGTAGCCTTTTTGCCTTAGCGCCAGAATCGAACCTAATCCAACACCTGTTTGCAAATCACCAGCGCTATTGATTTTCACACCAAGGGTTACCGTTTTCGCAGTTGCAGATGTGACATAAAGAACTTGAGCACCATTTTTAAGCGTACCATCCTCATTATAAGCACCTGAACCCGTACCAAACGGTGAGTTATCTGCAAAAGCAAAACCAGATCTGTCGTGCGGGGCTACGGATATCGCATTTGAAACAATGCTTTCTTTGGAACCATCTGACAAGACGGCTTCAACTTTCATGATATAATTTCCAGCTGCAAGCCCTACCGCATCAGCTCTCCAATAAGCAGCGTACTTACGGATTAGTTGCGTATCAATTTGTTGATATTGTGAATCTGCTGCAGCTGCTGGCTTAACAAACACATTATACCCTTGGGCATTGCTTACAGGTGACCACTCAACGAAGGACGTCTCATTCCACCCTCCACTATTTGTAATTGAAATACTGGAAGCTTGCACCACCTTAGATGCTAGTCCCGTTCCGATTAAAGAGATTACAAGAGCAAACAATAAAACATAATTCGATACCTTTGCAACACTTTTTCTCAAATGAATTCCTCCCACGTTTTATTGTCATAAAAGACTGAAATCGCTTACAAGTTGTTTTATCCCCCCTCACATCACCGAATCTATTTGGATTATTTTGGAACAACTACAGCTTATCAGTTTCGAATGCGGTTCCGAAACAATCATTTGATCATATCGCCCGTTTTTCTGAGCTAATGATTATTGGCAGCGTTAATGATACTTCCTGACTCTGGATACACAGGTGCTCCCTTAAAAATGGAAAAACTACCGCTAATCGTAGCAAATCCGGTGCAAGGAAGGAGATAGCTGGAGAAACTCCATCCAAATCGTTGCTGACGGTCGAAAATCGACGGATTTGCTGAAATTAGCGGTAGAAAGTCCAGTTAGTAAAGCAAAAGTGGCTCAGACGCGCAAAATAGCTGGAGTAATCGGCGTTATCTACTAAGTAATTTAATCTATCCACGAGGCTTGGAATGATGCTCAATAAGATCCTCATAATGTGACAGTTTAAAATTCATGACAGACAGAGCTTCTTGCATTTCATTTATGTGCGCCTCAATTTTGAGTTGATGCTCCTTAAGGATGCGGTAGCAGCTCTCATACTCATGATTGGCTGCCAGGGTCATGTATCTTTCAATTTCTTTCAGCGGCATGTTGGTTCTTTTTAGCTTCGTTACGAAAATAATTCGGCTCAAATCTTCCTGATCGTATTCCCTCTGCCCCGTTTTACTGCGCCTAATTGTAGGCATTAATTCAATTTTCTCATAATAACGTATCGTATCATAACTGAGTCCGGTCCTATCGGAGATATCAGCAATTGAAAAAGTCGGCCCCATTCTTCTCCTTCTTTCCAAATAATTGGATGCCCCCTACGCTCAGGCCTTGAACTTTATGTTGGTCATCTCTTCACTAACCTGCCATAGCCGCTCAGCCAAATCCGGATCGATCGCCCAAGGAAATACACCTTCTATCACTTGGCTCAGCCCTTGCGGAGCGTTGGCCGGTACAACTTCGGCAATATCGACATCCAGGCAGTAGACACCGCCTTTCCCGTTCAATTGTGTACTAGTCGCACACCATACACTCGTAGCGGCTCCTTGCTCCGCCGTTTTGAATACCCCATTCGCGGCAAGCTTTTCCTCGTCTGACATAAAGCGAACCAAATCCGTCATAATTCTGCCGGGATGCACAGAGAAAGCGCGAACTCCGTGCGCCTTCCCCCGCTTGTCCAGCGCAACGGCAAAAAGCGCATTCGCTGATTTGGACTGACCGTATGCTTTCCATTTATCGTACTCCTGCTGCTTGAAATGAATATCGTCAAAATTAACGCCTCCGAAGCGAACCCCGGTTGAAGAAACGGAGACGACCCGCGCGCTTCCCGCTTGTTTCAAGGCCGGCCAAAGACGCAGCGTCAGCTGAAAGTGCCCCAAATGGTTGGTTGCAAATTGGGATTCATAGCCGCGTTTCTCAAGAACATACGGAGGAGCCATGATGCCTGCGTTATTGATCAGGATATCCAGCGGACGACCAGAGTCCAGAAACTGTTGAGCAAATGCGTCTATTGATGCAGGATCAATCAGATCCAACTCCGCCAGTTCAACCCGAGGAATGCCGGCAACGGAAACGCGGGCTTTCTCTGGTGTACGTGCAGGAACAATGACTGTCGCACCTGCTTCGGCTAGCGCGCGGGTTGTTTCAAGTCCGACGCCTGAGTACCCGCCGGTCACGATGGCGATCTTCCCGCTTAAATTATATCCTTCCAATACCTCCCCGGCGGTTGATTGCGCACCAAACCCGGAATGGACCCGTTCTTGAGGTGTTACTTGATCGTTATTTTCCATGGTCATCTTCCTCCCTAAACTCATTCGTTCTTCTTTTACTACCCTTGCATTGTAAAGCATGGAGTAAACTCCAGCGCAAGCGGATTTCTATCCGCAGCCCCATTCTAACAACGACAAACCGGAACTCCTAAGAGTCCCGGTCTTTCCTTGCCTATTCAAATCAGCTATGCGCAACGGTCTGATTCTGTTTCGTATAACGGTTTTCCGGTATCGGTAACCCTAGGTTTCCCCTTAGCGTATCCGCTTCATACTCTTCGCGGAACAAACCGCGCTCCTGCAGAATCGGCACGACAAGTTCAACGAAGTCCTCGAGGCCCTGAGGTGTGGCGCTGCCTACAATAAAGCCATCGGCTCCGCCTTCTTCAAACCATGCCTGCAGCTTATCAGCGATAGCCTCCGGCGTTCCCAGGAAGGTTGGCTTAGGCGTGGCCACTTGGAGAGCTACCTGGCGAAGCGTTAGTCCTTCCGCTTTTGCCCATGCTTTCATTTTGTCCGTTGCGCTCTGGAAGCTATTGCGGCCAAGATCGCCTAACTCTGGGAACGGCTCATCTAGCGGATATTGCGAGAAGTCGTGATGCTCGTAGAAGCGACCTAGAAAATCAAGCGCTTTGTCGATCGACGTGAGATTGGCAATTTCCTGATACTTACGCTCCGCTTCTTCCTGAGTTCGGCCCACGATCGGCCCTATGCCCGGAAGAATGACGATTTCATCGGGATTGCGTCCCAATGCTTTCGCACGTCCTTTTACATCGGCATAATACTGTTTGGCATCCTCCAAAGTCTCCTGACCCGTGAAAATGGCATTCGCTACTTTAGCGGCGAAATTTTTACCGTCCTCCGACGCACCTGCCTGGAAAATAACAGGCTGCCCTTGCTTGGAGCGTGCCACATTAAGCGGACCTTTGACGGAGAAAAACTCGCCCTTATGGTTCAAAGTGTGCAGCTTCGCTGGATCGAAGAATACGCCTTTCTCTTTGTCTCTCACAAAAGCATCGTCTTCCCAGGAATCCCATAGTCCTGTTGTGACTTCCAAATATTCATTCGCGATCCGATATCGCTCGGCGTGAGCCGGATGCTGGTCTTCCCGCTTGCCATAGTTGAGAGCAGAACCTTCCAAGGGGGAAGTCACAACATTCCATCCTGCTCTGCCGCCGCTAATCACATCCAGAGAGCCGAATTGCCGGGCAACTGTAAAAGGTTCACTATAGGAGGTTGATAATGTCCCAACCAGACCGATTTTGGAGCTAATTCCGGCCAAAGCGCTCAGAATGGTGATAGGTTCAAACCGATTTAGAAAATGAGGGATGGATTTCTCGGTAATATACAAACCGTCTGCAATGAATACGAAGTCAAACTTGCCTTCTTCCGCTTTCAGCGTCCATTTTTTATAGAGGTCAAAATTCACACTGGCATCTGTAATGGCATCCGGGTGTCTCCATCCCGATATATTTCCTCCAACACCATGAAGGATGGCACCTAATTTTATTTTTTTCTTGCTCATGTCTCTTCCTCCTAAGAATTAATGTGGTTAAAACGCGACAGTGAAAAAGTACTCAGATCCACTGTGGTTGACACTTGTTGAACAAGATCGGCGAGCAGCGAACCGACTGCACTGGCAAATTTGAACCCATGCCCTGAGAACCCTCCAGCCAGCAAAACATTGGCATACAGCGGATGCCGATCAATAATGAAATGCTCATCGGGAGTTAGCTCGTATTTGCAGACTGCTCCTTGCAGCAGCTCTCCTTCTGACTGTGGCAGGAAAGCGGATAAAGTGCGGCGCAAATCCCCTTCGTCCTCCTCAAGATGACCGAATGGCTCAGCCTGCTCCCCTGGAGACCAAGGCAATCCTCCGTCATGGCGGCCGATTTTGATACCCGCACCGTTAATGTTCGGAAAGCCGTAATACCCTCCCTCTTTCGTTTCGAGCGTAAATCCCGGAAAAGTGCCTGCATCATAAAAAGAGGCATTTGTCCGAAACCAACCCACCGTTTTACGAACAGAACGAATCGGCAAGGTAATGAAAGGTTCTAAATGCTTAAACCAAGCTCCAGCGGTTATGATCAATTGATCCGCTGAAAACTCCCCGGCCCGTGTACGTACACGGACTCCTGCTCCATCCGCCTGGATATGCTGAACCGGATTATAAGGCAGCAGCATGGCGCCTTCGGCCAAAGCCAGCTTACGATAAGCGGCAATACACTGCTCGCTGAACAAATATCCGGCATTCGGTTCATACATCGCTTCATAAGACTCAGGCAGCGTGATGCCTGCCCAACGCCGATGAACCTCTGCCGCATCCAGCATTTCCACTTGAACGCCTGCCTCTGCGCAGCCAGGTAACCTGGTTATGAATTTGCCACTTAATTGATCGGCCATATTGAGCACGCCAGAGCGAGCAAGCAGCTTATGCCCGCTGGCTGCTTCCAGTTCCCTCCATAAGCGGTCGGCGTCCAACGCCAAGTTTATATAAGACTTCCCTCCGCTATAGGCATGGCGAATTAACCTAGGCTCTCCATGATGGCTTCCATTTTCATGCGGGGGATCATACGAATCGATCATTAAGGTGCGGATACCCCGCCGAGCCAGATAATAACCTGCGCTCATGCCCATGGATCCGGCTCCGACAACGATCACTTCAAACGAATTTTTCATGCCTGACCTCCTCCAGGGCCTACCTCTCCGCGGCAAACCGGCTCAGCTCATCGACCGCCAATTCGGTAAAAAACAAAGCCGAAACGGTCAAAGCCCGTTCATCGATATCAAAAGCAGGATGGTGCCATTCCTGAGGTCCGGAAGTTCCCATAAAGGCAAAAAATCCCGGTACTTCCTGCTGGTAAAAAGCAAAATCTTCCCCGGCCGGGGAGGGCGTTGGTGTTGTGACCTCAAAGCCAAGCCGCTTAGCCACCTGGCCAGCCGCTTCGGCAAGCGCCGCATCGTTGTGCACGGACGGCGGTCCCTGCAGCCAGCGCAACGATGCTTTGACCCCATAAGCCGAAGCGATGCCCGTCACAATATCACTGAAGCGCTGCTTAACTCGGGTACGGACCTCGGCGTCGAACGTTCGCACCGTTCCGTCCAAAATCGCTTTCTCCGGTATGATGTTCCAGGCGGTCCCCGTATGCAGTCGCGTTACGCTGACAACCGCGCTCTCAAGGGGACTTACATTGCGGCTGACAATCGACTGGAGCGCCGTAACCAGATAAGCGGCTGCTACAACTGGATCTACGCTAGTTTCGGGCACGGCTGCATGCGAACCAACGCCTTCCAGTTCGACGAGAAAACCGTCTGCCGCTGCCATCAGCGCGCCCGGACGAATACCGATCGTGCCTACAGGCAGATCTGGCTTATTGTGCATGCCGTAGATCGCACGAACGCCTTTAAGCGCTCCGGTTTTGATCACCTTTTGAGCGCCAGCAGCCTTTTCTTCCGCCGGTTGAAACACCAAACGAACGCTCCCAGCCAGCTCATGCTCCCTCTCTTTTAGAAGTAATGCCACGCCTATCAAAGCAGCGGTGTGAAAATCATGGCCGCATGCATGCATTTTGCCTCCATACTTGGAAGCGAAGCTGAGTCCTGTCTCCTCTTGAATCGGCAGCGCATCGATATCGGCTCGCAGCGCGACGATTGGCCCCCCTTGCAGCCCGCCGACCTCGGCAATCAAGCCTGTTTCCAGATTGAACTCCGAAGCAATACGGATATTCGCAGCCTCCAGCGTCGCTCGGATAAACGCTGTTGTCTCGAACTCCTCATGGGACAATTCCGGAAACTGATGAAGGTGACGCCGGATATCCACCAGTTTTTGCTGAAATATATGTTGCTTGCTGATGCTAACTTCTGCCATGGTGTTTCCTCCTGATTGTTTATCTTTCGTGCCCGCTTCGATTCGCCAGAAAAAACTGCAGAATCTCCGACTGCTCGCCATTCAGACTGATTAAATTCGTCTGCAGAGCGACGCTCGCTACTCCCGCTAAATCTACAGGATGTAGAAGCTGTTCGCGCACTTCCTTATCGACGCATAGACCCGGGAGGAAACAGAGGCCTGCCTTGTTCAACACAAGCTTCTTGGCCGTCTCTGCGTTATCGGTTTGGATTTCGATAGCTGGAGGTTTATCCAAACTTTGAAACAGCCTGTGAATTCGCAGCCAATCGAGCGAGCCGCATTCGAAAAACACAAAGGGATGGTCGACGATCAAATCAAGAGACACCTCTTTTTGACCAACAAGCGGATGGTCCGCATAGGCATATAAACGGATAGGATCTTCGTAAAATTTGACCGAATGCAAATTAGGATGGCTAATATTGCGGACAAAACCGATATCCAGCTCTTTATTCAGAACTTTAGACATGATTTCGTCGGTCCCCGCTGTTGTTAATTTGATTTGAAGTCCCGGAAACTGATGTTTCAGCTTAGGCAGCAATTCCGGCAGCATATAGTTGGAGGCAGACACGGTGCAGCCCAGTCGAAGCTCTTGCGGATCCGTTCGCTGGCGCTGGATGTGCTGCTTGCCTTTCTGATACACCTGCAGCAGCTGCTGCGCATAAGGCAAAAACTGCCTGCCTTTCTCTGTCAGCTGCACTTGCTTGCCCAAACGGTCGAACAGCCGAATGTCCAGCTCGCGTTCGAGTGATTGAATACGGGCAGTAACCGATGGTTGCGATAAGAACAATACTTCTGCTACTTTATTAAAACTGCCGTAGTGATACACATAAACAAATGCCTCGATATTTTCAATATTCATACGCGGTACCCCAGATCAAATAGAATAAGATGAGTCTGCATCCAAGCACAAAAAGACCTCCGAGCACTCCATCTGACCAACATACAGATCAAGGCTTCACAGGTCTCCGGCTGCCCGGTTGACAGCTATTGAATTATTCTATACTTTACCGATAAATACCAAGTATGTCAATCGGAATTTACACATTTATAATAATGGATCGTGGCAAGCCACAAAATGTTCTTGGCTGACTTCGCGGAATTGCGGAACTTCCGCAGCACATCTTGCGGTCGCAGCAGGGCACCTCGTGCGGAACCTGCAGCCTGACGGGGGACTGGCCGGTGACGGAATTTCCCCCTCAATGGCTTTGAACGAGCGCTGCCGAAGTGGATCGGGAGCCGGGATGGAAGCCACCAGCGCCCTTGTGTAGGGATGTGCCGGATGGCGGAACAATTGCTCGCTGGGCGCAATTTCAATCAGCTTGCCTAAATACATGACGCCGATACGGTCAGAGACATACCGGACAACATGCAGGCCATGACCGATAAACAGCATCGTAAGATCTAGCTGCTTGCGCAGTTGTTGCAGCAGATTAATAATCTGCGCTTGCACGGACACATCAAGGGCCGAAACCGCTTCGTCCGCCAAAAGGAATTTAGGTCCCAGAGCAATTGCTCTCGCAATGCCGATACGCTGGCGTTGTCCGCCGGAGAATTCATGCGGATAGCGGTCATAAGCACTTGCATCAAGTCCCACAAGGTGCAGAAGTGTCTCTACGGATTCTCTTCTTTCCTTCCCCTTCCGCACACCATGAACCGCGAACGGTTCGCCGATAATATCCCCTACCTTCCAGCGAGGGTCGACGGAGCCGTGCGGATCTTGGAAGATCATCTGCATGTTCTTCCGTTGTTGACGTAGTAGTGAGCCTGACAATGCGCCCAGGTCCTGATTCTCAAATAAGACAGTACCGGAGGTAGGCTCCTCCAAATGAAGCAGCATCCGCCCAAGCGTCGACTTGCCGCTGCCCGATTCACCGACCAGACCGAATGTTTCACCTTTTCGAATCGTGAAGGATACATCATCGACAGCTTGAATCCATTGCCGATCCCTTGAAAGGAAAGCGCGCTTCACTGGATAATGTTTCGTAACATGGCGCAGTTCAATAAGCGGTACATCCTTCGGCACAGCATCCTGCTTGGAGTTCATTTCATCAAGCGTAGAGCGCTCATGAACTTCAAGTTCAAGAACCTGCTCTGGTACCCGGGCATCTTGCAGTTCCGGCAGCTGATCGGCATACCAGCAAGCCGATTGACGGCCGCCTCGATCCTCCAACGCCGGCGCCTCACGAGCGCACAGCTCTGTTGCATATGCACAGCGGGGATGAAAACGGCATCCCGAGGGGAGATTGTTCATACCGGGTATCGAACCGGGGATGGCATAGAGCGGCTGAGCGCGATCACTGTCTAGTGTTGTAATCGAGCGTAATAGCCCCAACGTGTACGGATGCCGTGGCTGAGTGAATAAATCCACTGCTGTCGATTGCTCGACGATTTGACCGGCATACATGACAATGATCCGGTCTGCCATCTCTGCTGCAACCCCAAGATCGTGGGTGATCAGCAAGATGGACATATTGAACTCGCTCCTCAGCTCTTGCAGGAGCTGCAGAATTTGCGCCTGAATCGTGACGTCCAGAGCAGTTGTCGGTTCGTCTGCGATCAGCAGTTCCGGTTTGCCGCTTAACGCCATCGCGATCATGGCCCGTTGGAGCATCCCTCCAGACAGCTCGCCCGGATACTGCTTAAGTCGAAGTTTCGGCTCTGGAATGCCTACTCGCTGAAGCAGCCGGACAGCCTCAATTTCTGCCTCTCGGAAAGTGATATGACGATCATGGCGCCTAATTGTCTCTGTGATTTGGCTGCCGATCGTAAAAACAGGATCAAATGCCGCCATCGGTTCTTGAAAAACCATGGCAATTCTTTTGCCCCGCAAGGAACGCAGTTTTTGCTGCGAAAGTGTAGTGACATCGACATCGCCAAGCTTGATCGTACCTGACGTTATCGTCCCGTTCTCATGTTCAATTAAACGCATGATCGCTTTGGAAGTAACGGACTTACCGCTGCCAGATTCACCGACCAGACAAACAATCTCACCCGGCTGAATCGAAAAACTGATATCGCTGATAGCCTGCATCACATTTCGATTTACAGCAAACTCTACACCAAGTTGATCTACAGATAACCATGCACCCATCCTCTGTCCCCCCTATGATGGCCGTTTCTTGGGATCAAGCTTATCGCGTAGTTCATCGCCGAGGACATTAATAGACAATACAAACAAAGTAATGGCCAAACCCGGAAACGTACATATCCACCAAGCTACGGTTAAATAACCCCTGCCTTGGGAAAGCAGAGCGCCCCAATCAGGTATTTCTTTTAGCACGCCAAGCCCCAGAAAACTGAGACCGGCCCCGGTCAATATCGAGGTTCCCACGCCTATAGCCGCCATAACCAGCAGCGGAGATAACGAATTCGGCAGCACATGCTTCATGAATAAAGAAAGCTGTGTCGCCCCGATGGATCGGGAAGCGGTAATGAACGGACGATTTTTCACGCTAAGGATCTGCCCGCGCATGACACGCGCATAGTTAGGAACTGCCGCTAAAGCAACAGCGAGAACGATATTCCAAAGCCCAGGACCAAGCGCCGCAGCAATCGCTAGCGCCAACAACACGCTGGGAACTGTCATAACGATATCATTGAGTCGCATCAGCACACGGTCCGTCCATCCTCCGAAATATCCCGCGTAGGCGCCGATTAGCCCTCCCAGCAGCCCGCCAACAATAACAGAAGCAAAACCGATAAACAGAGACTCCCTGGCACCGTAAACAATGAGACTGAACACATCTCGGCCAAAATAATCCGTCCCTAGCACATGGACGCCACCCGGAGGAAGCAAGATTTGATCTGCTTGCATGTCGGTCGGTACGTATGGTGCAATCCACCCGGGCACAATAGCGCAAATGATAAGAAAGACAACGATAACCGTTGACACATATAAAATAAAACGTGAAGGGCTCAGATTCAGATTCTTACGGTGAAGGGTCAGACCGGTTCGTTTGACCCGCCATAAGGGTTTCGCGTTGACTGCTTCCCTCATCTTAGGCATCCTCCTTAAAGTTTTCGTTAGAAAACTGACTTCGTAAGCATAAGCTTAATTTTGGAAACGTCTAACCCTCGGATCTATATAGGCATAAGAGATATCGACAAGAAGATTCACCAAGATGTAAATCATTGCGGAGAATAAAATAACCCCCTGCACGACCGGTAAATCCTTGGCCATAATCGCGTCCGCGATAATTCTCCCGATGCCTTGACGCGAGAAAACCGTCTCAATGACAACCGTGCCCGCCAACATCTCTCCAAGAAGAATCCCCAGCATCGTAACGGCTGGGATCAAGGCATTGCGCAGCGCATGACGGTACATGACCGAGCGCTCGAGCAAACCCTTGGCACGAAGCGTTGTAATGAAGGCTTCTCCAAGCACTTCCAACATGGTGTTTCTCACCATGCGAACAATAAAACCCGCTCCCAGCATGCCCAAAGTCACGGCCGGCAGAACCAGCGTTTGCCAGCCGTTAGAGCCAAGCGCAGGCAGCCAACCAAGATACACGGAAAAGATGAGAATAAGTAAAATCCCTGACCAGAAAGTCGGCATGGAAATACCGAACAACCCGACAATTCTGGCGATGATATCAATGGGTTTATTGCGGTGAATCGCTGATAAGACCCCGAGTACAAGACCAACTGTAACAGAGACCAGCGATGCTGCCGCTGTTAGTGCCAGTGTCGCCGGGAAGTGCATCATGATTTTGGGCAGAACAGGCTCTGAGTTTACCAAGGATTTACCAAAATCTCCGATAAGCACATGGCTGAAATAGGTCATAAACTGCTCCAAAAACGGTCGATCTACCCCAAGCTGATGACGTAAATTCGCAATCGCTTCAGGACTCATCGCGCTCGGATCAATGATGTTCATTACAACATCTCCAGGCAGCACATAAAGAACGCAGAACACTAAAATCGAAGAACCCACAATAACGCCTAAAGAGCTGATGAATCGTACGATGATTGCGTTAACCATCCGAACGGCCTCCTTACTTTTTGAGGATAGACGCGTCATTGAACAGTGGGTAGCCTAATGCGTCGAATTTGATGCCACTTACATTTTTCGAGACAGCAACGGTGTAGGGGAAGATGTAAACCGGAATAATGACCGCATTGTCAATAATATAGTTCTGTACATTTTTGTAAATTTCCTTACGTTTCGCTTCATCCGCTTCCACAACACCTTGTTCGAGCAGCTTATCGATAGCCGGATCCGATAAATGAGAAAGGGATGGGCGGGCGTTCGGTGCGGTTGTATGGTAGAACGAATTCAAGGCTACTGGATCGGAATTCACTTGGCTGTTGCCGTAGAGATCATAGGCTTGAGCTGTATAAATGACACTTTGAACGTCCTTCGTAATTTCAACTTCGACGGATACGCCAACTTTCTTAAGCTGCTGCTGGATGATGGCGGCAATGTCATTACGCTTCTCCCTGTTCGGCGAACCGTCTACATAGTGCAGCGTCAGCTTTTTGCCGTCTTTCTCTCGTACACCGTCTGTTCCTTTCACCCAGCCCAATTCATCAAACAAGCGGTTCGCTTTGTCCAGATCCGGTTTTATCTTATTTTCAAGCGATGCATCGTAACCGAAAATCGTAGGTGTCAAAGGCGACCACGCACGCTGATAGGTGCCCAGGTATAACGTTTTGACAATGGAATCAACATCAATGGCGGATTGCACAGCCTGACGTGCCTTTACATCATTCCAAGGAGCTCTGCTTTGGTTAAAAAAGAGCGTATACGGCAAGCCGCTTGTATTCACTTGCAGAAGCTGAAGCTTGGCATCGTTTTTCAGCGCCACGATATTTTGCGGTGGCACCGTTTCTGCCGCCGTGACCTGCCCGCTCTGCACACTGCCAAGCCGTGTTGCTTCTTCGGGAATTATTTTGAACGTAATCGCGTCCAGATAGGCTTTGCCTTTATTGTCAACCAGCGCAGGCGCCCAGTTATAATCCGGATTGCGCTCGACCTTAATTTCGGAATTGTCTTCCCATTTAACGAATTTGAAAGGTCCGGTACCCACGGGATTTTTACCGAATTGGTCGCCGTATTTCTTCGCTGCTGTTGGAGATACGATGCCGAGCATCGCTTGGCTTAAGTTACCCAGGAAAGCTACGGATGGCGACTCCAGATTGATCTTAATCGTATACTCGTCAATTACTTCCGAGGATTTGTAAGGCTTAAGCAGAGCAGAAGCATTAGCTGCTTTCGTGGCTGGATCAAGAATACGATCATAGCTGTACTTCACAGCTTCTGCATTAAAAGGTGTCCCGTCCTGAAATTTCACATCTTTGCGCAGCTTGAAAGTGTAGCTTTTACCATCCGGCGAAATGGACCATTCCGTTGCCAGCCACGGTTTAATCGTGTTGTCCGGCAGCTGCACGACCAGACTGTCATAGATCGTCCGGAATACTCGAACGGCAACGGCTAAACCGCTGCGATGCGGATCGAGCGTATCCGGCGAGGTTGCCAGAGCAAATGAAATTTCACCTCCGCTCACCGCCTGCCCGTTCCCTGCCGTTTGAGCCGAGCTTGCAGGCGAAGCCGATGGGCTTCCTGAGCCGCCGGCTCCTGCGCAAGCCGACATCACTGTAATGGCTACTGCCAGCAGTAACGTGACTGGTATATAACGTAATTTCCTCATCGTGCGCACACTCCTATGTCAAATAAATAGATTTAAGCGGACCAAACGCTGCTTGCAATCTCCCTGCGAAGCACTGGTGCAACCTCAGAAGCAAACCACGCCATCTGCTCGCGCTGCTCAGCTTCTGTCAGGCCGTCTACACTTATCGACATGACCTGATGGCCGTAAGCGGCCTGATAGGTCAATATTTTCTCAATAACACGCTCAGGACTGCCCACTAGCAGAGGCCCGTTTGCTAAGTTATCCTCCAGACTAGTAAAAGGCGACTGGTTATGTTTAGCTGAATCCGTAGAATGAAATGCCTCATAATACGGACGATATCGCCGAATAGCTTCCTCTGTTGTTTTAGCCAAATATAATGTGCCTGCCCCTGCTCCAACTACAGCTCGCTTAGGATCATGTCCGTAATAAGCCCATCTCTCCCGGTAGTGATCGATCAACGCTTTGTACTTCGGTAAGGGATGAAACGTATTGGACGAAAAAATCGGTTCGCCATATTGGGCGGCCAGCTCCGTGGAGAGCGGCGACGAGGCGCTGCCATGCCAAATTGGAATCGTAGATTGAAGCGGTCTAGGCAAAATGGTAACTTCCCGCAATGGGGGCCGATACTTGCCATCCCAGCTGACATTTTCTTCGCTCCATAATCGTTTGAGCAGCGCGTATCTTTCGGCAAGCGAATCCCATTGCTCTTCTTCTTTGATGCCAAATAACGGATAATGCCGGGGGTCATTGCCTTTCCCGATAATCAACTCCAATCGGCCTCCCGATAGGTGATCCAACGTAGCATAATCTTCGGCGACGCGAACGGGATCGAGGACACTAAGCACAGCGACCGTCGTCAGCAGGCGAATGCGCGAAGTGTGTGCAGCAATAGCCGTCAGAAGCACGGCCGGTGAGGAAGAAAGAAACGGAGGCCCGTGTCTTTCCCCGATACCGTAGGCGTCAAATCCGAGCTTCTCGGCATAAATGGCCTGCTGGAGAATGTTCTGGAACTTCTCTTGCGTTGTCAGCGTTTCCCCCGTAACCGCATTGCGGATATTCATTACTAAGCTGAATAAAGCGAATTTCATCCTTTACCTCCTTGGCGATGCCGACGAATGACCTCGGCATGCAAGGGAGGATTCACGATTTTACGCAGCAAATACATCGTGCCGTCGCCATTGCCCCGGTCAATAGCATCAATGCGTTCATAGCCTTTTCGTTCGTACATATCCAGCAGCCATGGATGTTTCTCCGCTGTGGCAAGAGTGACAGCCGATTCGCCCAGTTCATCGCGAATGATAGTTTCTTCCACCCAAGCCAGCAGCTTCGTGCCAAGTCCGCCGCCCTGCGCATCAGGATGGACCGCGAACCATTTGAGAAACGGGTACTCCCTGTTCCACTTGTTGCCAGCCTCCTTGGATAACGTTAGCGTTGCGGCAATCTGTCCATCCTTTTCCAAAACGTAGCAGGCATTCTTTACGATATTTTCTTCGATTAATGCCAAATCAGCATGTGCTGCGGGCCATTGCAGCTTCAGCTCGCGTATCGTGATATACGCATCGTAGATGATTTCTAGCAGCCTCTCGGCATCCCTGGACTCAGCAAGACGATAGGTTTCGCTCATGACGAGCTCACCTCTCGCTGATTTGCGCTGGCATAAGAGCGTTTAATGCGATCGATTTGGGAAAGATGGTTATTCACATGCTTCGTAAAGCCTTGAATAATGTTCGTAATACTTACGGTGTCGCCTTTCGCATTGATACCGGTTTTTTGCCAATCCTCGTCGTTTAGACGTTCAAATAATAAGCTGTTATACCGGAGCAATTGATGAAAGATCGTCAAATTATCGGCAGCAGCGCCATCATTCGCCTTTTGCCCGCTAACCCAGGCATCCTGGTTAAAAGCAGGCAGTCGAACCGTCGTCCCCGCTAAAATGTCACGAATACGGAAGGAAATGACAAGGCTATGATCGGCCAGATGGGTCAAAACCTCCGTTACGCTCCACGAAGCAGGGGCCTCTTTCCAGCTTAATTGCTCCTGGCTTAACCCTTCTACAGCGCCAAGTAACTGGTTATACGTATCAAAATAGGGTTGAATGTCAGAATGGCTCATCGTTTTATCCTCCTAAAAAATGAATAGTTCATCTGCTGCGCAGTCCTATGCAATTGTTTCTACGTCGTTTAACGCTTCTGCCAGTCTTTCGTACGAACGAACTCTTTCTGCGAAATCCTCGATTCTAGCTGTCACGATGAATTCCTCTACACCTGTGAGCCGTTGTAAATCTACCAACTGTTCACGAACTGTTTCTTTGGAACCGCGGGTGACTTCCGTCGTTTTCTCCTCAATGGTGTACGGCTCATTCGCCTGTCTGCCGAATTCCTCCGCTTGCTCCAGAGTACCTACAGTCGCTTTCTTGCCGCTGGCCAAATACACTTTGTAATGCTTCTGTTCGAAAGCAAGCTCATGGGCAGCTTGATCTGTGTCTGCTACAATGACGGACAAAGCAAGTATGGCCTGCGGTGATCGATTAAACTTTCTCTGAAAGTTAGATTTATACACCTGTATAGCTTCAATTGCCGCTGATCTGTCCCCGTTAATCGATAAGGAAAAGACATAGGGAAGGCCTAACGAAGCGGCAAGCTGTGCACTATCGAGGCTGGCTCCAAGCAAGTAAATATCAGCCGGAGTGCCGGCAACAGGAGATACTTTAATACCATGCAGCGGATGATTCTCCGGAACTTGATTGTTCACGTACGCCTCAAGCTCTACGAGCTTTTCCGTCAGCGTCTGTGGCTCCGTCACACCACGCTGCAGCGCCTGTGTGCTGCGAGGCAAGCCGCCCGGCGCTCTCCCAACGCCCAAATCGACTCTTCCCGGTGCAAGAGAAGCCAATACGTTGAAATTCTCAGCAACTTTATAGGGGCTGTAGTGCTGAAGCATAATACCGCCTGATCCGATGCGGATTCGTTCTGTTTTAGCGAGCAAATGGGAGATCAGCACTTCCGGTGAAGATCCGGCGAGAGATTCGGAGTCATGATGCTCCGACACCCAAAATCGTTGGAAGCCGAGCTCCTCCGCTTTTTGAGCTAACCGAATGGTTTGGGCAAGCGCCTCAGACGCTGTACTCCCGGGGTAGATCGGACTTTGATCCAAAATGCCTATTGATATCGTCATAGGGGGTACCTCCTAGATGGAATATGAGAGTTCTGGACGAATGCGGCTCAGAAACTGTTTGGTTCGCTCTTCTTTGGGACGGTTAAACAGCTCGTTCGGCTTCCCTTCCTCGACAATGGCGCCTTCGTCCATAAAAACCACGTGAGAGGCAACGTCCTGCGCAAAGGTCATTTCATGGGTAACAATAATCATCGTAATGCCTTCTTTGGCAATCTTCCGGATGACCGCGAGTACTTCGCCAACAAGTTCAGGATCTAGTGCCGACGTCGGCTCATCGAATAAAATAACTTCAGGATTTAGCGCCAATGCTCTTGCTATGCCAACTCGCTGCTGCTGTCCGCCGGACAGTTGGGAGGGATAAGCATCCAGCTTCTCCCCAAGACCGACCTTTTGCAGGAGTTCTACGCTAATTCGCCGTGCCTCTTCTTTTGGAACCTTTTTGACAATTAGCAATCCTTCCATCACGTTCTCAAGCGCTGTTTTGTGGCGGAACAAATTGTATTGTTGGAACACCATCGCCGTCTTTTGGCGCAGCTGATGAATCTCCTTTTTAGTTGCTTTTTTGCATTCCACGTTAAAATTATCAATCATGATCGCGCCGTCATTCGGCTTTTCCAAATAATTCAAGCATCGAAGCAGTGTCGTTTTCCCTGAACCGCTCGGCCCCAAGATGGCGACGACTTCGCCTTTGTTAACCGTAAGATTGATGCCTTTGAGCACCTGGTTGCGACCGAACGATTTGGTAATATTGGATAAATGAATCATGAGGTGCCTCCTTTCACAACGCGATCCTATTTTAAACATATAATTCCGATGTAATTACTAAGAATTAAATCTGATCTAACCTTAACATCCTTTATAAGCTCTCGTCTAATAGAGTTCTTCTATACATCGATTTAATAATTCAATACACCTTTGCGAAAAGCCGGGATTTTGCTTAAGCGACGCCACTGCGGTTGTATGTATTCAAACGTTTTTCCAATAAAGCGGAGATGTTTTCGGCGAGAATGGTTAAAATCCAGTAAATCACAGCCGCTGCGATGTAGGCTTCAAGGTATTTCCAATTCCTCATCGCTACGACGTGTGCAGTGCCGTTCAACTCCTGCAGCGATATCATAAAAGCAAGCGAAGAGCCATGCAGCAAGCCAATGAATTTGCTCAGCAAGTTCGGCAGGCTTACGTGCAGCGCTTGCGGGAGGACGATACGCCTCATTCCCTGCCAGGTTGTCATGCCAACCGAGTAGCCGGCTTCGAGCTGCCCTTTGGAAACGGACAAAATGCCCGAGCGGATTGTTTCCGACATATAGGCGCCGATATTCAACGTGAACGCCACGAAAATGAACAGGATAAGCGGGATTACGCTCGAGCGCACACTCCAGCCATATCGGACTGCGAGGTAATCAAAGATCATGGGAATAGCAAAATAAACAAGCATAATATGCAGCAGAAGCGGCGTGCCCCTGAAGAAGGATACATAGAACTGCGCCACGCGATGAATATATTTGATTCTGTACATTCGGATAAAAGCGACAATCCCACCAACAATGAACCCGGAAAACAAGGGGACAATCGAGATAACCAGCGTTAGCGGCAATGCCTTCAACATGGCTCTAAAAGCTTCAAACATAAACGTGAAATCGATGTGAATGGCAGCTTCCTCCTTTTCCTCTAATCGAAAGCCGTGACGGCTTGTTCAAAGCGTTGAACTCTGCGCTCGAAACGATGGTACATGAATTCCATGAATAGGACCACGATATAGTAAATAATCGACAATGCGATCCAGATCTCAAGGAAATGATAGGTCGTACCCAGCATCTCCGCGCGCCCCACCAGATCCATAACGCCCAGCGTATAGGCAAGCGAGGTATCCTTCAGTGTGCCGATCGTCAGATTGGCCACATTTGGCAGCGCTACTCTCCACGCCTGAGGCAAAACGATTCGCGTCAGCACGGCATAGCCGCTCATGCCGATCGAATAGCCGGCTTCCGCCTGACCGCGATCTACGGCGTTGACCGAAGAGCGGACGATTTCAGAGAAATAGGCTGCGAAATGGAGCGCATAAGTCAGAATGACAAAGACTAACGGCTGAACATCGCTCACGTCAATTCCGACGGCTTTAAGCAGTTCCGGCACACCGTAATAGACGAGGAATAGTTGGATCAATATAGGCGTGCCTCTGGTATAAGAAATATAAATAATCACGAGCCGGTTAAGGAGGGGGACCCGGTATAGCCTTGGCAGTGCAATAACGAGGCCAAGCAGTATGCCGCATACAACGGAGGCCAGTACAATGAACAACGTGACGTGCAAGTAAGACAGCAGCTTCGGCAAGTACACCCAAATCAGTGAAAAATCAAACGGTTTTCCCATTATTGTGTCACGGTGAAATCTTCACCTAACCATTTTTTGCTGAGGCTTGCTAATGTTCCGTCTTTTTTGATTTCTTTTATCGCCTCGTCGATCTTGCTTTTCAGATCCGTTTCGTCTTTGCGCAGCACATAGTAAATTTTGGATGTGTAAAGGACTGGGCCAACAACTTTTTGCTGAGCATCCGCATCCTTATTACGGCCTGCTACTTGGAACGGCGTCGATATGGTTGCGTCTACACGGCCTGTTTTTATCTGATTAATCACATCATTCGTCCCGCCACTGCCGGAGAAGACCAGTTCAAAGGGGTTTCCTTTGCTCTTATTGTAATCCTGCAGCCAAACAGCGCCATTGCTCCCCGGAGAGGTGATCACTTTTTTACCCTTAAGATCTTCAATCGAATTCACCGTGTTGTTGTCTTTGTTCACAACGACTTTGCTCGGCCATACGTTATAGGCTTCGTCGTTGAACAGAAACTTGGCTTGCCGTTCGCTATTCACTTCATATTGATTTACGGCCAGATCGACTTTGCCCGCTTCCAGACTCAGGAGGATATTTGCGAATTCCATCGTTTTAAATTCAAATTCATAGTCAGGCAGACGCTTATCAATCTCCTTCGTCAGCTCGATATCATAACCGGTTAAAACGCCCTTATCATCAAGGAAAGTCACGTCTTTAAAGGTGCCGCTCGTACCCACCACGATTTTTTTCACCTTCTGTGGCGCTGCGGCGGCTGGTGCTGCTGCCGGTGAAGCTGCTGGTGAGGCTCCTCCTGCTGCTGGCTGGGCCGTTTTATCTTCTTTAGCTCCGCAGCCTGCGAGTAGCAGGGCGGAAGCCAGGATAACGCTCGTCGATTTCAACAATTTCATAGATACATCCTCCTAGTTATTTATTAAGTTTGGACTACTGTTAGCGCCAAGCGATAAGCTTCGACCACCGTTGTTTGGTCAGCTGCAAAGAAATCGTACCGGGGCTCGCGTTCGAATCCCAGCCTCAGATAAAGCCGCACGGCGTCCGGCATGCGGCTCGACGTGTGCAAGCCAAGATAGGAGAATCCATCTTGCTTGGCACGCCTGGCACATTCTGCGATCAGCGAGGTAGCAACGCCTTTGCTTCTCGCAGAAGGATCTACGCCGAGCAGACGGATTTCCGGATACGGAATCGTCTCGCTCAGCTTCTCATACAGACCCTCTTGAGGCGGGTACAGAAGCGCCGCCCCTACGAGCTTATCCTCCTGTTCGGCGACAAGACGCCACGTATTTTCCGTACGCTCCCACTGCGCCTTAATGTTGTTTATGTACTGTTCCCAGAACGCAGGACCAAAGCCCGGCTCATACTGGCGGTATGCCTCCACGGTTAAAGCAACAGCCTTCTCCCGCTCATCCGGCCTGGCCTCCCTTACCGATACATCGATCGCGGTTGACATGTTAGTTCCCCCTTACCGCTTCAGCCTGCCGGATGTAGCGGTTCTCGGGAACACGCAACCCCAAGTTGCCTCGCAGCGTGTCACTTTCATATTCCTTGCGGAATATCCCGCGCTCCTGCAGCACTGGCACAACCAAATCTACAAAATCAGCGAGCCCGTTCGGTACGACCGTTCGAATGTTAAAGCCGTCGGCAGCCCCACCCTCGAACCATTGCTGGATGAGATCAGCCACTTTCTCCGGCGTCCCGATGAAATTGCTTCTCGGCGTGGATGCCCGCAGCGCAACCTGGCGAAGTGTGAGCCCCTGCTCCTTGGCTTTCTGCTTAATGCGATCTGTCGTACTGCGGAAGCTGTTGCTGCCGAAATCGCCGAGTTCTGGAAACGGCTCATCCAGAGCATGCTGAGAGAAGTCATAATGCTCAAAATAACGGCCCAAATAATTTAATGCCTGATCAATCGTGACAAGTTCAGCAATTTCCTGATATTTGCGCTCAGCTTCCTCTTCCGTTCTCCCAACAATCGGGCCGATACCCGGGAAAATCAGAATATCATCCGGCTGGCGACCATAAGCTGCTGCTCGGCCTTTTACATCCTGGTAAAAAGCTCGCGCTTGCTCGAAAGTCTCGTGTCCCGTATACACAGCGTCCGCCGACTTGGCTGCTAAATCTTTCCCGGAATCCGAGGATCCCGCTTGGAAAACAACGGGGTAGCCTTGCTTGGAACGTGCGACATTCAGCGGACCTTGAACCGCAAAGTGTTTGCCTTTATGATTCAGAGTGTGAAGCTTGGCGGCATCGAAGAATACCCCGCTAGCTTTGTCTCGGACGAATGCATCGTCCTCCCAGGAGTCCCAGAGCCCTTTCACCACCTCAAGATGCTCCTCAGCAATCTCGTAACGCAGCGAATGATGCGGATGCTCGCCTTTGCCGAAGTTAAGCGCCGACCCTTCCAAGGGTGATGTGACAACATTCCAGCCCGCTCTGCCTCCGCTAAGATGATCGATGGAAGCAAACTGTCTAGCAACTGTGAATGGCTCACTATAGGATGTAGATAAAGTTGCAACCAGCCCGATATGGCTAGTCGCTTCGCTTAAGGCTGACAGCAGTGTCAGTGGCTCAAAACGGTTTAGAAAGTGCGGATTGGACTTTTCATTAATGAATAAGCCATCGGCGATGAACAAGAGGTCGAATTTCCCCTGCTCAGCTTTGCGAGCCTGCTCTTTATAGAACGCTAAATTGACGCTCGCGTTGGTTGGCACTTCGGGATGCCGCCAGAAGGATATGCTGTTTCCGACTCCGTTCAAATTAGCACCCAGCTTAAGTTGTCTCTTGGACATTGAAGTCACTCCCCTTTTACCATTAATACCGATGTGTATAATCGGATTTATTTTCATAGGATTACTATATCCCAACAAATGGTCGCAGTGTATATCGCATTCTTCTATTCATCTATTTAAAAGTTCTATAAGAGAAAATAAAAAAGAACCATCAGATTCATTCTTCCTGATGGTTTTTTAAGATTTGTTAGGGAACTAGGGGCCGTAATTCAGCGAAATAACGGACTGTCAGCTTGACGCTTCCCCTTGCAAATTCGCAGCTACCGTGCTCTTAAACAAATTAAGTACAAGGGAGATGTAAAAACCCCCTCACAAATGCCATTCCCGTCGTCCCATCCTCCGGCGAGGGCGGCCCCAACTCCGCTATTCAGCGAAATAGCGGACTGTAGTTCCTAACTAAAGTTTTATTCTGCTTCGCTTGAAACTTGCATTTATCACGCGCTGTACCAATTCGTTTCTGTCATCGTCGAAACCGGAGTTTCCGCAAACTGACTGCCCGGATACGGAAGTTCGTAATGATCACGAAGGGTCGTTCCCGTGTACTCCGTTCGGAACAGTCCTCTGCGCTGCAGCTCGGGAACGACGAGGTCCAAGAAATCCTCCAGCCCGCCTGCCATCAGCTGCGGCATAATATTGAAGCCGTCGGCGGCTCCATTCTGGAACCAATGCTCCATCACATCGGCAATCTGTTGAGGTGTTCCTGTTATCGTCCGATGACCCCGTCCTCCGGCCAAACGCTCCAGCAGCTGGCGAAGCGTCAGATTTTCTCGATGAGCCAGCTCAACGATCAAGTTGGTACGGCTTTGATGGCCTCTCACTTCCTGTATTGGAAGTTGAGGCATAGGGCCATCCAGCGGATAACCCGTCAAATCAAAGCCGATTCGATTGGATAACATCAACAAGCTGTGTGCCGGGTTAGAGAGCTCCACAAGCTTCGCTTCCTTCTCTTTGGCTTCCTCTTCGGTGCGTCCGATAATCGGGCAAATTCCCGGCAGGATGACGATATGTTCCGGCAACCGATTCAGTTGAACCGCCCGCTGCTTCATATCTTTATAGAACGACTCCGCTTCTTCAAAAGTTTGCTGAGCCGTGAAAATCGCCTCCGCGTATTCCGCAGCGAACTGCCTGCCATTCTGCGAAGAACCGGCTTGGACGAGAAGTGGTCGCCCCTGCGGTCCACGGGATATGTTCAGCGGCCCCTTCACGGAGAAGTGGTCCCCTTTATGATTAAGCTCATGCACCTTCGAGCTATCGGCAAAAATGCCTGCTTCCTTGTCTCTGACAAGGGCATCGTCTTCCCAGCTATCCCACAACTTCGTAGCGACGTCCAAAAACTCCCGCGCGCGCTCATAACGCGCAGCGTGTTCCGGGATTTGCTCATAATTGAAATTTTGCGCTTCCGCATCTGTCCCTGACGTAATGATGTTCCAACCGGCGCGGCCGCGGCTAAGATGGTCGAGAGAGGCAAACCGCCTCGCCAGATTGAACGGCTCGTTGAAGCTTGTGGACACGGTCGCGATCAGACCGATCCGCTGAGTGACCACGGCAAGTGCCGACAGAAGCGTCAGCGGTTCATATCCGCCGATCGCCCCATACTTGGCCGCGTTCGGACTGGTCGCTACGCGATCTGCAAAAAACAGCGAATCCAGCTTCGCTGCTTCCGCTTTTGCAGCCAGACGCTGATACAAAGAGAAATCAAGCAGCTGATCGAGATTCGACTGCGGATGCCGCCATGCAGCCTCATGGTGTCCCATCGGGGAAACGAACAAGTTCAGATGAAGTTGACGTTGTTTTTTGATCATAACGATACCACCTTGTGTGTGAAATTAGAAAAGGCTCCCGGCTAAGGACAACCGCACATGGAACTTGTACGATGACCTTATGCTAGAAGCCTTTGGTTGACCAATGGGCAGATAACAATAATTCTCATAATTTTACAATAGTTATTCTGATTATACAAGTGGGATAAATGAGTTTTGGTTTGGGCATATAAATAGGGGAATAGTAAGTTGGTCGTACTCATCTCATAAAAGCAATCAAATAAGAAGGCTAGGTGTGATAGGTGGAAAATAAAAAGTGGGACCTTGTATCAATTGCTTCTATACCACTTATTATGACACTAGGAAATTCAATGCTTATCCCAGTGCTGCCTTCCATTCGCAGCAAATTAGGAATAACGTCTCTCCAGGTGAGCTTATTGATAACGATCTACTCCGCCGTAGCCATCCTGCTTATCCCTGTCGCCGGTTATCTCTCCGATCGCTTTGGCAGGAAGATCATTATTATCCCGAGTCTGATCATTAATGGAATTGGCGGGCTAATATGTGGATTGGGCGCTTGGTGGATCGAAAATCCTTACTTCGTTATCATGCTGGGCCGATTCTTGCAAGGCATAGGTGCAGCAGGTGCTTTTCCAATCGTACTGCCGCTTGTCGGTGATATTTTCAAAAAAGAAAGTGATGTAAGCAGCAGTCTGGGCGTCGTGGAGACCGCGAATACCTTTGGCAAAGTTCTTAGCCCCATACTAGGGTCGGCTCTTGCTTTAATGGTATGGTTTGCTCCTTTTCTTGCCATTCCGGTTCTTTGTGTGATTTCCGCTGTATTAGTGGCATTTCTGGTCAAATCGCCAGCTAAAAAGAAGGACGAAAAGGTCACCTTTACCCAATTTCGAACCCATCTGAAACAAATTTTCATTCATAACGGGAAATGGTTATCGGCCATTTTTGCTATCGGATGTATATGTATGCTCGCAATCTTCGGAACGTTGTTTTATCTGTCTGACACGCTTGAGGATGAATACCATGTGAAAGGGATCGTCAAAGGCTGTATTTTAGCAATCCCCTCGGCGGCCTTGTGCATAGCCTCATTCATTACCGGTAAACGAATTGGTAGAAATAAAATGCTGATGAAATGGATCACATTTGGAGGAATCACATTAGCTGCCGTTACTTTTATCATAAGTGGTACGCTGCACGGCATCTCTTGGCTGATAGGTTTAATTAGTGTGGGAGGAATCGGAATCGGTGTAACCTTGCCATGTATGGATGCCATGATTACGGAAGGCATTGATAAGAGTGAGCGCGGAACCATCACTTCGATTTATAGCTCCATGCGATTTATCGGTGTGGCGATTGGTCCTCCGCTTGCTGCAATCCTTGTGAAAATCTCACCTCACTTTATGTTCTATACGATTACCGGTTTTTGTGTGCTTGCTGCTGTTTTGGCTCTATTCACGATAAAACCTGATCCGGATGGGAGCGCGGCTTAACTGAGAAAAGGCAGCCGATTTATCGTCGACTGCCTTCCTGCTTTAATTAAACTGCCAGCAACTTAAACTCAAGTTGCCATATTGATAGCTGCGATGAAGCAGCTTTGCCTGACGATTGGAATCGCCGGTTCCCATCGCGAGAAGCAACGGGATAAAGTGTTCGCTCGTCGGCACGGCTTCCTGGGCGAAAGGAGCAAGTTCGCGATAACGAAACAGCGCCTCCGTGTCCCATGCCTCGAGCTTGTTTTGGAGCCAGCTGTCGAACTGCTCTGCCCACTCATCAATACCACCAGACCGCCAATTCAATTTCCTTAAATTGTGGACGGTGCCGCCACTGCCGATAATGAGAACGTCCTGCTCTCTGAGCGCTGCCAATGCCTTGCCGATTTGATATTGCTGCTCGTTAGGCAAATTCCTGTTCACGGATAAAGCGACGACCGGGATGTCCGCATCAGGATACAGCAGCTTCAATACAGCCCATGCTCCGTGGTCCAGACCTCGCTCTTCATTTCGAACATTTTGAATACCTTGCTGTTCAAACAGCTTTTGAATCTGTTCAACCAGAGAGCGGTCGCTGTTGGCCGGATACGTCATTTGGTAAAGTTCATCCTGAAACCCGCCAAAATCATAAATGGTTTCATACGTTTCAGCAGCACTTACGTTCTGCACGGTTTCCTCCCAATGAGCGGAAAAGAGGACAATCGCTTTAGGTTTAGGTGCATGCTCCTTAAAATGCTTTAACAGTTGTGTATATGCGTTATCCTCAAGCACAATGGACGGCGCGCCATGCGCGAAAAAATAGGAAGGCATCATGCCTCTTCACGCTCCTTCGTAGTTATTAATTCAAGATCTTGTTTAAGCCAATTTAGAAAATCAAGCTGGTTTTCTTCCGATACGCCATGGTCCGTAGGATATAAATTAAACGTTAAGCGCGGCGTCTGATCTTTGAAATACGCTGCCGACTCATGGCCGATCCGAACAGGAAAAACAGAATCGTACTCGCCATGCGAGACAAATACGGATACTTCCTTCACGCTTTTCAGAACATACTCTGTCTTCACAAAGTCTGGAATGTACCCGTTCAACGCAACGATCCCCTTCAACTTATCGCCCATCGTAAGTGCAAGCGACATCGATAATATCGCGCCTTGGCTAAAGCCCAGCAAATAACGCTTGTTCTGGTCGATCGGATACTTCTCGGTTGCATATTGAATGAATGCTTCAAGGTTCTTTATCGCTTCGTCAAACATCTCCCGAATGGGATTACCTAAACTTTTCAAACTATAGTACTGATAACCGGAACCAAGAGGCAGATTGCCTCGAATGCCGATAATAATGAAGTCGTCAGCTAGCGGAGCGACCAGGCTAAACATATTTTTCTCGTTGGAGCCCTTGCCATGCAAAGTAAAGATGACCGGATATTTCTTGTCTGTGTCTATATTCGCCGGTAGATGCACATCATATGGGTACGTCGGATTCATTATAATCCTCCTCTGTTGTATGTTACGCGCTATGTTTTCTCATAATAAATCTGTCGACTGAAAGTGGAGACGTGTCTGCGACAACTAAATATAACGAAATCAACAAAAAGCCGAGATCAAGCTCGTAACCTGGCGACTGTGCATTGCCAAGAAGTCCAACGGAAAGCTTCGCGGTAATAATTGCGCCGATCAGCATCACCACGAACAAGCCAGATACATAACGGGTAAACAATCCTGCAACGAGCATAATCCCACCCACAAGCTCAAGCCCCGCTACCGCATAAGCCAAAAATCCAGGGATACCGATTGAACTGAACCATCCTTCTACATTGCTTAGTCCCATTTGAAACTTGGCAATTCCGTGGGAGATAAAAATAATTCCCATTAACACACGCATGATCATTGAAACAAGTACTGTCTTTGTCATTCTAATTCTCTCCTCTTCATCAAAATATAAGTAATATAAAATTAATGTTTATATAAGTAATTTAATACAAGGAGCTCTAGCATGTCAATAGAAATTTTGCTAATATGTAATTAAGTTTTGTATTACTAATATTTGATGCGAGGTGCTGTCGGGATGGACATCGGCTCAACGATACGGGCTATTCGAAAGCGTAAGAATATTACCATTGCCCAAATTTGTGAAGAAACCGGCTTATCACAAGGCTTCATGAGTCAGCTTGAAACGAACAAAACTTCCCCCTCCATTGCTACACTTGAAAATATTGCACAGGTTCTAAAGGTGCCTTTGGCTTATTTGCTCTTGAAGAAAGAGGACCGCATGCATATTGTCCGCAAGGATGAACGAAGAATTACGACAAGCGGTTCCGACCATTTAAAAGTGGAGCATTTGAGCTCTACAAAAAATGTCAGGATGATGTTGGTAGAATTTCCTGTAGGTGCCTCAACGGGGGAGCTGCCTCATGCTCACGAAGGCGAGGAGGTTCATGTCGTGATCAAAGGAAGAGTGCATGCGGAGCAGGGTGAAGATGCGGCTGAATTCGGGGAAGGCGATTCGTTCAGTTGGAACGCCTGCACGCCTCATGTGGTGAGAAATATAGGAGATGACACGGCAATCGTGCTTATTTCTATTTATACAGAGACTGATGGTGGACGAGAGTTCATTTAAAAAAGCCCTCAAACCTAGCTTACGGCCAGGTTTGAGGGCTTTTTTTTCAGTAAACCAATGACGATAATACCGCTTTCGGCAATTTGCAGACTACACTGTAAGCGGGATTGAACATGTTCGCAATTTCATATTCAACGGCTTGCCCCATCAACAAGCTGGCTTCCGATGAGGTTAAGCCGCAATCTTCCTGCAGCAACCGTAACATCTCGGTCGTTGCATGTTGAAGCGCCTGGTCAAGCGGCCGTGCGTTGCCGATACAAAACCAATGTGTGTCGGTTTCGCCCCGCGGCCAACTTATCGTTTTCCCCTTTTGAACACTGACTGTGAACTGAACATCCATGGATATTTCGAGACCTGTGCCGATGATTTCGCCATCACCTTGCAAAGCATGACCATCTCCCAAATAAAACAACGCGCCTTCAGTCGACACCGGAAAATAGACTGTAGTGCCTGCGACCAGACCTTTATAGTCCATGTTTCCGCCGTATTCGCCACTTGTAGCCGTTGAGATGAACTGTCCTTTGGAGGGCGCTACACCAAAACAACCTAAAAAAGGCCGCAAAGGCAGCTTCAATTGGGCCAGACCCGGCGTTGGTTCCTTCAGATAAGCAACCCCCTGGGATAGATCCACTGTCCAATGCACGATATCCGCTGCCGGCAAAGTAGCCGCAACAGCTGGATCAATAACGGTTGGAGCAAGCATATTGGTTGTCCACGCCCACTCTCGGTTCGGTGTTATGGACTCGAATCGAATCGCTAGCGTATCGCCGGGCATCGCCCCTTCTACATAGAAAGGTCCAGTCATCGGATTCCCGCGGGCAGCTGCACTTTCACCATTTTGGTCCCAGCCTCTCGCATCGACTGTCGAGGTAATGACCGTATCCCCATCATGCACCGTCAATACAGGGGGATGATTGCCCATTGTATGATAATAAAGCTGAGGGTCGAACGTATGAATCATGGCTACTCCTCCATCTCGATAGGATCCTCTATTGATTCGACAGTTGTTATGAATTCCCTACTCGGGGTACCCCAATTAGGGGAACTGGGCTCCCTTATTTAAGACAAAACGCAGCAAATCAGAGCCTCAGGGGAACTACAGGATCCTATTCCGTCTCAAACGTACTGCATTCCCTCCAAAACAACGAAATAGCGGCCGCTAGTTCCCATTCTCTGGCCCAAGTGGCAGATTTGCCATAAATATCGCCCTGTAGTTCCCCTCGCCTACGAAAAATCCTTGAGGAAAGACAGTCCCCCCAGGTGCTCCAAAGTCAGGCACCCACCAACGTTTTAGCTTCTAATAAATGCCATAACAAACTCTTTTGAACATGCATTCTATTCTCCGCTTGCTGATAAATAATAGAGTGCTCCGACTCAATCAAATCCTCTTCAATCTCAAATCCAGGATGGATGGGCATATCGTGCATGATATAAGGAGAATAACCTCTTAAATTTTGCTTATTAATTTGAAATGGCATCATGGTGCGAATCCTTCTATTTTTCTCCTCCTGATAGTCGGTTTCATGAAAATGCTCCATATCAACCCAAGTGTCCGTATAAACAAAATCCGTGCTGCTAATAGCCTCAGCCATACTGCTCAAGGTTTCAACGCACCCACTTGCATAAGCCGTAAGCATCAGCTCCTCATCCCATGAAGCTTCATTCACTATCGGAGTTACTAAGAAAAGTTTAATGCCTAATGTCACACAACCTGCTACCAGGGAATTGGCAACATTATTATGGATCCCTACATAGGTTAAAGTTACGCCATCAAAGCTGCCCTTTACTTCGTAGATCGTCATCAAATCAGCTAATGCCTGACACGGGTGGTATTTATCACAGCATCCGTTAATGACAGGGACACTCGAATATTTAGCTAACTCCAGTAAATCAGCATGCTTCTTTAAGCGAGCCATGATAACGTCACAGTTTCTTGAGGCATAACGAACTTCATACTGAATGGGGGATAGGCTAAAATTACTCGAATCCCAATCCATGGTTACAGCGTAACCGCCCATTTGGTTTATGCCAGACTGGAAAGAAAGATTGGTTCGGGTCGAAGTTTTCTGAAAAAGCATGAATAGCCCTTTTCTTTCGCATGATTGGTAAAAATCCGTTGGATTGCGCTTGATCTCAATCCCCTTTTGAATGATGGCTAACAAAGCATTCTTATCGAGTTCTTTTAAAGACAATAAATGAGGAGTCACGCGATCACCGTCCTGTATATTAATACATAATAATGAATATAAATTCATTCTATTGTAGGAATAAACCGGTGTCAACGGTTGGATCATTGCAATCCTAATAAACCCCCGTCGTCGGTGATTGCAAATTGAATCAACATCCCGCAGTCTCAAAAATCACCGACTGATCTCCCTGCTTCATTTTAACCAAATAATAATGTTCTCCTAGCGGAGACCTCTGAATGTGCTCACCGGTAACTGTGCAGGTGCGCACCCAATCCGGAAGCTTGACGACAGTATTCGTCTCCCGGTCAGCAGTTAGCTCCGCTCGGAACATCCCTGTTCTAGTGTCCCACTGCAACGTGACTTTGCCCGTATGAAATCTCCAGTGGGACAATTTCCCTCGCTTCAATCTTCCGGGCAGTGCAGGCAGCAGCTTGATGATTCCCGGCGATACCTGCAGCAGCATCTCTTGAATAGCGTTCACCCAACCCAGATTGGCATCGAGCTGCACGGGCGCCGTGGGCATGTTCATCGACAGCCCCATCCCCCGCCAATCATTATGCAGTGTGAACAAGTTGGGCAGCAGGCTGGCTCTCGACATCATATCCAGGCAGTCCAGCGAGCTGTCACCTTCGCCAAACCGAGCATAAATCGCAGCCATGTGTGCAAACGACCAACCGGTTTGCGCCCCAATTTCACGTTTTCTCACTGCCGTCTCAAAAGCTTGAAACAGGGCGGAATCCGTCTCCCTAGTCACTTCGTGCCCTGGAAACACAGGATACAAATGTGACAAATGTCTGTGAGCATACCGGTCCTCAAAGTCTGTATGCACCCACTCGCTCACCGCTCCGTCACTGTTCACCCGATAGGCAGGCAGACGATCCAACATCTCCTGCCATTCCTCGACTTCCTGCCGGTGATCCCCAACCGCTTGAACCGCCTCTATCAAATGCCGCAACAATTCCTTCAAAATGGCGATATCCATCGTCGCATTTATCGCTGTAGGCATCGGATGCGCCAGCGGCTTGCCGTCCTTCGGCATGTAATTGAGGGGTGTATTTTCCGGTGATACAGATGGGTAGATCTTGTATTGGCCACTCTCGTCGAGGATAAGGAAATCTTTATAAAATTGTAGGGCTTCTCTCATGAACGGCAGCGCTCGCTTTTCCAGGAAGCCGGCTTCTTCCGTAAACTTTGCGTACTCAACATAATGTTGTGCCAACCATCCAGCCGCACCCGTCCAGTTTAAAATAACCGGAACGATCTGACTGGGTACACCGACGCCTGCTGTCGTGCCTGCTGGTATGTAGATTCCCCGGCAGCCGTACAGCTTGCTTGCATTATCGCGGAAATCCTCCATCAGCGACTCGTAATACCGGAATAGCGAAGGGGCCAGCTCGCTTAATCCACCGACATGCGCATGCCAATACATCATCTGGATGTTCTCGTTTGCCATGTTATGGCTCCAGACCAGACGATAGTCGCCTCCCCACAATCCATACAAACCGAAGGGCTCAGCCTCCTCCGCCGTTGAGGTGCCGCTAAGGAATAGATATCTGCCGTAAGCCCACATTTTCCGGATAAGGGTCTCAGAAGCTTCTCCTTCATAAGCATCCAGCAGCAACCGCTCGTTAGAGCGCGAGTCCGGCTCATCATCACCCAGAACAAGCTGCGCCGAGTAATAAAGCGGCCGATGCAGCGCGACATGCCGTTCCAGCAAGTGTTCGTAAACAGCGCCAACGTCCTTTTCCTCATCACGAAGCAGATCAGCAAGCTCCGACTTTAAACGAGGCCAGTCTTCCGCTCGCTTCCCATGTGTAAATACTTTAACCAGCACGAGCACTCGACTTGCTCCCATGAAACGGATTGCGCCCTCTGCTCCAGCGGATTGTCCGCCATCCGTTTGTCCACCTTCCTGCACAACCCTCAGCACAGCGCCAAAATCGGTTCCGTCATCGTTAGCTGCCGAGTACCACGCATAAGCTTCATCCGCCCCTGTTTCCACGGAGCGTTCCAGCTCCTTATACTCTGGCGTGTCCGCCCAGCGGTCGCTTGGATGAAGCTGCAAACCGATTTCGCCGGTTATGCCGCTCCCCCCTTCTCTGTCCATCGCATACACGATGCAATTATCGGCACGGGAAACGAACAGCGTCCGCTTATACCGGCAGTCCCCATCCTTCCAAGCCACCGTTATTTCGCCGCTATCCATATCAAGCGTGCGGCTGTACCCGCGAAAAGCCTGCTTGCTGGGCATCGTCAGACGGATGGCTGCCAGTGGAAATCGGGAGGCCAGCTTCGTCCCGTACCCCTGCTCCTTCAGGGCATTCGCCAGCTGCCAACTCGCTTCCTGATAGCGCCCCTCATCCATCAACTTCCGCGTCCGCTCAAGCGTGAAGCTGACATCGGGAAGCTCATCTCGCTGTCCCCAATGCCACAACTTCGCATGGTTGAGCAGCACCGTTTCCTCCTGAACACCACCGAATACAGACGCGCCAAGCACACCGTTGCCGGCAGGCAGTGCCTCGCGCCACATATTCCGCCACCAGGAGGCCGGGTAGCTCATCGTCAGCTTATCTTCGTTAGCATTTCCCAGTTGATCCGGCATCTCATTCCTCACACGACTCGCGCAGCTGCTCCATCTCAAGTGTGGCAAGCAGCAGCGGAGCAACCCCCATCAACACATCGCTTACGATCGCTTCGCTTAAATAATACGCGTAAGAGCCGTCCCGGTATTTACGGCCGCCAAGGCCCGCACCATGACAGATCTGATGCAGGTGCACACCTTGCTCATCTTCCGTCACGAAACGCTGCAAAATACCTTCATAAGCTCGTTCTACCACGCTTCGGTCGATTTCCGCCAAATATTGCAACCTGATTCCCTTCGCAATTGCATAAGTCAGCATGCAGGAGCCCGACGACTCCAGATAGTTCCCCTGCTGGCCATTGCAATCCATGACCTGGTACCAAACGCCGCTTTCTTGATCCTGCGCTCGTACAACGCTATTTACCATCCTTTCAAAAATACCCATGAGCTGCCCGCGTTTCGGGTGCCCAATTGGAAAATGCTCTAGCGCGTCCACCAGCGCCATGGCATACCAGCCCATTGCCCGTCCCCATACATGTCTCGATCGGCCTATTCCGTTAACGCACCATCGCTGCTCTTGGGTTTCGTCCCAGGCATGATGCAGCAAACCCGTCTGCGGATTGCGCGTATGCCGCTCGACCAGCAGCAACTGATGAGCTGCCTCGTCAAACCAGCTGTTGTCTTGGAAGGTGTGGGCATATTCAGCCATATAGGGCGAAGACATATACAAGCCGTCCAACCACATTTGATAGGGATATATTTTTTTATGCCAAAATCCACCTTCACTCGTGCGGGGTTGACCGACAAGCTGCGTAATCAGCAACCGCGCCGCAGCCTCATATTTCGCTTCGCCTGTTTCCCTCCATAAACGGAAAAGGTTTTTTCCTTTATTAATATGATCAAGGTTATAATCGTTAAGCTTGTAACCGCGTATCGAGCCATCTTCTTGAATAAACACATCCATATGCCGCTTGACGAAGTCATGATATTTGGCCTCGCCCGTCCAATCCCCCAGCTTATCAATGGCTGCAAGCGCCATTCCTGCGACATACCCCCATTGGTTGGCCATTTTCGGGTGGTAACCGTCTTGACTATGCGACAAAATCGCTTCGCCGACCTTGACGGACATTCGTTCGATTTTCGTATCCAGCATGGAAACCTTCATGGCTTATGCCCCCTCTCGCTTCATTTGTTATGGCGTGAATAACGGCAATACGGTAAAGTCCTCCGGGACATGAACCAAATACAAATTACCGTACCCGTTTTTATCGCTCGTAAATAACACACGTTTGCCTTTCGCATCAAAACGCGGATGGGCATGCACTTTCTGCGAATGAAAGCTGCAGCGCAACTCGCACAGCATGCGAGGTCCGTCGTAAACCCCGTCCTGTTTTCGCCAAATGCTCAGCGTCTTCACCGCACTTTTGCCGTCAACGATGGCTTGCCCCAAACCGTCTGCATAACCATGCCACGTATCAAAATGAAATTCCGTTTCTTCCAGCTCTGTATTGTTATACCGGATGCTGCCGAAGAAATTCGTTCCGTTCGCACGGAACCCGTGGTAGCCAATCGTTACGCCGTCGGGATAAAAAAATTCGTGCCCGATCTTCTCCTCCGGCTCAAGACGCTCACGAATTTTCCACGCTTTGCCGGTGCGCAAATCCAGTCCCCAAATGCGGTGATCAACCAAATGCCAAGGTCCCTCATGACAAAATGTCATCAGCCAAGGCTCTTTGGGAGACGCGTTGATATGCGTAATAAAACGATGTGCTTCATAAATGGTTTCCGCGCCACCATTCACTGCGTCAATGCGTATGATCATGCTGTGTGGAGCAGCTTCCATGAGTTCACGATGACCCACATAACCGTTGCCCAGGTCCAGTCGAATCCGGTGCGATAAGTCTTCTTGAACACAAGTACAGACATGCTGTCCATCGGCGCTGGCGCTTACATTACCGAGGTGATATCCCTGAGGCGCTTCATACACCACTTTTTCATCCAAATCTCCGAGTAAATCCAGGCGAATAATCCGTGTTCCTAGCTTAATGTATACAGCACTCCCATCCGGCAGCAAACAAGCATCGATATGATCATTTCCCGGGTAATTAGTCAGCTGCGTAATCTCCCCGCTCTCCACATGCATGCTGTACAAATTGGTGCTGTTGCCACGATCCGAGACGAAAATAAGACGCTGTTCCTCGTCATACCAACCGCTTTCCGTAAAATATAAATGATGGCTGTGTGACTTGTAATCCGTCAGTTGTATCACTTCAAGGCCAGTGAATCGATCCCTTGCCGATTTGCGTTCTGAGGGCCATATTGTTCCTTTTCCCATACGCTCTCCTCCTGATTATCCATTTCATTCAACCTGCAAGTTGACCTACAACCAAGGCTTTAATCCTTCCCATCTCACCTTCCAACTGCCATCCTGCGGAAAACCCGGGTTATTCAAGTTGGAGCCGCCTTCCCAGCCGGCAGCCATCATGGCAACAGCTGTCAATAAACCTCCGTTACCTGGCAAATACGCAGACAAACCAGGTCGCTGATAGTTATGGCCATTGGTTAAATACGTGTTTTTTGCAGCATCCATAAGCAGGAAGTCAACGGCCAGATCCGGTTCACCAAGTCTCGCTGCCGTCATGGCACACATTGGGAAATCCCAGCCCCAGGCGGAACCCCATTTCCATACCTCTTTCACCTTCAACAGGGTATTAAGCATCACTTCGCGGTCAATCATCGTGCCAGGTAAAATGCCAAGCGCACCGAGCATCGATGGATGATCATGATTCTTAGCTGTAAAGGTATCCGGACACAGCTCATGGGCCAAATACACCCCTTCAGCCTGCGGAGGATTGGCCATCATCCCGGCAACCTGCACCCACTTCGCATGAGGTGTTTCCTGCAAAAGCTCCGCCCAGCGAATCGCAATCTCCAGGCCATATTTCCAGTACTCAAGCTCGTACGGAGGATTTTTACTGCCTGCAAGCGAGTGGCACTCCTGCGCCGGGATTAATGGCGGGCCTAAATCGTAAACTTGCTTCGCTTCGTCCCAGTGAGCATAAGAGACCATGAAATCCGCCGATTCATAGACAATATCGCGGAATCGTTCCAGCAGCTCCCTTGTAGGCTGAGCTTTGTAACATAGCTCCGCAAGCGTCATCGGGTGCGGCTGCTGCCAGATCAACCCGGGCGCGACAGGCGAAGGGCACGGTTTTCCTTCAAAGTCGACCATCTTGGGCCATCGGGCGCCTTCATATCCTTGCGATTGAGCGAGTTCGCGAGCAACCGGTAAGATACGGCTGTACCAATCCATGCTTTTCAGCAGAATATTTTCCCGCCCCCACAATGGAAAATGCGCTCCATGCCACCAATGCATCTCCAAGTGGGACTTTCCGAACCAGCTGTTATACATAAGCCCCGTCTCTTGCGGCGGCAAGGAGCCGCCACTGTGCATAGCACACAAGAACTGGGACAGAACAACGCGTCTTTCAAGCTCGTAAGCTCTGGGATCCGAGCTGCCAGAGAAATCGATTGCCGCCCCGCCGAGCCAAAATGTCTCCCAGTGCAGCTTGCTTGCTGCAATCGTCTCTTCAAATGACGGCGCTGTATGTGCAGATTCCGGAGTAAAAGTTACAGAAAATTCAATCAAATCAACTTGTTTTGAAGGAGGGAGCAGTGTGAACTCATGCGCTCCTGTCCGTGTAAGGCTGCCGGCACTCCAAGCCCAGCGCACCTCGTATTTATCTTCATCCATCGTACGTTCCAACAGGGCTTCGTTGCCGCTGCCTTCGCGCAGTTCCGTCCTGTGCCTATCATCGTTATCCCAGTCAGGAAATACCGTCTTCGCCCAGCCTGTATTCGTCATATCGGGTGCCGGGAAACGCATGAACACCTGCAGTCGGCCTTGTGCAATTAAACCGGATTCCACTTGCACAGCAATCGCGTCAATGGAAGGATGACAAGCCGTGGTAACATGAACCGGGACGCCTTGAATGGCATACGCACTAGTCAACACGCCCGACCAGAGATTAAGCTGCTGGCTGATCGGCGCCACATCGGCCGCTTCTGCCACATCACCCGATTCCAGCAGAAAGCGAAAAGAAACTCGTCCTAATTGCAGACGATGCGGGTTCATCCTCAGCCAGTGATAAGCCTCCGCAGTACTACCGGGTTTCATGGGGTAGCCGACTAGTCTGCCATGCGTTTCGAACATTTGGTATTCAACATCCTGATCCGTAAATCGATTTCGTCCGCCCGTATAGTGCCAACCCCAATTGGACTGTGTGCCCAGCGGTACCTCATATTGATTCGGGAATGACTGTAATCCGGTGAGATCCGCACTAAAGGCGAATTCACCGTTCCCCACGGAAAATGGGGACAAAGGGTCCCATTTATTCAATTCGGGATTATGCCGTTGTATGATTTGCCGTCTGTCCATAGTACCTCCCAGGTTTGCTTATCCGATTCGACTGACGCCGCTTGTCTATTCCAGCATCGCGTCCGTACGTGTTCTCATCATATCCCGGTACTTACCCGGGGTTATATTCTTGAATTTGCGGAAGCTTCGAATGAAGCTGTTCTCATGCTGGTAGCCAACCATGATCGCAATGTCCGAAATCTTGTTTTCGGTCTTCAGCAGCAGGTCCGCCGCACGTTCCAAACGCAGACGCGTTAAATAGTTATAGATCGTTTCTCCCGTTTCTTGCTTGAAAATCTGACTCGCCAAGCTGCTGCTAATTCCAACGTCGTCAGCAATCTCCGGGATCCCGATGGTCTCGCTCAAATGCTGCTTCATATAATCAATCATGCGGTGGCATGTAATAAAATCCTTGCTTTGAACGAGTTTATGGAACCGCTGAACCAACGGCTGAACCCGCTTACAGAGATCCTCTTGAATATCCCCTAGATGAAAAGTATCGTATCTCTCTAACGCGCTGCCCTCCGCACATTCGTCATCAGCCTGCCATAACTGCTCTATGCGTTCAAGCACGGCCCGTAAAAAGGTTATAGCCGCTGATGGATACCCATATTGGCTTCGAACATCGGAGATTAGACGTTCAACTGCTTCCAGCGATCCGGTCTCGTCCCCCGATTCAATCAATTGCGAAAGCTCTTCCAGCTTTCCTTCATCCACGACCGTCTCCCTGACTTCATGTCCTGATACTTCATGAAACGGAATAACTTGCCCATATCCTTGATAAAGCCGATAATTCAGCGCATTCTCCGCTTCCAGCATCGCCTGACGCAGCCGGGCAACTTCCGTTTGAGGGGTGCTTACACCTACCGAAACGCTGAACTTGAGCAATCTGGAAACAACCTCAATCGCTTCCTCCAGCTTGCGCTCAAGCACGATCCCCGCTTCAAGTGGTTGCAGCAATATCGCCATCTTGTCTTTGCCAAAATCAGCGCAAACGACCCGCCATCTTTGCTCGAACAGCTCGGCGACAATGTTCGCCATGGCGAATTTCAGCAACGATTGATCGTCGCCCGTATACTTCCGCGACCAATCCTCATATCGGTCGATTGAAATGACCGCTACCGTAACAGGCTCTGATGACCATTCGCCAAAGTAACGATGCCACTTTTCCTCGATATCCCGCTTGCCGGTCAAGTTCCCCGTATACATATCGTAAAGCAGCTTGGATGACGCCTCCGACATTGTCTCTCTTACGAGCTGAGACAGATGGGCATGGTTGCTAAGCAGTTCACCGGCCAGCTTCTCCAAATCGATGCCTTCAGGATTCATGGACTTGCGGTCGTAGCTGCTAAACAGCTGCATCAACCTGCGGACCGGTCGGAAAGCAGCGGCATTGATATAGAAAATCGTCGCGCATCCAAGCGCCAGTGCAGCCACGGAAACGGTCAATACAACATTGCGCACCTTCTTGGACTTGGCCAGCAAACTGTCCTGCACGACAATGGACACGTATTTCCAGCCCGTTACTGGCGAAACAAGCTGATTAACCAGCAGTTTGCGGTTCTGATGAGTAATGTCACTGCTGCCATCTTCCCGCAGTTGGGCCAGTGCCTGCCGAATCGACTCCTGATCGAAATCATAGTTGGAGACCGCGTACAGGATCTCTTCATGCTCGTCGATGATGTAGCGCATCCGATTTAAATTATTGAGGACGGGAGGATTCAGCTTAGCAAACAATTCCTCATCCTTGAGATTGACAGTGACAATCCCCTTAAACTGTCCTTGAATCATAATTTTGCGAAACAGCGTAACTTCGGAGCCTTTTCTACCCGCGCCTTCCGGCACCTGACGTTTTTTGATAACCGTCATTCCGTCACCGAACTCGTCCACCACGTTAATCCAATCCGAATCGTCAAAGTTCAGTTTGCTTGAGCTGTAGCCCTGCGGAATCGCAATGAAGCTCCCTTTTGTCATGTCATACACATAGATGCTCTTGATATATTTCGAATTGCCTATTAGGGTTGACAACAATTGATAAATGTCCGATATGTTGCCGTACGAATTCTGCACCTCACTGGTCAGAAACTTATAAATATTGGCGTTCAAAGCAATCTGAATAGCGGCTTTATCACTCTCTTTGATAGCGTCATCAATGACGTTCATATTCAATTGAAGCATCTGGCGCTGTGGCTCGCTGAGTTCTTCCTGCAGGACAGACTTTGACGTATAGTAGGATGTCAGGCTGACAGCAAGAATAATTAGAAACACCGAAATGGTTAAAATGAGGACAAACCGGGTTTGCGTATGGGCTAAATTGTATTTCAGCCACTTCTTCAAGGATTGCGTCACGTTAGGGTTCCCACCTTATTAGGAGATCTTACTATTATAGCGCGATCTGTTCCCTCGCGACACGATCCTTTCCGGCGGTTGCCTCTCATTCTCACTCTGGAACACCTCAGCTTTTCATACCTAAGCTGTTCATCATGGCGTTCGTTTCGATGCCAGCCAAAAGCACAATGCCAATCCCGTGTGTGTCATTCAGGTTCCAGCCAAGCTCATGCTTATAATACGCATTCGAGTAGGACCAGCTAGAGCCTTTGCATACGCCGTACAAGTTCCCGTGCTTATCAATGACACGAGCGCACAAGCCATTCCAGCCGGACATCACTGCTCGAGTGAACGCTTGAGGCTCCAGCAACCAACCGTGCCGCACACCGAGTGCAAAGCCGTACATGAACATAGAGGTACACGATGCTTCCTCGTACGACTCAGGATCTGTCAGTACCTGATGCCACAAGCCGTTTTTGCCCTGCAGCCGGAGATACCCTTCCGCCAACTCCCGATAAAAACGGAGAATCTCCTTGTAGCTGGAGTGCCCTTTCGGCAGCGCTTGCAAGAGCACGGAGAGCGAGAAAAAGACCCAGCCGTTCCCCCGTCCCCAAGTCGTCAATGACGGCTTGCCGCTGCTTACGTCATACACATGAGACATGATTTGCTGCTCAGGCATGTATAAATACTTTTTATATAACAGCAGTTGGCGGGAAGCTTCCTCTACATATCGCAAATCCCCGGATAGCTCGCTATAACGGCATAGGAACGGCACACTCATATACATATCATCGCACCACATCGTATTATGCATGCTTGGAGATACGCCGATACGACGGTAAAGTGTTCCGTCTTCCAGACGGTCCTGTACATTCATGATGTAATGGGCGATGTCATCTGAAACCGCACGCGCTCCCTTCACCTGCCGTAACCTGTTCGCTAGAATGGCGAGCGCTCCAAAGGACCCACAGTCGTCCAGGCTATCAATATGCGATAACTGATTATTTAATCCTGCTGCTCCAAATTGTTTCCGGTCCCAAAGGGAGTACGCATAGGTTGACGTTGCAAATTCCACGTGGCGAGTTACGTAATCCGTCATGTCGCTGCGCGCTAGCAAACGGCTTGTCTCAAGCAGCCCGAATAAGGTTACGCCAAGCGGATAGTTCCAACGGCCGAAGAGCTCGTTCTCCAGAAAGGGTCTAACGAAAGCTTCAGGCTCATTCGTCATCCAGAATACCTCACCTGAAGAACCGGCAGCAATCGTATCCATCTTCAAATAGTCATTGGCTCGCAGCTCGGCGTCAGCAGCGAATGGCCCCAGATGCAGCCACTTTCCTGCATAGCCATGGACTTTAACCGGCGAGTTCAACACGACATTGGACAAGTCCCCAAACAGCTGAAACCCCCAACTCTCCTCAGTGCAAGTGCTGTATGCCACGAGGCTTCCACTTCGCCGGCACGCTTCTAAATTAAAACTGAACGAACCTGCCCCGGCAGCTTCATAAACTTTATGTCCATTCCAAATGAAGGTTACAGGGCCATAAGCGACCCCCGACACGGTTACAGGACCGGTCATCGCCGGGTCAACTCGGACGGACGTCCATGAGATCGCCTTCAAACCCGGGGATAGACCATAGAGTTGTTCCAACCGGCCTTGCCAGTCACTGCTGTCTGCACGCTTTGGCAGCCAAGACACCGCACTTGCTACCTGTTCCCTCATCGTCGCAGCTGGCATTTGTGTAAGCGGACTATCCATCGGAGACGTATAGATCCAGCCCTCTTCCCCTTCACGCTCTAGTGAAGGTGCAAGAAAGGTATAGGGCTTATTCTTGCGATTGCCAGAGCCAAATTCCGCTCCGCATCGCCCATCCGCACGTTTGCCAAGCTCCATAACAAAATGGTTCCAGCCCCGCACCAGCGCAATCTTCAGCTTCAGCGGTGGCGTCCCTTCCGCTTCCTCCTCAGGGGCAGAGCCAAAGCGCTGCTCCCCATTGTGGTACAATCGGACAGGCCCGAGACAGCGAAGAAGAAAGATAAACTCTTGCGGCTCTTCGATCCACAGTTTCGCCCAGGCATATACCCGCTGTCCCGTATGCATCTCCGGAAAAATACGTTCAATCGGAAACGAATATGTGTGATTTTCCAACTTGCGGATTTCACTAGCGCGTGTCACTCTGTACACTGGACCGTGGGGGGGATGCTCGCCGATGTAACGCTGGGCCATTACGGTCAGAACATGGGGAATGTAGGTACCGTCCGTTTGGGCGGCCATACTTTCCTCTGAATCTATATAGCGGGTTAACGATGTCGTCATTGTCCTGCCACTCCTTTCCCGCTTAAACTGAGAGCCTTCTCAGAGAATCCTCCGCTAAGCACTTCCTCAATGGTAACCGGTCGGTGTTCCTTCACAGAGCGCCATACCGCTTCCCCAGTCGCCACGGAGAATGCGCCATCCACAGCTCCGGATAGAATCCGATAAGGCCTCCGGAGATCTTCGCCCATAAATAAATCCTCCAGCAATAACGGATCTCCGCCTCCATGCCCGCCTTCTCGGTGCACGACATGGATCGTTTCCTTAGAGCCAAATAACGGGTAATAATCGATGGTCTGCACCGGCGTCGGAAAAGGGGTGCGGCTCGGCATATGGTACTCCACCGATTCAAGTCTCCCCTTCGTACCGTTAATGGCCAATCGATATCCCTCGTATGGCAGGGAGAAGTTAACTGAATAACTGAGGAGTGCGCCACCGTTATATTTGACCGTTGCTGCATAGGTATCCTCAATATCAATTTGGGAATCGAAGATACATTGATCAGGCCGATAGTCCGAGTAAGGAAACTTGCTTTTCACTGCACCCAGCGAACCGAGATGATCGTCCTGCACTTGAATAGTTTTGCTCCGTGTGTTCCAACGTGAGTAATAATCACATTCGTTCGTTAGCTCACAGGTCGTACAGAAACGGCCATCCTCCTTCTTGGGGTTCGCTTCCCCTTCAGCTCCATAATAATTCAAGGCGCCATATGCGAACACTTCGACAGGCTGCTGTCCAATCCACCAGTTCACCAGATCGAAATGATGCGTGCATTTATGGATAGATAACCCTCCGGACAGCTCCCTAACCCGATTCCAACGTTTAAAATAACTTGAACCATGGTAGGTGTCGAGATACCAATTCAAGTCAATCGAAGTAATCCTGCCTAACTTGCCTTCCAGGAGCATTTCCTTAATTTTCGTATGAATAGGGGCATATCGGTAATTGAAAGTAACGGTGACCGTCCCTTTACTTGCTGACTCCGCCTCCATCACGCGCCTTGCGTCCTCTCCTGTTGTCACCATCGGCTTCTCCGTGATCACGTCTAAATCATGCTCAAGGGCCGCTATGATATATTTCGCATGTGTATCGTCACGCCCAGCGACAATGATGACGTCCGGGCGCGTCTCTTTAACCATTCGGTCAAATTCATGCTCGCCGTATGTACGGATCTCCTGCTGCTCCGGGAATCTCGTCCGAAATAGCTCGAAGCGAGCTTGGTCGCGATCCAACAAGCCGACGAGCTCGCTTCTAGCGGAGAATGTCGACGTAATGGGCTTGGCGAACATTCCCAGCGCTCGACCGCTTACCCCGCAGATGGCATATCGCTTTTTCATGAGTTGCATTCCCCTTCCATGCCTGCTGTTATTTATCTTCTCAGCACGTTTGTGCCCGCAAGAAGCGAAACCGCCTCTGCGGGCGCACCATACGCCGGATACGTTGTTACTTCTTCACCTTTGCGTACCATTCTTGGGCGCGCTGCGTGACCTTGTCGCCTCCCGATTTGTTCCAACGGTCCACAAACTCATCGAATTTCGCCATCGGCCACTCACCGATCACGATTTTGGTCAAATATTCTTGGAAAAGCTTATGCGATTGAATATCCGGGAAACCCTCGTATACCGTGTTCGGCAGTCCGTCTCCTGCGATTCGGCGGGCATCCGCTGTGTTGACGGTGAAAATATCTTGCACCATTTTCTGCATGTTCTCTGGAATTGTTTCCTTGATGCGAATATCCATATCCTCTTTGGTTGTCAGGTTACGCATACCGAGAGCAAGCGGTCGGCTGTCCTCCGGTGGAAGCAGGACCTTTTTGCCATTCACGACTTGATGCTGAAGTCCTTCAATCCCAAACCGGATGAACTCATCGTTGCTTGTATCATAGAAGAAGTCGAGCAGTTTCAGGGATGCTTCGGCTTTATTTTTTGCTGCTGCAGGAATGATCCATTCCGGCTCACCCATCGTTTTCATCGTTACAAAACCTTGGAAACCATCTACTTTAGGCATCGGCATGCCAACGATATAAGCATCAGGCGCCCCCTTCAGCATCGCTGTATAGCGATCGCGCACACTCGCCGGGAGATGGTACCAGCTGCCAACCAGATTATTGTTGATTTTGGCCTGCCATACGTCGCCTTTGTTAAGGAACGTCTCGTTATCGAGCAGCTTCTCTGCATACAACTCCCGGATATAACCGATGGCCGCCTTCATGTTAGGGGTAACGCCCGCATACTGAATTTTGCCGTCATACAGGTCCCACTCCGGACTTCCTTCCCACATGGCGACACCGTACATGCCAAACAGGTGATCCATCCATTTGCCGAATTCCCGCCCCGAGGTCGGCAGCTCGTCTTTTAATCCGTTGCCGTTCGGATCTTTATCCCGAAATGCTTTCAGCACTTCCTTATAGTCAGCTGCTGTCTTCGGCATAGGCAGTCCGACCTTATCCAGCCAATCCTTCCGAATCATCGGTGCACGCTCGGGAACGAGAAACACCTTTGGCACATAATAAATATGGCCATCGGGCGAGGCCGAACGAACGACGTCCCATGCCTCCTTGGGAATGTTCTTCCATACATTAGGTGCGTACTTCGGAAGAAGATCTTCCAACGGCAGCGCTCCGCCTTGTTTGATCAACGTCTGCTCGATGCCGCCAATCGGACGTAAGATGTCAGGCAAATCGTTCGAAGCAATCATCAGATTGAGGAACTCTGTTGGTTCTGAGCCCGGAGGTGTAGTCGTCAGTTGATATTCAACGCCTGTTTTCTCCGCTACATATTTGACGTGCGCGTTATTCGCATCCGGAATGGTGCCAACGCCCATATGGCTTTTGAACACCTTCACCTGTACAAGCTTGTCGTTCTGAGCCCCGCCTTCCGCGACTGGGGTTTTGTCACCAGTTTGCGCACAACCCGCAAGGACTGTAACAGCAAGCAGCGAAACCGCTGCCGTAATCGCTCCCTTTTTACCGAATAAACGTTTCTTCATGCATGTATCCTCCCTTTTTTAAGCACATCATATATGAAGCCAGTCGTATTGCGGCTTTTATATCGGTTCTGTTTACTCCTTCAGCGAGCCTAGCATGGAACCCTTTACAAAGTACTTCTGCAAGTACGGGTATACTAAAATAATCGGCACCGTTGCGAACAGTATTGTTGCCGCTTTCAATGTTGTCGTATTGAAATCATAATCACCAAGGAACAGATTCACAGCAGTAAGCTCCTCCGGTGACTGCAAGTAAGCGCGAAGCTTCATTTGCAACGGCCATTTGTTGGGATCACGGATGAACAGCACGGCCCTCTGGAAAGTATTCCAATACCCAACGGCATAAAACAAACTGACCGTCGCGAGCACCGGCTTGGATAAAGGCAAATAGATTCGGAACAAAATGCCTGCATCGGTGCAGCCGTCCATTCGTGCTGAATCATCGAGCTCCGCCGGGATCCCCATAAAAAACGTTCGTATAATAATCATGTTAAACGTTCCAATTAACCCTGGCAAAATAAGCGACCATAGGGAGTTCATCATGCCCAGCTCCCGAACCGTCAGGAAAAATGGGATCATCGGCGCATTAAAAATCATCGTAATGATCACAGCCAGCATGAACGGCTTGCGAATGAGAAATTCCTTGCGGGACAACGGAAACGCTGTCAATACAGAGAACAGCATGCTCAGCAGCGTCCCGACAACTGTTATGTATAGCGTTACGCCGAATGCGCTCCATAATCCCTTATTTTGCAGGATATGTCCCCACGATGCCCAGGTAAATTCTACCGGCAGTAAGAATACCGTCTTCGAGTCAGCCGCGATGGGTGAACTGAGCGACACCGCCAAGAGATGGACAAGCGGCATCAACATCGTGCCTGCAGCTGCGGCTAGGAACAAATAGTTGACTACTTGGAAAACCTTTTCTCCATACGTCTGTTTCATTACCACAACCCCTGTTCTGTCTTTCTGGCCATTCGGTTAAAGATCCACAGCAGCGCGAAACCAATGACGGACTGGAATAATCCAATAGCTGTCGTAACACTGTACTGGCCCTGCAAAACCCCTGCCCGGTACACGTACGTCTCAATAATATCACCCACGGAATACGTCATAGGCGTCAACAGGTTATAAATCTGGTCAAAACCGAGCTCAAGGAAATTGCCGATGTTCAATAGGAATAGCACCAGAATCGTAGGAAACAGGATCGGGAGTGTAATATGAAGCGTCTGCTTCCAACGATTCGCCCCGTCCATCACAGCCGCCTCATACAAGTTCGGATTGATACCGGTAATTGCGGCAAGGTAGATAATTGTGCCCCATCCGACTTCCTTCCAAATGCCTGACAAGACGACAATGGTACGAAAATAACTCTGCTGCTGCATAAACAAGATCGGCTCGAGACCGAACCATCCCCGGACCATGTTTGCCACGCCTTGTGTGGACAATAGTTCAAAGACGATGCCTCCGACAACGACCCACGATAAGAAGTGCGGAAGATAGAACATGCTCTGTACGACTCTTTTAACCAGCATCAGCCTCACCTCATTAAACAGCAGCGCTAGAATAATAGGTGCAGGAAATCCGAACACGAGGTGATACGTGGCGATCGTCGCCGTGTTTCTTAAAACATGATAGAAATCTTGATACGTGAAGATGAATTTGAAATTATCCAATCCTACCCAAGAGCTTCCCAGCATGCCTTTGAAAATTTGATAGTTCTGAAAGGCGATGACACTCCCCATGAGCGGCACGTATTTAAAAATAAGGTAATACACGAGCCCGGGGATGATCATGAGATAAAGCATCCAATGCTTTCGCATATTAAGGAGATATCGATTTTGCGCTAACCTCGCATGCTTCACATCGCTGTGTGTGATTCCGGGCTTAGCCTCCGTATACAACTTTGCCACTGTTGCAAGCCTCCTTCACGTCTAGTACCGCAATCTTACCCGCTAGGGAGATGCCATGACAATCGTTCAATCCTCTATGGGATGAACCGATCCGCGATTTTCACATTTTTCCAGGATTTGAGAGTGGGAACAAGAAAGTGTTAATGCAAAAATGTCTCAATTCGAGGAATTGTGCATGCTTTGGAGCATCGGTTCATTGCCAACGAATCCTGCTAAAACGAGAAAAAGGGCCTATTTCGGTGAAATAGTGCCTGGGGAGGAAGGGACCGTTGGAGGAGTTAACTTCTCCTCCGTCGCTTAGCTTGTTAAGAGCCAGGTAGGAGCGAATTTTTGGGGTGGAGAACACCCAGCGCCGCTACAAATTCAGTTACTGAGACAATTGGCGGAGGGGGTAACCTCATACTAGCGTTAAGTTGGTCAACGATGCGCCATTGAGGAACTACAGGCCACTATTCTAGCAAATTCAGCCCGTTTCCGCTTTCAGCGGAACTACAGGGCGTTATTTGATCACCGAATCCCGTTTTCTTTAAGGAAAACGGACAAATAACGGCCCAAAGTTCCCCTCCGAGCGAAAATGGGCCTATTTCGATGAAATAGCACCCTGTAGTTCCCCTCCAGGGAGGAATCGCCCGAGTGGTAGCAGCAAGTATCATGGGCCGGTGTGCAGGGAAGCTTCACTTACCCCAGAACTATGAATAAAGCCGCCGGATGATTCCGGCAGCTTTTGTTTTTGGGTATACGTCTATTCTAGTTTCCTATCACCTTGTCATCTTTACTTATACAAATTAATTCTTCTGAGAATCTTATACATATCATCATAAATGATAATGTTACCTTTTGGATCGATGATAAATCGTTGCGGGGCAAGACCAAGCACAATTCGTTTGGGCTCAATTTTATCCTCTTCTTCTTCAGGATGAACAAAAACATTTGGATTGGGTGTAGGATCAAACGTATTGGTCTTGAAATTATAAAGACCCTTATGATATTCGGCCTTGTCTAAATCAGCATATTCTTCAAGTTTCCCTTTCACATCAACACGGTAGAATTGCTTTCCCCCCATTAAGTAGAAATTGCCTTCGTGCGCTATTGCAGATTTAATATCACCTACGTTAAGGGTTGCAACTACGCTCGCACCTACACCAGGAGTTACCAATTGAATCGTTTTGTTGTCCTGATCAAGTACGTACAAATGACCTTTATCCATGAGTGAAGTTAAGTGGTGCGTACGTATACTATCAATATTGGTATGAGTTGATAGAGCCTCTCCTTCATGTGCCGTATAGATACTACCTTTGAAAGAGTTGCTGATATAATAGGTTTGCCCATCATCGGACGGCTGTATGAAGTCAAATTTACTTTTCAAGTCGCTAGATCTATCGTAGGCAATTAGTTTCACGCTAGGATAAACTTGATAAAATACCGTCAATTCTTGATTAAAGTCGTTTCCCATGACAAAGATTTTATCCGAATTGCGATCATAATATAAAGAGTTCGGGATGAATTGATCGTAATTAAAATCCCTCATGATTCCATTAGGGTCCTTATAATCAAAATTAAATTCTTTTTTACTGAAGGATACCAAGAATTGTATTTCTAATTCTTCGCCTTTATTTAAGCTCATTTTCTGAATGTTAAAACTTTGTGGAGAGCTTTCACCTAAAAGGTACAAATTGTTTTGGCCATCCGTAGTCATAACTACGCCTTCAGCGTAAGGGGCTCTAAATGCATACTTAGTACGATCAGTGAACTGAGGAATTCTTGTGATGGTTATGTTCGTCAAATTATCAACTGTCGGCTTTTCCAAACGCTCTGCAGCTGGCGCTACGTTATCTGGGATTGTTAATACCGCGGGTACGTTTACAATGCTAATCTCATGTGTTTGATCGTCGAAAGAAACGGACTGATGGAAATTTTCCGCGATAAACCGAATTGGCACTAATGTCGTATCATTTTCTATTACAGGCGGTTGTTCCAAATTAAGTGCAGTGTCATTAACTTTTGCTGATGTACTTCCGATTTTCATGGTAATGTGCTGTGAAGCAAACGTTAATTGCACACTTTGCGTGTTCCCATCCCATATGACCTCGGCGCCCAGAGCCTCCGTTACAAATCTCAGCGGAACCATCGTCGTGTTATTCACCAAATGAGGAGCCATTCCAAGTAAAACCGACTTGCCGTTAACTGAAGCTTGGATGTCATCTAATTTAAGCTTAATGACGGTTTTGTCATTCGCTACTGAAGCGAAAGTCGTATATGTGCCATAGTTCAAAGCGCATAAGGAAATAAAAGCAATCAAGATCATTGTTCGCAAGCAGATCCCAAGCATGTTGTTCTTCCCCCAAATTCCACTATCCAGTAAATTACCATTATTATCTATTGAATCTAGTTAAAAGACAATAGATTTACAAAGTCTTTTAATCCGTTAGTTTCTGTTTCTCCAGATACTTCAAATAAAATATAACTCCCGCTCTGTCTACACTGGAAAATTGATGGGGATCGTCCTTCATTTGTTGTCTTAATTCATCTACGGCAATCCATCTTGGGTTCTTAGTTTCATCACCTGATTGCACTAACTCCCCTTGCACTTTACAACGGAAGTAGACTCCAACCGAATCAAAGGGCCCGTTAAGGGTCTGATAAGCCCCGAAGGGTTTTAGACACTCCACTTCAAAACTCGGATCGATACCAACTGTATCAATTTTTGTATCTTCACCTTCAATTTCTACAATATCAAGGCCAGTCTCTTCCTTTACTTCTCTAATAAGTGCTGTTAGTAACGATTCGTATTGCTCTATTCTCCCGCCAGGTAGTTCAATCCTTTGAGGTTCACCAGGTTTATTTCGTGTCTGAACTACAATTTCGATTGTTCCATCTTGTATTCTTTCAATGATCGCACGAGAATTAACTAAGAACATACGCCATCACAGCACCTTTCTTATCTTTTTCTTCCATACTAATTTCTAGGTTTCCCTCATAATCCCTTTACCTCACAGATGACCTTTGACAGCCTGATTTTTATGGATCTGCATCCATTAACAGGAAAAACTCCCGTTATTCAAAGCATTTCACAGTTAAATGTACAAATAACTGGAAAAAACGCCGTTAATTCACCCCAACACCCCTGCTTCCAAGCTCAGTCGCCCCCATTAACTGGAGAAATGCCATCTATTCATGCTATAGCCTGATTACGCCACTAAAATTGCGGTATTATTTCCCGTTAATCTTAGGCAGCGCTCCCAAAAGTTCAAATAGAAGATGCTCCCTCGGAATACAGTCAGCTGGTTTGTGACTCAGAGCATTTCCTACCAAAAAAAACGGCCTGTCACCCGCAGTTCCAAAGGAACAAGCAGATTCACAGGCCGAGTACTTTTTGGTCGTGGCCGTCAGGCCATGCATGACTTGACGCTCTAAATCCCAGTTCGCATACGCTTCAGCTCACGCATTACCTTCCCTACTGGACCGGAAGGTACTCCGAACGCCTCATGCATCACACGATACTGGGCGTATAACCTGTCGTAAGCAGCCTTGTGCTCACGATTCGGTCGAATGGACTGCTCTTTCGTTTGCCCCATCGCCCGAATACCGTCACTCAGGCTGTCATAGCCGCCTGCTTGGCTGCCCGCTGCGGCCGCTCCGCAGATAGCTGCGCCAAGCGCGACAGGTTGAGTCGATTTCGCCACCTTGATGTCCAACCCCAGAACATCGGCAAAGATTTGCATCAGCAGCTTATTTTTTTGCGGCAACCCGCCGCACGCATAGAGAGAAGCTATCTGCACTCCGCTATCTTCAAAGGTTTCGATGATCCGTCTTGTCCCGAAAGCTGCTGACTCCAGCAACGCGCGATAGATCTCAGCCGGTGTTGTGCTCAACGTCAACCCGACAAGGAGTCCGGATAACGCTTCGTCCAAGATGGGCGAACGCCCTCCGTTCCACCAATCGAGCGCGAGCAGACCGGACTGACCCGGACTTAGCTTACCGGCTTCACGCTCCAACCAGTTATGAACGCCTATTCCGTCGGCGGCAGCTTGACGCGTTATCTCTTCGGATACCGATGTGTTGACGAACCATGCAAACATGTCGCCAACGGCCGGCTGACCCGCTTCATAGCCGAACATGCCTGGCACTATGCCGTCCTCTACCACACCATTAACCCCTTGAATGAGATGTTCTTCATCGCCGAGAACCATGTGGCAGAGCGAAGTTCCCATAGCCAGAACCATACTGCCTGGCTCAGTGACACCACATCCGAGTACGGCCGCATGTGCATCGATGATGGCAGTAGAAACGGCTGTGCCTGGAAGCAAACCGAGCTCTTTGGCCATCCGTGGTTCCAAACCTCCTGCACGGGAGCCGACGGGTACTACAGCGCCAGCCAGCTTGGTATGGTACAAACTCTCGAACCGCGGATCCAGCTGCTTCAGGAACTCCGTGGACGGGTACCCTTCCAGCTTGTGCCATATTCCCTTGTAGCCTGCACAGCAGCTGCTCCTGACCAGCTCGCCGCAAAGCTGCCATACGACCCAGTCCGCCGCCTCCACGAAGCGATCGGCCGCCTCGAATACAGCCGGTGACTGTTCGGCCGTCTCCAGCAGCTTGGGCAGAAGCCATTCGGAAGAGATGCTGCCTCCGTAACGGGGAAGGAAATCTTCGCCCCTCTCTTTGGCCAAATGGTTTATACGTTCCGCCTGCGGGGCCGCCGCATGATGCTTCCAGAGCTTGGTCCAGCTGTACGGATCGTTCCAGTACTCCTCGAAAAAGCATAATGGAACGCCATCCGCATTCACAGGCAGCACCGTGCAAGCGGTGAAGTCAATACCGATGCCGATCACGGACTCCGGCGGAATTCCGGCTTGCTGAAGCACTGCGGGCACCGATTGGCGAAGCACATCCAGATAATCCCCTGGATGCTGCAGAGCCCAATCCTTCGCGAGCATCACCTCCGAATCAGGCAGGTGACGATCTATTACACCATGTGCATAAACCGTTACATTTGCCGCTATTTCCTCACCGGTCTGCACATCCACCAAGACAGCCCGGCCGCTTTCCGTACCATAATCGACGCCAAGGGCGTACTTTTTGCCCCCACTCTCCATCATGATTTCCCCCTCATTCAACAAATACTTTTAAAGTATAATAAGTTAAAATTCGGTTTTATTGTCCACGCTTAACTGTTACTCAACATCTCCATTGCAACAGATACCCCTGCATAATCCCCAACCTGCTCCCCCAACCCGGCGGGCACGATCTCACAAACATCTAAGGAGAACGTTAGAGCTTCCTCCCTTAATGTTTCCATTACCAGAGGCTCCAGCAGCTTATGCTGTCGTCCATAGATACTGCCAATTACAATTTTCTCCGGATTAAGCACATCAATTAACATAGCAAGCCCTTGCCCCAAGCGGCGACCTACCGTCTCATAAACTTGAATCGCCATGGAATCCCCTGCTTCCGCAGCTTTTCCTACCGTTTCCGCAGTCAGACTGCTCAGATCGTCCATTGTTTGGCAATAAGAAGGTGGTTTCCCCTCCTGAATGGCTTGAAGCGACATCGTGCGAGCAAGCTTCGCAATACCGCCGCCACTGCAGAAGCCCTCAAATGAACCCGCCTTGCCGTATCCCCAGGGGCCATCGGCTTCCAAACGAACATGCCCTACTTCACCTGCCATATCATTCACACCTATATATAGCTGCCCATTAAGGATCAGTCCCGCTCCCATGCCTGTGCCGAAAGTAAGGAAAACCATATGGCGGCAACCTTTTCCCGCTCCAAAACGCCATTCGGCTAAGGCACAGGCATTCGCATCATTCTGTAATCCGACTGGAACACCATAACGTTCACGCAAAGGAGATACGACATCAATCTGATCCCAGCCGGGAAGATTTGGAGGAGAGAGAATGATGCCCGCTTGACTGTTAAGCGGACCTCCACAACTGATACCTATAGCTTCAGGTGTCCGATCTGGATAACGCAATAACATCGTATCAAGAGATGCGCAGATTTCACCAATTGCCATTTCTGGCCCAGATGGGGTCGGAAAGCTTATTTTATCCACGAATACGACGCTATCCTTCTCGACAACAGCCAAGCTTACTGCGCATTTTGTTCCACCAATATCGACTGCTGCCACTAGCGTCATTTTGGGAAAAACGCCTCCTCCAACATCAGGCATAACGCATGATAGATCGGCAGATGCCTCTCTTGAATGTCGAGGGTTTTCTCCCAAGGCACACATATCGTCACATCACATAAAGACTTTAATTTACCGCCGCTATCCCCTGTAAAACCAATGGTTTTCAAACCTTGCACCTTGGCAACCTGCAAAGCCCGCAAGATATTCGTGGAGTTGCCTGATGTACTAAATGCAATCAATACATCCCCTGAACGGCCATAGCCATACACTTGTTGGGCAAAAATCATTTCTGGATCCACATCATTAGCATAAGCGCTTATCAAAGCTGAGTGACTAACGAGTGAAATCGCCGGCAGCGCCCCTTGGAGCTTATCGGCAAGATCCAATCCTTCTCCCGGGAATTCACGTTCAAAACGGTCGCTTATGGTTGCGGATAAAGGTCTTTTGGAGATAAATCCCTTCATCAGCTCGCCTACAACATGCTCACAATCTGCGGCACTTCCACCATTACCGCACAATAACAGCTTGTTTCCTTGATGAAACGAATGATTTAACAGCTCAAAACCCAATTCGATATCTGGTAAACAGCCTATCAATTCAGGATAACGTGTCGTCATTGAACTCAAAATAGCGTTCATTCCGTAGTACCCCCTTGATCAAGTTACTTCATCACTCGTGCAAGTGCCGTATTGTATATCGTTTCAATCTCGGTTGCCCCTTTGTCTTTGCATTGCTTGATAAAAGTATCCCAATCGTTTAATGCCCCTTCACTGACAATGAATTTATCCATGTTTTGAGTTAAATAGGCATCTAATTGTGTGCGTAGCTGTTTAAGCCGATCCCGTTCCTGTTTATTAAATGGAGGATCATTGACCTCTCGGTAATTAATCCCGTCAGCCAGATCCTGGTTTGCCTTTTCCGACCACTTCAGCAATTCCGGTGCAGAAGATAACAGGATCGGATGGTCATCGGATTGAAACGCTAAGCCAAGATAGCCGGTACCAAGGGCAGATTGCATCGCGCGGAAAGGATCTTGTTTATCTTTGAACTTCAATTTCGTTGCATCCGATATTTGATATTCGCCTCCAACAAGCGTGTAATCCACATTTTCTACCCCGAAACTGGTTAAATTCGTCCCCTCTTCTCCATACATCCAGTCGATCAGCTTAATTACTTCTTCCGGATTTTTAACTTTAGCACTTATCGCGTACATTTCACCGAGGTGATCCAGCTGATAAATGGTATTGCGCTTAACTCCTTTATTACTCGCCAGAGCAGGTAACAATTCGAATTTGGCTTCCGGTTCTTTAACCTGAAGTGCTTTATTAAAATTTGCTCCGAATCCATTGTTATCTTGAAAAAAGAATGACTTGCCTGAGCTTAATTTCTCTTGCCATATTTGAGAGGTCGCTACGGCATAATCTGGATCAAGCAGTTTTTCTTTATAAAGTTTATGAAGATAGGCGATAGCCTCTTTGAATTCGGGGGCAAAAGGACCAAATTTATATTGCTGCGTCAGCGGTTCATAGTAAATTTTAGTACCCGTAATATTCGTATAGCCACTCCCAAAGCCGAAAGCAACAGGGTTGATCAAATTTTCTGTTCCCGTTTTGCCATTCGCCGCTCTACTTGTAAAAGGATAAGATGCCGGATAAGCTTCTTTAAACTTCTTGAGTACCTGATATAGCTCTTCGTACGTAGTAGGCGCTTTTAAATGAAGTTTCGCTAACAAATCTGTGCGTATCATCGGCAGCAGACCAGATTGAACGCTCCATTTCGTTACTAAAGGAAAACCGTACAGCTTGCCATCCACTTTCGTTTTATTTATTTCCGGCTTTTGCTCGATGAGCTTGTGGAAATTCGGCATTTTATCCAAATACGGTGTGAGATCTAGAAAAATGTGGGTATCCGCGAAATCCGTAAGATCATTTTGATTCACCATCATGACATCGGGGATGGAATTTGTAGCCATTAAGGTTTTCTTTTTATCCTCATAATTACTTTGTGGAACGCTTTGTAAGGCAAGCTTGACGTTTTTTCTTTTTTGGAATTCTTGAACAACGACCGAATTGGCATCTAACGCTTGGGAAGAATGCTCGTACCTCATCCAAGAAAGCGTCATCTGATCGTCGGATGTTTGAGAACTTACTCTCACCAATGGCTTGGCTGTACGATTAGATAAGCGATCACATCCTGTCACTAAACTCCCTACTACAACCAGCGAACAGCAGGCAGTTAACAATCTCCTGTTTCTGAAATCCATGGTGTTCCCCCTCAATAACCTGGATTTATTCTGGCCATTGTTATTGTATAAGCGACTTGCCCCGCTTTAAAAGAACCAAATCAGCCTACGATGAACCATTCTTCCACTTGAGTCTCGATGATTCATTCTTCTACCCTGCTTGAATCGTCCACTTCCACGCTATTTCTGCTTACTGCCGTGTATATGCCGATATTCATTCGGTGAGATGCCTTCATGTTTTTTGAATAAACGCAAAAAGGTTGTGCGGCTGAAAATGCCGATCTGATCTGCAATATCACTAATCTTCATATCCGTATGGGCCAACAGTTCTTTCGCTTTTGCAATCCGAATCAGGCTGATATAGTCCGAAATATTCGTCCCCGTCGTCTCTTTGAACATCCTGGACACATACTTGGCGGACAGACCTATCTCGTTTGCGATCACTTCCAGATATAAATCTTTTTCATAATGCTTCTCAATATAGGCGGTAATAAGCGATACGATCGTACCCGATTTGCTTTCGGGTTTATACAACGTTTCTGTGATCATTTTATCGTAGAACTCAAATATCATTTTCAACCTTGCATCAAACTCTGTCGGCAATAGCTCCTTTTGACTCAAAAAATCATGCTCATTAGCCTCCAAAAAGTCATTCATACGAAGTCCTTTTTCGGTCAAATAACGGTTGCCTGTATGGAAAAATTCCACGAGCAAAGCCCCAAGAAAGTGATAAGAAACCCCTCTTGCTTTGTTCAAAGCAATAATCCCTTCCAGTTCTCCCCTTAAGCCTTCCCGATCGCCTGATTTCAGCTTATTCACGATTTTGGTCTCATCCAGGAAGGAATAATAGTAGTTCTGATCGATATCCAAATGCGCTGCATCGACGATGACCGTCTTGGATGAATCTGTCCGCTTATCTATAGCCGTAATAGCATCACTATAAGATTTGGAATAGTCCTCAATCTTGTCGTATCTTTTTCCTAAGCCAATAACTAATTCACAGTACATGGTGTCGTAAGCAAAGGTCATTTTAATCATTTCTAAAGCTTGTTCCAGCTGTTCACGGTCTGCTTCGCTCTTCAAATTGACCATGCAAACATATAAGTAGGGCTCATATTCCACCAAGTAACAATTCACGTACTTTTTCATAATGCCCCATAGCACATTTTTCATCTTCTCGAAAATTAATAAGCGATCCGCTTCCAGAATGTCATGATAGAATTGATCCCTGAACATAAACACAAAGCAGCAGCATAAATAGGTACCTGTATGAAAATCAATTTCTTTTAAAATCTGGTTAACCGCATAGGGCTGTCCCCCTCGAACCCCTTTAATTAGATTCGTGAAAAACTGCTCAAGAATTTCCTCTGAAAAGGTATGAATTTTCATATTTGCATCCTTATGCTGCTGGATCAATTGGCTGACGCTATTCCCAATCCGTTGAAGTTCGCCGCTGCGTGGGGTTTCTTGGTTGCCTTCCTCAATGCGTTCTGTTTTTTGTAAAATATCTCTGATATTTTTGATCGGGTTATACAGCCGAACGCTGAATATGGCAGAAAAAGCGATGCCAATGATGATTAAACTGATACAGATCCAGATGATCAAACTAAAAATGCTCGAAGACTCCTGGTTAAAAGAACTCACCGGCGTAATCGAATAATACTTCCATCCATATTCGGAGGTGGTTTGAACAATCCAGTTCTGCTCTTGACCGATGTTAAGGGCTCCGCTACTTGCTTTTTCCTTCGAAAAACCAGCAACAATAAGCTCCACATCCCTTGCATCCAAACCGCTGCTTTGCAAAATGATCTGATTATTTTTATCCATGACGATATATTGGGTGGTCGAGAAAATGGAGTTGTTTTGCATCGTATCTACAATTGTAGGGATAGAAATGGTCGTCACCATCGTTGCCAAATGACCATTCAAATATTGGGTCGTAACACTCGGAATGACATCACGATTTGTATTCATATTCGGGTTAGCCACTCTCGTCGGTGTCAAAAGTTCGAACAAGCTGCTTTCGTGTAATTGTTGTCGCCAGAAATCTTTATTGTAACCATCAAATTTATAGAAAGTGTCAAAGAAAACATCGAAGTCAACCATGCCATCACTAAAATAAACACGCTGATCATCCACAAATAGAAAGATATTGTCGACAAAGTGGCTTATCGTATTGCGATTCCCCGCAATGGATCTCACAATCGAAGGCAACTTAATTTTCTCTTCGTCTGTCAGTAATGGATAAGGTCGTAAATATTGTTGAATGGTATCACTGAGAAGCAAGCTATTGTTGGTTGATTGTGCCATACCTAAATAGATATCAATGGTTTTGGAGGAGGCAGCCAAATTATCCGTAAGCTTTCCGGAGACATCCTTCTTAATTAATTGATCCGCATTCAAATAGGCGATGACTCCGAGGATGACAATAGGGATCAGCAAAGAAAGGAAATAAAGAAGGATCTTAAAAAACAATCTATTTTTATTCAACGTTTGCTTCAGGTGTCTCCAATTCAAGTTTACTCCCCCATTATAATTGCTCTCTATTTATGGTAAGCGGTTTCAATTATTAGTATTCTAATCTTTCTACATGAATCCTTCTTCTACTAGCAAAATAAAAGGATAGGCAGGAAGCACGATAGTGTGCTGCCTGCCTATGCGTCAATGATGGATAGAAAATTGCTGCGATAACTTCTTGGAGAGACGGTACAACTCATCCACTTCGAGTTTATTCGTGGCTGTAAACTCATCATGATTTCTCGCGCGCGAGTGATAGTTCGAGCTGATACCTTCCTTCATTTGATAATATTTCGCATTAATTGGATATAACTGCCGTTCAATAAATGAAGCTACACTCAGCAAATCGCTCAAATACTGCGCTTCTTCAGGCCGCTCCTCCCAATGATGCAAAAGCCAAGCATATAGATCCGGATGAAAGTTGGCCATAACCCCGCTGTAACCGTCAACGCCCAGCTTCAATGTATCCAAAAGCGTAGCGGTATTGGCATTGAATAACTTCAATGAAGTTCCTTTGATCACTTCCAGCTTTTCTTTGATCATCTCCACATCACAAGAAGTATCCTTTAAGAAGAAAAATCTTCCGGTATCCGCACACCACTTCAATGTCGATGGCGTCAATAGCCGCTTATAAGGAAATGGACATTCATAGATCCCAAGCGCAATATGCTCCGGCAGTCGTTCGATCAGCTTCTGAGCATTATCCTTCCACACTTCATCCGACTCATCTTCGTCCGCCAATCGGTTCGAGATCAGGATTACCGCCTCTACACCTGTTTCTGACATCGCCGTCACTTCTCGAACTTGATCTTCAATCGAGTCAGCGGTGTGTCCCGACGCAATGACGGGAACCCTTCCCGCTGCCTTCTCCACGACAAAAGCGGCAAGCTTCACGCGCTCTTCCAAGCTCAAGAAAAACATCTCACTGGACTGACAGACAGCAAATAATCCGTCAACTTTGTTTTGAATAAACCATTCAACCATACGTCCCATCGCATCAAAATCTATTTCGCCTGACTCCTTGTACAAAGTTATCATTGTCGGCCATACGCCACTCGGGTTGTTAATCTTCATTGGTTCTATCTCTCCTCCGTATGTTTCATTTCTATAAAATTCACTTCCACAACCGGCTCATGCAGTAGGGAAGGCAGGAAAAACGTTTTAATCTCACATCTTCCAAACGTGCTTCGCCAACTGCGGTTCAAGGAGGGCATGCTCAATTCCGTCTCTACTTCCCTTCCATAAATCTCCTGGCAGCGGAGAATCCATCCATTCCCGTCCTCGGCTGGCTTGAAGGCTACTGCCATCACATGGTCTGACGATATGGAAATCCCCTCCGAAATCTGAGGCAAATCCCCATCGTGATACGTTTCCCAAACTTGCAGCAGCGGATTATGCAATTCGTAGGCTTTACGAACAACTCCGCTATTTTGCCATGATCCGCTATGTGGCGAAAGGACATATACAAATTCCTGTACACCTTGATCCATAAATTCCACTTCTTCATCTCGTTCGCCGAAATGGTCGGCATAGATCGGACTTCGTACCACTGTCATCCTTAGCTCATTGTCCTGCACGTCGTATCCGTATTTTGCATTATTGATTAATGAAAGACCGAACGTAGTTGACTCCGTACTGTCCGTTGTACCTGGCTCATCGCCGGATAGATTCACCCACATTTGTCCAGGCACTTCATTTCCATTAGCAGGGCGTTCGATGTATCCATACGGAATTTCAAACACGGCATGAGGCTGCTCCACATGAACAGGGAAAGCAAGCTTCAGCATTTTATGCTGTTCTCTCCAGTCCAGCCTTACCTTGACATGCACATCAGAGCTGTCAGGCTGTAAGCTGATATCCTGGCGAAGTACAGAATTTCCATAATAGCTAGTTACTCTTATCGTCGCTCGCAGCGGTCCATGCTCCAGCACCTTTAATTCAGCGCCTCCGAATTGTCCCAGCTCATCGCGATAGTGCGTAAGACCGTGTCCCCAGGTATCGCTGTGACTCTCATCCAAGACAATTGGCACTGCTCCGTCGCCGACTAGTACGTCTCTGCCGCCATTCCGCTTGTCAATCCAACGACGGATATACCCCGTAGCTGGATCAAGTTCAAGGCATATATGACTATTCTCCAGCAAACATCCCTCTGCCCTGACGGCATCCGTTGGCTCTACAACGTAGAAGGCTTTATCCCGATAGACCCAAAATACTTGATAGCCAAAAGCCGGAACTTTCCCCTTAATGAAGGTATCCCATTTATCACTGGTATTGGTCCGTGAGGCCCTGACCGTTTGAAAAGGCAGAGGAATGCCTGCAGCATCTGTCACACCGGCCACCTTCTTATTTATGACAATGGGTGCCTCCACCTCCCACGATAAAGGGTTAAACACCACAAGAGGCGAACCTAGATCATCTTGCTCCCAGAGCTGCCAGTCCTTCTCTTTGCTTAACGATTTTACGCCTGGTTTCATCGTATGAATGGACCAAGATATCTTTTGAAGGGCGGCGTTTATTGCTTTTGCTCCTATACTGGATGCCTCGCCGTAAAAATCCCGAACATCGTCAAAAGCTTCCTTAATACTGCAGCCGCCCATAATGTCGTGAAAATGATTAAACATCACGTTTTCCCACGCTCGATTAAGCGCTTCCATAGGATACGGCAAACCTCGCATCAAATTAGCCAAGGAAGACATTTTCTCAGCCGTAAGCATCTGGTGCTCGACTCTGCGGTTCGCGGCTTTGGATTCAGAGTGCGTGGAATAACAGCCGACGGCATGCATCTGCATTTCATCCTTAATGACGGGAATATCCGGATTCATCTGCTTCATTTCTGAGAAATATCGATTCGGAGAACTTAACTGGATGCCGTCCATGTCAGGTCGTTCTTGAAGCTCATGGATGAGTTCAAGATTATGAATGGTCGGTCCACCGCCATGGTTGCCAACTCCGTAGAAGGACATGAAAGCATGCCCGCTTGCAGCTGCCACAGCTCTGTGATTGCGAATCTTATCTTCCATGCCATTGCTCGCCCAATTCCCGTAACTGTCGGCTAGCCTGAACGTCATCACGCGGCTGCCATCTTCCGATTCCCACCAAAATAAATCGTGCGGCAGCGTCTTCTCATGGGCGCCTGGACGCATAAATACGTAGGAATCCATCCCGCCTAACTTCAATAGCTGCGGCATCATGCCGTGGTGGCCGAACGAATCCACGTTGTACCCGACCCGCGCCATCACCCCGAATTTTTCCATAAAATATCGTTGTCCGTATAAACTGTGCCGCGCAAACGATTCACCCGACGGCAAATTGCAATCCGGTTGTATCCACCACCCACCTGTGATGACCCATCTTCCTTCGGCAACACGCAGCTTAATTTCGGCAAACATCCCCGGGGCATTCTCTTCCACCCATTTGTAGTACGCCGCGCAAGCACAAGTAAACACAAAATCAGGGTATTCATTCAATCGATCCAACGCAGAACGAAAAGTCGCCTTGATTTCTGCATATCCCTCTTGCCAGCGCCATAGCCAAACCGGATCCAAATGAGCGTTACCTATTAAATGAAGCTTCGTTTCGACAGCCATGTTATCCCCCTAAATGAGTAGACTTTAACCTTTTACAGAACCAAGCATTGCCCCCTGTACAAAGTATTTTTGCACAAACGGATATATGACAAGCACGGGCAAGATCGCAACGAACACGCAGGCATACTTGATATTTTCCGTCATGACAGCCATCCCTGCCTCTGCTGCCCCAAGCTGTGCGGATTGTGTAGCCATATCTCCCGATATGACGATATTGCGCAAGATGATTTGCATCGGGTACAGATTTTTCTCATTTAAATAAATAAGGGCAGGAAAAAAGCTGTTCCAGTGCGCCACCGCGTAAAAAAGAAACATAGTGGCCATAACAGGCAAAGAAAGCGGCAGCACAATTTTGGTGAAAACTCGAAACTCTCCAGCGCCGTCCATAATGGCAGACTCGTGCAGCGCTTCTGGAATATCTTCAAAAAATGTTCTCATGAGAATCATATTGAAAACATTGATCGCAGTCGGAATTAATATCGCCCATACCGTATTGACCATTCCTAACGCATGAACCACCATATACCGCGGGATAAGACCACCATCGAAGAACATGGTGAATACCACGAACAAGGCAAGAACAGAACGTCCATACATATGCTTACGGGACAAAGGATAGGCGCAAAGAGCCGTCATCGCCAAGTTAATAAGCACACCGGCAGCCGTATAGAAAATGGTATTTCCGTAGGAACGTAAAATCGCGGGATCATTAAAAATAACATTGTAGGCTTTAAAATTAATCTCTATAGGTCGCCAAAATACTTCGCCGCTGCTAACGGATGACCCCGAACTAATGGAAATTATTCCCATGTAGTAAAGTGGATAAAGCGTAATAAAGATCATAGCCAACATAAAAACCAAGTTAATCGTATCGAAAACAGAAAAGTTACGAAGTCGCATCTCAATTCCTCCTGCTAGAACAACCGGGATCCATTCAATTTTTTAGATATCTGATTCGCTGATATGACAAGCGCAAAAGCCAACACCGATTGGAAAATGCCTACGGCTGCAGCGAAACTAAAGTCACTGTCAATCAACCCACGGCGATAAACAAATGTTTGGATAACGTCGGCCGTCTCATACGTGGGACCACTGTACAGTAATAAAATTTTCTCGAATCCGACGGAAAGCATTTTGCCCAACGTTAAAAGCAGCATAATCGTAACGACCGTTGAAATTCCAGGCAGTGTTATGTGCAGCAATTTACGCCATCTGTTTGCTCCGTCCATCGTTGCCGCCTCATAGAGTTGTGGATCGATCGTAGTCAATGCCGCCAAATAAATAATGGAGTTCCAACCGATCCCTTGCCAGATTTCAGAGCCTACATAAATCGTTCGGAACCATTGCGGCATAGACATAAATGTCTTCGCTTCCCCGCCAAAAAGCTTCACGACTTCATTAATAAGTCCGTCGATGGAGAGAAAGTTAACCAACATCCCTACGACTACGACAGTCGATAAAAAATGTGGAATATACGTGATGCTTTGAATAAACTTTTTGAAAACTTTTTGCTGCAGCTCGTTCAGCAATAAGGCGAAAATAAGGGATGATGGGAAATAAAAAATGAGAGAATACAAATTGATAAGTACAGTATTGCGCACCACTTGCCAAAAATACGGATCCGTCAGAAATTGGCGGAAATACTTCGTCCCTGCCCATGGGCTGTGAAAGAAGCCTTTGACGATCGAATAATCTTCAAATGCCATCAGATTCCCAACCATTGGCGCATAATGAAAAATGACAAAATAGGCAAACGGTAATAAAAACATGAGATATAAGGGCATGCTCTTGCGGATATTCTTTTTAATCTCAACAGCTGGCGTCAATATCTTCACTCCTTCCCGGAAAATAAAGGGACAGGCTGCCAGGTATGCCTTAGCAACCTACCCTCTCACAATATGAATTGAACTTTGGGCTTCTTATTTCACGCGCGCCAAGGCATCGTTATAGATTTTGACGATATCGTCTGCACCCTTCGATTTGAGTTGTTTCACGAAGTTATCCCAATCCTTGAGCGCACCGTCTGTCACAATGAATTTATCCATGTTTTGAGCCAGGTAAGCATCCAGCTGTGTGCGGATTTGCTTGAGCTTCTCGCGTTCTTCCTTGGTAAATGGCGGGTCATTAACGAATTGAACATTCTCGCCTGCAGCCAAACCTTTGGATGCTTTGTTGTTCCAATCTACCCATTCTTTCGTATTGAACGGCAATCCGGCATGATCATCATTATTCAAACCAAGTCCCAGGTAGCCTGTGCCATACTCCGATTGCAGCGCATAAAACGCGCTCGGCTGTCTGTCCTTGTATTTATTCACAACAGCGTCCGTCAATTTGTAATCGCCATTTTCACCGGTGAAATCTTCCCCTTTGACACCGAAGTTGGTAACTTCGATACCCTCTTGGGAATAGAACCAATCCATGAATTGAACAACCTGTTCCGGATTCTTAACTTTCGCATTAACAACGTAGGATTCCGACAAGTGACCAAGTGCGTAGATCAGGTTCCGTTTTGCACCGCTTGGCGTCGTCATGGTATCCAACATATCAAACTTCGCATTCGGATCCTTTTTCTGCAGATTGATGTTAAATGTGCTTGCGAAACCGTTATTATCTTGGAAATAGAAGGATTTACCCGAGTTTAGCTTTTCTTGCCAAATTTGCGATGTAGCCGTAGCATAATCCGGATCAAGAAGCTTTTCTTTGTACAGTTTATTCAACCAGGTAATAGCCTCTTTAAACTCTGGCATCGCCGGACCGAATTTGTAAGTTTTATCTTTTGGCTCGTAGTATACCTTCGTACCGTTAAACGTTGTGTATCCGCTACCAAATGCGAACGAAATGGGATTGATTAAATTTTCTGTCCCTGTAAGTCCATTGGCGGCACGGGCTGTGAACGGATAGGAATCCGGATTCGCTTCTTTCATTTTCTTCATCACTTGATATAGTTCATCGTAAGTTGTCGGCTTTTTCAAACCTAACTTGTCAAGCACATCCATACGGATCATCGAAAGCTGGCCGCCAACCCCCTGCCAATTGGCTACGAGAGGAAATCCATACAGCTTCCCGTCAATTTTGTTTTTATTGATTTCCGGCTGTTGGGAAATGACTTTCTTCAGATTAGGCATTTTGTCCAAATAAGGCGTCAGATCAAGAAAGGTTCCCGTGTCGGCAAAGTTCTGAATATCGTCTTGTTTGACGAGCATGATATCCGGCAGGGTATTCGTTGCGATCAGCGTTTTCTTTTTATCATCGTAGTTGCTCTGAGGAACACTTTGGAGATTGAGTTTGACATTTTTGCGCTTGGCAATTTCCTGAACAGCTTTTGAATTAGCTACAATCGCTTGAGAAGGGTGTTCATACCTCATCCAGGTCAGCGATAGCGGCTGGGCTGCTGCCGATGTGCTTGCCGCACCGGTTGTCGTTGCCGGAGCCGGAGTCGAAGAATTATTGGTTGAAGCTGGCGAAGTGGTTGAACTGCTTCCACAACCGCTAAGCACACTTGATAGCAAAAGCAATGAACCGGTTACTGTCATAATCCCCTTTTTTGCTTTCATCGAATATATCCTCCTATGTAATTGGATTGCCTTACACGAGGATCATAGCACACCATTTTTGCCCAGATGAACGTCCAATTCGGCGTTTAAAGTGCCGTTTTTCCGCTTATCCGGCAATGATTCATTTCTCCGCCATGATGCAAATAGTCAACATGCAGCGGATCTGGCTGCTCTTGTTCGGCGAGTGTTGGCCTATTTGAGAATCTAACGGACCGTTCGCTTCCAGATGCAGATGGGCAATGTGGAGTTGAGACTGGACAGGCGGGGTGGTTGGGACAGTCACCCGACCGTCTAACGGACACAGCAGCTCTTATTCGGCGAAATATAGCCCTTTTGAAAATCTAACGGACACCAGCGCAGTTATTTGCTTGTTTCTACCGTGATTTCGCCTCGAAATCGGCAAATAACGCTTCCTGAGTCCGTTAGATATGAAACAGGGCCATATTCACGATAATAACGGCTGTGGTGTCCGTTAGAATTGGTTGGCAAGATCGCGCCCAAGGTGGTCCACCTTGGAACCGGACCGAACTGTCGCTGCCCAATAGGGTTGCTAGGTTTACATGGTAAACACCACACAACACAAAAAAGATGTCCCCAACTTACTCGGGGACACCCTCTTGCCATTAGTTTAGCAATTTAAAAATGCGATAAACAATAGTTGCCACTTCAGCTCTTGTTGCTTTGCCTTCCGGATTGATCAAGTTGTCACTGCCCTCAATGATTCCAGCCTCCACGAGTAATGCGACGCTTTCTTTGGCATATTCCGCAACGCTGGATGCATCCTTAAAGGAATTCAGTTCGTCAAGGTTGCCTTTAGACTGCAGCTTTCCTGCTTTTTGAAGAGCTCTGGAAACAAGCACCATTAAATCTTGTCTGCTAATTTCACCCTGAGGATTAAAGGTATTGCCGCCTACTCCATCCGCAATCCCCAAAGCTTTACTTATTGCCAGCGCTTCATAATAATAATCGCTTTTGTTCACATCATCGAAGTTACTGGTCATATCCGCCTTCAGATTAAGCGCTCTGACAACCATTGTCATAAAGTCAGCTCTCGAAATATTTTTCTCAGGCGAGAATGTCGTCTCGGAGGTACCGTTAACGATTCCTTTGCTGGCCAACGCTTCTATGGCTTCTTTTGCCCATAAATAGTTGTCATTGACATCTTTAAATACTTGCTTTGGCGTTGTGTCCGGCTGCTTCGTCGGTGGATTAACAGGAGGTTGCTCCGTTACAGGCGGCACTAAAGGTGGAGTTGTTGAGTTGCTGCTGCCAGTACCACTGCCTCCACTGTTACCATTGTTACCACCGTTACCACTACCACCACCGCTGCTTCCTAGTACTTTGACGATCGCCGTTCCAGAAGCTATGTTGCTTCCATCAATGACTTTTGCCGTAATAATGGCTTGACCAACACTCTTGGCTGTAACTTCCCCTTTATCATTCACTAAAACAACATTCTCATCGCTTGAACTCCAGTTGATTGATTGAACCGTTGAGTCATCCGGCGATACTGCTGCTGCCAAAACACTTGATTGTCCGCTATTTAGCGTAATTTCGCCCGGTGTGACAGTAACGCTTGCAGCAGGTATTCTTACTTCAACATTAGCTGCCTTCGTAAAGTTACCATCAAGTGTTCTCGCCGTGATGACAGCTGCTCCTTTATTAACAGCGGTGACGATACCGTCATTATTCACTACTGCAACACTGGAATCGCTTGAACTCCACAGCACTGTCTTATTCGTGGTTTGACTTGGGAGTACTGTAGCGATTAAGGCTTCAGACTGCCCCTTGAACAGATTAAGGTCATCTTTATTTAACGCCAAACTTTGAGCCGCAACCGCATTGGGATCATTGTAGAGATATACCCTGAGCGGTGCTTTGAAAAATGGCAGCATATCGCTTGTTATCCCCTGCGGCAGTTTGCTCTCATTCACAACGCCGGTAAGGTTGCTAATGAAGGAATTAAGCTTATAGTTCACCTTAATAGCAGCAACATCCCAATCCACCGGCAAATCGACGGAAGGAAGAACCGCATTTTCTGCCCCTTGTTTATAGGAGGTATAAGCTTTAATTGTAGATGGGAAAAGGGCTTTAATCGCACTATCGGATGCCGTACTGATATTGAACGAAGCAGGCACGGCGATTTCACGATCGATGCTTTCATATTCTCTGATAACGGTTAAAGGGTCACCTTGCTTAATCCAGTCCTCCGTTATTCTGGAGAATGTAATGTTTTTATAACTTCCCAAAGATTGGTTGGCAGCGTCCATATCAAGCGACGAGAAGAACCGGCTGAAGCTGATCAGGATATCTCCGTTATGTGCTTGCGTAATGGCAGGGTAATGGTAGCTTCCCGTGCTGCTTCTTGTATCCAGGGCAAGATGCCTTCTGTATTTCCACGTTTTTCCTTCATCATCCGAAAGGGCGACAGCCAATGTGTTCCGGTTTGATTCCGTATCTACGTGAACGAATGCCCAATTGCCATTCTTAAGCTGCAAAAGATCATGTCCTACACCCGGATCCTGCAGTTCCGGCACATCCTTGACCGTTGACCATGTCAATCCTTTGTCTCTGGACTCGGAAGCCACCACACGATAAGGTCTTGGTCCGTTGTCACGCATATAAGCTACAATGGTGCCATCTTTTCTTTGAGCCATCGTGGCCTGAATGTTGGCGATACCTACGATAGGCTCACTCATCTCCCACCGAACCGAATTGTCCGCAAGAGGTTTGGAAGGGTCATACTCTGTAAAAGCCATAATGCTCATTTCCAACATGTCCGAATAGAGAGGCAGGAGCAGACGAACTTTGCCATTGCCTAAATCGACTGCAAAAGGCTTATCTTTGGTTTGCCAGCCGAGTCGGCGGGCGTACGGATAGCCGGAACGAGGTTCCGTAATGGTGTCCGCAACTGTCGGAGCATACAAATATTTGGTTGGATCGCCGCCAATTAACTGCATGGTTTGCGTGACTAAACCATCAAATTCAGCTTCATTAATTTTCCGGCTCATCCCTGCTCCGCCATCTGCAACCGGTTTGAACAAGTACTCTTTTTGCTCATCAAGCTTAGCCTTTATCGTGTTCACGAAACCTTTGGCCAACTCTGGACGCGCGACAACAGGTGCTGTAGCCCAAGAAGGTCTAGAAGTGGCTCCTGCTCTATCATCGAGCGACTGACTAATATTATCGTCTGCGCTGCTTGGATTGACTACACCGCCAATATTTTTACCAAGCTTAATCCCGACATTTTCTGAAAAAGTCCAATTTGGCGCTTTGTTGCCGACCTCTTCAAGCTCATAACTCCCTTTTTCCGCATACGCATAGCGAGGTTGGGAAGTTTGCCATCTGCCCGCAAGGACCGGATACCAGAAAAACCAGAGACGGTCCCCGGAATCAACGTATACGACGGGATTAATGTCAGCGATATCTTGAGCGTCAGTGACTACGAACGGTTTCAGCCATGTTTTTCCACCATCGGTAGAACGTGCTCCCATAATCCGTGTGGTTGTCGCATCCCGTTCGCCATTCCCTTGAAACCATACGCACAGCAACTCTCCGCTTGGTAATTCTACAATGCTGGAGCCATGTACGTGATCACCCGTAGCCCCATTATCCTTAATAGGTTTAAAAATACTCACCGCTTGATCGGAAAAGTTGAATGTTCCCGTACTTGCAGCCAAGGCAGGAATTAGACTTGTTGCAGATATCGCGATACAAACCGTCATAGAAATTAATAGCTTGAATTTCCTGTTCATCTGCATGACTCCTTTCATTGGGTAACCTTCACGATAAATTTATATATGGTTCCGTATTTATTGCTTACAGCCGTTACCATGGCAGTTCCCGCTTGAATGGCCGTGACGGTTCCGCTTGTGTTAATTGTGGCTACAGCAGGCAGATCGGATGTCAATGTAAGGGTATCCATTGTTGCATCGAACGATTGTCCGCCTATTGCTAGGTTGTAGGTCATTTGTGTACTTTGTCCAACGTTCAGTTCAATTGTCGGCAACTTTACAACACTATCAAAATTCAGCGAACTTCCAGCGCCATAAGTTGCAGTTATAACCGAATTAAACAAATTCCCCAGCTCGCTGCCTGCAATTTTGGAGAAACCAATCGTAGCCCCGGCTCCAGGGATTTTGTACGTATAATTCATCAACGCATTTCCGGCTCTATCAACGAGAACCGATGGGTATTCGTAGCTCTCGCCATTATTCATGCCATCCTTAATCATGATCGGTTTCCAGTTCATTCCTTCATCGGTAGAGAGCAATAAACTGAAAGAATTTCTATTTCCGTCCAGCGTTTTCTTCACTACACTGCGTGAGGTTTCTTGATTGGTAGCTATCAACCAGTCGCCATTTGGAAGCTTGGAAAGTTCAAAGCCGCCGTCATTTTTTAAATAAGGATCAACTCTCGGAACACTCCACGTAACTCCGAAATCGGTAGACTCCGAGTAGGTCGTGTGCCAAGCCATGCGCCCGTTTCGGCCATCTAACTTACCGCTTCTAAAATAACCGCGAATCGTGCCATCTTTCTTTTGAATCAGCGAGCCTTGGATCGTTCCTGATCCTACAATCGGGTCACTAAACTTCCAGGTGATGCCGTGATCATCGGTGTACGCGCAAACGGAATTCGCCAATGAATCGGAATACAACGGCAAAATTAATCTTTTGGTGACGCCATCTGCAAGCGTGACTTCAATCGGCTTATTTTTGGTTTGCCATCCAAGCCTGCGGTAAATCGGTCCCCAAGTATTGACATCGTTGTCTGCGCCGGATGAACGCTCAATTGAATTTTTAATAATGGAGGGCTCTTTTACGGAGACTCCCGTGGTCAGCATCGTGATAATTTCATCCGTTCTGCCCGCATAAACATCGTCGTATGGCTTGGCGGATTTCAAATAGGCAACGTACTGATCATATTTATTTCTCATCGAGACAACGAAGCTGTCTGTAATAAAACGGGTAGCGCCGCCAAACCTTGTCGTGACCGGTACATATTGAGACGGGTCCAAGTAGGTTGCAGCCGTCACAGAGCTTGGATTTACAAACTTAATTTCAGCACCCTTGATGCCATAGTTCCACTGTCCATTGGAGTACTTTCCTTCGCCAAACATGCCTTCCCCTACATTCGTGTACAACGGCTGTGGATAGTGCCATTTTGCATTTCCGCCATTGCGAACGGCATATTCATAGTTGCCCATATCGGCATACATAAATTTAGTTTGCGTAGATACCCATTGGCCATTGTAGATAACGCCGTAGAACAACCACAATCTCTGTTGACTGTCGACGAAAAGAACCGGGTTATTATCCGGAAAATCCCATGTATCATAAACAATAAAGGGTTCAGTCCAAGTTTTCCCGCCATCCTTCGAACGAGAACCGATGAGTTTCGTTAAATTCCCATCTCTTTCTCCAACGCCGTTAAACCATACCGAGAAGAGCGTGCCATCGGGCAGTTCTACCATCGTGGAACCATGATTGGCAATGTTGTCGACAGGCATCATTCTAGCATGACTAATACCCTCTGGTGCTGCTGCATCCGCAATTACCGTATTAAACATGCTAAGAATTAACAATAATGATACTAACAGAGTCACTTGCTTCATCTTGTTCAAACAGGGTCACGTCCTTTCAATTGTTAATAAAACCTACCCTTTAAGTCTTGTTTTTTTACAATTGTATACGTTTACAAATAATGAAAGTAAATCAACATCGCCCGTTTTTATTTCATAGAATAAATCCTCCCATGTCATTGGTTTGTCTTACACGAGGAGCATAGCATACCATTTTTGACCATTTGAATAGCCAAATTGGCGTTCAAAGTTCCGTTTCTCCGCTATTTGGACCATGATTCATTTCTCCGCTATGATGCAAAAAGTCAGATTGCCCGATAAGTTTTTGAAAATGTCCCATTTCCTTCGGGATGATTACGCACATCCTGGAAAATAAAAAAATGTGCCCTGGCTCAACTTCAGTTGAACCGGGCACATCATTGTTCAATACCGTCTAATTGATCAGCTTTAAAAATTGCAAGACTTGTTTGATCATCACCGCAGCCTCAGCACGAGTGGCTATATCTTGCGGAGCAAACGTTGTTTCTGTTTTCCCATGCACCAATCCCTTTCCAACGGCTTCTGATAATGCACTACGGGCATAGTCCGACAATTGGTCTTGATCTACTAATTCCATCATACAAAATATAAGAATGCGCTTTCATTGATATATTTAGTGATTACCTTGATATATTTTGTGATCTTTCTTTATCTAAGCCTTCTGAAACTTCCATAACAAAAAACCGGAACCCTCAGCTCCAGCGGTTCCGGTCTTCTTAATCTATAAACGCTCCAACAACTGTTCATCCTAAAACATACACAACCCGCTTCCATTTAAATCAAACTTTTCATACCCCGGAGCCAGTCATAAAACCCGTCATCGAAAAAGAGATCCGGGATGTACGTCTGCGTGTAGTTGCAATTAGGGCATAGAAGCACCACCCCTTGTTCAAGCACCTTAGGATATAGTTTATCGTGACTGCTGTTGTTTCCACAAGTAAGAGATTTCACGCCTTCTGCCTGCTGGTAATCCTTAATACGCTGCTTAACGTCTTCTTCTTTCATGTCTATCTCCTTTAATTGTTGAACTCATCGCGTTTATGCATATTATTCTAGCAGAAATTTTTAATTCCTTCCGAATGAAATCTCTTCTTCTCCTATTTTGCCACTTACAAATGAGAGCCCCCGCTGGCGTCAATCCATTGCCCTGTTACCCAGCGGCTGTCGGAAGAAGCCAGAAAAGCTGCTATATCCGCGACATCCTCTGGTTGCCCCCATCTGCCAAAGATAGAAAAATCAGCGCCATATTGTTGTGAGGCAGGATCTTGCAGCATGGCGGCATTCATATCCGTGGCAACAAATCCAGGTTGGATGGCATTAATCGTAATTCCACGTGAACCAAGTTGGTTGGATAAAGCAAGCGTTAAGGAGTTGATTGCCCCCTTGCTCATACTGTAAGCAGGAATAGCAGGCAGTGAAATTCTTGTTATCGAGGACGACAAATTAATAATGCGACCATCATTTCTCAAACGCGGCAAAGCATGTTGTGTTAGGAAAAATGGCATTTTGACATTTATTTTCATCATTTCTTCGTATGCCTCTTCTGTTGTATCCTCAATTGGGGCTACTAGGGCAATCCCTGCGTTATTCACCAAGATATCAAAATGGGTGTCACCTGTACGCTCCTGCAACAACTCATCCAATGTCTTATAAAGGGTCTCTATGCTCTCGATCGTACCGAGTTTCGTGCCAATGGTGAATGCAGTCCCTCCATTTTGCTCGATACCTCGTACTACTTCTTCGGCTGCGGCCTGGTTCGTGCCATAATGAACAGCTACTATGGCTCCTTCTTGTGCTAACCGTGTTGCAATAGCACGACCAATTCCCCGGCTTGCACCGGTAACCAAAGCGATTTTACCATTTAATCTACTCATCTTTTAATCTCCTCCTGTGGCAAATAAGTACACGATAGTTATAACACAAGGGGAATTATGAAATGTTGCTCTCCTATTCTTAGAATTCAACATAAATAAGGCAGCCAATTCCTATTGGCCGCCTTGTTAAGCTCATCTATTAAGCTGTCGTTCCGCGTTCATTTTGCTCTTCTATTACCTGTTCAATTCCCAACAGAATCAGCTTTAAGCCAAATTCAAACGACTTATCGGTCCCTATGAGCTCGAACAGCCCCCTTTTGTACATGCTTCGGAACTGCCCGGCATCCGTCTCACTCATGGAGTCCAGCAGACGAATCATCTCCCCGCCGAGTTGCTCTTCCTGCTCCTTAATGACCGTGGAGAAAAGGCGCTGATGCTGATAATTATCCAGCACGAAGTAGAAGACATAGTTCACTAGCGTAAGAACCGCTTGTAATTTCTGCTCTTGTTCCAGTGGTGTCGACTCCAAGCAGAGCAGCATGCGGTTGGTGAAACGGATCATGTCCGGCTCGATGGGGATCGTCAGCATCATGAGCTGCGTTGAGCAGGGGTATCGACAGAGCACACGACGCACCGTAACCGCAAACGCGGTCAGCTGCTCTTTCCAGTCCCCTTCGGAGTGGAACTCCTCCACGATCATTTTCGATACCTGATTGGCCAGACGCTGAAAGAGATTCTGCTTGCTCTTGAAGTACCAGTACAAAGAAGGTGCCTGAATCCCAAGACGGTCGGCTAATCGTCGCATGCTGAACTTCTCGATGCCATCTTCTCCAAGAAGCTCCCACGAGGTTTCCAAAATCTTATCTTCCGAAATCTGAGGCTGCTGCTTTTTCATCGATATCCGCCCTTTATCTAACAGTGTAAGATTGTTCTTTACAGGTGCATACGCATATGATAACATCTAACACTGTAAGGTTCAATCTAACACTGTAAGATTGGATCGATCCCCTCCAAAATAAATGAGAAAGTGGTGACGCATATGGATACAGAAAATCTTCATTATTTTGAAAAAGCCCCCATCGCAAAAGCCGTAGCTCACTTCGCTGTACCAATGATGCTAGGCATGTCAATGAGTGTCATATATTCCATCTTAAACGCCTTTTTCCTTGGCACACTCGACAATACGGCCATGTTAACCGCACTCGCACTCACATTGCCGTTATTCGCGGCCATCATGGCCTTAGGCAACTTGATTGGCATGGGCAGCAGTGCATTCATTTCCCGTTTGCTGGGAGAGAAAAAATACGATGATGCCAAACATGTGTCTTCGTTCGCTTTTTACAGCAGCATAGTGCTCGGTCTTATTTTGATGGCCGTCGGCCTCCCGTACATCGATTCCATCGTTCATGGTTTGGGAGCTACGCCTGACTCCTTCGGCTTCACGAAAGACTATGTCACACTTATGATTGCTGGCTCACCATTTATCGTCTTATTTTTCACGCTTGAGAATATTGTGCGCGCTGAGGGCTCGGCAATCACGTCCATGGTCGGTATGATTCTCAGTGTTGTCATCAATATTATTCTTGATGCGTTAGCCATCTTCGTCTTCCATTGGGGCGTGATCGGAGTAGCTTCTGCTACCGTCATTGCTAACTTGGTTGCGGGTGTATTCTATGCCTTCCATATCGGATATAAAAGCCAATTCTTAACTGTCTCCTTAAGATGGTTCAAGGCTTCTAAAGATATACTAAGCAATGTATTCAAAATCGGATTTCCCGTCTTTATTATGAGTATTTTCTTGGGGGCAATGTCGCTTATCTTTAACCGTTATCTGGTCGAATATGGTGAGCAGGCTGTAGCTTCATTCGGAATTTCATCACGTTTATTGCAATTTCCTGAGGTTATTCTGATGGGCTTATGCGAGGGTGTCGTGCCGTTGATTGCCTTCTCTTTTGCAGCGAATAAATTACGCATGAAACATACCATTCAATTCACAATCAAAGCGATTGTGGCGTTAGCCGTCGTTTTCGGCATCATCGTTTTTCTAATTTCCGACCACTTAATCGGTCTTTTTACGAATGACCCGCAATTAATTCAAATGGGCAGTTACATTCTGCATGTGACGTTTTTATCCTTGTTCATAACAGGAATAACCGCGTTGTTTACAGGAATCTTCCAAGCAACAGCGCAAGGTACCGCCGCATTTATTATGTCCATTATTCAAGGGGTTACGTTGATTCCTGTGTTGTATATTGCCAATCAAATGAATGGTTTCCACGGAGTTGTCTGGTCGCTCGTCATCTCAGATGCTGCCGCGTTCCTTGTTGGTGCCGTCATGCTGTATGTTCTGCGGAATAAATTGCAGCCGGACTTAGAGAGTCTGGTTCAGTAAAAGTGTTTTTGTTGTTTCAATGACCACATTGCGTTGAATACTAGTTTCCTATCTTTTTCCTTACTAATCATATTCTCAAGCGCTTCTGAAGCTCGAATGTCGTAGGGTTGATTGCCCAGCATATGAACAGCACTGCGTCTAACCGCAATACTTGTATCCTTCGTCGCACGTTCGATTAATAACGCGATGATATCCAAGCATAACAATTCATCTTTGCAAGATTGACAGCCAATGCTATGAACGGCATGCCTCCTGACATCCGCATAGGAATCAGTTAATCGGGCGACCAGGGGGTCTATGCAGCGTTGATCAGCATTGTGATCTAGCAAAGCCGTGCACCATTTCCTTATTCTCCAGTTTTGATTTTCAAGACCTTCCAGAATATCATCTAAAGCTAATTTCCCGGCATTGTCTAAAATGGCGTATGCTGCTTGCCAGCCTTCTTTCGTTGCTAACAGTGGAATGTACCGTCTGTAATCTCCCATAAGATCCCTCCACAAAATAATAGTTAACTTAATTCTTATTATATATAGAAGTTCTGACCCTTGATAAGGTGGGGGTCAGTAGATTATTTTCCGCCTGTTAACGCAATGAAGCTGCCGATCATCTCGGCAGCTTCATTTTCTAGTTCTCGCAGACTCCCTAACCAAAAAGGCGCTCTTTTCCAGGAAGCTCTATACCGCTGCAATTCGCTGTCACGGCTTTTTCCTCAATCAGAGCAAGCGCAACAGTGACAAAAAGAATGACCAAAGCAGGCGGTACAATCATCCACTGCCAGGCATCGTTCAAAAAAGTTTGCGTACGCGAGAAAGCGTCCAGAAGCATTTTACCTAAGGAGACCGTACTTGGATTCCCTACACCCAGAAATGACAGGCTCGCTTCCATTGCAACCGCTGTTTGGAAAGCGATTATGAATTTCGTGCGCACCAGTGGCCAAATAAACGGCAGCAAATGATGGTACAGCACGTACCAGGTTTTCCCCTGGTAAAGTGTCTACTCAAGGGAACTGGCGTCCGCTATTTGGAGAAAAACAAGCTTTCCCCCTCCCAATGGGAACTACAGGATCTTATTTGTCCGCAATATCGCGTTATACAGGTGAAATCTGCAAAATAGCGCCCCATAGTTCCACTTGCACGTGGAAGGTGTGCTTTTTCGGCAAAATAGCGGACCGTAGTTCCCGCAAAACAACGACTCATCCCCTCAACACGCATTCCCTGAAATTTTAACGGGAAAAAGTGCTGCTAATTTGTTCATTCCCGCTACTTTCAACCTATTAAATGGAAATTGTACAGGTAATTCCTCAAATTCCGTCTGAGATGAGGCGAATCGTATGAAACAACTGCACAATTTCCAGTTATTTCATCTAATAGATACTCCGCGACACTTTTAACAGTAGAAAATCCAGTTACTCCACCTACAAACACCAATAAGGGTTCGGGTTCGAGTTCGAGTTCGGGTTCGGGTTCGGGTTCGGGTTCGGGTTCGGGTTCGGGTTCGGGTTCGGGTTCGGGTTCGGGTTCGGACTCGGGTTCAGGTTAGGGTTAGCGAAGCTTTCCCATTGGCATGAGCTAATTGACATAGTACGCTTATATACAAAAAGACGCCTTCAATTAGAAGACGTCTCTTTCATGTTATTTCAATTCCGCAATAAGCCTATCCACTTCACCAGTCGGCGTAGTGATGGTTTCATAAACTTTAACGGAAATATGGGATTGAACCTGGTCTTGCGTAAGGTTGCTGAAGGTCAGCATTTGGGAACCGCTCACCAACCGATTTGCCCCGGTAAAAGGAAATGAATTCGATCCCAGGGAACGCCCTGACGAGTCCACTAACTCAAACTTCAACTTGGAAAAGGCATTATCTAAGACCACTTCGGATTCCCGCTGCATGTCCATATCCAAACTTAGTTTATACGTGTATGCAAATCCAGTGGTCCCCATCGCCGTCAACTGCGATAAAGTCCAGTTTTTCAAGTTTAGCTTGAATGGAAATAACGAGATATTGTTATGATCGTTCTCATTCTGAACACTTACAGGGTAGCTGGCAATTGTAGATTTGTAGGCAGAATTTGATAGCACTTCTTGTACATTCAATTGGAATCGTTCACTTTGCTCCGTGGTTGGAAGGGTGAATCCATAGCTAACGACGACTCCTGTTCCAGGTGCAATATCTGTTGCGCTTACAGTCTGGCGTTTTCCCGCGTACGCGTTGCCATCTTTACCCGCTAACTCCGCTCCAAAAGCCGGCACAGGAATAGGTTTGTCGCTTTTATTGAAGAGCTTAAATTTAGCCACGCCCGTTTTATTTCCTGTTTCTTCATTATCTGTTACATGCAGCTCTTCTAGCGAAATAGTTAAATTCGGATTAATGAAATCATTCCTTGGTGTGAATGCGATCGGCGTGCCATAAACATAGATACCTGCAGCTGGCCCTGTAACGGTACCTTCGTTCGCAGGGAGTCGGAATCCTATGCGCCCGGTGAAATAGGGAATCGGCACAGTCTGACCTTGTTTCAAGAAACTCTCAGGTGAAAGTACATAGAAGGCTTGCAGTGTCGTATTCATATCGGTTGTAATCGCAAAATGAATGGACTTCCTGGCTCCTGCATCAAGACGAATTGGCGTCTCTTCCACCCTTTTGCCGATGAAGGATTGTCCCTCCGATTTCCCGCTCAAGGTAAAATCCGGTATTGTTTCCGCATAGCTTCCTTCGTTTTCCGCTTGAATTTCCACGATATAGCTCGGTGTTTGACCCGTAAACTGCTTCGACAGCTTCACTGCAGAATATTTCAAATCGGAGTGGATACCAGGAAGGGAGAATCTTGCGCCCCAATCGCCTAATCGGGATGGATCGTCTATTTTGGCGTCTTGGCCACGCCATACGATAGAACTAATAGCAGCATCCGCTAATTGCGTTTCTACTTTAGGGTACACTTTTTGATTGACATCTACCAAAAGAAGATTCGTCAACTGGATATCCTTGTTCACACCGATATCAGTCATATAGCTTAAGGTCACATTCCCCTGCGGAGGTATGGAACGAGAATTGCTTGCGCTCGCTTGAAGGGTATAAACGGTCCCTTCCGCAGTTTGGATGCGAAGCTCATAATCGGGAATTCGGTTTGTAAAACCGGAAGTGTTGTTTAATGTAACGACCACTCCGACTCTCCAGCCTTCTGCCGATTTTTCTTGGGTAACACTTTTCACTTGAGCTTGCGTATTTTCTGTCAGATTGAAAGCTTTCATATCTTCTACGGGAATCTCAGCTACAGCCGGTGTTACAGGCACATACAGGCGTTTCGCTTCATAAGAAGAGGTAACTAACAGTTCTCGAATGGCTGGCGTCATTCCGCCGAACTTACCGTCCGTTTGGTTCCCCATCAAATTCATTTGCACAGCCAGAGCAACATACCCCTTGGCCCAGCTGGATACCGTGCTATCATTTGACGCTGCATCCTGTTTCACTTCTGCCTCTTTATTCAAACCTCGAATCAAGAATGCGGCTAATTGCTCTTTGGTTACCTCACCAGCAGGATTATAGGTGCCTTCGCCAAACCCATCCGTCAGGTTTGCTTTTTTCAATGCCTCAATATATGGAAGCGCATAACCGTTGGCTGGATCCGCAGCGCTCACATCGCGAAAGCTGGAAGTGCTGCTCAAGGTGTCCACCTTTAAGTTGAAAATCATTGCAGCAGCTTTCGCGAACTGGGCACGGTTCATTTTATCATGCAGACCAAACACACCCTCGCTCACACCATCAAAAATCCTTGCGGCAATCATCGCATCAAATTTAGCCCTCGTGCCCGCATCCAATTGACCCAAATCATTGAAATCTACAGAGGATTTAGGAGAAGCGGCACCTAGCGCAGCCCCAGTTAACAAGGTAGAGGCCATGCACGCGCTAATTATAACCGTTAAACTCTTTTTCATTGTCTTGTGCCTCCCGACGAATTCTTTGATGCTGCTATTCTTGTACTTCAACTGTTTTTTTATTTCGCTTTATAAAAAATAGAACGAAAGGAATACATATAAAGGCCGGTATGGCTGAGATATAAAAGGTATCTGCGATAGACCTGACATAGGCTTCTTTCTGCATAAAACCGGCGAGGTAAGAACTCGCTGCACCAGCAGCCGTAGCCCTGTCTACCGCCCAAGCATAAATCTCCCCGGTGAGTGCGGATACGGTGTTATTTGCCATAACGGAATCCACAGCTACACTTTCCGAAATGTGCTGATAATGCACGATCTGGCGGTTGCCCATGATAGCGGTAAATATCGCAATGCCTAGCGAACCCGCCACCTGCCTGAGAACATTGGAAAGCGGCGAGGCGTTACTAATTTGTTCCGGAGCCACTGCGTTCATGCCGGCAGAGGTTAGCGGCATCAGGCAAACACCAATGCCAATCCCACGAATCGTTAATAGGGCATTCAGCCAATGATTCGGCGTATCAGCCGTCAACAGATGCAATTCCGCCGTAGTGATCCCCAGTACAGCCAGACCGGCAATACAGATGGGAACAACCCCGAATTTCTCAACCAGCTTCCCGCTGATCGCCATCATCACAGCCATGGCAATCGATTGCGGCATTAACAGGATCCCCGTCTGCATGGCATTAAGCCCTTGAATACTTTGCAAATACACAGGGGCTAAAAAAGTTCCGCCCATCATAGCCATCATGACCAAACTACCCGAGATGACACTAATCGTAAATTTAACATTTTTGAATAAATTCAAGTCCAGAACAGGCTGCTTGGCTCCTAGCTCCACCCAGATTAAGAGCATTAAACTACAGAGAGCAATAAATAGCAGGCTGACAATGAACAATGAAGTCCAACCTTCGGATTGCCCTTTGCTTAAAGCCAGCAGCAAGCTCCCGAAGAACATCATGGACAAGATAGCCCCTGGTGTATCAAATTTTAATCCTGTTGTGCGAGGTGATTCCTTCATAAGTATCTTGCCCAGCACGACAGCCAGAATCCCGATCGGCACATTGATGAAGAACAGAAGCCGCCAGCTGAAATTCTGGATCAAATACCCTCCGAAAGTCGGCCCGAGCGCGGGAGCCACCATGGCAGCAATCCCCCATAGTCCCATGGCCGTACCTGTCTTTTCCTTCGGGAAAGTGGTAAAAATAATCGACATCCCAACCGGCATGATGAAGCCGCCGGCAAACCCTTGAATGATTCGAAATATAATCATGGTATTGGCGCTCCACGCCAAACCGCATAAGACAGAAAATATCGTAAACCCGGCTACGGAGTAGATAAACAAATTCTTATTGCCGAATCTCGCGCCCAAATATCCACTCATCGGAATGACCATGGCGGAAGCCAGCGTATATCCGGTAATAATCCACTGCATGGTCGTGAGATCCGAGCCGAATACGGCAACGAATTTATTCATGGCTACGTTCATTAAGCTGCTATTCAATACAGCGACAAACGTACCTGTAACAATAGCAACCAGCGACAGCCACATCTGGCCATTGCCTTCTGATTTATGTTGTGGAACCACCGATTCATCGGCCATCGTAGCGCCTCCTATTCGGCTTTTACCTTCGTGCCTTCAGTTAAATTATCTGCAGGCTTCACGATGATTTGTTGATTGGCTTTGATGTTATCGTTAGGCATCACGTAAAGCCAATCCTGGTTTTTCTCTTCTGTTTTCACTTCAACGAGATGCGCTGTGCTGTTCTCTGCGGTGAACAGATATTCTTTTTGATCCTTTTTGACCACTGCGCTCTTCGGCACTTCCAGACGGCTCATCTGTGAAGCATTCAGCTGGACTTCCGCCACTATGCCGGCAAATAACAAGCCGTCTTTGTTATCGACTTTTACCTTCACAGGAAATGTGTTGCTGTTGCTGTTGGCTACCGGACTGACGAAGGAAATCACACCTTGAAAACTTTTATCCGGCACATTTTGCACCTTCACTGCTACGGCCATGCCTTCTTTCACTTGTGTAATCTGGCTATCCATCACACTAAGCTCTACTTGGACTTGATCCATATTAACAAGCGAGAGGATCTGCACCCCGGCCTGTGCCAACTCACCTGGCGAAATGCCTTTTTTCACAATAACTCCATCGATGGGTGCCGTAATTGTCGCATTGCTCAGCCCGCTATTCGCGAGCTCAAGCGTAGCATTCAACCGCTCAACATCCGCTTGGAGTGCTTTAACCGTATTTTCTGTCGGACCGACTTTAGCAAGCTCCAGCTTGGCTTCGGCCCCTCTCAATTGGGCTTCGGCAGATTTCTGTGCGCCTAAAGCCTGCTCGTAACCGGCCTTTGCCTTTTCATAATCGAGCGTCCCTTTATCCAAATCATCTTGCGATACATTGGAGCTGCTCTCGAACGCATTGCGAAGACGATTATAACCGCTCGTAGCAAGATCCAAGCCTGCTTTAGCCTGCTCTACGGCCGCTGTTGCCTGTTGGTAAGCCCCACCTGCTGCAAGGATAGCACTCTGGAGTCCTGTAATCTCTTGGGTACGGGCACCCGCTTGCGTATCAGCAAGCTTTGCTTGAGCTGCGGTGGAAGAGTATTCGGCTTGTTTGACCTGTTGGGTCAACTCGCTCGTCTCCAACTGAACAAGCACATCCCCCTTCTTCACCTTGCTGCCCTCTTGCACGCGAACTTCTGCTACTTTACCGGACGCCTTCGAAACGATATTAATACTCTGATCAGGAATGATTTTGCCATTCAGGCCCGCAGTTGCTCCTTGCCCCAGCTTGATGATTTGAACAGGAACGGCCGACGCACTTGATTCTTCTGCTTCTATCGCCCCACATGCAGGTAGAACAGCAAGGGTAGCAAGCATAAAAACAGCGGGAACTATTAATTGATTTAATCTATTCATTTGAACTGGCTCCTCTTTGTTTAATTGCTCTTCAAGTGGATTTTGATGGTTGTGCTGATTCCCGGCAATAGGTTAAGCCCTTGATTGTCTTCAATCGATATTTTGATTGGAATACGCTGAGTGACCTTCGTGAAATTCCCGCTTGTGTTCGTTGAAGGCAGCAACGAGAAGGTCGATGAGGTGGCTTTGCTTATTTCTTTGACCTTCCCTGTTAAGACCTTACCTGGGAAATTATCCAATTTAATTTCAACTTTCTGTCCTTCATGAATCTTATTGATGGCAGTTTCCTCTATATTGGCTGACACAAATAACTTAGTAGGGTCTACAATCATCGCTACAGCCTGGCCGACTGACGCCACTTCACCGGTTTTAATCAAAGTCTTGATCACCGTGCCTTCTATCGGAGCTCTTAATGCCGCTTGATCCAAGCTGCTCGTGGCCAAATTGTTACTATCCTGTTGTCCGACAATCTGATCGGCAAGCACATGCGCACCTTCATCGATCTGCAGGGACGTCACTTTCCCCGTAATACGTGGCATCACTTTATAGATGTCGCCGGCCAGTCGGGAATCCTCGGTTGAGATGAAGTTCTGTCCTTCATACCAGAAATACCCGGCAATACTGCCTCCGCCAAGAACGATAACGGTTAAAATGACATACAACATAATTTTTCGTTTCATGTTTTCTCCTCTTTCTTATTTTCCGTTTTAACACTTGTTTTTAACATTTGTTTTTAACAAACGTTAAACTCTATGGACGTTATTATATGACCTCGGGATTAGAGCCGTCAATGAAAATTTTTCCGACAATCGATTCCCCAAAAATGAAATAACCCGCACTCCTTTATATGGAGTCGCAGGCGTTTGACTATTGTGATATTCTCCTATAAAATTCGTTAGAACAGGTGTTGCTAACAACTGTTATACGGAGGTGCAGTTGATTCCTATATGAACAAACAAGAAATCGATGTGAAACAAAAAATTATCATATCTGCCAAAAAGCTGTTCTCCGAACAAGGTTACGAAGGGACGAGCGTCAGAAAGATTTGTGACGAGGCTGGTGTATCATTGCCGTTGGTTTCGTATCATTTCGGAGGCAAGGAAAACGTATTTCTGGCTATTCTTGAACCGCTAGAGAAACTGCCCTTTTCTGCCGAAACCGGGGATCCCAAGCAAGATTTGCAGAAATATCTAGAGGTTATGATGGCTTTTTATCAACAAGATCGGGAAATTTCATTAATTGTTAGACAAGAACTAGCTATGAATAGCACAAGAGCGGACAAAATCATTACGTTTATTCAAAACTCTACAAATAAATTAAAGAGCATTCTCGAGAATGGACGGGATCAAGGTATTTTTCAATTTGAATCCATATCGAATGCTTTGCGCTTTATCCTTGGATGCATGAGCATGATCTCGGTCTCCAATACGGGGATGCTCGAAGTGATCATTGGAGAAAAAGAGGTCGGCGACTATCCGATTGAGAAAGAAGTTATTGAGTTTATTTACAAGGGAATTCGAAGTTAACAGCTGAAACATATACGAAGAGCCTCGCTCCCATCAGCATCAGGGTAAGGGGCTTTTTGTGCGCAATGAAACTTTTCTCGTTCAGGAATATAGCCATTATTTTGAAAGGAAAAACGCTGCTCTTTGTCCAATTCTTTTAATATGGATCTTACGTGATTTAGGAGGATATATGGCAAAGAATTTGGATGTTTCACAGCCCGAACTGTTCTCTCAAGTATTCAAATATTCCCCGATTGGCATAGCCTTACTCTCAACGCAAGGAAAATGGCTGCAAGTGAATGCATCTTTATGCCGAATTACTGGTTATACGGAATCAGACTTTCTTGACATGACGATTCAAGACATCATTCAAATGGATGATACAGACAAAACGTGGGATGTAAGGGATCAAATTTTAGATGGCAACATGGATAACTTCCAAATGGAGAAACGTTTTATCCACAAAAATGGTTACACCGTATGGGTACTATTGGCTATCAATTGCATGAGGGACGAAAATGGACAGCCCTTATATTTTATAACGCAAATTTAGGACATTACGGAAAGAAAGTTAGCCGAAGAGGATCTGAAAGCGAAAACCGAGCAACTGGAATCGTTTATTGAAAATAATGCGGATGCCATTCTAATTTTTAATAACGAAGGTTTTGTTCAACGAGTAAATGAAGCATTTGTCCATATTTTCGGGTGGTCGAAGGTAGAAGTCATTGGCGTTGAGTTACATCTCCTCCCCTTCATTCCTCCTGAATGTTCAGAGGAGTTCAAGCATAGCCGTGAGCAAGTGCTGACCGGACGGTCCGTAAATGGTGTAGATACGAAGCGGTTACATAAAAATGGGAATCTGGTGAACGTATTATTAACCGCTTCGCCTATTCTTGACGGTAAAGGGAAACAGATCGGTTGGTCCGTCATCTTCAGGGATATTACGGAGTGGAAAATTGCCCAAGAACATCTGCAAAATTCCGAGAAATTATCAGTAGCCGGGCAGTTAGCCGCTGGAATCGCCCATGAGATCAGGAATCCGATCACCTCTATTAAAGGGTTCATTCAATTGATGAAATCTGGGTTTGGAGAAAAACCCATCTATTTCGATATCATGACTTCCGAAATCGAACGGATCGAATTGATTCTTAGCGAACTCTTAATACTGGCGAAGCCGCAATCGATTAAATTTGAGAGAAAAGATATTCGGGTGTTGCTGAGCCAGGTTATGACGCTTTTGGATTCACAAGCGATCCTGAACAATGTTGAATTTTTGGCTGAATTCAAGCCCGGGGCTACGCATCTATACTGCGATGAAAATCAGCTAAAGCAAGTATTTATCAATTTCATCAAAAATTCCATTGAATCCATGCGTGACGGCGGTAAAATAACACTTGAAGTCAGCAGTGATAATGATCAAGAGATGATGATTCGGCTAGCTGACCAAGGCTGTGGAATTCCCAAAGAAGCCCTCTCCAAGCTAGGTCAACCTTTTTATACAACCAAAGAAAACGGAACCGGCCTGGGCTTTATGGTAAGCAAAAAAATCATAGAAAATCACGCCGGTAAAATCAAAGTTGAAAGTGAAGTCAATAAAGGCACTCTCATCGAAATAACGCTGCCTTTTTCCACTTAACTATCCTGCAGTATCCAGGAATCAAAAGACCGCCTCAAACCCATGAGCCGGTCTTTTTCACTGGACTATTCCTTAATTCTGATCCTCGGATCGTATAAATCGCTTCGTTACTTTCATCAACATGAGCCCGACACCTAAACCAATGGGTGCGCAAATCATAGGAAGCCATATAGGGCCAAGCAGCACATTTTTTATACGGAACGTTGTGGAATACATCACTCCGACCGTAACCAAGTAGGCAGAGAAAGCGAATGGCATGAACATGAATGGCTTTTTCTCACCAATCGCGTCTCGATAAGCGTCCCACATAGCAAAAAAGTAGAGACAAGGATAAAACATTAACCACTGATAATTGGTCAGCTCAGCTGCTTTCTCCATTTTCCCTTGAAAACTTAACATGATAGCTGTATTAAAATTGGATTGGACATTGATTAATATTTCTAATCCAATGAAAAGAACGCCTTTTGCAATCTTGCCATCCAAAAGTTGAGGGAATCCTGGCAGTGCGATGCTCCATAAAATTTTCTCAAGTTCATCTTTTGTCATAGGGGTCTCTTCTTTATTTTTTTTACTGCTTGATGAGTTGTTTGCGGTCCTCCATTTGCGGCGGTTCCTCCAACCAACCATGTTTAATCATCAGCTTAATGCCATCGTGAGTATAGACATAGATATCCTTGGCGATTAATCCTGCCTTTAAATTCAAATCATTTCGAAGCGTGAAAATAGCGCCAAAACTGCTGCTAACCATGCCGAACGTATTAAGAAGGTGAATGCAAAACATCATGAGTTTCTCTGAAAACGGGGCCATTGTAGAAGTTGTTACGGTACTCCCGGAAGTGGCCGAGAACTGAATGTTGCTTTGGAGGAGAATTTCTTCGAAAGTATGAATTTGTTTCTTTGCAAGTTCCATACCCTTCACAAAATATTCCTTTACTTCCGGGGTATTCGCACATTGGGCAAAGCCTGAAATGAGTTGCAACCCGACATTGTTTGTCTCAATCCCATGATGCAGAATGCCGACTTCGATTGTATTTAAAGCCCTTTTTTCTCCAAAGAGATTGAATCCGCTTAAATAGTCTTTGCTCTCAATAAACTCATTGACAATAGGCATTGTCACTTTGGGAGGTGTGGTGAGAATCCCTTTTTTTAGCAAATATTCGGTCGATCTTTTATAGATATTCTGTGTAACGACGGTTAATCCCTCATAAATATCCATCACCTCACCTTGGTAGGACATATTTAAATTGAGGGTATACATGCCCATGCTTATTTCTTTCAAAATGCGGAGGAACATGATATCAAATCCATTGTCGTACAGTTTCGGCGCCTCTAAATTGACATCCCCTTTGGTAAAACCAACAGGTACGACAATGCCTTGATTTTCAAACAATCTGATAATTTTATTCACATAATGATCGAGATCCTGCCATAAGCCACCCATAATATTTCTTGCTTCATGATCATCCGTTTTCGCGATGAAGTAATCCAACACCCGCAGAATGAGTGTCTTTTGCTGATAGGTAAGCCAAAGTGTCCCGAGCTCTGAAGAGCTTATGCAGTCTGCTTGCTTTGTCATTATTTCATCTCCAGTTAAAGAGCAGTCCTACGGAGCCCTCTATTCATCTTATTTTCTTCTTGTTCCTTGGATTAAAATTGATGACCAATTCCCGATCGACGTTAATATGGAGCACGTTGCTCTGAGTCAGGTCAACGAATCCTTTCACCAGAATTGTAATAGGAACCAATATGATAAACGACTCCCAATAGGACCATCTCATAAGTTGATACATGCCAAGAGACACAAAGATGGGCTCACCGATAAACGAAATGACTAGCGAGGCCACTACACCAGCAATCAGAAATGATTTCCAGCTGGAAAACCTCTGATACAAATAGGCAAAAATAGAGGGAACCACAAAGAAGTCGACAGCATTTAAGTTCTCAGTAAATGGAATTAGTTGATGCGGGTAACGCCACAAGTCGAAAAACTTGCCGACTTGATCGACCGCCCCGACAATAATAAATGCCGTCATGAAGGCTAATACGGTGCTGAGTGTCCTTTTACGATCCATAGAGATGAGCAGCAGCACAAAAACCACCAGATTAGCAATGACGATAACCCACCACTGGAACGAAAAAACGTCCTGATGCAGCCAGTAATCGAACTCCATTCGACTCTCTTTCGTGTTTAATTCCTCTATTTCATTAGGCATATCTTTCTCCCTATTCGCTTCAAACTTAAATTCTTGTTCTTTATTATTAAACAGGAAGACAAAAATATGTATCGTTGGGAAGTGTTATTTTGGACAAATAAAACATCCGCGGCATAGGCTGATTCCGTTCATAAGTGCATGGAGAGGATTAGGCAATAATTCGGCATAAATGAGATAACGCCCCCCTGTTCATCTGTTGCATAATATGGTTATCCCGCTGAAATAAAGGAGCGAAACATGACATGGAATATGTGAAACTTGGAAATACTGGCTTGGATATATCTCGGCTTAGCCTTGGCTGCATGAGTTTTGGTGCAGCAGAGCGGTGGCATCATCCTTGGATACTTGATGAGGAGCGCAGTCGCCCTATTATAAAAAAAGCCCTTGAATTAGGCATCACTTTTTTCGATACAGCGAATGTGTATGCAGATGGAACCAGTGAAGAAATCATCGGACGAGCTTTGAAGGATTACGCCAATCGGGATGAAATTGTCCTCGCGACAAAAGTGCATGGACGTATGCATCAGGGTCCAAACGGCGCCGGCCTTTCCCGTAAGGCGATTTTGAGTGAAATCGATAAAAGTCTGAAGCGGCTAGGAACGGATTATGTTGATCTATATCAAATTCACCGTTGGGATTACCATACCCCCATTGAAGAAACGATGGAAGCGTTGCATGATGTTGTAAAGGCAGGTAAGGCCAGATATATTGGTGCTTCCGCCATGTACGCATGGCAATTTCTGAAGGCGCTGCATGTAGCCGAGAAAAATGGATGGACCCGGTTTGTGTCGATGCAAAATCATATGAATCTCATCTACCGTGAAGAGGAGAGAGAGATGATGCCGCTTTGCAAGGCAGAAAAAATCGGTGTGATTCCATATAGTCCAGTTGCCTCAGGAAGACTGGTACGTGATGAATCGGTTACCACGCTTCGTTCCGAAACCGATCACATGCAAAAAAAGAAGTACGATGCAACAGCGAATACGGATCGCTTCATTGTGGAACGTGTAGCAGCCATAGCAGAAAAACTCGGTGTTCCCCGTATTCATATCGCGCTTGCTTGGCTGCTGCAGAAGGAGCCCGTCTCGGCTCCTATTATCGGCGCTACGAATGTGATTCAGCTCGAAGAAGCCGTAGGCGCTTTATCCATGAAGTTAACGCCTGATGAAATTACGTCATTGGAGGAATTGTATGTTCCCCATCCCGTAGTTGGAGCGATTTAAAACTTCAAATAGGATGAAAGGCCAAATAGCCCGTGGATGGAAATCCCCGGGCATTGGGCTTGCTATATGTTTAGATCGAAAAACCTTTCATTAACGGCATAATAAATGAAATGGCACCCATGCCAAGTTTCATAAAGCTGCCTATGTTGCTAAACAACCCGCCTGACCCGCCTGCGCTTTTGGCAGCACCTTGACCAAGACCTCCCAGTAATCCACCACCTGAGGAACCCCCTCCAAATAAACCGCCAAGTCCTCCGCCGCCAAGAAGCCCAAGTATGTTACCTAAACCACCAAAACTGGATATATGCGCTTTAGATCTAACTTTTTTTCGTGGAATCTTCTTGTCGCCTTTAAATCCTTGAAGAATAACTTGACTAACCTGCACTTCTTTCAGAACACCATAATAGACAGAACCGTCCTTGAGTACTACGCATACAGGTGTTCCTAGATTAGCTGCAGCTTGAGCGGCGATCTTTGACGACGATGCTAATCGTCCTTTCTGTCCAACATTTACGCGGCCGTGCTTTCTTGTGGGGTGAGGATAAGTTTTCATGCTGCTCTCACATCCTTTTCATGATATCCCTATTCTTGTCATCATATGTTGAGAAGACAAGATCCGAATGTGCGCTTCACAAAATAAATTACTTTATTGGTGATAACCGATAACAGTTGGAGATGGTTAATCGCCATTCCAACCGTTTACCGGAAAACTACCTTCTCGAAGTTAACATGGATTGCCAGTCCTGATAGCTAAAAATCAGGGTTATTATGGACTTGCTCATACACATCCTTGCCGCTTCGTACCACCCCAGGCATGATGCCGGTATCTCCCAATGAGTAATACACATAGAAGTCAGTAATTTGAGGATAAAACGTTTTATACAGTTTAAAATCCATCGCCACTTGATGCCCTATGAATTTCATCTTCCAGAGCCGCGTTCGATTCACGATATACAAACACACCAATTAGAATCGGCAGAAACAAAATGGCAACGTAAGAAAATAGCCAGGTTAAGATAACGCTTCGTCTTTTCATCCAAATACTGTTTAGCACGATGTTAGCCCCCATTTATACTTCCCAACAAGAAAAATGTGTAGTTCCATGGTACACTACCACATCTTAGTTTGAATAGAGCCAATATTTATTTCTTCGCTATCTGCTCAAAGCAAAAGACAACCGCATGGGTTGTCTTTACTAATTATTTATTTGCTTCTCTTGGCATCCAGCATTTTGCTAATCATAGCGGCGGCCTCTTCTCTAGTAATCTGTGCCTCCGGATGAAGCGAGCCGTCCGGGTAGCCACTGATAACGCCTAACTTCACAAGCATTGACACATATGGCATTGCCCAGCCAGGGATGGCTACAGTATCGGTGAAGGAATTTTCTGCACCCGCTGCAACTGTATCCACCTTCATCATGCGGCCGATTATCGCAATGGCTTCCGCTCTGGATATCGGTACCGTAGGGTCCAGATATCGTTTCTCATCTCTCGTCGTACCTCCGAGCCATCCTTGTTCAATGGCCGCTGTGACATAAGGCTTTGCCCAGGAAGCGACAAGCTCTTGATCCACGAACTCAGGTGAGATCTCGTGTAAGGTTGAAACGGACGCTGTGCCCTCGGCACCAACGGCTATTTTGGCAAACTCTTGCCGCGTAATGGAACGCTCTGGTTCAAAGGCTAAACCATTACCGGAAGGAACGCCATTCACGATTCCCATTGAAGCTAATCTGTACACCATATCATGGGACCAATGAGCTGGAGGCATATCCTCGAACACCGGCAGATCACCGTTATACATTAAGGCATATTTACTAAAATGCGGTAACGAAGCGGTTATCGTGCCTGCTGCCGGGTCTACGCGACCACCGACATATTCCCACTTATACGTCTGTTCATTGTACCAGTATATCGCTGCTCGACTTGGATCCTGAAGTTCTTCCAGACTATAGCGAACTGTCAGTTCTGCAGGCTTATGAAGTACCGTCGGTTTATCGAACTTAAACTCATAAATCTCGCCAATCACTTTTAACCGGCCTGTCTCATATTTCTTCGGAGTCCGTACGGCGCCGATGCCCAGTCCTACGCTTTCCTGAAGCGGCTGAGCCGGTATGCGAATGACGGCACGATCGCGAATCTTAACCACACTTTCCTGATTGTCTTTAAGAATAGCGGACGTAATGTAATCAACGCCCTGCTCCTGCTCAATTAACCTTTGTAAAATTCTCTGGAGCGTATCTTCTACCTTTGAATCCGTCGACTCACTGCCACTGCCAGCGTCATGTTCAGGGGTGTCGGACGTTGGCGGCACATACCAATCATCGTATTGAACAGGAGGAGTCTCCGGCGCTCCACGCGGTTTGGTTACTTTTACAGCGATCGTATCCTCAAAAGCAAAATCATCCGCGACCGAATAGGAAGCTTTGATGACCATATCTCCTTCATATTCAGCCTGTAGACGCCCTTGCTCCGACATATTCCCGTTCGTTTCCCCTAAGAGTACGCTCCACTTCACACTGCTAGGATCAATGTTAAACGATTTGCCTTCTTTGTCTGTCCCTATAAGTTCCAAAGACTGTTCACTGCCCGCTTCTACCTGCAGAACGCCATCTTCCAGCCGACCCTCTTTCGCACGCAGCTCCACTTTGGTTAAGGAACTCAGTTGACTATTTACAACTTCGGCATTCAGCATGTTTTCATTCCCTGCGATATCTTTCGCAGTAACAACGACAGGCTTGGACAAGTAGCCCTCCATAGGTATCGATTTCTCAAAGGCACCACTCGTTTGAACGTCAATTGGCTCCTCATTTATCGTTACCGTACTGCCTGGCTCTGCCATCCCTTTCACGATTACCGTTTGTTGGTCAGATGCAGTGCGTGTACTTTCCACTTTTAAATCAGGCGCAGTCGTATCCGAAATCACACGAACGCTGGAAGCTGTGATATCGCCTTGCGAATTCGTCGAGAATAATTGGATGACGTTCTCCCCTTCATTTAACGAAATGGATTGTTCCCAATCAGCCCCTGATTGCGGTTCTTGCTTCACGTTGTTTACAATGATATCGGACGATACCGTCTGATTCGCATGCATATGCAAAAGCATATTGTTTTCTTTCATGATATAGGTTGTCGTACCATCCTGCGAAAATGTATTGGTAACGGGCTCATGATTGGCATGAAGCACCGACAGCTGTACATTGGCAGGCTCTGGTTGCGGTAAAAGGACTGCAGCCGTAACCGCAGGTTCGCTGTAGACTTTGATGCCGTCAACTAATTTGTAAGCGCCGATGGACACTCTGTAAGAGGAGCCCGGCAGCATACCGACTTTTTCACCGGCTTCGTTATTTAATGTCCCACCGATTCTAGCCTTGTGAACTTCGCCAGCCAGTTCAATGACACCCAAGCTAGGTATGGCTTTGCCACTCTCGTCCAGCACTTGTACTGTGTATCCATCAACCGCTTGCTCATTCCAGGAAAGTTCGAACAGTCCATTGCCTGCTGGGGTCAATTGAACCTGACTGGGAGAAGCCGGCTGATGCGGATTCACCATTTGCAAGGGTTGACTGCTGTATTTGCTGGTTACGTTCGTCTCGCCCTGTGACAAAACTGCCTTCACATAATACGTGCCGCTAGGCGTCGAGTCCGGCAAGACGATTTGCGCAGAACCGGCCGAAACGTCAAGATCTTGAACAAGCAGACTGCCAGGGTCGTTCTCATTGTTGGTGCTAAGGAATAACGAAACTTTTTCATTCGTCGTATGATCACTTTGCCAATGAACTGTTATCTGTTGCGGCTTCGTGGCATCCGGTTGTTGAACGTCGACATTGGTGAATGTTGGAGGTACGGTAACATTTTCAAGTGTCCACTCCAGCTCACGATCTGTCGTTACTCGCCAGGTGCCGGCCATGGGATGCTTCATCGAGATCAAAACGCTTTGCTCACGCTCTCCGGAAGCAGATTCTTCAGCCGAAATTTCCTGAATGTCATAATTTTCACCGGAGACAAGCGGGTAAGAATTGCCGGCTGGATCCGTAACTTGAAGCTCAGTGGGATCCCCTGAGTACGTAATGTCCAGTAAGGCCATCTCTTGCTCCGAAGAAAACGGAATGGAGTAAACGTTCGGACTGGCAGTTTTCAGCAATCTTCTCGTTGGCTGCTGCACATTACTTCTTGGCCCTGAGCTGGCAACGGGCTTCATGTTCGTTCCGAAGCTCATCGTTCCAGAAACACTTCCTGACTCATCATAATACGTCTGTTCAATGAGACTCTTAGCTGGCAGATCGGAATTCGTTGGTTCGTTGCTTGGTAACTCCGCTCCAGCCAATAGGCTTCTGCTGCTCATTAAGTTACGCTTGCCCAACGTGATGGACGGCTTTTTGTCGCCCCATTCATACTCGAAGCCCCAAGGAATACCAATAAATTCTACGTTTCCTGCCACTTTCTCCGAGCTAATTTCGCCTTCGGCCGCTGCAAGCACCAAACCTCTCGGAAGCTTCACCTGCAAATTGCCGCCGCCTGCCAAATAAACCGGTCCGAGCTTGCCATGCTGCTCCGGATCGTAACGGAAAACCACGTAGACTTCGCCGGTAAGCAAATTTTTGATATTAATTTTGGCCCCAGCCTTGAGTTCAACGCCAAACTGCGAGAAGGAGTCCTTGAGCAGTACGCTTCCATATACTTCTTCCAAAAGCTGTATCCCGAGCACCTCGAATGCGCCGGAAAACTCAACACCTCGCATCGATAGCCCTACCGTGGCATCATCCGCTTTAAACACTTTTGCGATGCTCAAGCCGCCAGTCATTTCTAATTTAAGCGGAGGCAGAAACTGATAATTGCCCATTAACGTATCGTAGATATTATAAATTCCGCCTCCACCTTTTGTGATATAGGCAACCGGAGCGATTGGAATCAGCGGAATACCCGGTTCCCCGCCTACAACGAAGCGGAAATTATCGATAATCGGAAAATTCGTATCGGTTAATCGTATGGTCAGCATTCCGTTCAATTCGACCACTTTAAATTGCACATTTGCTTCAATTTCATATTTCTTCTCGAACGTATCTACCCGAACAACACCGTCTACCCCCAAATCAAGTCCCGGGACTAGATTTTTCGGCAGCCCCGCTTCCCCTTCGGCTCGTAAACCCAGAAACCCGAATTTTCCTGCCGGACCAAAGGCATTGTCATATTGCCGAACACCGAACTTAGCCTCATCCAAATCGACCGAGACCAACACGGACCCTGCCCCATCGTCTTCTCCGTCTACATTCTCCGTTATATCTGTCGGCGGATTCGACGGTGGATTCGGTGGATTCGGTGGATTCGACGGATTGCCTGAATCCCCCTCATTCCCCGTGTCTTTTTTAGGGCCAGGCTCGAAGTCCAAGGCAAGCCGGCCACCGAATGAGACGCTCTCTGTTCCAATGACAGCATTTTTTATATTGAGTTGAAACCAAGCGAGTCGTTGAATAATAGATAAACCTTTTAATACGTCCCACTTGATTTCAATCTTCTCTTCTTGCTCGTCTTCCTTTGCTTCCAGAGCATATTTTTTACCGTCTTCCAACTCAACGCTGAAAGGCCCATAGGCAAATTTGAAGTTCGGGATCGAAAGAGCCCCATTCCCTTTCAAATTGATATAATCCTGATCATGCGTACTGTCTTTGGCACTCTTCTGAATGGTTATCTTTTGCGAAGCCTCTCCGAAGATGGCGGTTAACATCTCTGTTGTATCGTGGTGAATGACTGAGTTGATCGTCGAACCTTTATCAATCTCATAAACAACTTTCCCGCCATCGCCGTTTTTCGCCAGGATGGAACCTCGGATTTCCAGCAGCGAGACTTGGCGGCCGCCTGAGCGTTCGAATTCCATTTTATAATTCGCTAGCTCGGTCTCACTCTTTACAGGCAGCAAACTGTAGGTTTGCCCCGCCTCTTGCGTCATGTTATCGCCAACAACCAGCAGAATACCGTAATCTTTCGATTTAAAGCTTTTATCCAGCGTAAACTCGATTTTTTTCTCAAATACTTTGCTGCCTGCCGTCAATCTTACCGTGTAGGATCCCACTTCAAGCTTGTGCTGCTTCCACAGGTCACTGGTTAAATTCAATCGAGCTGTAATTTGCTTATCATCTTGAATAGATACGTCCGAGGCAGGAATCGCTACACTTGCTCCATCGCGATCCCGGATAACATCAAGGTTCCAACCTGACGATCCTTTCAAAATCTCAAACCCTGCTCCTTGCAGCGTTAGAGCAGGTTTCTCATCGAGCGTGTACAGTTTTCTCGGGAAAACCTCCATCAGCTGCATGCTGGGGATTTCCCCCGTCAAGGCAGGAAGAACAACATAAGAAGCTTGAATGCTTTCTTCTCCGCCTGCCGCTTGAGCGATGACTTGAAATTGCGCTGCTTTATACGCTAGCTGCACTTTAGGTTTTACGCGCCATGTAACGGATTGTGTCTCGCCGACCTTCATATTGCCTACAATTTTCGTTATTCCCTGTCCGGGTGTGAGCTCCAACTCATCGGGCAAGCCGAGTGTGACCTGCACGCCTTCCATATTCACTGAACGGTCAATGGCATTATCAATATCAACGCGTATATCAAACTCATTTTCCTTGTAGCCGTTACGATCATCGTTAAGCGTCAACTGCTTAGGCGCACCAACTTGCAACCGGTAAGTAGCTTCTTTCTTTGATGTGAAAAAGCTGCCCAAGCCATAGTACGTCTCGAATACAGCCTCACTACCCGGGGCAATGTTAGCCGGGTCCCAATAAAGCGCGACTGCACTATCAGCTGAACCGTAAGCGTTCTGCTTGTTCGTAAAATCGAGCAGCGGATTCACCGTGTAGTCCCATTTAGTTTGGGAAATGCCATTCCAATGAGCAATAATCATCTGATTCGGCGCTTTGTTTCCCCAGCCTTGCATAAATCCGTATGACATGACCTTTGGATTAATTGGATTGTCCGTCGCACTCCAATAATAAGGGAGCTGTCCCGTGATAACCTTCTCATTGGAAATGTACGTATTCCCGCCAGCTACCGAAATGGGGGAAGCGTCTTGCGGCCCCAGCATCGTATCCAGCAAAATCCGAGAGCCAACACTCTGATTTTGGTTGGTTTTATTTTTCACTTGATACGAAACTTTCATATTACCTGCGTTAGGATTCGTCGGATCGTCGACGAGTGTTAGCGTCTGCGTGATGTCCAGACCTTCGATGTTCCATACCGACTTATTCGTCAATCCCTGATTTGCCGGGGAGGAGGTAAAGCTTCCATTCGATCCTAGGAAGCCATACCCGTTGCCGAAAATATAATCTTTCCCATTAATGCGAAACGTCGTAAAAGAAGTCTCCGGCAGTTTTTCCTTAAAGAGCAGCGCCTTGTTATCGTCGCCGCTCTTTAACGGGGAGCCTTGCTTTGTATTGACACTGAACCTTCCGGTCTCTTTATTCACACTTACTTCCATGAATGTATTGGAAACTGTAAGAGGTGTCATCTCCTCTTGTGCGGCCAACGCCAACCCGCTTCCGATCGGAAAGAGCAGGACAAACGCAGCTCCAATGAGCGCTATTTTTTTGCCTATCTGAAATCGATCCTTTATCATTGCTCACACTCCTAAGAAGCTTGTCTTGGTAAAATATACACACGAATGAGCTTCAACTGACGTTCTTGATTTTGAATGAGTAAAGTGTAATAGCCATATTCCGTTATAGGTAAAATACCATTTGTTAGCAGACTGGCATTTGCCTTGAAATCTCCGATGCTCTTCGGCCCTCTCGCCCATTTCACAGAGCTCGCTCCTTGAATGCCGAACAACGAAAGTTGAATCGCATCGCCGTACACAACCACATCGGTATCCTGCACTTTCACGGAATTGACGTAAACGGTGAACTCCGTCGGTGCGATGACAACCGCCTTCCGGGTCACTACCGCTTCGTTGCCTGCACGATCCTTCACTTTATACACGACCGAATATTCACCAGGTACTTGGGAATTGATCGTATTTTGAGTTACGCTGATCTTGGCTGTCATATCGCCGTCCACATAATCTGTCGCTGTGACGTCTGCCAGTGGTTTCACCACGGCTCCCACTTCAAGCAGCAATGGCTCGCCGCCGATAAAGGTAAACTTCGGTGCTTCGCGATCAATATTGTTTACATCGATACGTAACGCATATTTATTCCCCAGCATATCTACAGCGTCAATCCAACGTGTGCCATTGCTCGTAAAAGTGACTACATTTCCACTCATACCTGTGAATGTAAGTGCTTGATCGGATGTTATCGTTACATTCACATTATTTATCGTTGGTGCTGTTTCACTATAGGTATAGGTCACTTTTGCCTTTGTCTTATTAATGTTATTTACCGTAGCTTGAATCTCCGTTAAATTTCCTACAACGTCCTGCAAATAGAAGGTGAACGTACCGTTATCCTTAAACACAACCTGCTTCGCACGGTTATTGTTCAATACATAGAACGGCTCATCCGCATCTACCGTTACGATGACATCTTCCTTTGTTGCTGCTGTCGTACTGTAAGATAATCGTGGTGTAGGAGGTGTTCGATCGATATAGTTGACCGTCGCCTGAACGAAAGCTTGATTGCCGGCCCGATCTACAACGACGAATGAATAGGTCCCATTGCTTGTAAAATCATAAGCCGTGCTGCCATTATTGCCGATCACGGTGATGGGCTCATTCGCTAGAACGGTTGCCCGCACATCAGATCTCGTCTTTGTCGTTTCCGAATATTGAATGGAGACGACAGGCGGTGTCTTGTCGATCCGATCAACGGTGGCGACCAACTCACGCTGATTTCCAGCAACGTCTTGGAACATAAAAGTAAAGGACCCATTTTGCGTAAACGTATGCGTGTTGTTCCCCGTACTAAGAATCTGTACAGGTACGCCCGAGTTATCTGTAGCGGTCAACGTTGCCACGACATCTTGATTCGTCCACCCTATATGGCTGTAGGTAACAATGGCCTCAGGAGCTTCTCGATCGATATAGGTAACAGAAGCGACCGTCTGTCCTTCATTGCCAGCAGCATCACGATATTCAAACAAGAACGTACCATTGTCTGTAAACGTATACCGCTTGCTGCCCCCATTGTTCGTTACGGTCACTGGAGATTGATCCGTGAAGGATATTTCTACATCGACATTATCTTTGGTCCAAGTCGATCTGCTGAAACTGAGCTCTGCCTGAGGCGCCTCCTTATCGATCCAGCTCACCGCCGCTGTCCGATGGCCGATGTTGCCTGCCTCATCTTCGTAATCAAATGTGAATTGCCCGTTCTCTGTAAAGGTATACCAAGGGCTTCCGCCATTATTGAGAATCGTAACTATCCCGTTATTGTCATCATACGTAATCAGCGTAACGGTAACATCCTGATTCGTCGGCCTTTCCGTGGTGTAGACCAACTCCCCTGTTGGCGGCTGCTGATCGATTTTGTCAACATAGACCTCATCATTGCTTACGATGCCTGTACTCACATTACGCACTTTATAGTGGAGGGATCCGTTCGTCGTAAATTCATAAACAACCTTCGTTACCGTCTGACTGATGACTTGCGCTTCACCCGTGATCGTCAAATCCATTAATTCACGCTCAGGACTTCCTGACGCATCGATCGTGACGCGGACAGGTCCGTTCGTCCAATCGCTCGGCGTGAGCGTGACATCTGAGGATGGCAAGCTGCGATCAATCCATTCGACATTGGCCATAGCGACCCCAACATTCCCCGCTGCATCCTTAAATTCAAACTGGAACTGTCCATTATCTGTAAATACATGCTCTTTTTTGCCAAGCTCCGTATTCGTTACGACGACAGGCTCGTTGGTGGTGAGCGTCGCCGTCACATTATTGGCGGTCAAGCCGGCAGGTTTGTAAGATATCGTACCTACCGGACTTGTGTTATCGAGCAGAAACGGATTACTGCAAAATGTCGTCACATTCCCCGCTTTATCGGTTACTTTCGCCCATAAATACCAAGTACCGGTCACTTCATTTTTATCCGCTTTATGATCTGCGCCTAACGGCGTCCACGTTGTTGGCTCCGCCATATTGGACGTCGACCAGGCATGTGCATACGTCAGTTCACTCTGTGGAGCCCCTGAATCCGTAGCATAAACAATCGTGCTCACAGTTTTCTGCTGAGATGATCCATTGGTGCTTAACGTGATGACCGGTTTGGTCTTATCGATCCAAGTTACGGTCGCTATAGCCGTGTTCACGTTGCCTGCCTTATCTCGGAAATTGAACGTATAGGTGCCATTGGTCTGAAAGATATAGGTCAACCCTGTAAGTCCATCTACCGTTATGTCAGCGGATGGTGTCGCATTATCGGTGGCTGACAATGTCGCAGATACAGGCTGATTCGTCCATGCGGTTGTGCTATAAGTAATATTCGTCAATACAGGTTTCGTCGTATCAAAAGTTACCGTATCCGAATATGTCGTTGAGATGTTTCCCGCCGAATCCATAAACTGAACCGCTATCGTTCGCTTGCCTTGTGTGGCAGGGATCGTGATCGTTTTGTCAGTCGTAAACGTCTCCCAACTCCCCCATATACCGCTATCCACCGCGAATCTCATCTTATCTACCGTGCCTTGTAAGTCCGTGGCACTCAGCTGGACGGGCACTGTCGTAATGTTCGTAAACTTTTTCGGGATGCTTATAGCACCTGTTGGCATTTCATTATCCAGCTTATAGGGCCCACCGGTTACCAGCGTCCAGTTGCCTGCTTCATCATAAACCTTGGTATGAATGTAAAAAATGCCGGTTTGATTCGTTATGGAAAGGGTCCTAATCGTTGACGTCGCCCATGCCGAATCGTTCCCATCTGTCGTTGCTTGTGTTGTTACCGCATATTTAATCACAAAATTAGCTAGATTTGTTGTCATGTTATCCGTCAAATTCAAATCCGTCGACAGTGTCTTACTGTAGGCTGCCGTGCTAGGAAGCGTAAACGTTACTGTAGGTTTCGTATTGTCGAGAACAAAGCCCTGCGTTGTCTTCGCATATCCAATGTTCCCTGCACTGTCTGTTGTCTTAATATGCAAATATTGCGTACCGTTAGCGCCTGTGGGAGAAGAGAGCGTTGTCGTTGAAGTTGTTTTGTTGCCGGTTCCATCAAAAAACATCTGCCAACCGGGATCATTCGCTGCAGGCGTCGTTACACTCGTTCCCCATAAGTAAAAGGCCTGCCCTAACGTACCTTTCGCATCCAGTAACGTAACGCCTACTTGGCGGGCAGTGCCTGGCGCGCTATTGCCCTGCGCCGTAAATGTAACGCTCGGTGCTGTCTTGTCAATGATAAAATTGGAACTTTCCAATGTGCCCACGTTATTCAAATTGTCCGTAGCCGTTAGCTTCAGCTTGTAGCTTCCTTCCACACTATTCGGTACGTTGAGCGTACCGCCGCTGATGCTCCCCGTCCCGGTTGAATAAGAAACCCCGTCTTTAAACCATTCGTAGCTGACTTGTTTCATACCGGAATGTGGATCTGCAACCGTATAGGTTAGTGTATGGCTCGTCTTGGCTGTTCCCGATGTCGGATTCATGCCAATGGTTGGCGCTTGGTTATCGTAATTAAAAGGTCCCGCTGTTTGAATGATCGTATTCGCTGCTAGGTCGACCGCTTTTGCATGCAAATAATATGCACCTGTCCCTGTCGGATCAATGGGGGCAGCCCCGTTAATGAGACTCCCTGAAATACCTGCTGCCGCCGGTGGCGTTGCGCTCTGTGACCACACGTAGAAGAGACTCGTGTTAGCTGTTGACGGTGTATCTGCGGTCGTAACTGTCACACCATGACTTTTTTTATAAGTGGCATCCGATTGTTTGCCGAAAGTGAGCGTTGGAACTGTGTTATCCAAATAAAAGGGGCCTTTGGTTTGGATCACTTCATGTCCTACAACGTCCACCGCTTTGGCGTGAAGGAAATAAATGCCAGGTGCTGCAGGATCTACGGCTGCAGCACCGCTCGTGATAACCGTATTGATGTCTGCCGCAGCAGGTGCTGTCTGGTTTTGCGTCCACGTATAAGTAAGCTTAACGTTTTCGTTCAGCGGTAAGTCACTGGCGGTTACGGTTATTCCTAATGTTTTCTTATAGTTCGTATCTGCCGGCAGATTGCCGAACGTGATAGTAGGCAGCGCATTGTCGATATAGATGGGCGTCTGGACCAAGCTCTTAAAGTAAGCCACATTATTCAAGGACGTGCCGTCCGTAAAATAAGTCGTCCCATTCGAGGTTGCGTTCCAAATATTCGTAGGCATATTCACACCATCCGAAGGACCGCAGCCGTCCGGGCCTCTTTGAATATCGACAAGTCCCGAGGGCATATCCGCGGTAATCCCTCTGGCATATACCGGAGAGGAGTATCCCTCAAACACGGCATTATACAAACGAATCCAGTCTTGCGTACCGTTCATGGAAATGGGAATCGTTGATTCCATATCACATTTCACAGAGGGGTTCGACGATTCGAAGGGAACATTCATCTTGATCGTCTGTCCTGCTGTAAAAAAATATTTGCCGTTTACCGGAGAAACCGTGGCCCCGATTGAACTAATCGTGACAGCTGTAGGCTGCTTGACAGCCCCAGCAGGCGCTAAGGTTGCTGCCCTTACCGTTATCGGAAATGGTAGGACGACACCTGCCAATAGCACCATACTTGTGAAGAGCCCCCAAATTTTTCTCATAAAGCCTCCTTTTGATCAAACCTGCTTATTTGGAACCCCCACATTCTACGCGAATTTCGACAAATATCGATAGTACCAAAGGTCATTTTCCCGAAATAAAACATGAGAAAAGTCCTAACGCACACTAGAACTCCCTGGAAAACAAAATAAGCTAAGCAGATAAGAATCTGCCTAGCTCATTTATAGTTACCGACATTTTGTTACTCCCAAATATTCCAATCTTTCGCCTTGGCAACCGCCTGTGTGCGACGGTTTACTTGTAGTTTGCCGTAGATGGACAACGTGATGTTTTTGACTGTGCCTACGGCCAGCTCAAGTCTTTGCGCAATCTCTGGATTCGATAAGCCTTTCACCATGAGCTGCATGACATCCTTCTCACGTTCGGTCAGCGACTGGGTGAGCAGACTGGCGTCAAGCTTCGGCTTTCCTGTATCCATAACAAGCGGCTCCGTTTTCACAATGGTACCCTCACTTGCAAAGCGATTTAGCACTGCTAGTTGGGCAGACATCATCTGCATCAGCTCCAAACGTTGGCTGGCTTGCGCCCCGGTCACCGCTTCATTTTCCAAATAAACGATTCCGGCTAATCGGTCCAGCTGCTGAACGGGCAAACAAATCATTGAACGCGGACGAACACTGCGAATATACGGATCCCAAGCGAATAAGTCGTCCAGATGCGCATCCTCCAGGATAAGCGGCTGCTTGGTTCTAGCTACGAAACGGATCACTGAAATCGGTAAATCAAAACAGCTTTCTAGCGAAGCGGAGTGGCCGCTCTTGGAAATGTTTCGATTAATGTCATGCTCGGCTTCGATCCACAAATCGCCGGCTTTATTAACGATCCAGAACCCTTTGGCCGCTCCGGCATTTTCCATAAGCGTCACTAAATAATGACCAAGCAGCTGTTCGAAACCGTACGCTTGTGTCAGTCGGGCTGCCGCTTTCTTGAACATATCCCGCTCCACTTCCACAGAAGGTTCCTCGTTCGCATCCTTGTAGTCCGTTTGAGCGGACGCGCGAGTGAGCTTCAAATCTTGCTCCCATACTCGGCCTTCCTCACTCGACCTTTCAAATAAATCGGAATACTGCTCGCGAAGCTGCAAGCACTTCTCGATAGCCCCCCATACCTTAAAACCATGATACGCATCCAATAGGTATGTTTTGGCAAACTTCTTTTTACCCATGGCTAAAAGTAATTTACCGGCAAGTTCGCATGAAATGGCTTCCAGATGGGTATATCCATTCTCACGCGCCGCGTCTATCGCCTCATCGTAACAGGTTAAAGCTTGCTCCCATCGCCCTTTCAGACGGGCTGCTTCTCCCTTCATCAGTAATAACTTAGGCAGGAAGTGACTTGGCCCTAACTCGGACCACTTTCGCATTTGCCCCAGCATACTTCGAATCTTTCCGTCCGCCAACTCCTGTTGCTTCGCCGATTGGTCACAATACACACTGGACATGGCTAAAAAGCCGTACAACATGCCCTCGGGCAAATGCGAATGATACTTGTAGTATCGCTCGCTGTGCTCTGTCTGTTCCCAAAGCTCTGCAGCTTCTTGATAGCGGCCGAAGAGGTACAGCAGTTGAATTTTGCAAATGTAATATTCAAACACAAGTCCTATACGGGTCTCTGCAGGACTCATCGAATGAAGAAAAGAAACCTCATCAAACGCGTCATCACTCAGCGTTAGACGACCTGCCGTCTCTCCCTTTAGACATTTGGCAAACTGCTGATATAACGTGAACGATTTCATGAGGAAAGGATCTTTTTTATGAAAAGCGCCACCTTGGACTTGGCAAAATTCGTACAGTTCTTCCAGATGTCCACCGAAAAACAAGCTGAACTTCATGCCGCGAAGCGAAAAACCGGCATAATACATATCGCCGCTCGCGAGACTTAGCCGATGAGCTTCTTTAAATAACGGCCACGTTTCCTGAGCGCTCATGCGCCAGAAGTGAGATAACGCATAAATAAACGAAAGCTTCGCCTTCAATGGCGAATGAGCAGCATCACCTAGGTGCAGTGCTGCTTCCGAAAGCTCGCATCCTTCCTTGTGCTTCCCTTCCTCACTGGAAATATACGAGGCAAAAATCGCAATGATTTCCGGAAATCGGTACGCCGCATGGTGTTCAAGCATCAAACGTATGCTTCGGCAAATCATCACGACGAATAAATTCATATCCACAAAAGAGGAAGCTCGCGCCACAAGCGGCAGCAGCTGCAGGATAGCCAATTGGAGCGGCGACGTTTCCTCGCTGCGCTCAGCATCCAGCTTTTTCGGGATGCCTTCGTGCAGCAATCTGCGCGTTTGGCTCAGTTCCTTTTGGCGCCGAGCAGCTCCAACCTGTTTGGGAAGCTCAATGCCCAACTTGCCCAGCAGCTGCACACCAGCATGGAAAGCCTCTCTGGCATTCCCGCGATTGATATCAAGCTCCAGTTTCACCGCGTAAGTCCGCAGCTCCTCCAAACGAGTATGCGAGTGGGACACGAGCTGCTCGAACAACAGCTCCCCTGTTTCCAAGTGACCGCATAACACCTCAGCTTGCATGCGTTCCATATACAGGTCATAAGTTAACGCATGATGCTCCTCCCAATCCGTGTCGGTCAGAAGCCCTGTACCGAAGGCAAGATACGTCGCTGCCGACAAGTATGCTGCCGACTTTCTAGCTTTACGGCTTGCCTGTAGCGCCATTTCGGCGACAAGTCGTTTTTCCTCACGGTCCGTCAATTGATTTTGCCCAAGCATGAAATGATTTAACGTCGTATACATGAGGTCATCCGGCTTGTCATTCAATTGAAATCCCCATTGATACCGACCAATTCCCGCGTGAATCTTCTCTTTCTCTTCGGCCGTTACGGCATCATAGGCAGTCTGCCTAATCGTATCGTGAATAAATACGAACCACATATTCGGATCTGTCGATTCCAGTAACGAGGCATCCGCAGTCCTGTTCAGTCCATGCCACCTTTCACGTTCTCTGACAGGAAGAACTAATCCTTCCGTCAGCGCAGGCTCCAATTGTTCCATGACTTGTTCGGGAGATTGCAGGCAAATAGCAGCCAGCGTGTGCAAATCAAACGAATGGCCAATACACGCGGCCATGCGCAGCACAGATCCCGCTTGATTGGGGAGCTTGTCCAGCATTAAGTCCCAAACATCGTCAAGCGAATCCTGCTTGTGGATTTCGTCTGCATCCCACAGCCAAGTTTCCGTACGCGTATCGAAACGCAGCCATTTTTGGGCATAGAGAGTCTGTATGAATTGCTTCATATAAAGGGGATTGCCGGCCGTCTTCTGGAAAATCGCTTCAGCCAGCGACCGCCCCCTTGACTCTTCCAAATGTAACGTTTGGCACAGAAAAAGCTCTGTTTCCAGTAACGTTAAGGAAGAAAGCACAATCCGCCGATGGTCAAATGCCGCCCGATGATCATTCAACCAATGTCGAGGCTGCATGTCTTTGTCACGATAAGCGAGTATACATAAGAAATAACCTAGATCCCGACTTTCTGAAATACTGCGAATAAAATCCATAGTGGCTGCATCCGCCCAATGCGCATCATCAAGAAACAAAATAAAAGGTGATCTTTTTCCAGCAAACGTACGAATCATCACTTGAAAAGCAAAATGAAGCCGGTTTCTAGACTCCATCCATGGCAATATCTCAGCATCCGGCTGCTCGCCGATAATCAGGTGCATGTTCGGAATAATCTCTGCCAAAATGCCTGCATGATTACCAAGTGCCGCAGTCAGCTTGTCTTTCCACCGTAATAATTGTTCCGCACTCCCTGAAAGGAGCCGATGAATGAGTTCTTGAAAGGCTTGAATCAGTGGTGCATAAGGGACCTCCCTAATGAGTGGATCCGCTTTTCCCGAAATAAAATAACCTCTCTCTTGCTGCTGCGATCTGTACCATTCACGAATAAGTGTCGTCTTCCCGACGCCTGCGCCTCCGCTAACGACAGCAAACGCCGTCTTCCCATTCAAACTGTCAGCATAAGCGTCAGTCAAAGCCGCCATTTCCGCTTCACGTCCGCTTAGAAAAATTGGCATTCGCAAATGGCCTGCAAAGTCCTTGCTTCCCAGTGCAAAAGCTCCGATAACGCCATTTTGTTCCCATTCACTTCTACATCTTTTAATATCATATAAAAGACCATAGGCACTCTGATACCGCTCCTCAGGTGCTTTGGCCATCAGCTTGATGATGATGTCGCCGATCTGCTGAGGTATGCGGTGATTAACCTCACTCGGATGTGGGGCGCGTTTCGCCAAATGAGCATAAATCCATTCCGTCGGCTCATCCGCTTGATACGGAAGCTCTCCCAACAGAAGCTCGTAGCATATCATCCCTAGGGCATATAAATCCGTGCGTGCATCCGTGCCCCGCTTTAGTCGACCCGACTGTTCCGGCGCACGATAGGCCCAGGATGTTTCCAACATTTCACTGTTCAGAGTGATTATCATAGGGTTTCTATCGTTAGCTTCAATTAAAATCGTTTCCGGACTCAAGCGGCGATGGACCTTGTCTGCGTTATGCAAGACCATAACCGCTTCCGTAATACCTTCTGCGAGGGACAGAAAACCAGACATTTCTCCTTGCTGCTCTTGCCAATATCTATGAAGAGGGACGTTCAGTCTGTTATTTGTTACCATTACTGCCTCCCCTGAGCTCATCCATACCAAGTTGTTGTTCTTTCAAGCAAATTATATGATTTCCCCCCCTGCCAAAGCAATTAGATTTATTCATGAAAGGGACGTGCAAAAAAGCATAGCGATAAGTCGCTATGCTTGATGTAGATGAAGATGAACTTATGCGAGTTCGGCAATGCTCTTTTCCAGAATATCCAGGGCTTCATTGAGCTGATCTTCCGTAATGATCAAAGGGGGTGAAAGCGTCAGAACATTCCCCTTGGACACTTTGAAATTAAGCCCTCTTCCCAAGCAGCTATACATGACGCGCTCGGCCTCTTGTACGGCAGGTTCCTTACTCACACGATCGGTTACGAGCTCAACAGCAACAAGTAAACCGATTTGACGGATATCTCCAATAAGCGGATACGTCTCCATCATGCTTTTCAAACGTTGCGCCATGAGATCGGCCATACGGCCCGCATGCTCCAGCAAGTTCTCTTCCTCGATGACTCGGATGGTTGCCAGCCCGGCAGCAGCTCCTACCGGCGATTTTTCATGCGTATAATGCCCGATCGACATTTGCTGTGCTTTGTTCAACTCTTCCTTCACGAGTAAAGCTGCCATCGGGAATACACCGCCGCCTAAACCTTTCCCCAGCACCATCATGTCGGGTTCAATCCCGTAATGCTGGTAAGCGAACATTTTCCCCGTTCGGCCAAAAGCCGTTGCCGTCTCATCGACAATCAACAAAGCGCCATAGCGATCGCAGAGTTCTCTAAGCTTTTTATAATAAGCGACAGGTGGAATTTGCACATCCGTATTTCGAATGGTTTCGATGACTACGGCACCAATCTCTCCATCTTGTTCAAGCACATACTCAATAGGCTTCAAACATAAGGAGTGCGCTTCATCCTGACACCCAAACACACAACGGTACGAGTTAAAAGGGATCACATGCTCAGCGCCGGGAAGCAGCGGACCTAAGCCACGGCGGAACGCCCCTTCTCCGCCTACGGATATCGCATCCAGCGAGGCTCCGTGAAACGCTCCCCACATCGATAATGTTTTGTATTTACCGGTAACTGCGCGTGCAAGCTTAAGCGCCATACCGATGGCGGATGTCGCTCCTGGCGCGAAGAGAACTCTTTGCAGGGCTCCTTCTGTTAAAGCAACTAATTTATTAGCAAGCTCAATGGCAGGCAAATTCGTATATCTTCTCGTACAGAAGGATAACTGGTCCAACTGCTGTTTCACAGCTTCAATAACAGCAGGATGGCCAAAACCAAGCTGATGCACGTTATTGCCATGGAAATCCATGATTCTGCGTCCTTGGCTATCTTCTACATAAATCCCTTCACAGGAGGAAAGGACATTCAGACAAGGTGTAGATAACGTTTGGTGCAAAAAGACATCCTCATCCTCTTGCAAATAAGTTCGTGCTGCCTCATCAATTTGAGCTGTCCACCATTCACTCCTTGCTTCCGTTAAATTTATATCGCCTTCCGTCTTCATGAATGCTTGATGCTCTTGTTTGGTTGGCATATGTTCACCTCTAGTTGGATTTGGTTGTTTCTATATGGACATCTTACACTGTGTTTGTCATCATTATGTTAAATCTAGTTTAATTTTGTGTATTTAATTTGTTTTTATTTGTTTTTAGTTGTTATCGGGAAAAATGCTGCTAAATTGTTCATTTCTGCTATATTCGATCCAGTAGATGGAAATTATCCTGCTAATTCCTTAGGTTACGTCTGAAATGGGACGAATCGACTGAAATAGCTGCACATACTCCCGATAATTCATCAAAACCCTGCTCCGCACCATGTTTAACTGTAAAAATTCCAGTTACTCTGCCAACGAACGTAAAGATATACGACTTCGTCGTCTCTTTAGGACGAGCGCGTTTGCCAGGGTAGTGCGCAGCAAATTTGCGCGGCACAGACACACACAAACAATGGCCACTGCCTTCTCTATGCTGCACTTTGTGCAACTTAGAGGCCTCAAATTGGCCACTGCCGGCTTCTACGTTGTACAAATTACACCATAAAAGGCTGAGTAGAGCGGTTTTCACGCTATTTTGATTGAATTTATTGTACTTTGTGCAATGAAGATCGGGGTAATGGGGTTTTAAGCAGTTCTATGCTGTACAAAGTGCAACATAGAACTGGGAGCGAGGGGCCGTGGCGCGAGGCGGTGAGGTTTGGTTACTTGGCGCAAGGCGGGCATGCAGCGCGGTATGGTCACTTAGTGCGAAGCGGGCATGCAGTGAGGTTTGATTACTTGGTGCGAGGCGGGCATGCAGTGCGGTTTAGTCACTTAGTGCGAGGCAATCATGCAGTGCGGCATGGTCACTTAGTGCGAAGCGGGCATCCAGTGTGGTATGGCCACTTAGCGCGAAGCGATCACGCAGGACGGTTCGGTTACTTGGCGCAAGACGGCCAAACGCCGAGCAATTAGAACTTAGCGCGACACGCTTATTCAGCGTTTCTTATACAGCAAAAAAAGCCACCGATATAGTGGCTTTTCATAAACACGCTATCTATTATCTATTTCCGATCGAATGGCGGCTCGTTCTGTCGAAGGTAATGTTTTTAAATGCTTCAAGTAAACATCGAAGAGTGCTGGGATCGTGTCGTGCACATTAAATTTGTCCTCAACAAATTTACGGCCTACCCATCCAAGATCTTCCCGCTCACGCTCTTTCAGCTCCAATACCGACTTAATGTCGGACTCGAACTCTTCTACCGTCCAAGGCTTGCTCGCTCCATGATCACAGAACCAAGTCTCCCATGCTTTGGCATACAGTTCCTTGCTCATAACCCCCATATATCCGGTAGCTCCTGCAACAATCGTAGGACATTCGCAGGCAAGTGCCTCTAACGCAGCACGCCCTGTGCCAATAAAGCAATCGCTTGCGGAGTAATAAGCACACATATGCAAAGACTCTCCAGCCAGTTGTATAAAATCGACTCCGGCTTCTTCTTGAATTCGCGCCATTTCTGTTTGAACTAGCTCCTTATGATGCCCGCCACCGACAATAATCAGCTTGAGCTCCGGATAGTCGCCTGCAATCAGTCTGCGACATGCTTCCATAATCGCAAGTGAAATATCCGCTTTCTCAAACGACAACCTTGCCGCATAAGTGACGACTGGAGCGTCATGGTCGATTCCCCAGGAAGCACGCACATAAGGTTTGGTCGACTTGTGAGAGGAAAACTCCGACACATCAATCCCATTTTGCAGCAGGATAGAGGTAACGTGATTAGCCTTCAATGTTTTAACAATCGATTGGCTTACAGCCAGCACGGTGTCGCATTGTTTGACTAATGGAATTAAGGCATCATCAACGAATCCATGCACCGTAAACACGACTGGAATGTTCATTTCCTTCCCTGCCTGTACGGCGAAAACGCCTGATGGCCACTGATGAGCATGCAGGAGGGAAATATTTTCGTTACGGATAATAAGCTTCAAATAATCGATAATTTCAGCTTTTTTCTCCGTATTCTCTTTGAACTCATCTGTTACAAAATCGACGGTATAAACCGGACAGCCAAGAGCAGCAAAGGCGTCTAGCATTCTTCCGGTCTTCGCCGCAACGACCACATGCGCACCATTTCTCATTAGCTCACGAGCTAAACCTAATGTATGCGTCTCGGTCCCACCTACGTTAAACTGGTCAATGACCAGAAGGACTCGCAGATGTTTCTGCATTCTGCGAATTTCCGAAGCAGGAAGCTGCACCATCTGCGGCTTACCTTCAAAGCGGACAACATCCTTCAAATGAATGGTACCGCTTTTTTCATTTTTAATGACAATCACATTTTGATTCTGGGAAGATTGTTTCTTCCTAGCTGGCTTACGCAAGCTAGAAATTACTTTTCTCTTCGGCAACGGCAAATTCCTCACTCCTTCCATGTGCGCTGGCACCGGGGCTGTTTGTCTTGTACTCCTATAATGTATGAGATGAGGACGATCTTGGCATGGTTGCTTATAACGATTACTTAAATTTCCATAAAACCCATTTTCTCAGCCCCATGCATGAAGGAAAGGAGAGCGTAAGCTTGTTTGATAAGCAGAAATGTTAGCTTGTAGGCGATGCCTATCGAGATCCCAATTCTCTAGAATGTGAGATGAGGTTTGTTCTAATTTCTCCACAAGCCGCTCCTCGTCCGTTGAAACTACAGAGGAGTGCAGCCCGATTGATTCTACGAAATCAAATGTTTTCATCCGATAACCAAGTGCGATGAAGGGAACTTCAGCCGCAGCTGACATGACATTAGCGTGCAGCTTGAAATTTACTGTGAATGCGCAGCGCTTCATAATCCTCATCAACGCTTGCGCCGAATAAACCTTCGGTGCGATCCGCACAGCTTCCGGGCTGCCGATCTTATCCGCCAACCTTGTCAATGCCTCTCTATCAGGGTTCCATACGTAATATAAATATAGCTTGTAGCCCGCTTGTATCCACATCTTGCAAGCTTCCGCCAATTGATTCTCCACAAGCTCTTCCTGACTCCCATAAATCCGGTTATAGGAAGTCCCCCAGTTGATCCCCACAACCTTCTCATTAGAAGGCCACATTTTGGTATTGATAGGCGGCTCCAAATCATCCGAACACAGCAATACACCCGGATCTCCGCTTACGATGAACCTATCGGCATCCACATCAAGATATTCCAGCAGCTTTTTGGTAAGCGGTCCCCGCACACCGGAGAATATAGCATTTTGGCTTATGTTCTTCAGCATTTTCCTATGTTCAGGCGTTGCTTGATACTGAATCCTCCCTGTATCTCCACTTGATAGACTTAACATATCTTTTTTAGTTATCCAATCGACGCCACTGCCCCATACAGCCACTTGCTTCCCTTGCTTCAAAGCATGATGCAAGACATCCACATAACCTGGAATAAGCAGGGAACCCCCGCCAAGTACCACGACATCATAATCAGCCACATCCTGTAAACTTACGCCTGGCATGGAGGGTACGACCGTAACAGGTTGTTCGGGCATCATGAGATTAGCACTTTCACGAAAAACATCCCACATTAAGTCGTCTCCGATATTGCCGAAACCAATCCACCCTACATAGAAAACTTTTCGCATCCCAGTCTCCCTTCCTGACTCGTTATGTCAGATCATTTCTATTTTCGGAAAAACTCCCTTGAGCGTTGGTTTTCATGTCTTCTATAGAAATAAAGGGGTTCTTTCAGATTGTCTACCTTCATACCTGCTGCTATACAGCGTGCAATGAAATCGTAATCCTCGACACCGACACCACGCCTAATCGGTCCTCCGATCTGATCGAACACGCCAGCACGGAATAATATCGTTCCATGACAAACACAATGACCACCGTTTTTATAGACCGCATTTATTTTAGAAACGCCATAGCTGAGCCATTGCTCCCGTTTACGGCTTTCGAAGTGACCATCCTGGAAATATTCATAGGAGGTTCCAATCATATCAAGGGATGGATGCTCGCGCATGGATTCGACTTGCCTCATAATCCTTCTGGAATGCGATAAATCGTCTGAATCTTGCATGGCAATGAATTCGCCTTTGGCCAAATACATGCCCACATTGACCGCTCCCGCATAACCTGTATTGCGCGGCAGCTTTACGGCATAGAAACGATCTTCAAACGAGAATGTTTTTGCCGTTTGCTCTTTAATCTCCTTCCATCTATGAATCTTGTTCCAAGTTGAGTCCGTTGATCCATCATCCACAACAATGATCTCTATTTCCTTATAGGTCTGTTTAAAAACACTATTCAAACACGATTGCACATAAGCTTCCGAATTATAGCAAGGAACGATGATACTTACACGGCCTGGTATCACTTCTCTCATCATTCATCCTCCGGCTTCATCTCTATACTTCTAATAGATGCACCCTATCATGAAATGGAAAGGGGCAGATGACGGACTGGATATACCTATTATTGGAAATCTAGTTATATGAATCCCTAGCAAACATACATTTTAGAAGACTTAGACGTATGTTGGAAGAGTTTGGTAAATACCGAGCATATGATATGGCATGTCTGAAAAAGGAGGAGGTGCAACTAAAATGTCTCTAAACTTAATTCAAAACTTTTCCTTTGAAACTGGCATTAACCCATGGCAAACAGCTGGTACAGCCGGTACAGTAAATCCATTAACAGGCGCATTCGAAGGCAGCTTTGTCGGCACATTAGGTCCACTTGTCGCACTACTTCCCGGCAATGCAGTCATAAGCCAAGCATTCCCTGTCCCTGCTGATGCCGTTAACCTACGTGTGAGCTATGCGCTTCGTCGACTTTTGGCAGTAGCTCCGATTGTAAACGGAAATATTCAAGTTCAGATCGTATGGCAACGAGGAGCAGATGGCGGCTATGCCGTGATTTCCAGCGAAGTACTAGAAGACATGCCAGGTACGGATATTGATCTTTCGCTAGAGTGGGAAACGCACGTTGTAGTGACAGGTCCTAAACCTGCCCTAGCTGAGCAAGCCAGAATTCGCTTTATCTTGTTTGCCTCATTAATTGAATTAGGCGTTGCTGGCACTTATATTGATGAAGTTGTCGTTACAGCTGAGTCCTAAGATTAACAAATGAATGCCTATCAGGCTGTCGACTACGTGTCGACAGCCTGATTTCTATGAATATATAACATATGTGTAAACCTTGAATATGATGTAGTTGTAGCAACTTTTTCTGAACGGAGGTCACATCTTGGCCAAACTATTATATTTGGGTGAAATTGGGTATCGAAATGCAGGAGACGAAGTCATGTGGGACATCTTCAAGCAGGAAACCAGACGATTCATCCCCAATGAATTGAGCTTGTTGGAAGCTTGCAGGCAAGAGTATGCGCATATCTCCGGCTACGATATCATCGTCCTTGGCGGCGGTTCTCTGCTTGCTCCAAGCTATATTTCCTTGCTTAGCAAAGCGATAGAGCTCAAGAAATCAATCTATATTTGGGGCTCAGGAATCGATAAAATTGCCGGAAGAGCCGGTCTCGATAGCTTACTAAACAAGAAACAAATGCCAATGAACATCGTCGATCCAAACATAATCAACCAATTAAATAAAATCATTTCATATTCTCGCTACACAGCCGTCAGAGGGCCGCTAAGCCACCGATTTCTACAATCCATTGGCGTGAATACATCGAAAGTTCAGATTAGCGGAGATCCCGCTTTCTTACTACAACCGGGCGATAGAGCTAAAGGGTTATTTACGCAATACTTCGATCCGCAAGATGCGGTTGTCGGCATCAATTGGGGAACGGCGAATAATCAAATTTTCGGAGGCAAAGAGGACATTGTCGAAGATCAGCTTGCAGCAGCCGCTAAGTTATTGATCCATAAAGGCTACTCTATTCTTTTATACAATGTATGGCCAGAAGATGTCCCGGCTAGCAAACGGTTATTAAATAAAATAAACAGACCCGGCAAAGTGAAACTCGCGGATACCGTGTATCCTTATCAACTTATGGCTTTAATCCAAAAGTGCCGCTTTACCATTAACTTAAAGCTTCACGCTGCTATTTTCTCTGCCGTTATGCAGGTACCCTTTATCTCATTAGGTTATCGCTTCAAAATGTTTGACTTCGCAGCCTCTATCTCCATGCTGCCCTTTGTCATACCAACCGATAACCCTTCCGTAAACCTTGAAATCCTGCGTTTATCCCAAGACATTGAGAAGAATCACGCTACTTTGGTTCAAACCATGAAGAAAGAAGTCAACAAATATACAGGAAGGCTGTCCGCCGCCTTTTTTGTAAACACGTTAAGAGAGGAGCTGCGCAATGGACGCCAATGAAATAGCAAAACCGCAACCCGCCATTTTAATGTGCTATGGAAAAACTCCGTACACCCCAGGAAGATACTTAGAAGACGCTTTTCGCCGAATTGGCGTCCGAGTCGTTCGAATGGAAGAAACTGTTGATTTTGCCGCGATCAACTTGAGCTCCTATCTGGGCGTACTCTTTGTTGAAAGTCCCTCTCGCCCGAAAGTGCTTGTCAAAAACATACATCTCGTTACCATTCCGAAACTGTTCTGGATCCATCACGGTGAAAATCGTCTAAACGCGAACATTGAGATGTGCGGATGGTATAAACCGGATCTGCTGCTCATGGCTCATTCCCTACATCTCGCGCATCAGTTCCCGGCTCCGGTTCGTTTCTTCCCGTTCGGCGTTGATCCGCATATTTTTCACTCAGCGACTCCTTTGGTAGAACGGCCGTTTGACATTTCTTTTGTCGGTGGACAAAGCGCCTTGTACCGTACGCGGGAGGCCAGAATGAAATATATGGAAACGGAACTCAAGGGCAAACGAACGGTTTCTTTCAATAAAAAAGTCTTTCTTCATGATCTGAGCTCACTTTACGGGAAATCCAAAATTGTTTTTAATCATACAGCTGATTCGATTAAGGCTTTCAATATGCGGATTTTTGAAGGAATGGGCTGTGGGGCTTTAGTTTTTACGGACTATGCGCCCGAACAGGAAATGCTGTTTCAGGACAGGACTCATTTCGTGTTGTATCAATCGAGGAATGATTTGATGAATAAAATCGATTATTACTTAAATAACCTGCAAGAAGCACAGCTTATTGCAGGTAAAGCTCAAAGCTATGTACGTCAATTCCACACCTATGACCATCGAGCCGAGCAAATTATAAATTGGATGGAAAAACTTAGAGCCTAATCCATCCCTAAATCATCGCAGATGAAGGGGCAAGCGACGCCCCTCATCTTCGAACGATATCAAAGCCTGCTAAAAACGGTGGTTGGTCTTGTGCGGGACTACATTCGCCGTTTCCTGATAAAAAGTCAACATCCGGTCCTTCAGTTCAGCGAGTACGCCGGCGAAAGAAGGATCATTTATCCGATTGACCGTTTCGCCGGGATCGCTTTTCAGGTCGTAAAGCTCATCCGACTCATATAAGCGCCTTACATACTTATGTGTTTTGGTGCGGCACATGACGGCCTTCGTATGTTCCGCCTCTTCACTCTGCTGCAATCCTACTCGTGGCCAGTACAAGCCGGTTGGCGTCGTTTGGGTGACACTGTCCTTCTCTATGCAGTGAATTTCACCATGGATTCTGCCGCCCTCGCAAAAGACGGCATCGCGGTGCTCATCCGTTACCCCGGCCAGAAGCGGCAGAAGCGAGCGTCCGAAATGGGTGTGCTCCGGTTTCAAATCAAGTAACGCCTCAACCGTAGCGGGAAAATCAATTAATTCCACCAAAGCGTCGCTGACTCGCGGTACAATGGGAATGTGTTTCGGCGGTTTAATAACAAAAGGTACCCGGGTTAACGTATCCTCAAACGTATTCTGCGTTTTCTCCACGATCCCGTAATCTCCTGCGAAATCACCGTGATCGGAGAAGAAGAACACCGCTGTTTCGTCATAAATACCCGCTTCCTTCAATGCATCGAGAAGCAGCCCGAACTGATGATCCACTCGGGAGCACATACCGTAATAAGTCGCCCTCAGCTCGTCCCAGCGTTCCTCCGTCCATCTTTGAAGATTCTGCCTTTCGTAAATCCCCTCGTAGTTCCCCTCGCTCTTGGACATGTCTTTTTGTAAAAAAGCTGCCCCTACGGTCATTACAGACCTTTGAGACAGCCTCGTTTACTGCAATATCCAATACAACGGAATAACAAGCAATGAAATAAAAATCCCGGTTGCCGCCATGGCGAAACCACTGACACCGCCCTGCAGCTCCGATTCTTTGACCAGCCTGGCTGTTCCGATCCCATGAGAAGCGGTTCCGATGGCTGTTCCGATCGCGATATCGGCCCTGACGCCACACAGCCTTAACAATTCAGGGCCAATCATGCTCCCTATCAGACCTGTCAACGTTGTCACGATAACACCTAGCTCGGGGATGCCGCCCAAATGGCGGACGATTTCAACCGAGATCGGTGTCGTCACCGATTTAGGGATCATCGTTACCCAAATGTTTTTCGCTGCTCCTAAGCTCCACGTTATGCCACCCGCGCATACTAACGCGCTGATGGAACCGGTTGTAAGCCCAGCTAGAATAGCCGGCAGATTACGGCCAATCGACCTCGTCTGCTTGTAAAGCGGCACGCCCAAACCTACCGTAGCCGGACCCAACAGTAACGCAATATAATCCCCGCCAACCCGATATGATTCATAGGGGATGCCACAAATAAGCAATATCGCAATAATACCCGTCGATGTGATGAAAAGGGGGTGCAGCTTGCTCCATTTTTTGTGCAGCCCTTGCGCGATTGCATACACGATAAGCGTTAATGAAACGCCAAACATCGGCTGTTGAAAGAACGCATTATCCACCTGAGGAAACCTCCCTTTTCTTCAGCATAGCCGACGTCACCCAGCCGCTGACGAGCAAGCCGACGAGCGTACTGACCACAAGACTGAGCGCAATCTGGAGCAGCATGCTTTGGAGCAGCGGCCACACGGCCAAGATCCCCACGATATAGGGAACAAAAAAGGCAAGCATATGGCGCAGCAGAAACTGCGTGCTGGTTTCCACCCATTCCAACCGGACGATGCCGCTAAACAGAGCCAGCGTAAACAGGATCAATCCAATAACATTACCGGGAAGCGGAATGTAGGCGAAATGCTGCAGCGCAATTCCCAGCATGTTAAATCCCAGCAAAATGGCAAAACCACGCATTGAAATAGCTCCTCTTATTTTTCGAATCGACGTGCCAATTCAATATCCGCTCTCACATCTTCCAAGTAATAGGGATACCCGAAGGTGCGTTTGACTCGAGCCATAAAATAAGGCTTGTTATGTAAGCTCCAGTAATGTCCGAGTTTTTCCCAATGCGCAGCTGCCTGCTCCAAGAGGGTAACGGCCTCGGCCTTATGCCCGGTATGTTCGTTTAATTTAAAGCGATTAAGCTCAAGGGAGGCTTTGAATTTACAGGCATAGTACCTGGACATCTCTACGTAGGCAAAAAGGTCGTGAAGTGTGCAAGCAGCATGACTGCAGCATAACTCACCAAGCTCGTTGGACAGCTTGATGGCGACACGTTCGGTCTGATCGGCAGCCTCTTGCAGCAGCTTCACGATATCAGCAGGTGTTTCACGGTACTCTTCGAACAGGCTCTCTGCGTTGTCTTCCCGTTCTGCTTGTGCATACTCGGCTATGGACATAACACCAACCCCGGGCATAGGTACAGCGTTCACGAAATCCAGAATTGTCTTGAAACCGCTGACCTCCGACAAGCAGCTTTCGGCATGCCACTGGAAGTCATAATCGATCCAGAACAAGCGGTTGACAGCCGGTATGACAGAAGAGGCGCTTCGCAAGCCTTCCAAGAAAAGAGGCGCATGAACCGGACCGTAATGGGATTTCAATAGATGCACCCAGACGTCGTCACTTATCTCAGGGTCGTACGACAGCCGGCCCCAGAGCTGGAACTGGAAGATATGCCGTTCAAAATCGTACTTCCATGTCTTGTGCCCATGCTCAACATGTTGAAAATCGCTGCCCCACAAGTAACCGTCTGCTCCCCAGTAGAAGCCTTTCACGTGCGGCTTAATCATGCCCTTGACATAAGCGCGGACGTACTCGGGATCTCCCCACCGATGGGTGAACACGTCGTCGTTGCGAACCGTGTACAGAATGTTGGTCTTCTCCAGGTCGATGCCTTCCCAAGCACCCCAGAGACGCTCAAATTGAGGCTCCTGATGGGAATAGCAATGGGCATTCGAATATTTCCAGCTGATATAAAATTGGTCGGAATCGAATTGGCTCTGCACCATTTCTTTAATTTCTTTGCCCGCATTCTGCATATTGGTGCGATGAATAAATGGGATGTCTCTTCCCGACTGTTTGATCGCCTCCACATACGTCTCGACAATCCACTTCTCACGTTCATACCCGTTGCCGTCCATCCATTCGCTGGCCGAAGTCCCTAACCCTTTCAGCTCAGGATAAGTGAGCAGCAGCTGAAGCACCATTTCACGAATGTAATCTCTAATCAATTCTGATGCACCGCGAAAGCGATTCAGCGGGTATCCAACCCGGTGAATCAGATTATCGTACATATTGCCGAAATCTCCTACAGCTTCAGGGAGCCCCAGACCTTTCGCCACTTCCGGGGTTATACGGATGTTCCAAGTAAAGAGATAAATGTCGATCCCTCTGTTGGCGGCATAACGAAACATCTCCCGGAAGAACCGGATATTCTGATTGATTTCTGAATCGCTATACGGATTGGCATCTCTGAATTTCGGAGAGACAACCATCCGGTCGTAGGGATGCTCGGACCACAAACTTAAACAGTTGTACCGGTTTAGCGCGAGCATATCGATATAAGCTTTCCAAAAGCCAATATCCATGCACGTTCCCTCATTCAAGACGAATGGATCTCCTGAATCAAAAGGTGCGTACGGCAAATTAAATTTAATGCCGCGCAAGCGTAGTGCTGGCTTACGGTACATCTCTTCCCCATCCGCCAATTCCGCTCCGCGTGCCAACCGTTCTGCGTATTCCAGACATCCGTACATAAGTCCACGAGAATCAGCGCCTTCAATGCGGATCAATTCCCCTTGACGGGACAGGCGAAAGGCCTGCTCTTCACCGGGGGTTTCGCCCTTCTGTACACGTAGTTTCTGAACGACGATTCCCCGTTCAGGCGTCAGTACCAAGCCTTTGCCGTTATACTGCTCAACGAAAAACTGTCCCCTCGCATCCAAACTCTTCTTGATTTGATTCATGCCGAACAGGATCATCTCATCCTGGTGGTCGTAAACGAGTTTCATAGACGTCCCTCCGCTTCATTAGAAATTCTGGCGATTCTAACGGTATATTTTGACCAATGCCTGCGTACCGCTGCTCTCTTCCCCTGTTGCAGCCAGCCTTTCATACAGGGTCTTTGCCAGCGATAGCCCGTATGCCTCAAGCCCCATATCTTCAGCTGACTGCAAGGCAATGCCCAAGTCCTTGATCATATGCTTGACATAAAATCCCGGCTCATAATTACCTTGAATAATCCTTGGTCCAAGGTTGCTTAACGACCAACTCCCGGCAGCTCCGGTCTCTATGCTTTTCAGCACCCTGGTAGGATTCAAACCCGATCGTTCAGCATAAACCAACGCTTCGGAAACTCCCATCATATTGGCTGCTATCGCTATTTGATTGCACATCTTTGTGTGTTGACCAGCGCCTGCTGCTCCTTGATAGACGATATTGCTCCCCATCGCTTGAAAGACAGGCAAAACGGCTTCGAAAGCTTCTTCGTCACCGCCAACCATAATGGATAGCTTCCCGTCTCTAGCTCCAATATCTCCGCCAGAGACTGGTGCGTCCAACGATTGTAGTCCACTTTGCCGTGACTCCTCGTAAATCCGCAACGCCAATGCTGGACTTGAGGTCGTCATATCAATTAAATAGGAACCAGGTTTCGCAGCAGTTACAATTCCTGAAGGTCCCAGGAAAATATTCTCCACATCACTGGGATACTCGACCATGGTAATCGTCACATCCGCATTGCGAGCTACGTCCGCAGCCCCATCTTTCCATATTGCGCCTTCTTGCAACAAATCTTCCGCCTTGCTTTTCGTTCGGCTGTATACGTACAGGCCATATCCGGCCTTCATCAGATTTCGCGCCATGCTTTTGCCCATTACTCCCAGACCGATAAAACCGATTTTGACTTTTCCTGCTGATGCTGATTCATTCATGTTCATACCCATCCTTTGACATTAAAATTGTTGTATAGATCAACCTTCAATCACCCTTTGACAGAACCCAGCATGACACCTTTGGCAAAATGCTTTTGCAAAAAAGGATAAACAAGCAGGATAGGAGCCATAGCCAGCATAATAGCCGCCATGCGGATCGTTTCCTGAGGCACAATCCTGTCGTCTCCGCCCGCGCCCGCTTGTCCGACACCGGTGGAGTCCGAATCGATGACAAGGGATTTAATCAACACTTGAAGCGTCCACTTTTTGGAATCCGAGATATAGATAAGTGCGTTGAAGTACGTGTTCCAATGAGAGACAGCAAAGAACAGCATAAATGCGGCAATTGCCGGCATCGACAGTGGGATGATGATACGCAGAAATACCCCAATCTCCGTGCACCCGTCAATGCGTGCGGATTCCTCGAGCTCCGGCGGGTGCGACTCCAGGAAGCTTTTAATGACAAGCAAACTCCACGCACTGGTAAGCGTTGGCCAAATCAGCGACCAATACGAGTTCAGCAGTCCCAGCTGCTTGATGAGCAAATAGCTCGGCAATATGCCCGCATTAAACACCAGCGTGAAAATGACGGCTGCCAGTAAGATCTTTCTTCCCGGAAGTGTTTTCTTGGTCAACACATAAGCGAAGCTGAAAGAGACAATGAGATTCAAGATCGTTCCGATGACCGTGACGAACACCGTGCTTTTCAGCGCATGGATAAAGCTGTTGGTCGATAAAATATATTTATAAGCGGACAGTGACCACTTGTCAGGAAACAAATAAAATTTCAGCGGGATGTACACCTTCGGATCGGTGAAGGATACGCTAAACACATAAATAAATGGAAACAAACACACAATCGAGATCAAGGCCAACAGAGAATAGTTCACATAATCAAACATGGTTAGTTTCTTTTTGGCAACAAAGCTCATCGTTCCATCCTCCCTTTTTCAATCCCTGATCACCTTAATATATACCCTCGTGCCCCAGCTTCTTCACAATATAGTTGGAGACCAAGACCAGTACCAAACCGACCACGCCTTTAAACATCCCAACCGTCACACCGATGCTAACTTTTCCTTGCAATACGCCAATGCTGTAGGCATACGTATCGAATACTTCCCCTACGGAAGAAACAAGTGGGTTCATCATCAGAAGCACCTGCTCGAAGCCGACATCCGCCATATGCCCCAGACGCAAAATCAATAAAATAATGATGGTAGGCCGGATGGCAGGCAGCGTTATGTGCCAGATTTGTCTCCAGCGGCTTGCTCCATCTACAACAGCTGCTTCGTACCTCTGAGGGTCTACGCCAGCCATGGCAGCCAGGAAGATAATCGTTCCCCAGCCGGCTTCTTTCCACATATTTTGTGCGGTAATAAGCGCCCAGAAATAATTAGGATTGGATAAGAAGGCGATCGACTCATGCCCCCAGCCCGTAATGACTTTGTTCACGATCCCCACATCCGAAGACAGGATGAAGAAGGTTAGACTGACAACGACAACCCAAGACAAGAAATGCGGCAAATAGACGATAGATTGGTTAAATCTTTTAAACGCCTCATGTCTCACTTCATTCAGCATTAGGGAAAGCACAATGGGAACGGGAAACATGAAGATTAAACCAAAGATGTTGATCGCAAACGTATTGCGCAGCATGATATAAAAGTTGGGGTCCGAAAACAGCTCGACGAAATGCTTCATCCCCACCCATTCACTTCCGCTGATTCCTGCATAGGGATTATACTCGGTAAAGGCCAGCACTAGCCCCCACATCGGAGCGAATTTAAAGACGATGAAATAAAGCACGCCAGGTAAAGCAAGTAAATAGACATATTTGTGCCGGGCCAAATTTGTCCAGCTGCGGGAGTGGGTCTTCGCCATGCCTTTGGTCGTTAACTCTGCTGTCGACGGCATCATCTTGCACCTCTCTTTTTATATTCCTGGATGTTCTGATGTTCTACGTTCGGATTCATGTAAACCCTTTCATTACAATATCTACTATATAACCGGACTGTTAGGCATCCTATAGACAATTCTTGAGAAGCCTGTGCAGACTGTGCGAACGTCAATATTTGTCCTTGCATCAAAATCTGTCCGGTATCGACGATGCACCCTTGAGGAACTACAGGGCGCTATTCTAGCAAATTCAGCCCGTTTCCGCGTTCGAGCAGAACTACAGGGCGTTATTTGAACGCCTCATCTCGTTTTCTTTAAGAAAACGGACAAATAGCGGTCCACAGTTCCCCTCCGCACGAAATAGAACCTATTTCGATGAAATAGCGCCCTGTAGTTCCCTTCGCCGGGAGGAACCGCCCAAACAACAATTTTCATGGGCTGGAGGCGCTCAACACAAATATAGGGGTAAGCTTCGCTTACCCCAGTACCCAAAAGAGGCTGCCCCCGCCATTGTCATGGCTATTGGAACAACCTCACCTATTCAGAACCTATTAACGTTGACGTGTCCGGAACATACTCGGAGACATTTTGATAAACCGTTGAAAGATACGATTCAGGTTACGCTCGGAATACCCTACGGCCATCGCGATTTCACTTACGTTTTGATCCGTTTCCGTGAGCAGCCTCTTGGCCTCATCGACCTTGCACTCCACAACGAAATCAAGAAAGTTGACACCCATCTCCTTTTTAAAAAGACGGCTTAAATACGAAGGGCTGAGCCCTACTTGCTCGGCGCATTGCACCAATGACAAATCGCTGCCGCAGTTCTCCCGAATATGCTTGCATACCTGCTGGATAACGGATTGACCGGATTCATTCCGGTAATTCGTTGTCAACCAGATGTACATCGGAAATAAACTCCCGGCAAACCAATCCGCGATTTCCTGCGACGTCTGCCTGGTGTGAAGCTGCCCAAACTAGTCGTGATCCAAGATATCGAGAAGTGTCGCCCCTTGCTTTTCCAAAGAGGATATGAGCGTGGATAGCAGTAAATGATAGCTTTGATAAATAAAACGATAGGATTGGGAAGCGCGAATCGCTTCGGAAAAAGCGGCCAAACCTTCCGCAGCCAGCTCCAGCTCCCCTTTATCCAAAGAGTCAATAATGGCGGTTTCGAATTCCCGAGGGTAACGGAAAGCCGTCTGCTTTTTCTCATTTTCCAAATGCTCAATAAACAGGACGTTCTTCGTATGGTTGAATATGCGATACTGCAGCGCGCTTTCCGCTTCTTTACAAGAAACCGGCACATCCTCGATGTGAAAGTAGAATCTGCCGACGCCAGCCGTCGCTTTCATCGACAGGTGCTCCTTCAAGGAGTCGCAGACGGATTCCGCATATTCTTCTGTAAGTCGAAGCATCTCTTCTTGCTCCGTATCGGCCCTGAACTGCAGCAGCGCTACCCCCCGGCCTCTGTCAGGAATCACATACCCGCGCACGCTGGGATAAGTCTGAATGATTTCTTGCATGACATTGGAGATGACAAAGGCAATGATCCCCTTTTCATCCGGCCGAAAACGCTTCTCCCTCGCAATATTATCGGCATCCACGATGATGGTGACATTCGTCGCATGTACGGTAATGCCATTGGCTTCACAATCGCGAAGCAGCGGCTCTTTTCTTAAGTATTCTCCGTTAATCAACTGCTGAAGAAATTTCTCCCTAAGTGTAGGTTGAATACTAGCCATAAAACCACCTAGCTTTTCCGTTTCCATGTTTAGAAAATCCAGACATTCCTTGATATAATCGAGTTCGTTTTGTTTATTTTGGATTTGCCCGATCCTCAGTGCCTTGCTGTGCTTCATCAACTGCCCGATGGGGTTATAAGCGCGCTTCGAATTGAAATAGGTCAATACGACTCCGAAAGTAATGAAAATAAACAAAAATAGAAGGGTTACATTGCGTATCCAGTTCAGCTGGCCGGCAATGGTTTTCTCAGGTACGATGGTAACGTAAATTCGCCCGTATATATTTTTGGTATATAAAAAATGAGCTTGTTCTCCATCGATGCCTTTGCTCAGGAAACTGCCTGTATTACTGCTTCTATCGTTGATACCGTCTATGCTGTCCAAACCTTTCAATAAAGGAAGAACCTGATCGTAGCCCAGCTCCTCACTGCCAGGAATGACTTTATGATGAATGACGAACAAATTCTGTCTCATCGGCAGTAAATACGTGTCGGAATCCAAAAATTCACTGATCGCAGACTTTTCAATTTCAAAAGCGAGAATTCCTTGCGCTTGACCGTCCCCCATATTAGGAAGCCGACGGGCAAATGTCACGTAACCGTCCTTCTGCGCAGAAGGCAAGTAAGCCCACTGAGAGAGCTCTCCGCTAGCGATGATAGTATCAATATCATTTTTATAGGGATAAATCTCTTTTTCGATAACCCCATAACGGTTCGATAACACCACATTTTCCACAGTATTATAAAAATAAACTTCATCAATAAAGCTGTCGCTATTTTTGACCAGATTGATTTTATCCAGGAAATCCCGGTGCCACAGCCAGCTGTTATCTTGATTCGGGTCTAGAAAGAAGCCCGTTAGAATAGGGTCAACTGCGAGCTGAAGCGATTCCTGCTCAATGGTCTGAAAAATTCTCTCCGCACGATCCTTCATGCTCGATAACGACGAATTGCTTTCGTTCATGATTTGCTCTTGCGCCCGGTTCATAGCAAATTGATAGTACACTGCACTAGCCAGTATTAAAGGAATGCAAACAGAAATGCATCCAAGCCAAATCAGCTTATACAAATACCTACCCTGACTGGTGACATGTTTGGAACCTGACTGACGAATGTGTTTTATCCAGTTAATCATATTGCCCCCCACATCCATTTGCATGTTTATACTGTCTAAGTATACTTCGCTTTGTCATAGGACGAACCCTTTGGCAGCCGTTATTCATTTAAGCCCTTTCATATAGCAAAGAGGAGTCTAAGGCGCTAGCCCGCGATCTCCTCCAGCTTATTCTTATTTGCCGAAATACTGCTTGTAGCTCTCTGCAAATTCCTTATAGGCTTTCTTCAAATCCTGATTTTCATTCAGTTTATCTACATAACTCTTGTACTCTTCCATCGTAATCTGGCCAACAATCGCTTTCGTTGCCATAGCCTGCCATTCCTTCTCATACTTTGGCCACACGTTAGTCCACGTAGTGGAATTGATAATCGAGAATGGATTAAGCTTTCCTACTTGTCCGTAGACTTCGACTTCTTTCATTTTGGCATCGTTGTAAGCTTTCGGCGCTGAAGGATTGAGTACTTTCATCTTGTTGTTAAACGCCAGCGAAAATACCTGATTCGCATTAGTAGTGACCTGTTTGACTCCCAGATCTGTCAGCTGTGGTTGGCCATCCACGACTTTATTATGCACACCTTCGATACCGTAATAGTTGAAATCCGTATACTCAGCCGTCGTGGTTTTCTCAAAATAATCAAGAATTTGCTTCACTTTTGCTTCCGGCACCTTTTTGGAAATATAGAATGCGCCGAATGTCGGATTCGCCAAACTGACCGTCACACCGCCTGGCCCTTTAAGTGGCGGGAGGGTGATGACTTTCGCGTCGGGCTGTGTCTTCTGGTTCATCTGTTCCCAGGTATAATCGCGCCAGATATTTCGTACATAGGAGGCGGCGCGCCCAGTCGCGTACATTTCTTCCGCTTGTGTTTTCTTCATCGAAGAGAATTCTTTCGCCAGAATACCGTCCGCATACAATTTGCGAAGCCATTCGACCATTGCGGTATAATTAGGAGTCAATTGATTCTTGATCAATCCGCCATCTTTATCATAAACCGGGTTAAGCGCGCCAAAAGCTCCCGAATACGTATCATCACCGTCAGCCAGTAAGAAGCCATGACCGATGATGCCAATTGTATCCTTCTTGCCGTTGCCGTCTACGTCGCTGTCCACAATCTTCTTCAGATCTGCCGCATACTCATCAATCGTTGTTGGGATAGGCAGGTTCAGCTTATCCAGCCAATCTTTGCGCATCTTAATGCCCAAATCGATTTGTGGACGGTTGCGAGGAATGCCGTATACCTTTCCATCCAATTTCATATAGTTCCACACGTTCGGGCCGCTGTTATTTTTCATGTTCGGGTATTTGCTGAAATCGCCGAGGAATGGCGTCAAATCCCAGAAAGCTCCTTGATTGATGGCCTGAAGCAAAGTAGGCCGGGTCATATTAGTGGATACAATAATTTCAGGCAAATTCCCCGACGCCAGCACCAAGTCAAATTTTGTATCGTAATCGCCCGATGGCACCCATTCCACATTCAATTGGGTATTGGTTTTCTTCTGCCATTCCGTCCAATACTCATCATTCATGTTCGGCACATCCGCATAAGAAGGAACAAGGAACTGAAGTTTCAACGGCTCCGCTGATGCTGGTGTCGCCTTATTTGAATCCCCCTGTTTCGCCACATTGTCAGTACCTCCCGCCGGTGCACTGTTATCCCCACATCCTGCCAAGACGCCAACTGAAAGCATGCTAGCCATTATCATACTGAAACACTTTCGATACAGTTTCGACATCGGAACCCCTCCTCAAGTTATTTCGAATCGCGTGACCATTCGCAAGCACTCTGTATTTCGGTAACGCTTACATTTCTTATTCTAGCTTCTGATCCGGAAGCACGTTAGCGACACTTCTTGTTATTGCGGCTATTTGGAGCCAACCGCAAATTTTGTCCGGGCGTGAATAAACTGTCTGTTCCTCATTGTAGCACGGACGGCAAGCGTCTTAGTAGCGCGAAGTTACCATCTTCTTGCGGGTGTAGAATTCAACCCCGTCTCTACCATTGGCATGCAGATCCCCGTAGAAGGATTTCTTGAACCCCGAGAATGGAAAGAAGGCCATCGGCGCAGGCACTCCGACATTGATGCCCAGCATGCCCGCATCGATCTGCTCGCGAAATTGCCTGATGGCTTTCGCGCTGTCCGTATACAAACAAGCGCCATTGGCAAATTCCGAACGATTGGCGATTTCAATCGCTTCCTTCAAGCTGCTTGCGCGAACAATGCTTAAGACCGGTGCAAAAATTTCATCCTGCCAAATTTTCATATCGGTTTGAACCCCGTCAAAAATAGTCGGACCGAGAAAAAATCCACTCCCCTGCGTTGCCGCCGCATTTCGTCCATCCACGACTATAGAAGCTCCTTCACGAATACCCGCTTCAATGTAGTCTATCGTCCGGTCTTTATGGGACGACCGGATGACCGGACCGAGGAAGACGTCTCGTTCGAGCCCGTTGCCAATCTTCAAACGGCTTGCTGCTTCCTGCAATTTATTAACAAGAGGATCAGCAATGTCTCCTACAGCTACAACGACGGAACATGCCATACACCGTTCGCCGGCTGAGCCGAACGCTGCGCTCAAGATATTGCTGACCGTAAGTTCCAGATCGGCGTCAGGCAGCACAATACTATGATTTTTGGCTCCTGCTAGCGCTTGAACTCTCTTGCCATGAGCGGCGGATGATTTGTACACATACTCCGCAACAGGTCGGGAACCTACGAACGAGATAGCCTGGATATCCGGATGCTCGATCATCCCGTTAACGATCTCCTTCGAGCCGTGCACAATGTTGAGCACGCCATCCGGAAGCCCTGCCTCTGAGAATAATTCCGCCAAACGGTTCGCTAACAGCGGAGTTCTTTCCGATGGCTTCAGAATAAATGTGTTTCCACATGAAATCGCTAACGGAAACATCCAGCATGGCACCATCATCGGAAAGTTAAAAGGCGAGATGCCCGCAACGACCCCAAGCGGGTACCGATACATGCCCGATTCGATACCGGTTGCAATGTCGGGCAGCTGGGAACCCATCATCAGCGTTGGTGAACCCGCTGCAAACTCGACGCATTCGATCCCGCGCTGCACTTCACCATAAGCTTCCGTGTAGCTTTTGCCGTTCTCCTGCGTAATAAGCCGAGCGAGCTCCTCCCAGTGCTCTACCAATAGCTGCTGGTATTTAAAAAGAATGCGCGCACGCTTCGGTACCGGGGTCTCCCTCCAGGCGGAGAAGCTGCTGCGTGCTGCCTCTACCGCTGCATGCAAATCGCTGCGCGTAGACAGAGGGACTCGCGCGATGGCTTCTCCTGTCGCCGGGTTCGGCACGATCTCATAGGAGGAGCTGTCGGACGGAACCCACCTGCCCCCGATATAATTTTGTAAAACCGGAATCGTTGTCATCGCGCCGCTCCTTCTTCTTTTTTAAACTCGTAATCGTAACAAAATCGATATAGAGCTTCAATATCACTTGCGGTTACAGCTCTCGGATGATTGCCGGGACTTCCGCTGGCAATCGCGTCAACCGCCATCTGTGGAATCGCCTTGTCAAACGCCTCGCGATCTATTCCCCAATCACGTAAATTCGGAATGTTCAAGAGGCGGCATAATGTACGGACCTCCTCCATGACAGCGCCTGATAACCTTTCTCTCCCGCTGTCAGCGAGGTCGGGTCGCATCACGCGCCCGATCTCAGCCAGACGTTCCTGCGCATATGCTGATGTAAATTCAAGGACAGCTGGCAGCAGCATCGCGTTGGATATTCCGTGGGGAACATGAAAAAGTGCTCCCAGCGGTCGAGACATGCCGTGAATCAACGTCACCGAAGCGTTGGAGAATGCGGCACCTGCCAACATAGAGCCAAGTGCGATTTGAGCGAAGTCTTCCGCATCCCCTTTTTTCGCATAACAGACGGGCAGATGTTTGATCAATAAGGCAATGGCTTGAAGAGCCCAACCGTCACTCAGTGGATTGGCCTTCCGGGACCAATGCGCCTCGATGGCGTGGCATAAAGCATCAATGCCTGACGATGCGATGACGGACGGAGGACACGACATACACAGCAGCGCATCTATGATCGCAACTTGCGGCACTAACTCCGGCTGAGCGATCATCATTTTGACATCCCTTCGGGTATCAATGATGACTGTCACTTTCGTGACCTCAGAGCCTGTCCCCGCCGTCGTTGGTATGGCAATCAACGGCAATGGGCGATTAGCGAACTTTTTCACTCCGCCGACATAGTCTCCGATATATCCTGTGTTCGTCATCATGGCAGCGGTCGCCTTGGCGGCGTCGATGCAGCTGCCTCCTCCCAAAGCGACAATCACATCGCACTGCTCCTCCCGGCAGATGGCGAGCGCTTCATCCACATGCCGATCAGTTGGCTCTGTTTCAACACCGCTATAGATCGCGCAGGAGAAACCTGCTTGTTCCAAATAATCTCTGCATGTCTGGACGTGGCCGATTTGTGCCATAACGGGATCGCTAACGATTAGAGCTTTGGTCCCTAAACTTGATGCATAGGAAGCCACCTCTGAGAAAGCACCTAATCCTATGTTGATTTTCGCCGGCATCAAAATCTCATGTATCATGCTTAGCACCCCCTCATTCAAAAACAACGACATCATAGTCCAAAATGCTGGACACGACGACAGAAACAGCATCCACTTCTCTGGTCATTGTTAACGGGCTATGATCGGATAACCGGAAAGCTCGCTGTGGCTCGAAATCTTCACCTAACGGCAAACGAATCGTCACATCACGGGCCGCAATGAGTTGTCTAAACATTCTCCGTCCGCCATTCACGTTCACAAGATGAACCAGACGCCGTTGTTCCTGAACTCTTAATGTGGCCAACAGCGTTTCCGGACCCTCCACCTGTAACGGCAAACGTTCCTTTGTCGTCCATAACACCGCATTCACCAGCAAAAGCGCCCAATCCGGATAACCGTATCGTGCAAATGCCGTATCCTGTTGTCCCGGAAAATAAACGGTTCTGCCGCCGCCTGCATGCTCCCTGGCGATCAACATCGGCATTCCGGTATCCGGTTCCAGCGTGTACGACTGCCCCTCGGGGAAAACACGGAATGGCGCGGACAACGTCAACGGCACGTCCGAATCTTTGTCGGCGGCGACTCGGCAATAAGCGTTTGAAGCCGGTATTACCGATGTATCCCCAAGCCGATCCAGTAAAGGATGTGAGGAATTTTGTACATTCAAGTAGCTTTGTTTGTATACACCGTTCTCCTCTCCCATTACGGAATTCGTACTTATATAGGAGGCACCGAATAAATTTGCCAGTAAAAAGTCTGACCGCTTGCTGCCATCTGTATCAAACAAGGAAGTTTCAAACGTAGCGATGACACTGCCGCCGTTCTTAGCATATTGGTTTAGTGCAGCTGCCGTCTCTTCCGACATGCAGGCAACGGAAGGCAGGATGATTGTCCGGTATTTGCCGAGATTCCCCTTCTTCACAACGGCATCCGAGATGATATCGAACGGAATGTGATTATCCGACAGCGCCAATTCAACCCCTCTGATCGCGTCGACATAGTTCAGCTTTGGCTTCTCTTTTCCGTAGTAAAAGAGGGTATCCTGGGAGTAGACGATGGCCACGTTTGCTCCGGATCGGTCATCGTTGTAATAATCTTGATTGTCAGCTACAAAGTGATATAGCGATTTCACCGCCGGAAAACCTCTCTGATCCTGATGCCCATGAATCGGTCCTCCGGATAAATTCAAGATGGCATTGCCCCCGTTCGCATAAATCTGGGCCATATACACCTTTTGTTCAGCCGGCGGCACAGCATTTCTACGCCACGGCCACGCTTGGAAATAGGAGGCCAGCACCCATGGCTGATGATCGCTGACATTGTCCAGGAAGTTCGCTTCCTCCGCAGGCCAAAGCAGAAAGTCCCAGTGGCTTGAATCCCCTTCTACACGGATCCGGGTTTGTGCTTCCACTTGAACCGCGTCGATATAGGCCGCCATTCCTTCAATATCTAACGCGCCTTTGGTCGTCCATCCCGTTTCCCCAAAGCACACGCTGTTACACATCACCGGCATATTCGGATCAAGCGATTTCACCAAGTCATACAAAAATTTGGAGCGCTCCACGACACGCTGCTGCCGCCACCGTTGGAAAGTTCCCCAGACAGGATCGTTCCAATCCTCTTTCACCGGAATCTGGCTGCCGGCGTAAGCTCCGAACGCTTCTCTGCAGCGAGCACAGTGACAAATACCGTTGCCATAAGAGGAAAAGCCATAGCTTCCGCCGCCGAATTTGATGCCGTCGACCTCGTAGCGCATCACGATTTCGCGTAAAATTTCCGCTAAATATTCATTTTGATAACCGCTTAGCGGACATGCGATATAAAAATCGCCCAAATCCTGATTTGCTTTATACGGCTTGCCTTCGTGGTCACAGGAGCACCAATCCGGATGTTCTAACGCAGCATTACCCGGAATCAGACTCAAGTCCATTGCCGCCACTGCGCGGATATCATGTGATTGAACCGCTTTCACGATTTCCCCTGTCAGATCCCGATCCCCCAAAAAAGGGCTTTTTCTGATCGACAAGTTGGTAGGATGCACCGTCACATACCCTGCGCAAAAAAACGACAGCACATTTACACCGAGTTCGTTCAAATCTTTCGCAAAACGCTCCGTGTCAAAATCAAGACAATCGACATCCCTGATTGTCAGATGTACGCCTCTGCTTCGCTTGCTCAACCAATCCGATTTCGCCATATTCATCCCCCAATATGCGTAGTGTGAACTCTGCCCAATCTGATTATAGATACAGTTAGTGCCGCATCCTATAGACACTTTTTGTTACGATGCCTCCGCTCTTGTTCAGCGCAATATTTGTCCAAGAAGGCATAATCTGTCTTTAAGCTATAGAAGTTATTTGCTCGCTGGCATCTGATTACCGGCGTAAACAAAGGCAATATCTTCTAGTACCTGCGGACGATATAGCTCCCATGAGAAAGGTGTCTTGCCAAGGTGCATCAAGGGATGTTCTACGTAGTGCGCCTTGGTTACCGCGATCAGCCGCTCCCAATGTCCAGCTGCGTGCGGTGCCTCCAGAAGCTGAATCGCATGAAGGCGTTCGGTTTCATCTCCAGTTCTTTTATACAGCTCATAAGAAACGGCAGCCCGCAGTTTATCCGCAAAATAATAATTCAAATGGGCCCACGCTTCAATGTCAGCCTTTTCGCAACAGAGTACAGGTGTATCGGCTTTAATAGCCGCCAACCATTCAAGTCCGCGATTCGCATCCACCTCTAGCGTCTCTGCCAGTCTAAGCGGTGAAACCCTATCCGTTGTATGTCCTTCTAAGTGTTGGTCCACATATTCGGATACCGATAGATAGTGTGGATTAAACGTTTTCCGCTCCAGAAGATCCTGCAACGAAATAAACGATGCGCCTCCATCGTATTCCGCTTCGTCCGTGGACATGAAGCCTTCGGCATATAAGGTGAAATCCCATGTGAATGAATACATGGATGCGAGGGCCATTGGCATTTTACAAACAGCTGCATACGCTTTCAATAATGGCACTCCGATCGGTGCACGATGGCGCTGTTCGATTGCTTTCTCAAATACACGGTCGGGTGTATCCGGTTCATACAACAGCCTTCCCCATAGCATGTAATAGAGCCAGTTTTTTTCAAACAGATAGGTCCAGTCCATATGATCGCTATCCTTCAAATGGGCGTAATCGATGCCGGGAATCATGCATTCCGACCCGATATAGTAGCCCCCAACGTAGTCCTGCCCGTTCTCTGAAATATGCTCCCGGATGAAATCCGGCTGCGCCCAGCGAAGCGTGAAGAAGTCCTCGTTGCGGACCATCCAGGTGATTTTATAATTCGTTGGCGACGGTTTCCAATACCCCTCCATCCCCTGCGAGCCTCCGTGTGTCAGCAGCAGCTTGGAAGAGGAGTAGGCATGCGACCAATTGAATTTCACTTCCACCCATACCGGTTCAGGCATGAAGCCGTTGCTTTCTATCGCATTTCGTGTGATGGAAGGATCTACGGAAAACGGTGCGCGATGAATGAATTTCACCGGCCGGTTGGCTTGTTTCATGCCTTCAAAATAAACGTCATTGACCCAATCCTGTCGACTTTGCGGCGTCATATCGTTCATTCGTTCCCCCAGCGAGATGCCGAGTCCAGTAAGATCCGGATACTCTTCAATCAGCTGAGTGACACATTCCCGGGTATATTGTTTGATCATGTCCGTGGAGTAAGAATCTCCATAATGATAAAAGGTTTCGTCGCTTATCGCTTGTGGATCATAATGCTCCCGGTAGGCTTCCGATACGAAAATGTTCCAATTGACCATATACGTCTCGATTCCACGTTCTTTGGCCATCCGGAATAAAGCGGTCCAGTACAGTTTCCACTCCGTTAGTTCTTCCTCACTGAAAGGGCATGCCTTCGGGAAATGCACAGGACGAATCATGTAGGGAAACGGATGCAGATTCCACAATGTCAGAACGTTATAGCGGTTCTCAGCCATCATATCGAGAAACTTTTGCCAAAAGGCAAGATCACGAACCGTCTCCTTTTGAAGCTCAAAACACGCATTCTTCCGGTAGCTAGACCAAGGAAGATTGAATTTGACCGCACGGAATGGAAAGCGAGCATTCATGACGCACTCCGGGATGGCTGTCAACGATCCATAGTTCCGGAGCCGCTCTTCCAGTTCCAAGGTTCCGTACATAGCCCCCGCTTCATCACCGGCCAAAATGTACCAGATGAAGGAACCATGCCCTTCCCGCTTACGGAGTTCGAAACCCTCTGGAGCGACAGAGTTATCTATGGTTATGCCATGTTGAGTGGCGGCTTCCTCCCTATCGGAGATGATAATTACGCTCGTAGATATAACGTTAGCTGCTATATCCAAAGGTTTAGCTGTCCCCTCAAATCTTGCAATTGTGTCTAGCAGCTTAGAAGCTGCAAAACGGATCATGGATGAATCCTTGTGATACACAACGGTCGTAGTCACTTTCAGCTCACTCCTTCCCCTCATTAAGGCATTATCGTTATCGTTGCTTCCAGCTTGATTGTAACAAGTGTTTTCGAGGCATAGAACCGACAGTTCTTGATGTATCCTGCACGCCTATTCAAGGACAAAATCAGGGACAATAATTGTCTTCCTGATCATTTTTTGTCCTTAACCCTTACTGAGACACTTAGCGAAAGCGTAACCTCAAACTTGAGGAACTACAGGCCGCTATTCTAGCAAATTCAGCCCATTCCTCGTTCAAGCGGAACTACAGGCCCTTATTTGACCGCCTAAACCTGTTTTCTTTAAGAGAACGGACAAATAGAGGACCACAGTTCCCCTCAGCGTGAAAAAGAGCCTATTTGGGTCAAATAGCGCCCTGTAGTTCCCCTGGCCAGGAAGGAACCGCCCAAGCGATAGCAACAAAAAGGCCAACCGGATAATTCCGGTCGACCAAAGCTTAACTGATGGGTGTTAATTTTCGTTCTGCGAATTTCGAGCCTCTAAACTCAGGCGGTATTCGACGTGCAACTCCTGTTTGAATGGCAGCCTGCACCACTTGATCCCGAATTTCTTGTACGACCTTCTCATTAAAAATGGAAGGAATAATATACTGTTCATTTAGCTCATCATCCGTGACCGTGTAAGCAATGGCCTTCGATGCAGCCAGTTTCATTTCTTCGTTAATCTGGCTCGCTCTGCAATCAAGTGCCCCTCGAAATATACCCGGAAAACAAAGTACGTTATTGATTTGGTTCGGAAAGTCGCTACGACCCGTGGCGATCACTCTGACAAAAGGAGCAGCCGCTTCCGGATCGATCTCAGGGGTCGGATTCGCCATGGCGAAAATGACCGGATCGCTAGCCATGCGATGAACCTCTTCCAGCTTCAACACATTCGGTCCGGATACACCAATGAAAACATCGGCGCCATTCATCGCATCAGATAAGCTGCCCTTCGTATTCTCCTGATTGGTGTTTCGTGATACCCAGTCCCACAATGGATTATCGTAGGTGTGATCACGTGTCAAAATGCCCTGACGATCTACAGCCATGATGTGCTTTGCCCCGGCTCCCAACAACATTTTAACAATAGAAACGCCTGCAGCACCAATCCCTACAACAACGATTCGAATATCCTCGATTTTCTTCTTGGTTAACCTAAGGCTATTAATAAGTCCGGCTAAAACAACCACCGCTGTCCCGTGTTGGTCATCGTGAAACACAGGAATGTCCAACTCTTCCTTCAGGCGGGTTTCAATCTCAAAGCAGCGCGGAGAACTGATATCTTCCAAATTAATTCCACCAAAGGCCGGGGCCATATTCTTAATGGTTCGAATAATATCTTCCGTGTCTTTGGTATTTAGGCAGATGGGAACAGCATCCACACCTGCCAATTGTTTAAACAGCATCGCCTTTCCTTCCATCACAGGCATAGCTGCTTCAGGGCCGATATCACCCAAGCCTAGAACAGCTGTACCATCGGAGATCACAGCAACGGTGTTGCGTTTAATCGTCAACGTAAAGGCTTTTTCAGGATTTTCATGAATTGCCATGCAGACTTTGGCTACACCTGGTGTATAAACCTTCGATAGATCATCCCGGTTTTTCACCGGTATTTTGGGCTGGATTTCAATTTTGCCCCCTAGGTGTACAAGGAACGTGGGATCCGAGATATGATGCAGGACAACACCCGGCAGCATTCTAATTTTATCCGCTATCAATTCCTCGGCTTGTTCTCCCAGATTGACGGTAATATCCCTCGTGGTCGATTGCTTATCGGAACGAATCACGTCAATGGCGACGATATCTCCACCGGCACGACTTACCGCATTCGCCACTTCACCGAAAGTGGTCACCTTCTGATCCAATTCAATACGCAAGATGAGACTGTTAGATGAAGATTTCACTATACTTCTCCCCCTCCGTAATAAGGAAATTCTTCTTTTCCTGGTCTATAACGTCTTTATCTATTTGAAGCCGGCACCATGGCCTTGAATTCCCTACGTCTGCGATGCAAGATCGGTTCTGTGTAACCGCTTGGTTGTTCATAACCTTTGAATACCAGCTCGCACGCAGCTTGAAATGCTACAGAGTGATCTAAATTCTCAGCCATTGGACGATAGGCAGGATCTCCGGCATTTTGCTCATCTACCACCTTGGCTAAACGCTGCATCGTCTTAAGAATTTGCTCCTCTGTGCAAATCCCGTGATGAAGCCAATTAGCCAGGTGTTGGCTGGAAATACGCAAGGTGGCGCGGTCTTCCATCAGCCCCACGTTATTGATATCCGGAACCTTGGAGCAACCAATGCCTTGCTCTACCCAGCGGACAACATAGCCAAGAATACCTTGAGCATTATTGTCCAGTTCCTGTTGAATTTCTTCAGGAGTCCATTGCGGTTTTGCTTCCACAGGAATATTTAATATCTCATTCAGATAATCTTTTCCGCTCTCTTTTAATTGGTTCTGAATGTCTACTACATCCATTTGATGATAATGAAGTGCGTGTAATGTCGCTGCTGTTGGTGACGGCACCCATGCCGTATTGCAACCAGCCTGTAGATGAGCAATCTTTTGAGTCATCATATCCTTCATCAGGTCCGGCATGGCCCACATTCCTTTGCCAATCTGGGCACGCCCTTGCAAACCGCACGCTAACCCTATGGTAACGTTTGATTTCTCATAGCCTTGCAGCCAACGGGATGACTTCATATTATTTTTGCGGATCATAGGTCCTGCTTCCATAGAGGTATGCATCTCGTCGCCTGTTCGGTCTAAGAACCCTGTGTTAATAAAAACAATGCGATCCTTCACTTCGCGAATACAAGCCTTCAAGTTTACGGAAGTACGGCGTTCCTCGTCCATCACACCGATTTTGATCGTATTTCGCTCCAACTCGAGCATATCTTCTGTCCGATTAAACAAAAGATTAGCAAAAGCTACTTCCTCGGAGCCGTGCATTTTTGGCTTTACAATATAGACAGAACCTTTAAGCGAATTTTGATACGCACTATTTCTCAAAAGATCATGTTTGGCAATGAGGCTCGTTACAACAGCATCCAATATGCCTTCAGGAACTTCCTGCCCGTTCTGATCTAATACAGCATCGATCGTCATCAGATGTCCTACATTCCGGACAAATAAAAGTGAACGACCAGGCAAACTAATTTCCTCACCAGCAAGAGATGTATAGATACGGTCAGGATTCAAAGTCCTTGTAATAAATTTATTTCCCTTCGGTACGGAAGCCGAGAGATTTCCTTTCATTAGTCCCAACCAGTTCCTGTACACCAGTACTTTATCCTCAGCATCGACTGCAGCAACAGAGTCTTCGCAATCCATGATCGTCGTAAGCGCTGCTTCCATCAGGATGTCTTTCACACCTGCCAGATCATTCTGGCCAATCGGATGTTGGCGGTCAACTTGAATTTCAACATGTATCCCGTTATTTTTTAGCAAGATCGCAGAAGGATCGTCCGCCAGTCCTTGATAGCCAACAAGCTGAGAGGCGTCCTTCAAATCTGTCGTTTCCCCATTGGCTAGGGAGATGGACAATTCTCCATTCACGATTGCGTACCGAACAGCATCATGATGCGAGAAGTTAGACAGAGGTGCTGCTTGATCCAGGAAACCCTTGGCATACGCAATAACCTTATCTCCACGAATGGCATTGTACGCAGCAGTACGCTCGGCACCATCCTCTTCATCGATAACATCCGTTCCATATAAAGCATCGTAAAGACTTCCCCAGCGGGCGTTCGCAGCATTTAAAGCATATCTGGCATTATTGACTGGAACAACTAATTGAGGGCCTGCTTGATGGGCAATTTCCTCGTCTACCCCTTGTGTTGTAATTTGAAAATCTTCGACTTGCGGTTCCAAATAACCAATTTCTTGTAAAAAGGCTTGATAATTTTCGGGGTTAAAATTCCCTTTATTTTCAATGTGCCATTCATGAATAAGCTTCTGCAGCTCATCCCGTTTGGCTAATAAGGTTTTATTATGAGGGGCAAGGTCGTGAATCAACGTACTAAGATCTGCCCAGAACTTTTCACTTTTTAACCCGCTGCCAGGGAGTACCTCTGAATTAATAAACTGATAAAGTACCGCAGCAACTTGTAGATTTCCTACGTTTACATATTCGCTCATTTGGATGTCCCCTTTATACGTGTGGATTATGATTTTTGAGCAACAACAGGATTTTGCAAGTGACCTATGCCTTCAATGTAACAATCCACGACATCCCCATCCCGGACTTGATCTGCACCGGCAGGCGTTCCAGTCAGAATGATATCTCCTGGCATGAGGGTCATGAACCGGCTGATGTACGCGATCATGATATCAATTGGCGTAATGATCCGTTCCATGAGAGCATCCTGCTTAACGGTACCGTTCACGGTAGATTGAATGCGAGCCGAGTGATAATCGAAGTCGGTTACAATCACAGGACCCAGCGGGCAAAATGTATCAAATGATTTGCCAATCGTCCAATGACCCTCCGGATGGAAATAATTGAAGGCGCCCAAGTCGTTGGCTACCGTGTAACCGAAGATCACTTCGTGGATGTTTCTCGGGTCTATGTTTCTCGCTTCTTTCCCGATAATGACGGCAAGCTCCGATTCGAATTTGATATCGTCCGTTCCAAGTGGCAGAACCACGGCGTCTCCGGGTCCGACAACAGTGGTCAATGGCTTGAAGAACAGGATCGGCATTTCCGGCACCTCTGGTTTTGGCACCCCTTCGCCAACAAAATTTCTACCGATACCGATGATGTGTCTCGGTGTAAGAGGAGCTTTAAGTTGAACATCGTTCAATGAGAATGTCTTCCCAGTAAGAATACGAGAGGTGAAGATGTCTCCTGTAAATTCATGAATGTTAGAATCTTCTATGATTCCACTGCGTATCTCTGATTCACCAGAAACTATAAAACGAGCTAATTTCATACTAAAAGCCGCCTCTCTTGTTCATTATTATGAACAACGTTCTATATTTTGTATTTAAATTGATCTTCCCATAGTTTAACGTTTGTGTCAATGGGATTTTTGCCAATTTCTTTTCGCGGCATGGAATAGAAAAAATCCCGATTCACCTAAGTGACCCGGGACTTCTATGCTCATATATTCGTTGACAATCGCTTTGCTAAGGAGCAAATTTCACTGATGCTTTCTTCCTTCTTTCCCTCCCAATGATGGATGGGCATTGAACAACTGACTGCTGCAACTACGGTGCCAAGACGGCGGATCGGTGCAGCCACACAACAAAATCCCATCACGCCTTCCTGTATATCCAAGGAATACCCTCTTTGGCGCACGGTTTCTAATTCTTGCAAAAATGCTTCTCGGGAACCAATGGTATGAACGGTTATCTTATGGAGCGATTCCTGAGGGAATACCCGGCTGACTTGCTCGGCATCCATATCGATCATAAGCGACTTGCCAAGGCCGGTCGCATGAGCCGGGATACGAACGCCCGGCCCCGAAACCATCTGGACCGGTGTCGGTGCTTCCACTTTTGTCAGGTAGAGAACTTCGCTGCCATCCAAACGCGCCAGCTGCACGGATTCTTGCATCTTTCGCATAACCGGCTCAGCCATTCGCCTGAATTCTTCAATCAGGTCGTACTGGCGAAAATAAGCGCTGCCCAAATCGCCAACCGCGCTTCCGAGAGCATACGTCTCATTTCTGTCTCGATTGATCCACTGCAGCCGCTCCATGGTCTGAAGTAGAGAGTACAGCGTACTCTTGCTGATCCCCAAGTGCTTGGACAACTCGGACAGCTTCCATTTGTAGGGCTCCTCCGTCAGTAAGGTAAGTACAGCATGTGCCCGATCCAACGCTGGGACGGAATACTTTTGCTCCATTTTGTCACGTCCTTTATATGATAAACATCGTTCGATATATTGATCGTATTATCCCTAGATGCTACCATGCGTGCAATGGCTAGTCAATGTAGAATAATAGAAAGTGCCCATTCCTTCCCCCGCTGCCTGTGAGCTGGAGAATGAATGGGCACATCCTGAATCAGTTAACCTTTGACGGAGCCTAGCATAACTCCCTTGGCAAAATGCTTTTGCAAAAAGGGATAGATGATTAAAATCGGCACCATGGCCAGCACAATCGAGGCCATACGAATCGTTTCCTGCGGCAATACTCTGTCGTCACTGCCGACAGACCCTGCACCGCTGGCATCGGAATCGATAACCAACGACTTGACCAGCACCTGCAAGGTCCATTTCTTGGCATCGCTCAAGTAAACCAGGGCATTGAAATACGTATTCCAATACGAAACGGCAAAGAACAGAACAAAAGCAGCAATCGCCGGCATGGATAAAGGAATGACAATGCGCCAGAATACGCCGATATCCGAGCAACCGTCAATTCGAGCGGCATCTTCCAACTCCGGAGGCAAGGAATCCAGAAATCCTTTTATCACAATCAAGCTCCAAGCATTCGTAAGACCCGACAAGATTAATGACCAGTGCGAGTTTAACAGGTTCATATCCTTCATTAATAAATAGTTAGGCAAAATACCTGCGTTGAACACTAATGTAAAAATAACGCCGCCGAGCATCCATTTCCTGCCGGGTACATGTTTCTTGGTTAAGACGTACGCAAATGTAAAAGAGATGAGAATGCTTATCACAGTCCCTATTCCTGTAACGAATACGGTGCTTTTCAGGGCATTAACGAAGCTATTGGTTGACAAAATGTATTTGTACGCAGACAATGACCATTTTTCCGGGAATAGATAAAATTGCAAAGGCACGTAGACTTCCGGATCGGTAAAGGAAACACTGAATACATAAATGAATGGAAATACGCATGCTATAGAAATGATTGCCAGCAGCGAGTAGTTAATATAATCGAAGAATGTCATCTTCTTCGTTTTTACGAAACTCATGGGTACTCCTCCTTAATAAATCCCTTCTTGCCCCAGCTTCTTCACCACGTAATTGGACAGCATAACAAGGATCAAGCCCACAACACCTTTGAACATCCCCACCGTCACACCGACGCTGATTTTCCCACCGAGGATACCAATCGTATACGCATACGTGTCGAACACCTGGGAAACCGAGGTTACCAGCGGATTGTTCATCAATAAGATTTGTTCAAAACCGACATCTGCCATATGCCCTAATCTTAAAATCAGCAAGATAATGATCGTCGGGCGAATAGCCGGCAGCGTCACATGCCATATCTGCTTCATTCTTGAGGCCCCGTCTATGACGGCTGCTTCATATTGTTGGGGGTCAACGCCAGCCATTGCGGCCAAGAAAATAATCGTCCCCCAGCCAACTTCCTTCCACATGCTTTGGGCGGTGAGCAGTCCCCAGAAAAAGTTGGGATTGGACAGAAAAGATACCGTGTCGAAGCCCATATTCGAAATCAGTTTATTGATTAACCCTACATCGGTGGAGAGCATAAAGAACGTCATACTAGCAACAACGACCCATGATAAAAAATGCGGTAAATAAACGATTGACTGATTAATTCGTTTGAACGTTTCATGCCGGATTTCATTGAGCATCAAAGCAAGCACAATCGGCAGCGGGAACATGAAAATGATACCGAAAATATTAATTGCAAACGTATTTCTCAACATGAGATAGAACACTTCACTCTGAAATAACTCGGTGAAATTGGTAAAACCAATCCATTCGCTCCCCCAGAGGCCTTTAAAAGGGTTGTATTCCTTGAAGGCAATCAAGAGCCCCCATAAGGGCGCGAATTTGAATATTAAAAAGTATAGGATGCCCGGCGCAGCCAGGGCATACATCCATTTGCTTTGCACCATGGCCGCCCATAACCGTGAACGTTCCTGAACGCGCGTACTTTTTACAATTGTTTGTACCTGTGTTTGCATCTGAAGCACCTCGCCCGTTTATTCACTCACTTGATACTCGGCTTTTTCAAGCCATTCCGGCCGTACTGTGATGCCCCAGCCTGGTCCTTGCGGAACCTGCACCGCACCGCCCGAAACTTTCAACGGCTCTTCAAAAAGTCCATTCGTCCAAGCATCCTCTTCAATCGTATATTCCATGTATTTCCCTGCATTCGGAATAGCTGAGACCATATGCAGCGTAAAGACGGTCAACATCGATAAATTCGCAGCATGCGGTGTACAAGTCATTCCCGCTGCTTCGGCCATCCGAGCGACTTCCAGTGCGCGGCTCAAACCTCCAACATAGCAAATATCCGGTTGAACGATATCGACGGCACGCATCTGTATCATCCGCTTGAACTGCGCCAAATCCGTATCCTGTTCCCCGCCGGTTACCGGAATATCCAGTGCGTCGGCTACTTGCTTCGTCCACTCCAGCTCCATGTAAGGACAAGGTTCTTCAAAGTGACATACCCCGTATTCGGCAAGCATCTTGCCTGTTTCAATCGCCTTAGCCGGCGTAAATCCACTGTTCGCATCGACATACAGCTGCGTTTGGTCACCGATGGCAGCCCTTACAGCACGGACAACCTCTTCCGAACGGCCCGGATATACGTCCACATCACTCGCAAAGTTGTTGGCAATCCGAATTTTGAAAGCTTCGATTCCCTGCGTTTCCTTGAGGCGCAATATCCGATTAGCTTCCTCCTGCGGTGAAATGTTGCGCTTCATGCTGGAGCCGTATATTTTGACTTTACCAGGCTGTCCTCCGAGCAATTCACTTACACTTTTGCCCATCCGTTTCCCCTTCAAATCCCATAAAGCCGTGTCCAAACCTCCGACTGCTCTGCAAATGTAGGAACCGGGAAACTTATGCTCTTCCCTAACAACCTTTTCCGCCAAGGCTTCGATTTCATTTGAATCAGCACCCAATGCGTGCGGAGCTACTTGCTGATGCAGTACCAGCGCAGAAATATTAGCATGGTAAGGAGCGATCTGCCCATAACCTTGCAGCCCATCTTCCGAAGTGACGCGGACAACGGAAAGCTGGCGGGTTGTAAAAGTCTCAATACGCTTAATTTTCATCCTATCGTTCTCCTCTTTTCATTGAATCTCTTCCTACCTGAACTGGGAGCGGAATTGCCCCGGTGTCATCCGTACATGTCGTTGAAAAATGCGGATAAAGTTGCGCTCGGAGTATCCAATCGCGGTGGCTACTTCGCTGATGCTTTGATCCGTATCTTTTAGCAGGCGCTCGGCCTGACCAATCTTCGTTTCCACCACATACTCCAAAAAGTTCTTTCCTACCTTTTTCTTAAACAGCCGGCTCAGATAGGAAGGGCTTACACCTACCCTCTCGGCACAATGCACCAAGGACAAATCATTTCCGTAATTGTTATGAATATACTGACACACCCACTGGATCGCGGATTCACCGGATGCTTCCCGATCATTTTTCGTTAACCACAGATACACCGGAAATAACGACTCCTCGAACCAATCGGTCATTTCCTTCGACGTCTGCTTGTTTCTTAACTGCCCGAAAAAATTATGCTCCATAATGTCGACGACATTCGCACCCTGTTTCTCCAGAGACACGATAAAAGCCGATAGGAAGATATGATAGCTTTGATATATAAATACATAGGATTGTGAATGACGCAGGATTTCCGTAAATTTCTCGAAATGCTGGATTGCTGAGGACAAATCCTCCTGCTCAAGAGCATGAAGAATCGCTTCTTGCAGCTCTACCGGGTACCGAAGCAGTGACTGCGTTTTCCCATGCTCGAAATCATCAATAAATAATAACGGTTCAGCGTCCCGAAATATCCGGTATTGCAGAGCATGAATCGCTTCCTTATAGGAAACCGGAACGTCTGCAATGTAAGGGTAGAACCGTCCGATGCACACGTTAACTTCAAAGGACAAATACTTATGAAACGCCTCGATCATCGCATAGGCATAGTTCGAGGTCAGCTCCTTCATGGTTTGCTGCTCCATCTCGGGCTTGAATTGCAGGATTGCAACACCTCTGCCTTGATAAGGAATCACGTAGCCTTCAAGGCTGTGCTGATTCAGCAACTCCTGCATGACATTGGCCAAGGAAAAGGCGACGATTCCTTTCTCTTCCGGCAAAAAGCGCTTCTCTTTATAAATATGGTCCGCATCGACAACCAGCACGACACTTGTAAATCCAACACCAATGCCGTACGCTAAGCAATCCTGAAGCAGCGTCTGATTAGCCGTATAATCACCGCTCAGCAGCTTGAAGAGAAACTTCTCGCGCAAGGACGGCTCCATATTTTGCACATAGCTTTCCAATTTCTCCGTCTCATTACTTAAATAATCCAGAGACTCCTTAATGATATCCAACTCGTCTTCCTTCGGCTCGACACCATGGCCACGCAGCGAACGGCTGTGATTAATCAATTGCCCGATTGGCGTATAGGCCCTCTTGGAGGTAATATACGTCAGAAGAATGCCGACACCTACAAATACAAGAACAATAAGCACCGTCATTTCACGAATCCAGCTTAATTGATCGGTAATGACCTGTTCAGGCGTCACAGATACGTAAGTTCTGGAAAATACATTTTTCACGTAGTGATATTGCGCCGGTTTCCCATCAATACCCTCCGCTACAAATATGCCCGAGTTCTGATCCGATGCCTTGATCATCGCAATGCCTTTTAATCTGGCCGTTTCTTCGGCCTGATTCACTTGGGGGTTTCGCTCTATCCCGAAAGGGTCGTTCAGCTTCACGATCATTAAACCTTGATCACCGGTCAACATGACCGTATCTGTTTCCATAAATGTGCTCAGTTTGGCAGCTTCAATCTCAAAGCCGAGGACACCCTTGGGTCCTTCCGTACCAATCAAGGGCAGCTTTCTGTAAAAGGTAATGTATCCTGCCTTGCCTTTCAGCTGTGTCCATTGTGTAGGACGTTTGATTGCGAGCAGTTCGTCAATATTTTGTTTATATTTGTAATATTCTTTCTCAATGGAGCCGTATTCATTGGAAATGACCTCATTGTTTGTGCTGTTATACAAATAAATTTCGCTAATGAAGCTATTGAAATTTTTAACCAAAGCAATTTTTTTCAAGATATCAAGCTTCAAAATACCGCTTTCATCCTGAGGATCCGTAAACTCTTGCTGAATAAAAGGATCATTGGCTAACTGGAGCGAATCCTGCTCAATTTCCTGTAAAACCGTTTCGGCACGATCCTTCATAATGGTCAAGGACGAGTCACTTTCAGCCTGTATGTATTTCTGCATCCGATGTGTAGAGAATTGATAGTACGCTACGCTTGCCAATATCACCGGAATACATACGGAAATACAGCCAAGCCAAATGAGCTTGAAGAAATACGTTCTCGTGTTCGTTCGCCTCTTTTTGCCTAGTTTTTTCAGAAACATGCTGCTCCAGTTAGCCATAAGTCCTCCCCGTCTTCTTAAGCCCCATTAACATACCACTCACTCATTCACACAGAGGGTTCGTGTGTTAAGCATAGGGAGCGGAGCTGCAAAAAGCAAGCAGAAAGGAACTCACCTGTGGCTGTTTATTTGGGAAACTTCTCCTTGTAATCTGCTGCGAATTCCTTATAGGCCGTTTGAAAATCCGGATTCGCATTGAGCTTCTCAATATAAGCTTTGTACTCATCCATCGAAATCTGCCCTACGATCGCTTTGACGACCATCGACTGCCATTCCGATTGGAACTTCGGCCAAATAGACGTCCACGTATTCGAATTAATGATAGAGAATGGATCAATTTTCCCTACTTCTGCATAAACGGCCACCGATTTCTCCTTGGCATCGTTATACGCTTTGGGAGCGGCAGGGTTAATAACTTTCATTTTATTATTATAGGCCAGTGGAAAAATAGCTCCTGTGCCGTTAGCGGTCACTTGTTTTACACCGAGTTCAGTGAGCTGCTGCTGGCCATCTACCATCTTATAATCGACGCCTTCGATCCCATAATAGTTATAGTCCGTTTGCTCCGGCGTCGTCGTTCTTTCGAAGAAGTCCAGGATTTGTCTTGCTTTCTCCTCCGGAACTTGTTTCGAAATATAAAAGGCTCCCGAGAATGGAACTGACAGCTGAACACTGGAACCTCCTGGACCTTTCATCGGTGGCAAAGAAATGACATTCGCATCCGGCTGCACTTTCTTGATCGTTTGTTCGAAGTTGAAATCCCGCCATGTATTTCTTCCATAAGAAACTGCCCGCCCTGTGGTGAAGATTTCTTCCGCCTGGGTTTGTTTAATGACAGAGAAGTCCTTGGCCAGAACGCCGTCGGTATACAGTTTGTGGAAATAGGAAACCATATCCGTGTAATTCGGTGTCAAATATTTGTTAATCATACCTCCGTCTTTCCCATAAATAGGATCGAGGCCTCCAAATGCAGCCAAAAAGCTTCCATCACTGTCGGCGAAGAAATTGCCTGTGTTGCCTTGGCCAATCAAACCAACTGTGTCTTTCTTACCGTTCCCATCGGGGTCGCCATCTACTATTGTCTTAAGGGTAGCTGCGTACTCATCCAATGTAGTCGGCACAGGTAAGTTGAACTTATCCAGCCAGTCCTTTCTCATTTTGAGACTGAGGTCAATATGCGGACGATTTCGTGGAACACCGAAAATTTTGCCATCCGTACGGACATAGTTCCACACGTCTTTATATCCGTTTTTCTTCAAATTTGGATACTTGCTGAAATCACCCAAGAGAGGCGTCAAATCCCAAAATGCCCCTTGCTTCACTGCATTTTGCAGCGTTGGACGTGTTATACTGTTCGCAACAATAACCTCTGGTATGTTGCCGGATGCCAAAACCAGGTCAAATTTTGTATCGTAGTCGCCTGAAGGGATCCAATCTATGTTTAGTTGAACTTTATTATCTTTTTGGAACTTCGTCCAATATTCATTGTTCATGTCTGGAATGTCCGCAAATGACGGTACCATAAACTGAACTTTCAGATCAGGTTTTGCAGCTGAAGTAGCCGTGGGCGTCTCCTTACTCTCTCCACAGCCTGCCAACACCCCTAATAAAAGCGGAGCGAGCATAGTCAAGCTGACCCTTTTTGTTGTAAAAATTTTCATAATAGCCTCCCTGTTGATGTTTCTGTATCGCCGCTGTTCAAGTGTCCGGAACTAACAAGACAACGTGTTAGGCTTTATTATAGGAGCATCGCCCACTGCAAGTAAGTGACAATTCTTGTTCTTGTTGTCCTTATAGGCAGCATATCAAATTTTGTCACATCGCAAGCCAGCGCTGGATTCCGGCTGCCAGACGTAAGACAAAAAACCGGAACCCCCCGGGTCCCGGTCCTCATCCACTTCTGGATCATTCACGAAAGAGACAAAGATTTTTGACAGAATCATGAGTGTTTGCAGAAGCAAGACACAAGAATGACTTCTATATGGTAACCTATCTATAGGTTAATTTTCTTGGAAGGGTGTGTTAGAGACATGCGAGTCCAAAGCAATACGGTTAGCATCCAAACAGTTCCAATCTCGTTCACGAAGGTACTCTTCGAAACCATAAAGATTGGCATTATTAAATCCAACCTCATCGCAATGATCGCAGGGCTTAGTGTGGCCTTGTTCGTACATCAAATACCGCTAATGGATAAAATCGGCAACATGACGTTAGCGCTAATCGGATCTTCTCTAGTGATTGGAGCGGCAGGTATTTTTAATAATTTATACGACCGTGACATCGACCGCATCATGGAACGGACGAAAAACAGGCCAACGGTTTCCGGCATCATTGATATCAGAAGCGGACTGTTCCTTGGGATTTGGATCGCGATCGGTGGCCTAGTCTCCTTGTATCTGGCATCGCCGCTATCTGCTTTTGTAGGCTTCCTCGGTTTGTTCTTATATGTCGTGCCGTATACCATGTGGACAAAACGCAGAACGATTTACAATACGGAGGTTGGCAGCTTGTCTGGAGCGATTCCTCCGTTGATCGGTTGGGCCGCGATCTCACCGGATATTTTACATCCGCATGCGATTGCGCTGTTCCTGTTGATGGTTATCTGGCAGATGCCTCACTTCTACGCAATTGGAATTAGGCGCATGGAGGAATATCGTGCGGCTAACATTCCAATGCTGCCGGTAGTCAAGGGCATTCACAGAACTTACGTGCAGATGAACGTATATCTGGTTGCGTTATTCCTGGTCAGCTTTTTGTTCTGGTCCTTTAATCCGTATATCGCTATAGCGAATGCGATCTTAAGCCTGGTCTGGTTAGTGATGAGCATTAACGGATATCAGCGGAAACCGGAGGACAAGTGGGCCCGTTCGATGTTCATATTCTCGCTTAACCATATCACAGTGCTGCTGTTGATGATTGTCTGCTATTCGTTAGGTGCTCTTTTGTTATAACCTAATATTAAATATTATCTTCACTCATTTTGATTTCTATGTGTGAATAACTTGCATCCCAGAATGGCCGGAGGAAACTCCGGCCATTCTTTTTATTTCGCTTTCTACACATCCTATTAGTCTGATCGGCGTGCAACTTCATTTACTTTTGCCTGCAGCTCTTTAAACTGGCCTAACGATTCTAAATATTTTTCAAAAGACCCGCAAATTTCTGCAAAAATGTCTACAGATACACTCTGCATTTGGTTTTGCAGCTGTGCACCTTTATCCGTTAATCCGACCTCCACCTTCCGCTCATCCTCCAAAGAACGTTTGCGAACAACCAAATCCGCTTCTTGAAGTCGCTTCAGCAGTGGTGTTAACGTCCCCGAATCCAGCAGCAATCTGTCGCCAAGCTCCGTCACCGTGCTGGTCCCTCTTTCCCATAACACCACCATGACTAAATACTGTGGATACGTAAGCCCAAACTTCTCCAGAATAGGCCGATAAATGCGCGTTAATTCACGGGAAGTTGCATAGGCCGTGAAACAGAGCATATCCTCTAGCTTCATTACAGCTGCCTCTTTCATCATCATTCCCCCTGTTTTTTCGATATTGTACATTGTAACTCAACCTGCCTATTTCTCAAAATTTAATTTCAAACAATATATAAGCCTTCCTTTTACATAGAGCAAACCTAAATTTACTAAAATTATATTTAGCACAATACAATTGACAGAAATGTAGTTTAAGGTTTATACTCTGGTACATAAGGTTTTGAAAAATTAAATTTTACAAAATTCAAATCGAAGGGAATGTGACCTATGTTCATTTATAATTTCAATGTAAAAACAGCAAAAGGAAACCAAAAATCAATCAGTGATTATCGCGGCAAAGTCATGCTGATCGTGAATACAGCTAGCAAGTGCGCATTTACTCCACAATTTAAAGAGCTTCAAGAAATCTATAAGCAATATAAAGACGATGGTCTTGAAATTCTCGGCTTCCCATGCAATCAATTCGGCAGCGGCGAGAAAGGGAACAACGAAGACATTCACAGTTTTTGCGAGATCAACTTTGGCGTAACCTTTGAGCTTTTCGACAAAATCGATGTGAATGGCTCCAATGCTGATCCGCTGTATAGCTTTTTGAAAAAAGAAGCCAAAGGTGTGCTTGGTTCTGAATCAATTAAATGGAATTTCACGAAGTTTCTTGTTGACCGGGAAGGGAATGTATTGAAACGCTATGGTTCCACAGACAAACCTATGGCGATCGTAGAAGATCTGAAGAAACTGCTGTAATTTCATCGTCGGTCAACCACTTGGAAGATGCCGTTGATACTCTGGATTCATGTTTTCGCAAAATAGCGGATCATAGTTCCCTCAACATAAAACAACGGGTAAGGTTTACAACCCGAACATATAAATTTGGAGAGCAAAAAACCACCTTCATGGTGGTTTTTTTGTTTATTTATGTACCTTTAGAAATAATCATAGTCTATTCGTAATCATAGCAGCGATAACCGTCAATACTAGTAAAATAACTTCCAGTGCTAAAAAAGCTCCATCGAGTAAATGTTTATAAAAATTTGAACTCCTAATGGTAGATCTGAGTCTAAGTATTTGTTTCAGGAATCGACACATTAGGGGAGCTAGCATCATGAAGGAAGTCAAACAAAATCATCCACGCTATATGCCTGGATTGGACGGGATCAGGGCACTGTCTGTCCTTACTGTAATTGCGTATCATCTCAACTGGGGGTGGGCCTCAGGGGGATTCTTAGGAGTAAGTGTATTTTTTGTTCTCTCCGGTTACCTAATTACGGATATGCTGTTGGAAGAGCGCAAAAGTAAAAATCGTATCGATCTGAAAAGGTTTTGGATCCGTCGCATTCGCAGATTGCTTCCCGCCATGTTGTCGATGATCATAACAGTCGCCGCCTTTCTGGCGATTTCAAATCATTCGAGATTGATTTCCATTCAAGGGGATATCTGGTCGGCGATAACCTATACAAGCAACTGGTACAACATTTTTCACCAAGTCTCCTATTTCGAGAGCTTCGGACCTCCTTCACCGCTCGGACATCTTTGGTCGCTCGCCATCGAGGAGCAATTCTACTTATTATGGCCTCTGATTATCATTGGCTTGAGTCGTTTCTTTAGTCCGACTCGCGGCAAGTTTGTTTTACTCACCCTCGCTGGTGCCATCATTTCTTATATCGCAATGGTAATTTTATATGAGCCCGGTACTGACCCTAGCCGAGTATATTACGGGACGGATACGAGAGCATTCGGGCTTTTGATCGGTGCAGCCCTTGCTTTTATATGCCCAAGCCGAAAACTTATTGACCCTAACTTACGCAAAAATCGTTCATGGATAAATGGGATGGGGATCATTGGAATTTTGATTGTCATCTACATGTTTCTTCAGACCGGAGAATATGATCAATCGCTGTACACCTGCGGTATGCTTGTCCTTTCTTTCGCAACCTCTTTCGTTATTGCAGCGGCAGCAAGTCCCTCTGGCCTTGTTAGCAAAATTCTCGGTTGGAAACCTCTACGCTGGATTGGTGTTCGTTCTTACTCCATTTATCTTTGGCACTATCCTGTGATCGTATTAACGAGTTCGACTAGCCCTAATACGGATGCAAGCTATTTTCTTCAAATGATCCAGTTAATCCTTAGTATCGGATTTGCCGCTTTATCCTACAGCTTCATCGAAACCCCGTTCCGAAGCGGCAATTGGCGCATTTGGGCCAAAATTCTCGGCTTTCGGTCGGAGGGGCGTGCAACTCTGCTGCAATTTAGGTTCTTTGTTCGACTCGTACCGGTTGTCATTCTCGTACTCATCTTCGTTTCCTGTATGTTTAATCAGAGCAGCACAGAAGTAGCATTCAATTCCCAAAGCCCAACGAACGCTAATGCGATTTCTTCGCCTTCCGATCAATTACCGGATGAAACAAACGGTGTCCCGACAGCTTCTCCAATCGTTGATACAAAACATGATGTACCGAATGCTGTTCCAACGCCTTCTCCTAAAGGCAATAATGTCCCTATTGTTTCGGCAAGCCCTGTCCCGACAGCTTCTCCTGAAGGTAACCATGCACCGGAACAGACGGTTCTTGTCCCAACGCCAACACCTGTATCGGAAAGTTCAGCTGCTCTGACCCCCCTTGTCCCTGATGCAAAAAATCAGGACAGGATCACACAGAGTGAGTAGAAGCCTGCCACCCCGACGAACTCATCCGGCGCTTATAAACTGGTGCCGTTAAGCCAGAGGGTTACTGCTGTCGGGGATTCCGTTATGTTGGGCGCAGCCCCGGTTTTAGAGAAAATGCTTGAAGGGATTGTCGTAGACGCGAAAATCAGTCGACAACTGTCGCAGGCCACGGACATTATTAAGCAATTCAAGGCCGATAAGAAACTGGGTCAAATTGTTGTCATTCACCTCGGAACGAACGGACCTTTTACATCAGATCAGCTTGAGAAGCTTCTCGAGACGATTGGAGAAGAGCGGAAAATTGTTCTCATGAATACACGTGTACCCCGAAAATGGCAAGATACAGTAAATGATACGTTAGCGGATGCAAGCAAAAAATATGCCAATGTCAAACTTCTCGACTGGCATTCATTTAGTGAAGACAAGCCGGACTGGTTCGCCAGCGATGGCGTTCACTTGACGACAAAAGGTGCTGAAGCTTACTCCAACTTTATTCTTGATTCTGTTACTTCTATAAAAAAGATATGATACATAAAAAGCCGGGAGCCCTTGTTAGATCAAGGATTCCTGGCTTTTATCGTCACTGTTTTCTATAAAAAGGCAACCTGTCCAGCGGCACCTCAATCTCCAACTTTGCAGGACCTGACACGGTTGTACCGTCATCTCCAACCCATATGCCCGTCGGAAAAATGACTTGGCGGGATCGTGCCCCTCGGACGACTACAGGAGCAACTAAGAGTGAATGTCCCAGCATAAATTGATCTTGAATCATTTCCATTCCCTCTCCGGGAAATTCATAGGCCATATGACGCAGGATTGGCTCCCCAGTCCGTGAGGCATGCTTAGCCAGATCAAGGATTTCTTCTCCAAAGGCGGCATGAAGTTGAGCTGCTTCTATGCAATAGCGCAGATGCTCATCATCCAAAACCCGCCAAGGTGCTGCTGAGAACTGCATCATCGGAAATAAGGCCGAGCATTGGGCGGAACGAACAAATAGTTCCGAATCCAATTGGTCAACTGAAAAGCTCGTAAACTCGCCTCCGCCGATCATATCCGGGCACGTATACGCATAGCCGAGAAGTCCTTGTGCCAAACCATCCGGAATTAAGCAATCAAGCCCATTGTCCTCCCATCTGTGCTGCTTGTCTTTCAGCCTTTGGATCAATGGCTGCCCCGCAAGCTTCCAGCAAGCGCGATACTCATTGAGCGGATATTTCAGTCCGACCTTCGCCCATGCTTCACTATGACCGTTACGTGTCGTAATCTCATAACTCAAATCATCCGATTCATAGAACTCTAAATCGCCAGCATCCAGCTTAAAGCCATCAATTCCGAATTGGGACTGCAGGGAATCAAGCTGCTCATGAATCCACGCAACGGCTTGGGGATTCGTGCAGTCCAGTACGGCGCTGTATCCGTTCCACCATTTGCGAATCGCCGTCTTCCCCTCACCATCTTTTAAAAGAATACCCGCTGGTTCCAGTTTACGGAATGTGCTGGAGTCCGGGCTAATAAACGGACAAACCCAAAGCATAACCTTAAATCCCCAGGCATGCAGCTCATCAACCATCTGCTTAGGCTGAGGAAAACGTCCTGGATGAAACGTCCAGGTTCCGTAAGGTTCGTGCCAATTGTCATCAATCATGATGACGCCGGGCGGCATGCCATTTGCGAGTACATCTCTTGCATATTGCAATACCTTCTCTTGCGTCGGATGATAGAGCAATTCGATCCACAGGTTGTACTGCGGTGCAGTAAACAGCAGCTCTTCCGGCAATGCTGGAACTGCCGGGAAGAACGTACGGGCCGCATGACGGAATGCTCCGGCTAAAGTCTCGTTCCCCTTTTCCACTTTCAGTAAGGCAAACTCGCCGATTACCCTTAACTCCTTATGATCGATCTGAAAAGCGAACGGCTCCTCGCTCCAAACGTATCGCCCTTTACTGGATACAAGCAATGGGCAGGCCTGATTGGCTCCGCTGCTAGCTGCCAAGTCAACACGAAATAACGATGTGCCATACGGCATACTTCTCCCGTCCGCAACCCGGCCTCCCCACCAATACTCGTCAGGCAATAATTCAATGACTAGTTCATTATTAACCATCCAACCTTCACTCCCTCTCTTTATAATCATTGTATCTCCGGAAGTATTGAGGGGACAATCTTAATGTAATGACTTATAATATAACAAAATTGACTTTTCTTAAGGAGATTCCTAATGCTCAAGCCCGCTGTATATGGATTTCGAAACGATGATACCTCCATCCTCACGCTCGATTCTATTGGATGGCAAATGATCAATACCCCTGATTACAGCTTTATCGGAGAAGAGCGCCCCGACTGCGGGCATGTCATTTTTCAATATACGATGAGTGGACAAGGTTATCTTGAGTATGAACAGCAACGCTTTCCTTTGACGAAAGGAACAGGTTTTTTAGTGAAGGTGCCTAGCAGCCATAAATACTTCTACGGAGATCAAAAGGAACCATGGGAGATCATCTGGCTAAATTTGCGGGGAGAAGAGGCGAATCGGATTTGGGATTACGTGATAGCGATGGAGGGGCCTGTCATCCAGAGAGATTCGGACAGCTCCCTCATTCAGGGGCTTTGGAAATTGATGCGCATGGTCGCTGAAGAAAAGGTAACCGACAAATATCAACTGTCCCTCGGTGTATATGAATGGATGCTCACACTCGTGCAATCCAGCCGAGAAATGACAAAAGACGTTAGCGCAAGCACGAGCACGCTCATTCAAACAGCAAAAAAATACATGAGAGATCATTTTGCAGATCCGCTCACTTTGGATATGATCTCCGAGCATTGCGGAATCAATAAACATTACCTATGCAGGCTGTTTCAGCGGTCTGAGCAATCCTCGCCTCTGGCCTATTTAAGGGATCGGAGAGTGGAAGCCGCCATCGCCCTTCTCCGAACCACTGACCTGCCTGTTCAGGACATTGGCCAAACATGCGGCTTTGACAGCCCCAGCTACTTCGGTAAAATCTTCCGCCAATACATGCATATGACGCCAAAGGAATATCGGATGAAGAAGCTGGAGTTTCCGTATGATGCTATTTATTTGGAGTGATTAGAGGAAGTATGTATACTTAAACTAACTGCCTAAAGTCTTCGCACGGTACTGATAGCTTAACACAGTTGCCGATCTATATTAGCAGCCGTATATTAGTTGTTTTCTACACTATCGTTCACCTTTTGTTTGGTTTCAAGGATCTTCATGTAGTTTATGTTGCTTCTGACTCCGTCTCTAATTCTTGCCACGTTTGAACAATTCTGCTTTCGCCGAGAAAAGGCAACCGATCCATTAAGATCCGGTTGCCAGATAGTAAACTCTCGTTCCTTGTTAGCCAAACAAGCTATTCGATCCCAATTCGTGTATGGCGGATCTGAAATATTTCCCTACCTTCTCAAGCTCATTCATTACGAACTTTATCTTTTCTTCTTCTTTAAACCAGTTATCTTTTGAAGTCCCTGTTTTGTCGATTACTGGGCTTACATAAAAAACAGTCTCTTTTGGAAAAACAAATTGATACGTTAAAAGCGCTCTTCGAGCGTGATAATTTTTGCAGGCTAGAACAACGCGTTTGGGGTGAATTCCTTGTTGTTGTAATACTTCCAGTGATAAACGTGCATTTTCAAAGGTATTAGTTGCTTGATCTTCTTTTAATATTGACTCCGAAGGTACACCTAGTGACAATCCAACATTTCTCAGGTATTCCCATTCAGTTGTTTCAACATGCGGAGTGGCTCCACCTGAAGGTAGAATACATGGAGCGATGCCTTGATGATATAACATTGCAGCTCTTTCCATTAGCTGAGGATGGCTAGAACCTGGTATTAAAATAACATCTGATTGAGCAAGCTCCGTTTCGAAAAACATAAAATCACTAATGCAGTCGAATGGGAAAGGCATAAAATCCTCCTAAACATGAGTATCATCATATCCGTAATAGAATGTCATAATCAATTTCACTCTTTTATAATTGAACAGCTTTTTTAAGCCTTAGTAACCGAATAACAAAATCAATGATAATCCCAATCAAAAAGAATGAGAAAAAGTGTATAAGGTAGCCAGGATAATTCAACCTGATACTTGAACTATCAGCAGCTAGTTTTGCGCTCTCAAAATTAAAATCCAGTGCCGGAACGGCACCTCCATTACCAAATAAGTGGAATTAAATGATAACGGATCTTCTTACAGTAATCCTCATACCCTGGTAACTCCTTTAACAATATTTTTTCTTCATTTAACAGTCTCAGAACAATGAAAATAATAATAAAAATTGAGGGAATCAATGCCCAAATTGAACCTAATGCAAGAGGCGTGAACAGGATAATGGATATTGCCCCTGTATACATCGGATGTCGCACCAAGGCATAAGGGCCTGTTGATATCACTTGCTGATTCTCACTTACTTCAATTATGGCAGATGTAAATGAATTCTCTTTAAAAACTAAAAAAACAATGATAAAACCTAACAAGACGAAGAAATCCGCGACGAATACAAGATAGAAAGGAACATCTGACCAACTAAATCTATAATCTAAACCTGGAAGAACTAACAATCCAATAAAAAATATGGCGCCAGAAATGGATTGGAAAATTTTTTGTTCCTTTTCTACTTCTTTAGCATTAACTCTTCGTTCTATGAGCTCAGGATCTCTTTTCAAGAAATAACGATTGATGTACATCGTTGATCCAAAAAAGATTGCAAAATAAATCCACGCTTCAGAGAAATGTAAAGACCCCGCGGGTAAAAATAAAAATACAAAAAAAACGATTGCAAACAAGATCGTTCTCATATAAACGTTTTTCTTTAACACCACAGCACCTCCAAAGTTCTCAAATCGTGTTTAAATAGATATTCGATTATTGGGTTTATTTCCCTTTATTTGCATACTATTCTCTCTATGGAACAATGAGAAATTGATCTTTTCTACGCAGTAGGGTAAAATTTCCGATAAAGCGCTTTCAATATTTTCGTGAAAAGGATGGGATCTACATGATGGGATTCGAATATTTACTTCAAGTGATGATTGCCGGAATTTGCGGACTATTCATTGGATATGAGCGTAAAAACAGAATGAAAGAAGCCGGGATTAGAACTCATTTTGTTGTTGCTATTGGTGCTTCTTTGATGATGTTAGTTTCAAAATATGGCTTTTATGATGAACTAGGACAAACTGGCATAGCACTCGATCCATCAAGAATAGCAGCCCAGGTTGTAAGTGGTGTAGGTTTTTTAGGAGCAGGCATGATCTTTATGCAGCGTCATACGGTCAAAGGCCTTACCACAGCAGCAGGAATTTGGGCAACAGCAGGCATCGGGATGGCGATTGGATCCGGCTTATATGTTTTGGGAATCGGGGTTACCGTATTAATTCTTATTGCTCAAATCGTGTTACACAGACGATTCACTTGGCTAGCTGCGCCTAAATCAGAACACCTGATTATACGTATTATCGACGAAGCAGGTTCTTTAGAAAATATGCAAAAAACACTGAAAGAAAAAAATATCAGGATCGTAAATTTTCAAAGTGAGAAATTAAGGGGAACCTCCGAAATTCTTTTGGATCTCACGATTAAGCTGCCTGCGGAATTAGATTTTGAACAAATGATTTCCCTCTTTCACAACATCTCCTTCGTTAATGCAGTTGAAGTCCAGTAATGCAGAGACCGGAACCCCTGCGGGTCCCGGCCTCTTTATTAGTTCGCAAGAATATCGTTTATCTTCTTCTCTAACGAAATCAAACCTTCCTCCGGGTCCAATCCGCCCAAAATAATGCTTTGCAGATCCTCCGACAACGTTGTGAAGATCGTCGCGTATTTATCCGTTTTCGGCGCAAATTTAACTTGACGCTGAGCTTCAATAAAGATATCCCGATAAGGCATCTGCTGATAGGCCTGACTTTGCACGACAGCCCGATTGGCGGGAACATGCCCTGCTTGCCCCCAGAGGGTGCTGCCTACTTCTGAAAAATAGGTCATGAAGGCCATCGCCGCTTTCTGTTTCTCTTTGGACACGTAACTCGGTACGACCAAAGTATGAGAACTGCCCCAATGGACCGGGCTGCCGAATATTTGCGGAAGCGGCGCAACGCCGACCCGCAGCGATTTTTCGCTCAAGTGATGCCCAGCTTCCCAAACACCGCCGAACCATAGCGCTGCTTTCCCGTTGTGGAAGGAATCCCATGGCGTTTTGTCGTTCAAATCAGCCAGACGTTTCGCATACAGCAGCTGATAAAACTTCAACACTTGCAAAGCTTTGTCATTATGTATCGCGGCTTTGGAAAGATCAGGCGTAAGCAGATCACCGCCAGCCTCATAATACAAGTTCAGAAAAGGTTCCTGAAAGTAAGGTGTATTCACCGCAATGGGCTGAACCCCGGGCACTTTCGCCTGAATTTGCGTCAACATCTGAATAAAGCTTTCGGGCGATGTTTTACCGAGCTTAAGGGTCTCATCCTCATTCAGCAAATCTGCTTGTTTCAGAATCTCTTTATTGTAGTAAAGCACATGAAAGTGCGTATCCAGCGGGATCGCATATGGCTTCCCGTTAAAGCTTACGCTTTGTACGTTAAAACTCTCAATTTCGTCAAAATGGAAACCGCTTTCGTTAGCTAAAGCATCCAACGCTAGAATTTGTTTTGCTTTGATAAAAGGAGAAATGCGATCAACGTGCGCCACGGCGACGTCAGGTCCTTTTCCTGAAGAAAGTGCCGTGCTCAGTTTTACATAATACTCATTGGATTCCAGCCTAAGCTGCTTTACAAAAACCGATTTCTGCGAAGTGTTAAAGCTCCGAATGATCTGCTCGACATAATCGCCTTCGCCGCCCCCAAATGGATTCCAAAAGGAGATTTCGACGGGAGGTATGTCCCCTTGTGCCATCGATTTCTCCTTCGCCAATTGCGGCGTATTGGAACATCCCGTGAAAGCCAGGGCGATCCCCCCAATGCACAAAGCACGCAAGAACCGCTCCTTGTTACTATGATTTAGCATGATAGCCCCCTATCTGACATGACATCTCATCTCTTCGCGCGAGTCCTGTACTCCGATGGAGAAACCCCGACATTTTTTTTGAACACTTTAGAAAAATATTTCGGATCGGCAATACCTACCAGATGTCCGATATCAGCCGTTTTCAGCTCCCCTGTGAGTAAAGATTTCGCTTTTTCAATGCGAATGCGTGTCAAATATTCCAAGAAGCTTTCGCCCATCTCCTTTTTAAACAAATTGGCAAAATAATTTTTGCTCAAATGGACAAGGTTCGAGATCGATTGAAGCGAAATTTCCTGCTGATAATACTGCTGGATATACTGCGTAGCTTTGATGATGCTGTTTCGGTCGCTGTTATAAATCTGAATCATATGCTGAAGCAGCTCTTGATAAGCTCCCATAAACCAGGTTTTGCTCTGATCTAGTGTTTCCAGTTTGGATAACTCGTCAAAATATTGCTTTTTTAACTGCATGATACTCATCTGATCGCTAGATACATCGGACCATAACGTCGTCAGCATAATCAAAAGCTCTAGAGAAATAATTTGCACCATATCATAATCTTTGCGTGCGTCCAACTGCTCGAACAGTTCTTCCAGATAGGTCTGTAACTCCTTTGTCTGAAAGGCGTACACCATCGAATGAATATGGATAGTACTTATTTTTATCGGCTCTCCTGTTGGGCTCATTCCTGGCCTATAATCCGCGCCATAGGCGATCACTTTGCCGCTGCCGACGAACATTTTAAACTTCACTGCCGCCCTTGCTTGCTCGTACGCGGTATGCAGCTCAGTTAATTCTTGAAATTCTCCGCTAATTCCGACGGTAAAACACAGACCATAACTAACATGAAGTTCGGCTGAACAAACCTCCGCTGCTTCACGGGCAGCCTTCTGACCCTGCCGATGGGGCATGCCGGTCAGCAGCAGCACATTCATTTCCCCTTGCCGATCGGGGAATATCTCATAGGCAAGCTCCCGGGCTTGCAGCACGCTATCTAATACCTTTCGCAGAGTGAACTGTTCTTCCACAACAGCGACACTCGTCGCATCCTTAACCATGTGGAGCAAATAAAAGGGAGCACTTCCTTGACTACCGAAGGTTCTCTGTAGGCTGCTAATATCTCGCTGAGCCCCCTCGGCAAGCTCCTGCAGAAGCTTCTCCTTCCATATCGGCTCCACGGCTGATTCCTCCTGTTTCACTCCCGCTGGTGAAGTGATCTCTATGGCTTCCTTGACCTTAAGCAAAGCTTGCTCAAAATCTCGTGGCATCATATCCGATTTAATTAAATACTCCGAAACGCCGTTGTGAATCGCTTCCTTGGCATACCCGAAGTCCTCAATATTGCTGAGGATGAGAATTTTCATGTGAGGATTTATTTTGCGAACCTCTGAAATGAGGGCAATCCCGTCCATCAGCGGCATTTTAATATCGGTAATCAGGATGTCCGGCATCTCCTTGCTCATAAGTTCCAAGGCTTCTTGGCCGTTGGAAGCCTCTCCTATTACGGTTAAGCCGAGTTTCTCCCAATCGATCATCGAACGAATGCCAAACCTAACAATATATTCATCTTCTACAATGATGACTCGAAACATGTTATTCCTCCTACTCGATCACGGGAAGCCAAATCCCGATGCTCGTTCCTTCATCCAGGGTACTCTGAATATCTAAACCGTACGGTTTTCCGCAAATCAACTTGATTCGCTCATCGACATTGGCTAACCCGATACCCCCCATTTTATCAGCGGATGACTCTTGGGACGGTGTCTGCAAACTCTTCACGAGACCCGGGTCCATCCCTCTTCCGTTATCTGCCACTAGGAAACGAATCCCTCCATCCGGATGCAGCGAGCAGCGGATATGTATTTCTCCTCCGGTCTCGCGGTCAGTGAACGCATGGAGAATCGCATTTTCCACAATTGGCTGCAAAATAAGCTTAGGGGTCTTCAGGTTTCGGACCTCTTCGTCTATTTGGAAATACGTTTGAATGTCGAAATTGAACCTGAATTTCTGAATCCCCAGATAGCATTGGACATGCTCAATTTCTTCTTCGACCGTGACTGTTTCTTCGCCCTTGCCTAGAGAGATCCGCAGGAGCCGCGAAAGCAAGCTGACCATCTCGGCGGCATTGTTCGCCTTCTGCAGGAGAGCCGTCCATTTAATTATGTCTAGTGTATTGTACAAAAAGTGAGGATTGATCTGCGCCTGCAGCGCTTTCAGCTCCGCTGCACGCTTATGGTTTTGCTCCTCATAGACCGCTTTAAGCAGCTCGTCAAGCCGGGTCACCATGTAATTGAAATTTTCGCCCCAAATATCGAACTCGTCATTACGCCGTTTGGCCTTGAAGCGAACAGTCAAATCCCCCGACATCACCTGACGCATCAAACGGATCATTTTCAAAATCGGTTTCGAAATCGAATTGGCCAGAAACATCGCTGTCAAAATCGAAAAACCGATACAAATCAGCGCAATCACGATGATGATTTGCAGCATGCGGTTAGAGTCTTTGTACAACGCAGACTCCGAGATGACATTTACGACCATCCAGTCGTTGGTATGCAGCTTTTTGTAATTTACGATCCATTTCTGCCCTGCATGCTTGAGTGGAAAACCATGGGTTTCGTCGGAAGACTGCAGCAATTGGTTTGAGCCCTGCTCCCCCAGTACTTCCCGAACATTTTTCCCTAAAAATTGGTTGTCGGGATAGGAAATAATTTGACCGCTGCCATCAATAATGAAACTCTGGAGATCGGAAGAGCTCTTCGTCACTTTGCTGACGATTTCCTTGAGTACATCCTCGCGAATATCGAGCACGGCGATGATACCAACAGGGCTGTCGTCAGAGGTTTTATAAATTTGCTTAGCCAATGAGAACACATGGACGCTCTGTGAATTCAAACTGTCGACATAAGTGCCAAAACGGGTCGGGAACCATCGGAAGTTGCTGCCATCCTCAAGGGTCTTGAGAAACGGCGTTACGATGCCGGCGGAACGGTCGCTCCAGCGGTAAATGCCCTTTATATAGTGCGTTTTCGTTAGGAAGGAGATCGATTGAAAATCTTGATTAATCGCTATAATGGTCGATAGCTTCGTCGTTAACGATAAGCTGTCCAAATCATATTGTCCGTTGTCCACCCGATCGAGCGTGCGCAGCATGGAAACGATTTCATTATTGTTTACAACTTGCATCATCATGTCTTTATAAATGCCAAGCCGTGTATCGATATTATCAGCAGTTTGCTTCAGCAGCTGCTCGGAATATTCAGTGACTTTATTGTTGATTGTTGATTTCGAGATGGAATAAGAAATAAATCCCATTGCAACCAGAGGCGTCAATGAGAACAGAAATAAAAGCAGCATCCATTTATAGCGTATGCTGCTTGTCCATATGAGTATCCTTTTGTTTTTCTTTTCAGGTCGTTTCGCCATGATGGAAATCCCTTCTATCTATCCTTTAATCCCTGACATCGCCACGCCTTGAACAATGTGTTTCTGTAACAGAATAAACACCACGATGGTTGGAATTGCTGCAATTGAGCTTGCCGCCATAATCATATTCAGGGACATTATATTATTCGACAAAAACGTTGGAAGTCCTGCCGAAAGGATCATGTTCTCTTGAGAGGTAATGGATAGGTAAGGCCATAAGAAGTTGTTCCAGGACAAGATGAAATAAAATATGCCGACGGAAACCATTGCCGATTTGGTAAGGGGCAAACAGATGCGCAGCCACAGATTGACACTCCTGCAGCCGTCAATTTGCGCTGCTTCAATATAGTCTTTAGGCACACCGTCCATAAACTGCTTCAGCAACAGAATCCCAAGGGGATTCGTCAAACCAGGAAGAATAATCGCCCAGATATTATCGATTAGTTTCAAATGCAACGTTGTCTCATATAGCGGAATCAGGATGGCCTCCGTCGGGATGAGCAGTCCTGAAACTATGAGCAGATAGAATAAGCCTTTGGATTTAAAAGGCAATTTGGAAAAAGAGAAAGCTGCCAGCGAGCTGAATAATAAGGAGACCACGGTGGTTATTACACCAATCACTGCCGAATTCCAGGTCCATCTCAGGATCTGGGAATCCTTCATCACTTTGGCATAATTAGCGAAGGTCAAATCAGACCATTTTATCCAATCGCTTAAGGTATAGACATTGACGCCATTGGGCTTTAATGACACCAGAAGCATCCATATGAGGGGAAAAATAAACAACAGGGCAAGAACGACGGCGACGGCATTCAGCGTAATTCGTTTTATTGACATTGGGACCTCCGTTAGTCTTGACGATCTGTCAGTTTAAATTGAATCAGGGCAATGAGCAGCATCATGAGACAAAAGACAATGGACTGAGCGGACGCAAGACCGAACATATCCTTTTTAAACCCTGTCACATAAATGTATCTGATCATCGTATTCGTCGAATCCCCCGGACCGCCGCCTGTCATGATTTGAACTTGCCCGAATAGTTTCAGACACGCAATAACCTGATAAAACACCTGTATTTTCATGACTCTAGACAAACCCGGGAGCGTAATATGCCAAAATTGCTTCCAGGCGCCTGCGCCATCTATTTTCGCAGCTTCATAATGATCTGTGGGAATTTCTTGTAATCCTGCTAAAAACAAGACCATGACGAACCCAACTGTCCACCAATTGGTCGTAATCGTAATTGCCCACCAAGCAAAATTTTTATCCGTTAACCAGTGAATTTCTCCAGGGATGCCAATAATCTTTAAAAAAGCATGGATCGGTCCGTTCTTGGAGTCGAACATACGCAGCCAAATAAAGCTGATAACAGAAACCGAAAGCACATACGGCAAGAAAAAAATCGAACGAATCGTGGTTCGGAATAGGATTTTTTGATTGATCAGCAGAGCCAATACCAGCCCTAGTACAATAACAGCCGGCGTACAAATCAAAACGAAGTAAACCGAGTGCCACATATACAGATAAAAATCCGAATCGGTGAAAATCTTTTTGTAATTAGCGAAACCAACATACTTTTGCATGCCTTGAATGTTCCATACGTGCAGGCTCATCCACGCCCCTCGACATACCGGCCAGAGATAGAAGATGGTAAATGGAATGAGGAACGGTATCAGGTACAAAATCGCTTTCCAGTCATTGAGAAAAGGCCATGCGTAGGTTTTTCGAAGGACAACTGTCCCTTCGTTCTCTCTCACTTTAGTCTCCATAGGGTATACTCCTTCGATCTTTGCTCAGTGCTCCATATTAAAAACCGGATGAAGCCGCATTGCTTGACGCAGCCTCACCGGTTGGCCTACTCAGGCTAGTTGGATAAAATGTCGTTAATCTGCTTCTCCAACGTTTTCAGCCCGTCTTCAGGGGTTTGCTTACTGAAAATAATGTTTTGAAGCGATTCCGAAACTGTCGTGATGATCGTCGTGTATTTATCGGTTTTCGGTGCGAATTTCACCGTTTTTTGTGCCTCGATGAAGTAATTGCGGTAAGGCAGCTTTTTGTATTCATCGCTTGTGGTTACAGCGCTGTTCGCCGGCACGTGGCCTGCTTGCCCCCAAGTTTTGCCGCCAACTTCGGAGAAGTACTTCATAAATTTCGCTGCCGCTTCTTGTTTCTCAGGTGCTACGTAACTCGGAACTACGAGCAAGTGAGAGCTTCCCCAATGCGTTTGGCTTCCAAAAATGGCCGGGAGCGGCATAGCGCCGATATTTGGCGATTTTTCTCCGAGCAGTAGCCCCGCTTCCCACACGCCGCCGAACCAAAAGGCCGCTTTGCCGTTGTGGAACGAATCCCACGGGGTTTTATCATTAAGATCCGTATATTTGTTGTTGTAAAGATCCATGTAGAACTTCAAGACATTGAGCGCTTTATCGTTATTAATTGCCGCTTTGTTCGCTTCTGCGTTCAGCAAGTCGCCGCCAGCTTCATAGTAGAGGTTCAAGAATGGCTCTTGGAAATACGGCGTATTTACGGCAAGTGCTTGCACGTCCGGCACTTTCGCATGTATTTGTGCGAGTGTCTTCTTGAAGCCCTCCGGTGATAAATCGCCGAGCTTAGGCGTGCCATCATCGTTCAGCAGTTCCGCTTTTTTCAGCAAATCTTTATTGTAATAGAACATATGAAAATGCGTGTCTAGAGGAATCGCATAGGGCTTGCCATCGTAGGAGACGCTTTTGATATTCGAGTCGGAAATTTGTTTTAAATCAAAACCGACCTTGCTGGCTAACTGATCCACCGGGACAATTTGCTTCGCTTTCACAAACGGTGAAATGCGATCCACGTGCGCGACGGCCACGTCCGGTCCTTTGGAGGAAGATAGCGCTGTGCTAAGCTTCGCGTAATATTCATTCGACTCAAGGCGAAGCTGCTTCACGGTGACTTCTTTCTGGGATTCGTTATAACCTTTGATAATTTGGTCGACGAAGTCGCCCTCTCCACCGCCGAACATATTCCAAAATGTGATTTCGACCGGGCTTGCCGGTTTGCCCGCAGCTGCTTTCTCTGTAGCAGCTGCTGTCGATGCCGCGTTACTGGCAGCGCTTTCTTTTGTGCTCGAACAACCGGAGACGACTAAGGTAAGTGCGACACTGGCCATCAGCATACTTGTTAATTTCTTTTTCATGGTACGTACAACCCTCTCTCTGAATGATGGATGAAGTTCGAAAGCCTTTTCACACGTGGCTCCCTTGGTTATTACTTTACAGGGTTAATGCCCTGGCCTGAACCGATAAAAAGATGATCATTGGGGAACAAATTTAAGATTGTAAGCGCATGCAGATGGTAGGAAGTAGACGATCTTACGGTGGGTGTTCAAATTTACGGTACGAATATAGGTTGGGCGTTGAATAAAAAAGACCGCAATCACGGTCAGACTACACCTCTATTGCTCAGATCTCGCTTCGTCTGCTCATCCCGAAGCATCGTTTATCACCTATCATCATTCACTCACTGAGTTATGGCTGCAGCAGCTTTCTATGTTGTGTTTTGTGCAACCATTTGACTCTAATTGGGGGTCAGATCGCCTCTATATTGTACTTAGTACAACCATTCATGCGCTAAACCGCTTATATCTCACCTTTTCGCAGCAAATGGTTGTATATTGTGCAACGAAAGACCGGATTTACGGTCAAAGCACGCCGTTATATTGTATAAAATGCAACATAAGCCTTCTTATGCTCATCCTTCCAGTTGCTCCACCTACGAACATAAAAAAAGATGACCCCTGTACAAAAAGGGATCATCTTTAGATTTACTAACCTCCACTCACATCTGCCCTTGCAGTCTCTGAGCCAGCTTGCCCTGCACGAACCACGCATACACAGCAAACCCTGCCAGCAGCGCTACGGCCGTTAACAAAAATGGCAAGGCGTAATGATTGCCGGCCAAAATATACCCCGCCCAATACGACGCAATCGTATTGCCGATACTCCGTGAAACCGTCCTCATCCCTGCAAACACATTGCGGTCTTCCTCGGCAACGGCGGACATGCATTCGCTGTCCATCATGTTGTTCAGCATCGTAAAGCCAGTGCCTCGAATCATTAGCAGCACAGCAAAGACGGAGCTAGGCATAGTAAGTGCCATCAGCCCTACTACTACGATATTGTACAGAAACAGGAATACGAAGGCATTGCGGCTGCCCATGCGCTCCAATAGGTACGGAACGAGAAGCGAGCCGACAAAAAAGAACACACCGGAGAGAGCTAGCAGCCCGGAGATACTGCCGTCCTCCATCCCAAATCTAAACTTCAATATGACGTTGAGAAATGGGCTCAACAGACCAAAGGTGAAGCCTGAATTAAAGATAAGCAGCGCAAGCAAGAACATAAGCGAGTAGGCGTGCGCCTTCTTGTGCCTGACTGAAGAAGGAGCTGTGGAAGTCCCTGACTTCTCGGTTGCAACAGCTCGGTCATTCGTAGACGGAAGCAGCAAGCCCCTAAGAATACCGGAAAGCCCCAAACAGCCGCCAGCCACGAAAAAGGCGTATTGGTACAACGTGCTGTGCCCTGGCAGCCACAACGGGAGATAGCCTCCCAACCATGTGCCAATGCCGGTGCATAAGGTAAAGATTGCAAACAGCAGCGAGTAAGCGCTGGTCTCTTCTTTTTTCGTGCGGCAATATTGAAAAATCAGTTGGATTTCCGAATTCACAATGGCGCTAATACTTAGCGACCAAGTGAGCTGTGCTGTGGTAATCATGCCGACACTGGTGCCGAATCCAAAGATGATCAACGCCAAAAAAGCCAGCAGCATGCCGATAACGAGCATCGTTTTACGGCCTATGTATTTGACGACGATGCCTGCCGGGAGACTGGTCAGTCCCACGGTCAACGCTCCCAGCGAGGTGATGCGCCCGACGTCCTCTTTGGAGAAGCCGAGATCCAGCAGGTGTAAGTTTAAAATCAAGTTGAAGATGCCAGCGCCGATGCCAAATAAGCTTTCAGTGGCAATAAATCGTTTGACGCCAGGGGATAAATCACGGAATAAACCGACTGTATACGACCACATAGCTGTTCCCTTCCTCTTGCTGTATGAACCTATCTTACATGCCAGTGGCATATGGTTCAACATGTAAAATAAAAAACCGGAACCCCAACGGAGTCCCGGCCCTCATTTCCCCAATCTCACTCCATTAATAGTAAGTAAACATTTGCCTAATATCGACCCTTCCCGAAAGATGATCGCAAATTGCTGCATTTTTCCGGACTTCCTCGGCATTTCGCATACCGATCAGAGCGACATCTACATGCGGATTAGAAAGCACAAACTGGATTAATGCCTCGGTATAATCGAAATGGTTTTCCGGGTGGACCATCGCCATCCAACGTTGAAAAACCCCCGAAGTAAACGCCCGCATAACCGCAATACCCAGGCCAGCTTTCTCTGCTTCAAGTATACTGCCAAAGGGTCTGTTCGGATCATACGGATGCTGCATCAATACATTATAACAAATCTGCATGATATCAAATTGCCCGCATTGGATGAAATCATAAACAGCTCTGTTCGTATCTTCACTCGTAAAGCCAATAAAGCGAACCAAGCCCTCCGCTTTGAATTGCAGCATTTGCTCCAATATCCCGCCGTGCAAAACTTGCTGTACATCTTGATCCTTGTAACTGGTACCGTGAAGCTGAAAAAAGTCCAATCGGTCGGTCTGCAGGCGCTGCAAACTCTGTTCCAGCGATCGTCTCAGATCATCGGGATGGCATATTTTAGCCTTGCTTGCCAGAAAAACAGCGTTACGGCTGCCCTTCAAAGCGTATCCCATCAACGCTTCGCTTTTTCCGTTTCCGTATCCCGGTGCCGTATCGAAATAATTAATCCCTGCTTCAAGTGCGGCATCGATGGCTGCAATAATGTGGTTATTGTTTTCCGGTAGATCCGGATTGTACGGCCCTAAGTAATTCCTCAATCCCGCTGGAGCGCCACCAAAACCGATCCGACTTACCATTACATTTGTTTTTCCGAACGCTACATATTCCATAGTTTTTACACTCCTTATTCAAGGTGTAGTCCCAACGTCAGTTAAAAAAACAAAGAGGCAAGGATACCCTTACCTCAAGCAAATATTCAATCGGTTCGTTTTAATTTTGAGCTAGACGTTTTTTGTACTCGGCATTGAACTCTTCTGTAATTTTTTGGTAGTTTGGATCCTTCTTAAGAGAATCAATATATTTATCCCAATCTTCCAATGCAATTTTCCCGATGATAACTTGCGTTTTCATGTCGGCGATTTTTTTCTTGTAGTCAGCACCCAGCTTAATATCCGTCTCGGATACAAGACCAATCGCCGGATTGCCAACGGAAACCTTAGCTCTTTCTTCCGTAATTTTCATATTTCTTTGATAAACCTCTTTGGGCATGCCAGCCGCATACTGCCACAAATCAACGACCGGCGTACTGAACATTTTCCCCCATGTTGCTGTTCCTACACTGTCTGCCACCGCTTTATCATTCGATACTTTTAAACCATCCGTAAGCGTATAATGAACATCTTTAATGCCGTACAAGGTTAAATCCAACCCTTCGCCACCGGAACCGTAATTCACGAAGTTTAAAATGGCCTTCATCTTTTCTTCCGAAACCGATTTCGGTATAGCAAGTACACCGTTCATCCCTGTTCCTTGGGGCACATAAGGTTTGCCTCCCGCTTTGGGAGCTAAAGAGACCATTGGCGTCCATTCTACCTTCGGATCTTTCTTCCATTGGTCCATTGTGTATCTGAACAACGCCTCTGGCGTCTCATTCGTAATTCCGGCTCTACCACTAGTGGCGAGTTCCCAGTATTGATTTTCTTTCAGAACAGGGAAGTCCTGCGGAATTAATCCTTCTTGGTACAGCTTGCGCTGGTAGACTAGTGATTCTCTCATTTCCGGTTCAAGATACATATTAACCAGCTTACCGTCTACCGCTTTCCACATGCCAACTGTCCCCAGGAATACTTCGTCAATGGTTGCTGATCCCCGCATCGTAAAACCGATTGTATCCTTTTTGCCATCCGGCGCATTCTCCTTAAACGCTTTCATTACCGTATAAAGCTCATCCATATTGGTTGGCATCTTCAGTCCAAGCTTATCCAGCCAATCTTTACGAATATCGAAAAATCCGCCTCCATCCAAAGGCCGTCCTGCAGGAATGGCATAACTTTTGCCATCAATTTTGGTATTGCTCCACGTTTTTGGATTAATGGACACCAGGTTCGGATAATCTTTGATATACGGGGTCAAATCCCAGAAGGCTCCCTGCTTGACCATTTGCCGGAATAAAGCAGTCGTGATATCCGGAATTTTGATCAAATCTGCGATATCGCCTGCAGCCAATGCCACATTGACGCGGTCCGCGTAATCACTCCCCGGAATCCATTGAACCGTCAGCTTCGTATTCGTTCTTTTCTCAAATTCTTTCAAAACCGGATTATCTGCACCCGGCGGCTGAGTAATTGTAAAGTCTGTCATGACTTTAATTTCGGTAGGCTTCGCTGGCGCTTTGGTCTCTACTTTCGCAGTCGTCCCTCCATCTTTCGCTGGAGCCGAAGAAGGTGCAGAGGAACAGGCTACTGTAAGAGAAAAGGATACAACTAACGTAGATAAAACGAGAAGCTTTTTCATATTTAACTCATCTCCCATAAAATTAGTTGACAGACCGGTTCACCTTGCCTGAATTATACTGTCCAGCCACGTTCACTAACTTGTTTTTTATAATAAGCATCGTCAATATGCAAGCCAAAGCCCGGAGTAGAAGGAACGGTAATTTTACCATCCTTAATGCTGTAACCGGAAGTGTCGATCCCTGGAATCTGCGCCTCATCCCATTCAACAAACATAAATCCTTCAATGGCTGGATATACCTGAGCGGAAGCAAAGTTACCATAGAAGCCACCGTAATTATGTGGTGCTGCTTTTACTCCCTTTTTAGCCAATCTTTTCGCTAATTTCAACCAGTTCACAATGCCATAGTCCTTCAAATCGTATTGAATCGCGTCGATCAGGCCCTGTTCCGCCCATTCCACAATCGGTTCGGCCGCTAACCCTTCACCGTCTGTGATCAGCACATTCAATTTCTCCTCGCGCAGCCACTCCTTCAGATTACGGTAGAGCCTATCATCTTCGTGAAAAGCTTCCTCTATCCACAACAGGTTAGACTGTGCCGTTTCTTTCAGCACATGTTTGGTTAGGTTCAAATTGTACCCATTGTTCGCATCAATAGAAATGTTACATTGTGGACCGACCACATCTCTAATCCCGTTCACAATTGCAATATCTCTTTTGGTGCCTTCCATTAAATCCATATGCATGGCGCCACGGCCTACTTTGATTTTGAAACCGCGAAATCCTTCGTTATAGCCTTGCATGGCTTCTTCCTGGAGCAGCGCGACCGCGTCCTGTTCTGAACTCAGATGCAGATCATCAAAGTACAAGGATGTGTCATAGCAGGGAACCGTTAATGGGGAGGTCCACTCTTTTTGACTCACTAGTTTATACACAGGCACTTCTCTTACCTTTGCAAGCCAATCAAACAGTGGGAATTGAATGCTTTGGAACCGGTCTTTGATCCATTGTTCTTCGCAAAATATTTCACTAACTGTAGCTCCGATCATGGCTTCAGCAGCTTCACGAGAGATACGGGACCAGCTGTAACCCGTGATGCCTCCAATCGTAATTCGCACCAGAGGAAAGCTTACTTCTTTACCGTGTACGCCAAGCCTTGCATTGCAGCCAGCCAACCTTCTACGTTCACCTTTCATCATCACTTGCTCGATTTTCTCAATCCGCCAATTTTTCTCCAAGTCAGAAAAGTTATTCATACACGTTAGTCTCCTTTAGTTATATTTATTTGTTTAACAAGCCTACCGGAATAATCCGTAGTGATTATCCTTTCACAGAGCCTAACATAACACCTTTGGTAAAATGCTTTTGTAAAAACGGGTAAACCATCAGAATGGGAAGCGTAGACACGACAACTGCGGCCATCTTGATCGTTTGAGTAGGCAGCTGCTTATCCGAAGCCATCTCTACCGCCAATGCTCCGCCGACCGAAGTATCGGAATCAATGAGCATGTTGCGCAGAACAATTTGTAATGGCACCTTTGTAAAATCATTAATGTACAACACGGCACTAAAGAACGTATTCCAGTAGGCCACTGCATAAAACAGCCCGAATGCGGCGAGCGATGCGACAGAAAGCGGTAAAATAATTCGGAAAAAGATGCTTAGGTCATTGCAACCATCAATCATTGCAGCCTCTTCCAGCTCGACAGGAATGCTGTCAAAGAAGCTTTTCATCAAGATCACATACCAGCCGCTGGTCAAAACAGGGACAATCAATGCCCACACACTGTTTATGAGCCCCAGATCACGGACCAATAAATAAACAGGGATAATTCCCGGATTAAAAAGGATTGTAAACATCACCATGATCATCATGGCTTTCCTTCCGCGCAGTCTTTTGCGGGACAGTCCAAATGAGAAAGCGGCTGTTATCATAAGGCTTAACAGGGTTCCCACAGTAGCCAGAAAAGCACTGACCCCGGTTGCACGAATGAAGGCGGAAGTAGAAAGCAAATATTCATAAGCCCCCACACTCCATTTGCTCGGGAACAGGACAAAGCCGTATTTCTCTATGTATTCACTAGGTTCCGTAAAGGAAACGACGAATACGTAATACAAGGGGAATAACGTAATAATGCCAATTACAACAAGCAGCAGAACATTTGCCATCCCAAATAATCGGTCTCCAAAGCTTTCTCTCATTGCCTTCCCTCCTCGGCGTTTTCGTTTAATACACACCCTCTTCACCGAAGCGTTTGGCCAGCCAATTAGCCCCGATAACAAGCACAAGTCCAATCACGGATTTAAACAAACCGGCTGCCGTTGTATAGCTGAATTGTCCTTGTTGAATTCCATTTCGATATACATACGTTTCGAAGACGTCGGCAACGTTTGCTACTGCGCCATTGCTCATCAGAAACACCTGTTCAAAACCAACATCCATGATTTGCCCCAAACGCAAAATTAATAGGATAATGATAATGTTACGGATACCCGGTAAGGTGATGTGCCACATTTGTCTGATCCGGCTGGCACCATCGATCTTCGCCGCTTCATAAAGCTGCGTGTCAATGCCTGTCATCGCTGCGAGGAAAATAATCGTTCCCCAGCCTGTGTCTTTCCAAATGTTTTGGCCGGTAAGCAGCCCCCAGAAATAATTTTCATTCGTCAAAAAATCCATTTTGGGAAAACCCGCATGTTCGAGCAGCATATTCACAATCCCATTAGATTGCGAAAGCAATAAAAAGGTAATCCCTGCGATAATGACCCACGAAAGAAAATGCGGTAAGTAGACAATGGATTGAATTACGCGTTTAAAATATTTGTTGGTCACCTCATTCATGCAAAGCGACAATAAAATAGGAAGTGGAAAGAAAAAGACCAGGCTCAACAAGCTAATCATCATGGTATTACGAAACAATAGAAAGAAACTGGGATTTGTAAAGAAGCGAACAAAATTTTCAAAGCCTACCCAAGTGCTTTTAAAAACTCCCATATAGGGTGAATAATCCTGAAAGGCTATAACCAGCCCCCACATCGGGTAATATTTGAAAATAAGAAAATACAGGATGCCTGGAAGAACGAGTAGATACAAATACTTGTCACGTTTGAATTCGGACCACAGTGAAGTTTTTGCTTTTCTTTGAATAGTTTGCTGGTGATTTACCTTCGTCACTTGGATACCCATGTACCAATCCTCCCCTACAATGCTAGTGTTCATCAACTGATGGCCTAAATTTAAAGCACTGGCCTACTTAGCGCAATAATAATAAATTTTTACTATGTCTCGAAAAATTTCCGGCTATCGTCTTTTTTTGAAATGAGCAAAAAAGCCCCTCAAATACTAAGAAGGGCCGCTTAAAGTGGATATTTTACTACAGCGATTGCGTGTGCTTTTCCCGATACTGCCGGGGAGTGATGCACTCACTCTTTTTAAACATTCGGATCAGGTAGGACGGTTGATAGTGCAATTGCTCCGCGATATCGTTGATTTTCATATCCGTTGTCACTAACAGCTCCTTGCATTTCTCAATTCTCATCCGAACCATCGTATCGATAAAATTGATTCCGTTGATTTGCCTGAACACCTTGCTTAGCTTTGAAGGGCTCATCTGCAGCTGATCCGCGTACATCTCAAGCGAAACATCGAGTAAGATGTCCTTCTGCATTTGCAAAAGCAGATTATCGATCATTTCCCTTAAATTGCTATCGTAGGTTATCGTTAACGCTTTAACAAAGGGTCTGATCAGCTTGTATTGGAACCACTCCAGGATTTGATCCGGCTCGGACAACTGCATAAGCTGCTCATAGAGATGAACCCCTCCATATAGGGCGAAAAGGTCCACTTCGTGCTTGATCATCGCATTATGGATCGTTCCGAGCAGTTTCATCATGCCTTGGTGAACCATGAATTCAGCGCTGTGATTGCTTTGCAGTTCAAGCATGAATTGCTTGATGAGCCGCATGGCTTCCTCTTCAAGCCCCATACTGACGGTATGCACAATCTCTCTTTCCAGCTCAAAAGGGAACTGATTCTGGCTTGTATTCGTCAGCATGAACTGATTCATATCCAACATTTGATTGGACGTATGGTGGTCACGAAACCGGAGAGCTTTTCTTGTCTGCTCCAGAATCTTGGGTATGTCCTTTATCGAATCGGATATTTTACTTGTTACAATCGTAACTTTCATGTGCAAGACATTATTGACCGCCACGATGTAGTCATGGGCAAGTTTATTGAAGTTTGCTTTAATCGCTTCATTCGATTTGGCAGGATCCAGAACGAAAAGTACACCAATGGATAAATCCTGGAAGTTAATGATATGAACCATATCCGATATCTCCATGCATAGCTCTTTGATGATATTAGAAGCCGCGAAGGTAACGAGTTGAGCATCCCGCTCTGAAAATTTTCCTCCTAATTCCGAAATACCATGAAACTGTGCGACCATTATGGCAAATCTTTCCGATTCAACATCCCAATCAAGCTGTTTCAACTTCTGAATAAGCTCGGGTTCCGTGTGTGAGTACAAATTTCCTTGCAAAAATTGCAGTAAAAAGCTCTCTCTCAGCGCAGGAATGGACTGTTTAATTTGGATAGAAAGCTCTTGCTCTGCTTGAAGCTGCAGCCTCCATTGATGCTCGATATACGTAATTTCGTTTTTTTCGTTGAACCGGTTCGTTCTGGAATTTTCAAAAAGAGACTTTAACCGGTAAATAGGGTCATATATTTTATTGGAAGCAAACCAGGAAAGCATCAACCCGATGATCAATCCAAACATACTAATCCAGACAATCAGAGTGGACAAGGCTGTTACAGGCGCAATGATTTGCGATACAGGCGTGGCAGAGACAACCGTCCATTCACTGCCTAACTTCGAAATTTTCCCATACGATACGTTATATTTTTTGTGATTCCAATCGAATTTGAACATATTCTCATTGGCATTTTCTACAGATATTTGACTTTTTAATGCGTCCTCCAGCGTCAGTAACTCTTGACTGTCTTCTTGTCTTGGCGGAGTCGTTAAGTAATCTCCATTTTCATTAAAAAGAAAAGCGACTCCTTCGCCTGAAACGAGTTTCTGAACCATTGTGTTTAATTTATTTTGATCCAAGTAAATAATGAACATCCCGAAGGAACCATACATTTGTCCGCCTGGCAGCTTAATAATGATTGCTTTATTTATCGTTTCCGGCATATTTATTTTTTTCAAGGAATAATCCCAATAGATCGTTCGCTCTTGATCAAGCAAAGCATTCAATAGTTCGCGATCCTCATCAGTTCGCACAGATTCAAACCCGGCCTCATCACCGATGATCTTATCTGAATCACGTAAGTACAGGCTTACACTGTTAATAAGGGAATTCGACTCCGTGATAAGTGAAAACGATTTCATAAGTTCGTTTGTTTTTTGAAAATCCTGAACGAAATCCAACTCCTTCAGGGTCTCGTCCAAACTCCGGTCGAAAGCAAGCCGCACAACGGAATGCTCCAGATTGGCCATATAGTCATTCAATTGCTGGATAGAGGAATGGAGCTGATTCTGATGAGCCTTATTCACTTCGGTTTCGATCCGATCTGTTCCGATATAGTAAATAATGACGCCTATAAAAGCAATTGGAATGCACGTAATCAATAGTACAATGCCTAAATTTTTCCAAAATATAGTTCCCCTGCTTTTACTCATTTGCTTATTCATCCGTTCACCTTCACACCCATCGCCTATTTTGGTTGTATTGAACAATTAATTCGTCACTTTTGTTGATATTCCTCCACTATTTCCTTTTTTATTCCATGCGAGCTTCTTATGGAAAGTTTGATTTAAGCTATTTTATCCCGCGATTTTCTGACTGGACTCGCATAAGATAAGGGTATATTAGCTGCATAGATGTAAAAAGGAGAGATTTTAATGTCTGAGGTCGTTCTTAACCAGTAATTTCATAGTGCAACCCGTTTTGTTTGGCTACGCGAGTAAACCGTTCAATTGGACAGGTTTGTTTTGGCGTGCTCTACGGGCAGGTTGCATGTGATGCTGTTAAGAACATCAGTTTCTCCCTAAGCGGAATGGAAACGATTGTTGTTTCCAGTCCGCTTTTTTTTGTACCCAAAAGGAGGCATTCATTTGAACAAGTCCACTTATCAACGTTTGGAATACGACCGCGTTAAACAGCGTTTGGCCGACTTTGCCATGAGTTATTTGGGGCGCGCCCACATTCAGAACATGGAACCAGTCATCGAGATGGCCCTCGTCGCAACCCTGCTTCAAGAGACCGAAGAAGCGCTAAGTGTCATTGCCCACGGGGCCAGTGTGCCGATCCCGTCGCTCGAAGGCATTGAGCCGCTTATAGGCACTTTCGGGAAAGGATTTATTTTTACACCGCAGGACTTTCTGCACATCGCCAGATTCATCGAAAGCTCACAGCAGCTTAAGAACTTTATGAAAAAGAAGGAATCCGTCAGTCCGCGCATCGCTTCCTATGCGCTATCCTTATACGAATTGCATGAACTGTTGGCCGAGATTCGGCGCTGTATCCGCAACGGTCAAGTCGATAACGAGGCAAGTGCTGCCTTGTCTCGTATCCGCAAAAAGATGAATATACTCGACGACCGCATTCGTAAGAAGCTGGATACCGCTTTGTCCAAATACCGCAGCTATTTGCAGGATAGCGTCATCTCGACAAGAGGAGGCCGGTACGTGTTGTCCGTGAAAAAGGAATACCGCAAACAAGTTGGCGGTGCGGCGCTGGACGAGTCGGCAAGCGGTCAGACTGTATTTATTGAGCCGGCCGATATCGCTGACCTGCATATCGAACATTTGCACCTGCAGGCTGAGGAGTCTGCGGAGGTAACGAGGGTGCTCAGCGATCTAACGGACCTGATCGAGAATAGTAAGTATGAAATTTCAATCAATTTGGAAACGATTGGCCATTACGACTTTATGTTCGCAAAAGCCAAATACGCGAAAACAATCAACGGGCGAACGGTCAAGCTAAACGATCGCGGCCTGCTCTCCATGCTGGACGGCCGTCATCCGCTGCTCGGCGGGCATTCTGTGCCGCTTAATATCCGCATCGGCGACGAGTACCGCGCGCTTGTTATTACAGGCCCTAATACGGGAGGTAAAACCGTTTCGCTGAAAACCGTCGGTCTGCTGACACTCATGGTGCAGTCGGGACTGCTCGTTCCGGTAGGTGAAGGAAGCGAATTTGCTGTATACAGATCCGTTATGGTCGATATCGGAGACGGACAAAGTCTTGAAAATTCGCTCAGCACCTTCTCATCGCACGTCAAGAACGTGATCGGCATTCTCAAAGAGGCTGGACCCTCGTCGCTCGTCCTTCTCGACGAGCTTGCCTCAGGTACCGACCCTGGCGAAGGAATTGGCCTATCGATCGCTGTGCTGGAGGAACTGTACCGCCGCGGGGCCACGGTCATGGCGACGACGCATTTTAACGAGATTAAGAAATTTGCCGACGCTGCCCCCGGCTTCGAGAATGCGCGTATGGAATTCAATGCGGAAACGCTTGAGCCCCTTTACAAGCTAACAATTGGTCAGTCCGGCTCCTCCTATGCCTTTTATATCGCGCAAAAGCTCGGTATGCCGCCTGCGCTCATCGAGAGATCGAAGCAGATCACCTACGAGGCAACGCAGCTCTCGCCCGAAGCGCCTGCAATAGCTGCGGCGTTTACAGGAGAAATGCCTGTAAACGTTCCGTTGAAAGAAAAAAAAAAGCGAACGCAGGTGCCGAATTTCGTTATCGGCGACTGCGTCTGGGTGCACTCGCTGCGCCGTACAGGCATTGTGTGCAGCGAGCCGGATCATCGCGGAAACATTACGGTATTAATTCAGAAGGAGAAAGTGCGCATCCACCGCAAGAGAATGTCTCTTTATATCGAGCGCAGCAAGCTATATCCGGAAGGAGACTACGATATGGACATCGTATTTGAATCGAAAGACGCCCGAAAGAAGCGAAAGCAGATGAGTAAACGTCATGTTGAGGGGCTAACGATAGAGTATAAGGAGAATGAGTAACCGGAAATTGTATTAGCAGAGAAAAGGCAACCGATTACTAGATCGGCTGCCTTTTCTTCGATAACAACGAAATACACTACATATAGTCATTCTTCATGATTCAACACAGGCAGCACCCGGTCGCGGATCGCTTTCATAATAGCTGGAGCGCCAGCGGTGTCACTGTGTACACAGACCGTTCCAATGTCAGCAAAGTCCGGATTCTCTAACAGCTGAGCCACGCGCGATGCGATGTCCGCAGGCGAACCAATCTCATCGAGCGTCCATCCGAACATCTTCACCTTGCCATCCGAATATGGACGATCGGCGAAGTATTCATGAATGAATCGAATACCGAGGCGCGCCGCACTCCTCGAAGTATTGCAGCCAGGCAGGGTAAATATACTAAGCGAAGGGTCAAAGGCGTAAACGGCTTCAGTGAATGCGTCGGAAAGCGCTAGATCGTCGGATGCCATCATATAAAGAGCTCCGTGAAGCTTCACATGTGCCATCGTCATTTTTTCCGCACGAAGGAATGCGTCGAGCGCCCCAAGCTGATACAACGAGAGATCATACACTTCATTCGGTGACATTTGAATATACCTGCGACCAAAACCTCCACGATCTGGCAGTCCGATGTGGGCGCCTACACGCACACCGTACTTTTTGGCGAGGGCCACAGTCTCCCGCATGATGCGAGGGTCCCCGCCATGAAAACCGCAGGCAATATTGGCAGAAGTGATGAGCGGCATCATCTCTTCATCAGCCCCATACCTGTAGACGCCAAAGCTTTCCCCCATATCACAATTTAAATCTATTGCAGTCCTCACAGCCCTGGTTCTCTCCTTGGGGATGCCTGCTGTTCGTAATCGTAAGCGAACCGCAAGAGATCGGCTTCTGCGTAAGGCTTTCCGACTAATTCAAAGCCTACGGGGAGATGACCGGCGAATCCTGAGGGAACCGACATAGCCGGAAGGCCAGATTGTGAAGCGATGACCGTATTAGTCGGGAATGTTAGACAACTCCACTTCTGAGCGTACAACTCCTCGCGCTTCGGCGGCAGTACTTGAACGGTCGGATAAAGCAGGAAGTCCACTTCATTGTCCAGCATCAGGTGAACGATGGCGCGCCGAAATTCCTCTTGGCGTACCCGCGAGCGGTAATAGTTCTCGTCACTCTCCGGCTCCTCTGGTCCGGCGTTAATGTCGTGGAACAAGTCGTTCATTGGGTGAAATGCATTAGTTTCGTATATTTCCTTGAAGCTCTTGAGTGGAACGCTTGGACGCTTCTGCAAGAAATTGTTGATGTCTTTCTTCGACTGCAAGGTGTATAACGATGTTTCAGCAATCCATTGATCAATATCAGGAAGTTCGATCTCTTCCACGACCTCGACGCCTTGCTCCTTCAGCCAGCTAACAGTCGAGAGAATCCGGTCATTCACAGGAGCACAATCCATATCACTTTCCGGACCGAATGCACTGGAGAGTACGCCTATTCGGTACTTCTTCATGCTGGCTCCTTCGAGCATGGACTCGTACTGCCCCGCATGCGCGGTTTGAGAGGTAGCGGCTGTAAAAACATCGTTCCGATCAAAGCCGACGAGCACGTCCATTAGCTTTGCAGCGTCTTTAACTGTACGTGTAATCGGACCTGCCGTGTCTTGAAAATGTACAAGCGGAGAAAAACCGTTACGGCTGATCAAACCAGTCGTGACGCGAAGGCCGAATAAATTATTAAAAGAAGACGGTAATCGAATTGATCCACCTGTATCTTCACCGACACCAATCAGTCCAAAATTCGAAGAGATACCGGCGCTCGTACCCGCGCTTGAACCGCCGGATTCACGATCAAGATCGTACGGATTTTTCGTGTGATCTGTCATTGAGGAAAAGGAGAACCACCCTGCTGCGAAATCACACATACTCGTCTTCGCAAGAATGATCGCCCCTGCTTGGCGGAGCCGCTTGATCAGCGATGCGTCTTGTTCCGGTACGTAATCCGCGAATGCTATGGAACCGAATGTTGTGCGGATGCCAGCCGTCTCGGCTTGGTCTTTCACAAGCACTGGCACCCCGTGCAGCGGGCCTTTGAACTCGCCCGTTTCGACGAAATAAGTATCCAGCGCCTTCGCTTCCTCCATCGCGGAGGGATTGACAGTTACGATCGCTTGTATACTAGGGCCCTGATTATTATAAGAATCAATTCTATCTAGATACCATCGTACCAAATCTGCTCCGGTAACGATCTTTGCCTTCAAAGCTTCGTGGAACGACTCCACGGTAGCTTCCATATATGTAAAAGTACGCATACGATCAACTCCTTTTTCTGTCTATGCAAATATGCTACAATGTCAGCAATGAATCTCCCTGGCTTGGTCGGAGAGACGCGTTGGCAGACGCTTCTCTCGCTGCTGATTCCGTTACTATTTTGCTGCTACCGTCTTGGGAGCAACGACGGATGACTTCTTAGAAATCATCCAATAAGCAATAGCGGATATGATGATTCCACAGATCGCTGTGGATACACTAGGAAACTGATAATTGGCGAAAAGAGCGGCAGCTGAACCGATTCCCCAAGCAAGGAAAGGCTGGTACCGAATATTGCCGTCGATGGCAGTCGACGCTTTACGCGTTACCAACTGGTCCATAATGATAATCGTACCGATCGGCGGCACGATCACACCTAGGAGATTCAGCCAGTTGATGAAATAGCCCCAAATACCAAGCGCTGCAACCAGAATTCCAATAATACCGAGTAAGATTGTCATCGTGCGCATCTTGGTCCCCGTAATGTGCGACCAACCGACGGCTCCATTGTACAAGCAGTGTGAGCAGACCGTACCTAGATTAACGAAAAGAAACAGCACCGCAATCCAAGTTAAAAAGCCGCCCTTCGCAACGATGACACTGAATACGTCACCTGAGCCGCTTAGTGTCGCTGCAGCAATAACACCTCCCACGATCATTGCAATCAAATTTGAAATAGGGAAAGCAGCAAATGTCGCGATTAAAGCGTGATTACGATTTTTTGCCCAGCGGGTAAAATCCGACGTCATCGTGCCCGAGTCCGCGAATAAGGCGAATACAAGTGTGACACCGACCCAGAACGCCAACGGGGAATCAGGATTACCGGTATAAGCCATAACGGCATGCCCGTTCCCGACAGCCTCCACTGCAGAGTACAACCCTAATACGAGAAACAGAGGTACGGATATAATTCCTATCATAGACAATGCCTTGATACCTAACAGAGTCAACAACAAGTACAGTACACCCGCAATCACCACGATGAGCACTTGATTCACGCCAAAAGCACTCCCCATACTAACGCCGGTTAAGCCCGTCTGCACAGCAAACCACCCTATGACGAGCGTAGACAAGAGCGCGGAAGAAACCATGTACCCTTTTCGCCCGAAGGTCTTTGAAGCTTGTAAGGAGAAATTATACCCGTCCTTCGCCCCAAGCATGCTGAGGAGTCCAACATACGCAAATAGCAAGGCATTACCAAGAACCATTGCTAGTATGCCACGCATGAAGCCCAACCCGTGTACGAGCGTGGCGCCGGTGACAGCACCGGTAATAATCATTGGAAATCCAACCCATACGGACATAACGGATATCAAAGACTTTCGTTTATCCTCTGGGACGGGTGTATGTTCGTACTCGCTCTCAAAAAGCTCATTATCAATTGATGCATGACTCATTTGAATACACCTCCACTATTTTTCAACTGTACTCTTTTCTTCGAGCCTAATCGCCCTACACCTCATGTCATGGCATTCACCTCCTTAATGAATTTACTTTTTATTGGAGAGAGCTTTTAAAACCACATCGCAAGTATAAATCAGATGATCGGCGATCTTCTCGAGAAGCAAAGGGAGATTGCGCTGCTGAATCAAATCCAAAATCTCGCGGTGCTGAATATGCGCTTCTTGAAAATCGTCTACGGAAGAAGAATAAATTGTCATGTAAGGTTCCACTTTATCCCAAACATTCTTAATCAGCTCGAGCACATGCGAGGACTTCGAACATTCATAAAATCGTAAGTGAAAGAGCTTATTCAACTTCCTCCATTCCGTCACGTCCATGTTTGGATTGGCCATCGATTCCAGGATGTCTTCCAAGACCCCCAAATCAGTATTGGTTACGTGTTCAATGGACCACTCCGCGGCGAGCATTTCAAGGTGTTTGCGAATGGTGAACATTTGCTTCACTTCCTCTACCGACAGTTTGTTGACGGTCACGCTGCGCCTTTCGAATGTAATAAAACCTTCCGCCTGCAGCATACGCAGCGCTTCTCGCACAGGCATGGTGCTGACGCCAAACAATTCCGCTATCGTGCGAATCGATATTTTCTTCCCAGGCGGGATCACCCCAAGAGTAATGCGTTGTTTTAACCGGTCGTACACTTCGTTATTCACTGATGGCACTTTGATTATATCACTCATTCCCTTACCTCCGTGATTTGTGATATGTGATCACACTTATTTAATTAAGATTATTATGACAAGGCAAAGACAAAACGTCAATACTAATTAAGATGGCTATTCGGTAAAATCTCTCATTAAATAACCTGAATCGCCTAAACTTGCGGCAGTACAAGTGAGGAATTTATTAAAACCGAATCTATAATATGTTCTTTTAAAATGGATTAAGGGCCACCCCCAAGCAGGGGCGGCCCTCCATTTATCACTTACTCAAGCTCTTAAATCTTTTAACCTGCTCGGTAATAGCAATCTCGGTAGGCAACCGCTCCACGCTGGAGGCTCCGAAGAAACCCGCGATCCCGTTTGTTTTACCTAGCACATACTCAACATCCGCCGGTTCAGAAATCGGACCACCGTGACAAATGACCAATATATCCGGATTAATAGACTTACCGGCCTCATAAATACGTTGAATGAGATCCGCTGATTCATCAAGCGAAAGCGCCGTCTTGGCTCCGATGCTGCCCTTCGTCGTTAGCCCGACATGAGCGACAAGCACGTCAGCACCAGCCTTCGCCATTTGAATCGCATCATCCTCACCAAAGACATAAGGGGTAGTCAATAAATCCAAGGCATGAGCTTTACGGATCATCTCGACCTCCAGATCATAGCCCATCCCCGTTTCCTCCAGGTTTTGCCTGAAGGTGCCGTCGATTAAACCTACGGTAGGAAAGTTTTGCACACCCGAGAAACCCATTTCTTTCAACTGCTTCAGATATACATCCATCAAACGGAAGGGATCTGTCCCACATACCCCGGCCAATACAGGAGTATTCTTGACAATAGGCAGAACCTCGCCACCCATCTCCATAACAATTTGATTGGCATCCCCATATGGCATTAATCCTGCTAATGATCCTCGGCCTGCCATCCGATAACGCCCGGAATTATAAATAATAATCAGATCGACGCCGCCCTCTTCCGCACATTTCGCCGACAACCCCGTTCCCGCTCCTGCTCCTACAATGAAACGGCCCTGTTCAATTTGCCACCGCAATCTGTTTACTATTTCCTGTCTTTGCATCGCCATTGTTTTCTTACCCTCTCTTATTTCGTTCTAACAATGTAAGTAAATTATCCGCAATTACATCAGCTACTGCTGGATCGTTAATATCTTGTTCCATATCAATCATCGGAATGTTTGATCTGAGATGCTCTTTTATTCCTTCATACAACGCCTGACGTTCTTCCTTACCTTCAAAAGGCTTGGAATCCATATCCAGCAGAGAAACGCCTGCTTTAGGAAACACGACAATGGTCGGTGCTGTGCCCGCATTCAGTTTAGTGGCGAATAACCGGCCCAATTCTCTGTTCTCCGCTACGGTAGTTCTCATCAATGTTGTCGTTGGATTATGCTGGTAAAAGATGCGCTCCTTGAATTGCGCTGGTACTGTCTCCGGTGGACCGAAATTGACCATATCCAGAGCCCCAACCGAAACAACCTGCGGAATCCCCGTTATTCCCGCTGCTTCCAGACGGTTTGGTCCGGCATCGAATATACCGCCAACCAAATGATCCGCCAGCTCGGTAGTCGTTATATCCGCAACGCCCTTGATATACCCCGCTTTAATTAGCTCCTCCATCGCCAATCCACCTGTTCCCGTGGCATGGAAGACAAGCAGATCGTAACCACGTTCCTCCAGAATTTCTCGTACACGTGTCGCGCAGGGGGTAGTCACGCCAAACATCGTCATGCCGAGTGTAACCTTATCTTCTACAACACCCTGTTCCGTCTCCATGTAATTGATCATTCCTGCCAACGCGTGTGCTGCATTGCTCAGTATTCGACGGGATAACTGATTTATTCCGGCTATATCTACGACGGAGTACATCATGGTTACATCTTTGACGCCTATATAGGGTTTCGTATTGCCGGAGGCCACCGTGGAAACCATCAGCTTAGGAACCCCGATGGGTAATCCCTGCAGAGCAGTTGCCGCCACTGTCGTACCCGCCGTCCCCCCCATTCCAAAGGCTGCGCCTACAATTCCTTGTTGTTCAAGACCGATAAGGATATCAGCAGCACCTCGGGTCATAACTGCTATAGCTGTTCCCCGATCATTACCACTTCTTAGCTCCTCAATGCTCGAACCGCCAGCTCTTGCAACCTCATCGGCGGATACATCGGGTTGAAACAACGGATTGCCAAGTACACCGGTATCTACCGTGAACGTTTCCACCCCGTGAGCTTCCAGTTTTTCTTTTACATATAGAAACTCTTGACCTTTCGTATCCAAGGCTCCGATAAGAACTGCCTTTTTACCCATCGTTACCAGCACCTCCGGCTCTGATTTTCAGTTCAATCCGGTTTTCATAAATGCATAGCAATCCTTCATCCCCCCGGTTACGCTGCCACCGCTTTCCTCATCCGCTGAAATCCATCCTTGATAGCCGATCTCATGAATCGCTTCGAAAATAGGACCAAAGTCAATAGAGCCTTGACCTAGCACTCTCCATTCCCCTTGATCAAAGTCCTTAAGATGAAAATTATCGATGACGTGTCCAAAGCTTCGTATAATTTCTGCTGCATCGTGGATACCGGATTTCACCAAATGTGCCGTATCCACAGTAAGTCCAACGGAGTCGTCTTTGATTTGATTGAAAAAGATATCAAAATCATCGCGATGCATAACGGGATTATTAAAATGATGGTGAAGTGATAGCTTCAGACCCTGCTGTTGCGCCTCAAGTCCCAAATCGGATAGAACGGCCGCATATCTGCGAATGTCTGCCGGGGTCACATTGGCTCTAGGAATCCCATGGCAGTATACAATAAGTTCCGTGCCGACCGTCGAAGCGAAACGAAACACATTACGCAGCTTCTCAATATTGGCATCATCCAAAATTCCGCCTGTAATTAAAGCTGAACTACTGCCTGGTAAACCACCCCAAGCTTCTATGAAACTTTCCGGTTTTAGCAAGAAAGGGGCATATTGCGCTTCCTTTAATTGAAGTCCGTCATAACCAACGGCTCTGTACTGTTCAAAAAGCAAAGTTTGCTCCTCCATCGAGGAGGTAGGTCTTGAAAACGCTAATTTGATCGTCATATCTATTCTCCTTCTAGCTAGATCTCATCGATTCAATTGATCATGATACCTTCAACCAGCAACTTCACTGCTCCAAAGGCGCCAAGTAAAAGAACAAGCCGCTGAAAGTAAACTTGAGGAATTAAAGGCAGCAGCTTAATACCTGCATAGGCTCCAATTGCTATTAAAGGAACGGTCCAAATACCAATAAGGAGAGAATCGGACGTTATCATTCCCAGATGGATGAAAAAGGGTACTTTCACGAGGTTCACAAGTAAAAAGAACCATGCACCCGTGCCTATAAATTCTTGTTTGGGTACTTGCTTGGCAAATAGGTAGATGGCAATGATAGCGCCGGAAACATTACCAATTGTCGTTGCAAAACCAGCAAGTATACCCATCGCTGCAATAAACCACATGGAAGATGGAAACTTGGAGTCAAATCTTGCTCCCATGAAATCCCTAAGGACTTGAAGAACGATCAATCCGCATATAAGCGTACCCAAGAGAAGCTTCAATTGATTGTTATCGACCTTTAGTAGTACGACATAACCACCTATTACTCCAATAAGTGCCCAAGGCATCAGGCTGATCAGATGCTTTTTTATCACATTTTTGCGGTAATACGCAACCGCTATGAAATCACCTATAATCAGCATCGGCAGCAAGATGCCTACAGACATTTTTGCCGGAAAAACAATGGTCACTAACATCGCATTGAAGATGCCCATGGTCGAAATACCGGTTTTAGCGAATCCGACAAATATACCGGCCAAAATAAGGATCATGATTTGCAAATAGCTGAGTGCAAACATAGATTTACTCCATTAAAAGGAATTATTCCCCTATCGTCTGGCGGTCAGGAGCCGAGTAGGCGATAATCATGCGGCATGGCTCCCAGCTAGTGGTTGTTGCATTATGAGGTACATTCCGTGGGATACGCAGCATCATGCCAGGCTCTAGATGGAAGGTTTCATCGCCAAGTGTATGATCACACTCACCGGAAAGAATGAAAATGACTTCTTCACAATTAGGGTGTACGTGTCTTGGATTGGAATCCCCCGCATGAATATAGACCATGCCAAAGGTCATTTCACTTGCTGGATCGATCTCCTGGCCGCAAAGCCATTGAATTTTCCCCCAACTTTGGTTCAATACACGTGATTCATCCTGTTTTCTCAAATCTGTTATAGTAGCCATTCGCTCATTCTCCTTTTGTTGGTTTACTTAGCTGCCAGACGCTCTTTATAGGAAGCATTCATTTCCTGGATAATCTTCTGATAGTTGGCATCTGTTTTTAGCCCTGCAACAAATTTATCCCATTCCTCTATACTTACCTTGCCCATAACAACCTGTGTCTTCATGTCATTAATCTTCTTGGTATAATCGGCTCCGAGCTTTGTATTCGTTTCCGAGTACAGCCCAATATCCACTCTTGGTGTGCTGATTTTCGCTTTGGCATCAATAATTTTTTTGTTTCTTTCAAATATTTCCTTCGGCATGCCAGGTGCATAGGCATACATATAAGGGTCATGCTTCATAAACAGCTTGCCCATTGCCCCAGGCCCCAGGCTATCTTTAACCGCTTGCTCATTGGTAACATAAAATCCGTCTTCTTTTTTATAATGAGTACCTTCAATCCCATAATTGGATAGAATGTGGCCTTCTTCGGAAGCGCCGAAATCGAGAAGCGATAAAATTTTACGCATTTTTGCTTCCGGAACACTCTTAGGGATCGCATAAACGCCAATGAATCCGCTATTTTGCTGCTGGAAAGGTCCTTTATTCGCTTCTAACGAAACGATAGGTTCCCAATTCACCTTCGGATTTCTCTTCCATTGATCGAATTGCCAGCGCCACATGGCCTCGATCGTTTCCGTCGTTATGCCGGATTTCCCGCTTGTCGCCAGATCCGTAATATCATTACTTTTCATTACAGCGAAATCCGCTGGAATAAGCTTTTCGTCATACAGTTTTTTCTTATAAAGCAGCGCTTCTCTCATTTCAGGCTCTAATGTAATGTCAATAAGGTTACCATTCACAGGTTTCCACTTACTGCTGGCTCCAGCATAAATAAATTCAATTTGATCGTTTGTGCGCATGGTGTAGCCAACAGGGTTATTCGTGCCATCAGGATCCTTCTCTTTAAAGATCTTCATTACGTTGTACAACTCATCTAAGGTTGTAGGCATCTTCAAACCGAGCTTATCCAGCCAATCCCGGCGTATATAAAAGGTAGTCCCGCCCTCCAGAGGACGCACAATCGGCACGACATAATTTTTGCCGCCAATTTTCGTATTGTCCCAAATAGCTTTTGGAGAATCCATCAAGTTCTTGTAATCTTTCAGATAGGGCGTTAAGTCCCAAAATGCACCTTGTTTAACCATCGTTTGAAACTGGGGAACGGTCGAATCTGGAAGTCGGATCGCGTCTGGAAGGTCGCCTGAAGCCAACAGCACATTTAACTTGTCATCAAATACAGGATCTGAAACCCATGTAATATTAAGCTTCGTATTCGTCTTTTTTTCGAATTCTTTTATAACCGGATTATCCGGCCCTGGAGGCTGAGTAATCGAGAAATTAGCGAAAATATTGAGAGCTACAGGCGCCGACTCCTTACCGGCTTCACCCGGCTTCGGTGCCGCAACTTCTGAACTATTGCCGGTACATGCTGTAGTCAATACCGCTAAAGCGGATAGCATAGCGATAAGCACGCTCTTTTTTTGAACCATCTTCATGCCGCCTAAACCCCCTTAATAATATAAACTTGGGTTAGCCTTTGACTGAACCGAGCATGACGCCTTTGGCGAAATGCTTCTGTAGAAACGGATATACCGCCAAAATAGGAACCGTCGCAATAACCACCGCCGCCATCTTAAGCGTCTGGGTCGGCAGTTGATTCTCGGACATCATTTCAACCGCTGCTGCTCCGCCTGTCGTTGTGTCCGATTCAATTAACATGTTCCTCAGTACAACCTGTAAAGGCACTTTCGTGAAATCATTGATATACAAAATAGCATTGAAGAACGTGTTCCAATAAGCTACTGCGTAGAACAAGCCGAAAGCAGCTAAAGCTGGAGCCGATAGAGGAAGCACAACACGGAAAAATGTACCCAGATCCGTACAGCCATCAATCATGGCTGCATCCTCCAGCTCTACCGGAATGCTGTCAAAAAAGCTTTTCATTAGAATGACATTCCATGCGCTAACCAACACCGGAATAATAAGTGACCAAATGCTGTTGATTAGTCCAAAATCACGGACCACAATATAGTTCGGAATAATGCCCGGATTGAACAAGATCGTCAATAAAACCATCATCATCATTATTTTTCTGCCTCTGAGTCTTTTCCGAGACATCCCGAACGCCATTGCTGCTGTGAATATTAAACTTAATCCGGTGCCGACAGTGGCAAGAAAGGTGCTGTTCAACATCGCGACTTTAAATGCATCGGTATTCAACAAATATCTGTAGGATACAAGCGACCAGTTCTGGGGAAACAAGACAAACCCATTTTTCATTAAATATTCATGGGGTTCGGTGAAAGAAATGACGAAAACATAATACAGCGGAAACAATGTGACGAGTCCAATGACAACTAGTAAGATCGTATTAAAGCCGTTAAACAGCCGCCCTGCGAGGCTTATTTTCATTAATACACACCTTCCTCACCAATCCGTTTGGCCATTTTGTTTGCCAAGACAACGAGCACAAGACCTACCACTGATTTGAACAAACCAACGGCCGTGCTGTAACTGAATTGCCCACTCTGGATGCCATTCCGGTATACATACGTTTCAAAAACATCCGCATACTTGGCGACAGCTCCATTATTCATCAGGAAGACTTGCTCGAAGCCTACGTCCATAATATGTCCGAGTCTTAAGATAAGCAGAACCAGGATGACACTTCGAATTCCCGGGAGTGTTACATGCCACGCTTGCAGCCATCTATTGGCACCGTCTATTTTGGCAGCTTCGTACAGCTGCGTGTCTACTCCCGTAATCGCAGCCAAAATGATAATGGTTCCCCAGCCGGTTTCTTTCCAAATATTTTGTGCAACGAGCATTCCCCAGAATGTATCTGTATTTGTCAGGAAATCATATTTGTGAAAGCCCAAGGATTCTATCATCAGATTTATGATGCCGTTCGACTGAGACAGGAGTAAAAATGAGATTCCTACAATAATGACCCATGAAAGGAAATGCGGGAGGTAGACAATCGATTGAATGATTCTTTTGAAAAATTGATTGTTCACCTCGTTCAGCAGCAAGGACAGCACAATAGGAAGCGGAAAGAAAAATACTAGATTTAATAAACTAATGACCATTGTATTTCGAAAAAGAAGATAGAAATCAGGATTGGAGAAAAAGCGTATAAAATGCTCCAATCCTACCCACTCACTCTTCCATACACCCGCATAAGGCGAGTATTCCTGAAAAGCAATAACGATGCCCCACATGGGAAGATATTTGAAAATAATAAAGAAAAGCACACCCGGTAAAACCAACAAATAAAGGTATCGATCTCGTTTAATATCTAAAAGAAAAGGCCGAGATTTCTTATTGGTATCCACACGAACGGATGTTTTCAAAGATGAGGACTGTGTAGTCATATTAAATGGACAATGCGCTGCTCTTCAGCGGATACATAGGCAGCATCAAGGAGAGAAACCGTTTTCAAATTATCTTGAGAACTGTTCGGTGCTTCGACGCCTGTTTCAATGGAGGTAAACAAATGGTTAATGCCTTCGAACGTGGCCGTTTCTCTGGATACATTGTTTTCCCATGTTTGCTCAGGTGTTTTCTCACGAGGGCGATACAAATGAATTTTTCCATCAGCTGCAAGGATCGTCCCTTTCTCGCCAATAACAATCATTTCCGTTCTGCCTATTGCACTAGAGAAACTTTGAATGTAAGTCACAACCGCGTCGTTCTCGAATACAACTTGAACCGTGCTATCGGTTTCCCCGGCACAATGGATTGCGGAGGAGGAACGGTTCTGAGCAACAACGGACTTGGCTTCAGATCCAAGAATTAGCCGGAACCCGTCAAACCAGTGAATTCCCATAACGGATAATGCGTGGCGGCTTTCTTCTAACCTCCAACCTGCGTCCTGTCTAAACATGAGATTTGTAAACAAGATGGACGTTACTTTACCAATCCGTTCCTCTGCAACAATCCCCTTAACCAGCTCAAAAGGAAAATGGCGTCGGAAATTTTGGTTAATCGAAATGGGTACGCCATGCTGCTTCGCTTTCTCTGTAATCTCTTTTGCTTCAGCCAATGTATCAGAAAAAGGTTTTTCACAGAAAATAGGGATTCCTGCTTCAATGATTGGGAAAAGGATTTCTTTGCGGATGGAAGTAGGCGTACACACGACAACGGCATCAACACCACTATGCTGGATAAAATCGTTCAACTCCGTAAATCGCTGAGCCACACCATATTTATCCGCTTTGGCATGTAACGTCTCGGGATTTGGATCACAAAGGGCTGTTACCTCGATTCGTTCCGGATGATCCTTATACCCCACGAAATGCAATTCGGTCACTCCACCAGCACCAACAATACCAACTTTGTACTTTTTCATTACGTTCCAACCTCCTGATTTGGTTTTGAACAGCAATCAATGACTAACCCTTCTAACCACTCCATGTGAAGAAACAACACAACCTTTAAGTTAAACACCATTTACTTAAAATCACCTAAATTGTATTAAATTCAACTTAGTTGAATAAGCTCAGTATACCTCACGATACCAATTATTGCAATCGCTTTCTTTATATTTTTTCTAAAATTTAGGACATAAAAAAAGACCATATACTCTAATTTAGAATACATAGTCTGTTATCTTTCAACTTATTGGAGAACCTGGCAATTCATCAACCTGACATTCTGAAAAATTTCTAAATATCGCTTACCTTCGATTGCGTAAACACAGCCACATATTTCACTTCATCTGTGATTGCCATTAAGGAATGTTTCTCAATAGAATCGAAGTAAAGACTATCCCCCGGCTTCAATGTATACTCTACGCTGCCCACTTTGTACTTCATTTCGCCTTCCAGAATGTATATAAACTCTTCACCATTATGGCTGTATTCATTCTTGCTATCATTATCTTCCTTCCGGGATATGAACAGAAAAGGCTGCATAAGCTTTTCTCCGCGTTCAACGGCAAAAGTAAAGAAAGAGTACCCTTTATCCGTTTTGGTCATTCTTGCTTCACATGTTTCTTTTTTCGTATAAATCGTTCCCGCTTGTTCCTGATCATCCAACAGAATGGACACTTTTGTACCTAAGGCATCAGCAATTTTCACTAATGTTGAGATGGGCGGGATGGTTTTCCCGTTCTCTATTTTCGATAATAAACTTTTGGAGAACCCACAAACATTGGCAATATCCATCAAGTTTCGGTTTTGTTCGGTCCTGAGCTTTTTAATTTTATTCCCTAGATCCATCATATGGTTGTCCCCTAATTTAATGTCATTCAACTAAGTTTATTCTAACGAAACTTATCTATTCAGTCAAGCCTAGGGTCTTTCACCTGCTTAGCATCGCGAACTGAAAAACCGGCAACCTGCTCGTAGGCAAGTTACCGGTTTATATGGATCATGCAAGGATACATCTTCCTCGCCTTTTTCAACGATGCTGAAGCTCAATGTGAGCCCTAACTATTTCTTCACCCGTTTCACTGACAAATGGAGTAAGACTCATTTTCCAATGGTTCGGGACAAGAAATCTAAACAGTTGGAATTGCTCAGGGCTAAGGGTCAAATTTAGAAAGGAAGACTCTACAATATCGTAGTCTGCCCCCTCTAGTTTATTAAACTTGATGGCGAGTAAATTTTTGATACCTCCGAACGTTATAAAGCTGAATTGGTATCCATCGTTTATTGCCGACAATAAGGTTTCCATATACTCGTCGCGGTAAGTAACGAATCCTTTCCAATCGACCTCTGAATGGACTAACTCCTTCAGCTCCGCTTCCTTGTACCTAACTATAATCTCTGTCATTTCCGTTTTCGAATAGCCCTTTGCGCGTAACATTTCCAGTCGCAGCGCATAAGGTTGCGGAAGTTTAACTACGGACATGTACCCTCCTCATTTCTCATGCTGAAATTAGATCATTTAAACGAGATGGCAAGCAACGAAATGTTTTCCCCCCACATCTCTGAAAGCAGGCACTTGTTCCTTACATACAGCAGTTGCAAAAGGGCATCTTGTATGGAATTTGCAACCTGAAGGCGGATTGGCCGGGTTTGGCATATCCCCCTTTAATAGGATTCTCTCCCGCTTCAGTTTTGGAATCGGGATGGGAACAGCGGACAGCAGCGCTTTGGTATAAGGATGCAGCGGATTACGGAACAGTTCGTCGCGTGAAGCTGTCTCCACCAAGGAGCCAAGATACATAACGCCGATTCGGTTGCAAAGATGCTCGACTACACTTAAATCATGAGAAATGAATAGGTAAGATAACTCCCGTTCCTCCTGAAGCTTACGAAACAAATTAATAATCTGCGCTTGAATCGATACGTCTAAGGCTGAAACAGGTTCATCGGCTATGATCAACTCCGGTTTCAGCACAAGCGCACGAGCAATGCCGATCCGCTGACGCTGCCCTCCGGAGAACTCATGCGGAAAGCGATCAACATGATAGCTCGAAAGACCGCAGGATTCCAGCACTTCGAGCACGCGATCCCTGATCTCTTCCTTCGGGACGAGACCATGATCAAGCAGTGCTTCTCCAATTGCATCGCCAACCCTGACACGAGGATTCAGTGAGCTGTACGGGTCTTGAAAGATGAGTTGCATCTTGGGGCGCAGTTGTCGCAGTTCATCGCTTGGCAGTTTATGCAGATCAATGCCCTTGAACTTCACTTCCCCGGCCGTCTTCTCTGTCAGCCGAAGAATGGTACGTCCAACCGTGCTTTTCCCACTGCCCGACTCGCCGACTAGACCGAACGTTTCCCCCGGTTGAATATTTAAACTGATGCCATCAACTGCTTTCACATGTCCGACAGTTCGGTTCAATAATCCAGATTTGATTGGAAAGTATTTTTTCAAATCATGTACACTTAATAGTGGCTCAGACAACTTCCATCGCCTCCTCATACAGCCAGCAGGCAGCTTTTTGCCCTTTTGCCACTTCTTTTAAAGGAGGAGATTGGGTTCGGCAGATGTCCATGCAGTGCTCACAACGGTCGTGAAAATAACACGACTCTCTCAACTCCAGCGGATTTGGCACCTGACCAGGAATTGAGTATAGTTCTTCCAGCCGTTGATTAATAATTGGCTTCGACTTTAATAGCCCTCGCGTGTAAGGATGCTGCGGATTTTCAAATAGCTGGACAACCTGGCCTTCTTCCACGACTTTGCCTGCGTACATCACAACGACATAATCCGCCATCTCCGCAACTACACCCAGATCATGCGTAATGAGTAGAATAGACATTTGAGTCTCTTCTTTGAAAAGCCTGAGCAGATCCAGAATTTGCGCTTGGATGGTTACATCAAGGGCAGTTGTTGGCTCATCAGCGATAAGCAATTTGGGACCGCAGGAAATCGCAATTGCAATCATGATGCGTTGCAGCATCCCGCCGCTTAACTCGTGCGGATAGCTGCCAAATATTTGCTCAGCCCGTGAGATCCCGACCTTGTCGATCAACTCTATTGTTCTCTGTTTGGCTTGCTTCTTGCTTAACTTCTGATGTTCGATAAGTGGCTCCATCAGTTGTTGACCTATGGTCAAAACTGGATTGAGTGAGGTCATTGGTTCTTGAAAAATCATGGCAATTTCTTTGCCGCGAATCGCGCGAAGCTGACTTTTGTTATAACTCAGGATATTCTCGCCTTGGAAACATATCCTACCATCCGCTATCTTGCCCGCCGGTCCTTCAATTAACCCCATAACGGACAACGCGGTAATACTTTTTCCACTTCCGGATTCTCCTACAATACAAACGGTTTCTCCTTGCCTTACATACAGGCTCACATCGTCAACAGCTTTGACAACACCGCCCTCTGTCTGAAAATAAGTCCGTAGGTGTTCAATCTCAAGCAGATTTCTCATCGGATGTCAGTCACCTACCTTTTCTGTTTCGGATCCAGCACATCACGCAACCCATCACCGAATATGTTAATTGCTATAACTGTAATAAAAATCGAGAAACCTGGCGGAATCCATAACCATGGCCGCTCTTGAAAATCGATCAAGTTGTTCGCTGCGTCAATCATATTGCCCCAGGTTGGCGTTGGGGGCATGACCCCGAGTCCGAAGAAACTAAGCACCGATTCGCTTAGTATCGCTCCTCCGATGTTCAGTGTTGCGATAACAATGAGCAGTGGAATTAAATTAGGCAGCAAGTGATGAAACAATTTGCGGCGATCACGCAAACCAAGAACAACCGTCGCCTGCATGAATTCTCTTTCCCGAAGACTAAGCATTTGGCCACGAATCATGCGAGCAAGGCTCGGCCAGCCAACAATACTAAGCATTAGCATAACAATATACATGCGGCTGCCTGTAGGCACCTTCCACTCCGAAAGCAGCGCTCCAAAAATGAATAACAAAGGCAAATGGGGAATGGTTAACAGCAAATCGGAAATGCGCATAATGATTTGATCTGCTATCCCTCTGTAGTAACCTGCAATTGTTCCGAGCAGTGTACCGATCGCTACGGACAGGACCATAGATGCTAGTCCCACCGTTAGCGAGATGCGTCCGGCTTGCAGCACTCGAGTCAAAACATCCCGACCTAGTCCATCGGTTCCGAGCCAATGCTTCATGCTCGGGGCTTTATTCATCATCGCCATATTAATCTTGCCATTCGTATAGGGAGAGAATAGAGGCCCTGCAAAACAAGCTAAGAACATAATGACAACTACGATCAATCCGAATACAGCTAATTTATTTCTTAATAGACGCCTGAAAGACTGTTTCCATAATGATGTTGGCATAACGATGTTCCTCCTCTACAACCGGACTCGCGGATCTGCGATGTGGTATAGAATATCCGATATCAGCGTCCCGATGACGGTGAGAACAGCGATGAACATCGTGAAGCCCACAAGTAGCGGATAGTCTCGCAACGAAAAGGATTGAATATAAAGCTGACCGATGCCAGGCCAATTGAATATTTTCTCCGTAATTAGCGAGCCCCCGAACAAAGCCGGCAGTTCAAAGCCAACGAGTGTGATGGCCGGAAGCAGCGCGTTGCGAAGTGCATGGGTAAACAGGACCTTCCCTTCTTTCAAACCTTTTGCCCGAGCCGTGCGGATATAGTCTTGCTTAATAACTTCAATCATATTGCTGCGGAAATAACGGGTCAGTGAGCCGAGACCTAGCAGCGTCAAGACAGCTACCGGCAATAGCATATGATGAAGGACTTCAGTGAGGTAAGCCAAACCGGTTGCATTGCTCCCCGTCGTTAACATGCCTCCCGGTGGCAGCCATTTCAGGTCTACTGCCAATATTTTAATTAAATAAAGTCCGATAAAAAACGACGGAATCGACATAGCTGCAAAGATCACAATCATCACTAGCGTATCAAACCAGGAGTACTGCTTATAGGCGGCAACAACACCGATAATGACAGCAATAAACCATGTCAGGAAAGTAGAGACGATAGCTAGTAAGAACGAATTCCATATATACTCATTAAAAAGTTTGAGAACTGGCTTCTGCTGCGCCAATGAGAATCCAAAGTCGCCATGGAACGCATTCTTCATCCATAAGCCGTAACGCTCCAGCAGAGGTTTGTTCAATCCATAAATTTCCCGCAGCTCCGCTTTCCGCTCTGGCGATAATTTGATATTACCGCTAATGAAATCCCCCGGGGTCAGGGCATACAAGCTAAAAATCAGGAAGGATGCAGCTAGCAGAATGACGAGCATGTAGACAATTCTTTTCGTTAAATAAGTGCTCATGGTTGTTTACTTAATGACCAGTTCGGCAAGCTCGTGGAGAGTCCATTAAATGGACTTACAGACAGATTCTCGATTCTTCCGTTATAGCCATAGACAGTTTTCTTGTAGTTCGTAAAGATGACCGGCAACTCGTCATTCATCAATTGATAAATTTCTTTGTACACTTTCTTGCGCGCTTCGATATCGATAGTTGCCAAGCCTTTATCATATAATTCTTTGAATTTTGGATTGTTATAACCTTTAATCTCGCCATCTACGAATGGCTGTAAACCATCGGATGGATCGGTAATCAACGAAGTAGAGAAACTAACCATATCGTAATCCCCGCCTTCCACTTTGGAAACAAGTGCGTTGAAATCGGCAAATACCTCCGGCTGGAACTTGACGCCAAGCGCTTTAAAGGATTCCGTCGTTACAGCAATAAAGTTGTCAGTCTGTGCACTTTTGGAACCGAGGAAATGAATGGACAGTTGTTTGCCGTCCTTCTCGCGAATTCCGTCTGCGCCAGGCTTCCAGCCCGCTTCGTCGAGCAGTTGCTTCGCTTTTTCAATATCGAATTTATAAGGGTTGATGCCCTCTTCTGTATAGGACCATGAAATCGGCGATGATGGTATATTGGCAATTTGGCCTGCGCCCTGATTGGCGTCGACATAAATACTTTGGCGATCGATCCCGTAGGCAAACGCTTGTCTAACCTTTTTGTCTTTGAGCTGGTCATGCTCCAAATTCACTTGTATGTAGCCATATGTGCTCGGCGTGTAGGGAATAATGTTGACAAAGCCCATTTTTTTCAGCTTATCCACGTTTTCCTTCGTTGCGCTGAAAGACGCATAGTCCACTTCGCCGGTTTCAAGGAACTGCCAAGCGTCGCCTTGCGATGTTTTATAAATAAAATGTTCCGTCTTCGGCTTGCCGCCATAATAATTCTCGTTCGCCACGAAGCGCACTTCCTGCCCTGGCATGAATTTCTCTAGCTTGTACGGACCATTGCCTACTGGCTTTTCGTGAAGCTTCTTAATGTAATCCAGCTGACCGAAGTGATAATCCTTGCCATAGTAGGCCTTAGATAGGACATCGGAGCCGAGGGTCAGAAGCGCTGTTGCATTCGGTTGTTCTAAAGTCACAGAGATCGTTTGGGGATCGATGACTTTAATTCCCTCTATGTTATTGGCTTTTCCTTCTTTATATTCTTTGCCGCCTTTCACGTGTAAGACATCAACTTGCATATCACCATCATAGGCTTTGTCGTGCAAAATAGTCCAAGTAAATGCAACATCTTCTGCCGTTAGCGGTGTACCATCGCTGAATTTCAAGTCTTTACGAAGATGAAACGTGTAAGTCAAGTTATCGGGGGAAACATCCCATTTTTCCGCTAGTCCAGGCGTAGGAACACCTTTGTTGTCTACTGTGACCAGTGGCGTGTATAGCAAAGATGAAACATTCCCGTCATATCCGCTTTGATGGAAATATGGCGTAAATGCACCGCTTGGATCTGTCAGGCCGACGATAATCGTATCCGTACGTTGTTTGGCGCTGCTTGGCAATTTGGACAAATCCGATGCTTTGACCTCATCAGCCAGCAAACTTGCCGGTGCAGCGGTTTGGTTCGCGCCTGTCGCTGCAGGTGTGCTGCCGCCCTGAGTTGGCGTAGTAGTCCCCTGATTGGCCGAGCAAGCGGATAAAAGAAGTGAACCTGCGGTTAATAAGGTAGATAAGACAATAAAGCTTTTTTTCATAATTAAACCCTCCTCAAATTAATCCCGACTAAAACGATATGAATAAGTTAATAATCATATTATAAAAACGAAATGCAGTTCTGTAAAGAGAGAACTAATAAATATTTCTTACAAAGAAGAAACTTATGAAACTACAAAAAATCATTTCCTCTTCGAAAGCCGAAGTGAAAATGATTTCTTTATGTTTTCTATTCTATTATTCGTTTTTGATATAAGAAGTTAGTTTGTTCTGTAAGTGCAGCAGGGCATCCTCTCTTAAACTGTACTCCGTTAATGTCTCGCCTTCGAAATGTGCGTAAATGAGCCCTGCACTTCGCAACTTCGAGATGTGATCGTGTGTAATGCCTTTGGATAATTGAAGATGACGGACAATTTCAATAAAACTTCGCGGCCCCTGATGCAGATATCTTAAAATTTTCAAACGGCTCATCTCCGCTAGGCTTCGAATAATCCGGTATTCATGAGGGGGTAAATCCTCCTCGTCATTGAAATATATTCTTGCCGCATAATTGCAGATCGTTAATTGACGAAACGAAGAAATGACATTAATAGGCTGAAAATGATATTGTGGAATTAATAGTAATTTTTCCAATCCTTTCATTGGCTTAAAGCATAACCCATTCGTCGTTTTATCGACAAAAGCACTAGGCTCCATTGTTGGCTGTAAGGCTTTGCGATCTTCGGCCTCGCCTTGAAGCCTTTGGATGATTAAGGGGTCCATATGCTGAAAATATAGCTCATTCCACTGGGAGAAGAGGGATAACGTCTTTGATCTGAAAGCAGCCATATTATCCGGAAATTGACTGCTGTACTCCGACATCAACTCATATAAATCACCAGGGCTCAAACCCTCCAACCAGGAAAGAAATTGATTGACCTGCTGTTTATCCGGGCATAAGTGAACAAGAAGATACGTCAATTTCCAATTCGAATCGACCTCCGTTTGATCCAGCAGCGAAGCGAATTCGGGTGTTAAGCGCTTGCGAGTTTCCTTTGCCCAGGCTGAAGTTAAATCAATCTTCTTATATGATTTACGACAAATATAGGTATGTAGACTGTTGATAAGCTCATGTAATGGTTCAAATGTTGTATGAATTATGTAATCCACTGTCATACACCCCTAATTTCTTTTTAAATCCTATTATAGCTACAAGTGCGAATAGTTGAAAACAAAACTTAAAATCTTAATAGCGTTTGGACGCAAAAAAGGTACATTCATAGCGATTCCGAGATATTCACTCCTCCATAATGAATCCTTTCGGATGATTCACATACCAAAATTCAGAATTGATAATAGATTGAATCGACGGACCACGATCCTCGTCAAATAACTCCTCAACATGGTATACATGTACTGGTTTTGTCTTCAAGTCGGATTTTTGCTTTTTGAGAAATTTAACGGAATCCAGTAATATTCCCATTGTTATGCTCCTTTCGTTCGAATGAAAAAAAGCATGGATTCAGCATCCATGCTTCCGGTTTTCCGGTCAGAATCAGATATAAAGATATACCAAGAATCATTAACTCAACTTAACTGTAAAGCCTTCTCGATCGCTCCCGTTGCACCAAAACCATCATGGTAATCAATCTTTTTGCCCATTTTTTCTGCGAGCTCTCTCACCGCCCACATCGAAGTATGTTTGATTGCGCCTTTTAAAATAATAATGACATCCGCCTGATGAATGATTCGTTTAAAATGATTTTCAACGGAGCCTCCACCCGTTTTACCCGTATGGTGCTCAACAATTAGACCTCGCTTCTCACCCATTTTTTTGAAAGTATTCGTTTGACTTCCGCCAATAATCGCAACCGTCTTCATGTTCGACTCCTCCATTCAATTCGAATCTTCGTTCCACGCTTCCACTATCTGTTATAAATATCCTAACCGATTATACAATAATGTCAATGGGTTTAGTCGGAATTATTTCAAAAAAGAGAAAACCTGACTCCTTAAGAAGTCAGGACTTATAAACTAATTGATAGAAGCCTCTTCGCTGCGATCTGTTGCGATCGGAGGATCAATCGACAACGCGGTAACTTCTTTACGCCATTCATTCGTGAAATCCACATCCACCGCAGCTAGAGAGGGCTCTAACTGTTCCACACTGCGCGCACCGATAATCGGCGACGTAATTGCCGGGTTGCTAAGCACCCAAGCAACCGCTAATGTAGCTGGATGAATCCCCTTCTCACGCGAATGCGCTGCGAATCTATCTGCAATATCGTAATAAGCCTCGTCACCATAACGCTTCGTATAGTTGCCCTGATCCACCAGCCTGCCGGCTGCGGGCTTCTTGCCATTACCATACTTCCCTGTCAGCAGTCCCCCGCCAAGTGGGCTATAACTGATGACGCCAAGTTTCTCGGATTCAGCCAGCGGCAGGATCTCGACTTCTGCTTGTCGTTTAACGAGATTGTACATCGGCTGAATCAGCTCAAAACTTGCCAAGCCTTCTTTGGCCGAAATGCCAAGCGCCTTCGCAATTTGCCAAGCAGCCCAGTTACTGACGGCAGGATACAAGATTTTCCCTTGCTTCCGCAAGTCATCCAAAGCACGCACGGTTTCCTCAATGGAGGTCAGTGAATCAAAGCGATGAATGAAATAAAATTCAATGCGGTCTGTTTGAAGCCGTTTCAAGCTTTGTTCTACAGATAAGAACAAATGTCTGCGCGAGGCTCCGCGTGCGTTAGGATCGGAGCCAAACGGGAAGCCAGCCTTTGACGTAAGGACCAGTTCATCTCGTTTGCCCACGATCAGTTCCCCTAATATTTCTTCAGCCACTCCGCTGCTGTATACGTCAGCGGTATCAAAGAAATTAATGCCTTTGTCCAAACAGCGATAGAACAACTGTTTGGATGTTTCCTTGTCGGCGTTGCCGCCAAAAGACATCGTTCCGAAGCAGAGCTCCGAAACTTGAATACCCGTTTTTCCAACTGTCTTGTACTTCATGCGATATCCTTGCCCTCCTTCGTTCTATCTCGTGTATTCAAGGTTTCTCCTGTATTGCGCCGCAGGATGGCTAGCCGGGAGCAGCCGTTTCCCCGCTCCAAACAATTTCTCCCTCAGCGTCCCCGCTTCGTAGTCCAGTTGGTATACGCCACGACGCTGTAGTTCTGGTACGACCTGATCAACAAACTCACGCAGGCTCCCTGGAGTAATCAAATGCGCAAGATTAAACCCGTCCAGGCCGTTCTCCTCCACTTGCTCCTGCATATCGTCGGCGATTTGCTCTGGTGTACCCACGAGTAAGCGGCCCTGTCCCTTGTCTAAAGTACCTATACGTTCCATTATCTCCTTAACGGTGAGGCGGTTCTGGACATGTTTGGTATACTGAGCCGCACGGCTCTGACCATGATCGGTTGCCCGATACTCTAGATAGGAATCTGGATCGTAGGCTGATAAATCATAGCCGCTAGAGCCGCCGAATTGCGCAAGTGCCGCTTCTTGGCTCCATAAAGCGGCGTATTCTCGCAGCTTTGCTTCCGCCTCTTCCCGCGTCGTTCCAACGATGACGTTCAAGCCCGTAAACATTTTGATACTTTGCGGATCCCTGCCTAATTGCTCTGCTTTGTTCCGTATGTCTTGAATGTTTGCTTTAAGCGATTCCTTCGAGTTGCCGCCAACGAAGACGCACTCCGCATGCTTAGCGGCGAATGCCCGTCCTTTCTCAGAACTCCCCGCCTGGTACAGAACAGGCGTACGCTGCAAAGAAGGCTCGCTAAGATGCGGTCCAGGCACGCGAAAAAACCGGCCTTCGTGATCAATGCGGTGAACCTTTGCCGGCTCTGCGTATACACCACGGGCAGTGTCACGCACCACGGCTTCGTCTTCCCAACTGCCTTCCCAAAGCTTATAGGCAACTTCCAAGAATTCATCCGCAACCTCATACCGGTCGTCGTGCTTGATCATTTTATCCAGACCATGATTCAAAGCCGCATTGGGCAAATAGGAGGTCACGACATTCCACGCGATTCGCCCGTTAGTCAGATGATCGAGTGTAGTGAACCGCCTGGCATGCGCATAGGGATGTTCATAAGTGGTCGTCACCGTAACGGCAAAACTCAGATTCTCCGTGACACTCGCCATCGCAGGAACGATGAGTGCCGGATCGTTTAGGGGCACTTGAACGGCATCTCTAATAGCCGGATCCCCGCTCGCCTTATAAACGTCATAGATACCGACGACATCTGCAAGAAACAGCGCATCAAATTTGCCGCGTTCAAGCAGCCTGGCCATCTCTGCCCAGTATTCCAAATCCGTATAGCGATGCCTTTCACTATCCGGATGTTTCCATAAACCGTGTGAATTGTGCATCGCACTGTTCATATCGAATGCGTTCATGATGATTCGCTTGGGCATAGTCCCGTGTTTCCCTCCTTCCATTATACCATTACATCTTGTATTCATGATAAACCCCGTTTAGAAACCACTTGCCGACATGATGCAGCTTCAATCGAGCCGGATCATGCAAAGTATGAATGCGAACATTCCGCCAATGGCGGTCGTAATTATGTTTGCGATCCATGGACGAAGTACCTGCAACCTCGAAAAGCGCGTTCGTGATCTCGATCGCTGTTTCCGTAACGAGCCATTTGGCCGAATCAACCGTCAGTGCAGCCTTGCCGGCGGTTTCCGCATTCAACTCCTTGCGCGCGTGGTCAATCGCATCGGCAGCTCGATCCAGCAAAGCTTCCGCCGCTTGCAGACGAATGCCTAGCTCACCGAAGCGGCGAATCAGATCGGGCTCTTCGCTCGCTCGCGTTACGCCGCTGCCGAACGCCGGACGCGTGTAATCGCGAACGAACGCCGCTGCGTCCTCTAAGGCTGCTCGCCCAATGCCGATATCAATGGCGGCGTGCATGATTTGCCCGAACGCAGAAAAGTATTGGGGACCTTCAAATATTTGGAAATGGGGCAGCAAGCAGTTCTCCGGCACTTTCACATTTCTGAGCACAACGCTGCCGCTCGCAGTTGTCCGCTGGCCGATACCCGACCAGTCATCGAGCACCGTTACCCCAGGCGCGTGTCTAGGAACGAAAGCAGTCATTCTTTGTTCATCTTCGTTCAGTGCCGTAACCGGAATCCAGTGCGAATAGAGTGCACCCGTCGTATAATATTTACTTCCGTTTAGTACGAAGCCATCCTCGCCATCCAGTTTACGAACTGTTGTCGTGATCTTTCTTGCACCTTTGCTGCTGCTGCGTTCCGCTAAACCGTTACCAAACTGGGCACCATTTAATACTTCCCGGAAAAAGAAGTTTTTCTGCTCCTTACTGCCAATTAACTCTATCGTTTTTACGAAAAAGTGATGATTTTGTGGAATTTGCCCGATGGACCCGTCAGCGTGCGAGATGATCTTAAAGATGTCCACAAGCGTTCGAGTGGATACATCCGGACCTCCGTATTCTTTCGGTACGACAAGTCCAAGCAAGCCTAATTCTGCCAAACGCCGTATTTCGCGTAAAGGCAGCTTTCGTCCGCGGTCCCGGTCCGAAGCGCCGGGGCGAATTTCCTCTGCAAACAATCGCGCTGCCGCCAGCGCTTCCTCGTCGCCTTGGAGCAAATGTGCCCTTGGGCGCTCATTGAAAAAAGAAATCGGCAGATCGCGCTCAGCCAATTGCGAGAGCGATTCCCTTTGTGGGCGCTCAAGTTCCCCGCTATCAACAAGCAATTGTGCGTTTTGAAGGATAGCCCGATCAAGCGATTCTTCTAGAGGAAAATCACCTTGCAGACTTCCGTCATCTTGCATCTCCTTTTTGAGATTGACAAGTCTGCTCCATTTATCATCCGAAACGTTAACTCCGAATTGCTTATGCAGGTCTTCGGAAAAAATGAAAGGGATGGCATTCTCGGATATTCCGAGCTGTTTGGATGCAAGCCGATGCGCTTCCGTACGATGATCGATAGCCCAATCGGAAGCTAGGGATATATGGGCGAGCAAACGTTCAACCTCAACGGAATGCTCTAGAATCAGATTCGCCCCCGCCGAGGCAGTCAGTATTGTCAGTACGGGAGTATGAATGCTGAAGCCTTCCAGTTCACGAATGCCCAGAAGCCGTCGGGACTCTTCGGAGAGTGCCCAGTCGGCATACACGGCATCGACTTCCTTGCTCAGCAGAGCGCGGAGCTCCCTCCCAGGATGGACTCCGTCCGCAGCCTGTTCGCTTTGAAGTTCAATCCATTTCGGCCGTGCTGCCGCAATTCCCACTTTTTGCAGTGCAGCATCCACGAGCTTTGCCGCATTACGTTTTCGAAGACTGTCATCCGGGTTGATTTTCGCAGCGATCCCAAGCTTCGCACCCTTTAAATCGGCGGCCGTTCTTAACGGTGAATCCGAATGCACGAGAATGACACTTCGCCGATCCTGCTGCTGAAGTCCGATAATCTGGAGCTCCTCTTTCATGGCTAACCGCTGAAGAACAACCGATGCCACTTCCATTCGGAGCTCCAATTCATCGGCTGTCCCTGCCTTAATTCGTAGTCTGCCGGATCCAGCATCCCGCAAGACCGGAATGCCTCTTCGCCGCAAATCGAATGGCAGTTCTCCCAACTCATAGGCGAGATCAATGGCATTCGGAATGTCAGTCGCTGGCTGCGGTAGAGCATCTATTTTTATTGACATACTTATCCTCCTATCAGGTCAAAGTAGGCTGCTTACGGTAAGCGGCGCCGGGATGATCTTCCGGCAATCTGTTTACGCCAAAACCAAACAAACGTTCCCTTAATGTCGATTCCTCATACTCTTCCCGAAACAAACCTCTACGCTGCAGTTCAGGAATGACGAGCTCCACAAAATCGCGTAATGTATCCGGGGAGATAATCTGCGTGACATTAAACCCGTCGATCCCCGTCTCCTCTACCCAAAATTGCATTTTGTCGGCTACCTCTTCCGGCGTCCCGACGACGAACAGTCCCCGTCCCCCAAGCGTCCCTAAGGTTTCCATGACTTCCCGGACGGTCTTCGGACGCGGGCTGTCCTTCGTAAATTGTGCTGCTGCAGTCTGCCCATGGTCCGTTTCTGTGTAGGCTAACACGTCTCCCGGTTCGTATGCGGACAAATCATAGCCGCTTCCTCCCCCATAATGAGCCAATACACCTTCTAAACTGTACAGTTTTTGAAAGCTCTCAAACTTGCTCCACGCTTCCTCTTGCGTTCGCCCTACAATGGCCAACAAACCGGTCATCAGTTTGATATGACTCGGATCACGGCCGAAGGCGATGGCCTGTGCACGAATATCCGCTGCATATCGTTTCAGCGTTTGAACGTTCCCACCGCCAAGAAAGACGGCTTCCGCATGCTTCGCTGCAAATGCGCGACCACGTGCTGAACTGCCGGCCTGATAAATAACCGGCGTCCGTTGTATGGACGGTTCGCTTAAGTGCGGTCCGGGAACTTTGAAATATTTCCCCTCATGATGAATATGATGCACTTTATTCGGGTCCGTGTACACGCCATTTTCGACATCGCGAATTACGGCATCGTCTTCCCAGCTGCTTTCCCAGAGTTTATAGGAAACGTCTAAATATTCTTCGGCAATTTCATAGCGGTCGTCATGCTTGATCATTTGATCCATCCCGAAGTTACGCGCAGCGCTCGGCAAGTACGAGGTCACTACGTTCCAAGCGATTCTGCCCTTCGTTAAATGATCGAGTGTCGACATCCGCCTCGCATGGCTGAAAGGCTTCTCGTATGTCGTGGAGAAGGTGACGGCGAAGGCCAGATGTTTGGTAACGAGCGCCATCGGCGGCACAACAAGAAAGGGATCGTTGCAAGGAATTTGTACGGCTTCACGAATTGCCGTCTCCGGTCCTTGCTTGTAAACATCATATACCCCGACTACGTCAGCTAAAAATAAGGCGTCAAACTTCCCACGTTCCAGCAATTGCGCCAACTCCGTCCAATAACGGATATCTGTGTAGCGATGCCGGTTGCTGTCGGGATGCCGCCATAAGCCGTGTGCGATATGGCCGACGCAGTTCATTTCAAAGGCATTAAGGTGGATTTTTTTGGGCATGTTGATTTCCCCCCTTCTTTACAACCGTTTATCCAGTTTGCGTACAATATAGTTGCCAGTGAATTGAAAAACCTGCACGAACAACACCATAATGACGATTGTAACGAACATCACATCCGTTTGATAACGGTAGTAACCATACCGGATGGCAAAGTCACCGATGCCGCCGCCGCCGACTAGTCCCGCAACCGTAGAATAGGAGAGGAAACTGACGGTAACAATCGTAATCGCATTTGCAATACCGGAACGGGCTTCCGTATATAACACTTTCCAAACGATCTGGAATTTGCTTGCCCCCATCGACTCAGCTGCTTCTACCACACCGCGATTGACTTCCAGCAAAATTTGCTCGATAAATCTTGCAAAATAAGGTACCGCATTGATGATCATCGGCACGGTAGCTGCTGTTGTACCAAGCGCTGTACCGACGACAAGCCGGGTGAATGGAATAATCGCAATCATCAGGATTAAAAAAGGAAACGAACGAATCAGGTTGACGAATCCATTCAAAATGAGATAAAACTTAGGCCATTTGAGAAAAGAATCGGGCCGAGTCAGGAATAAGATCGTCCCTAACGGTGTACCGATGGCAACGGCAATTGGAATCGTCAAAATAAGCATGTAGAGTGTTTCCAGAAGCGCCTCAATAAGTTCAGGCCAAGCAGTTGCTATGTTATCAAACATAGTTGGCCTCCAGTTCTCTCTCCAACGAGATCTCGTTGTTGAACAAATACTGTGCGATGTTGGATTGAGGTACAATATTTTTTTCACTTAAATCAAATATCTCCACAATTTTCCCATGCTCCATGACCGCCACTTTATTGCAGATTGCTTTCACGACGTTCATCTCATGAGTAACAATGACAATTGTGATGCCCAGATTGCGGTTAATTTCCTTCAATGCAGCCAAAATACTGCCTGTCGTCTGCGGGTCAACCGAAGAAGTCGGCTCATCACACAGTAGAATTTTGGGGTTGTTGGCTAGCGCCCGGGCAATTGCGACCCTCTGCTTCTGTCCACCGCTCAGCTTAGCTGGGTACGCCTTTGCCTTGTCGGATAAACCGACCATTTCGAGGCAACTCTCAATGCGTTTATGCCGTTCGGCTTTGGGTACCTTGGCAATTTCAAGCGGGAAGCTCACATTGTCATACACATTTAAATTGTTAAGCAAGTTGAAATGCTGAAAGATCATTCCGATCGAAAGTCTTTTCTTCCGCAGCTCGCGCAGATGAAGCTTCGTCAATTCCTCGCCGTCAACAATGACCTTGCCTTCGTCAGGCCGCTCCAACAGATTGATCGTACGCAGCAGAGTGGACTTTCCCGCTCCACTAAACCCGATCAATCCATAAATATCGCCTTCTTCAATTTGCAGCGAAGCGGAGGATACCGCATGCAGCGGTCCCCCGGCAGTGGTGAACGTTTTGCTTATATTTTGCAGGGTGATCATGGAAAACCCTCCCCTTCGTCATTTATTCAAACCTTCCAATGTTTCAATGGCATCTCCGTATTTTTCCTTATAGAAATCTTTTATTGCCTGGCTCTCATAAGCTTTTTGCAGCGCTTTGACTTTGGGAGTGCCTAACAGCTTGTTATTCACTGCCACGATTCCTTTATACGGCAAGTCTTTTCCTGTCTCCAACGCCAAAGCGTCCTGTTTTGGTTTATAACCAATCTGAACCGCAGTTCCGGCAAACAAGAAACCTACGTCAACGTCGTCAAGCGTCCGCTGCAGCATCAATTGGTCGACTTCTTTAAATTTGTACTTATGCGGATTATCCGTAATGTCTTTCAGCGTCGCATGGATGACATCCACGCCATCCTTCAATTTCAGCAGTCCCAGATCACGAAGCATGAATAGCGCGCGTCCATTGTTTGCGGGATCGACAGGAATACCGATGATTGCGCCGTCGGGAACGTCTTTGAAAGACTTATATTTTTTAGAGTACAAGCCTGAAGGGGTGAACGTTGTGTAAAAAGCTCTCGAGATATTCTTGAGACCCTGATCCTTCACGAATTGATCAAAATACGCCTCGTGCTGAAACGAATTCGTATCCGCCTGGCCGTCGTTGACGATTTTATTGGGTTGGATAATGTCGTTTACAATGACATAGTCAAGCGTATAACCGTCCTTGGCTAATTCCGCTTTTAATATTTTGACAATCTCTCCGTTGAACCCCGCATCACTCATCACATGATGAATCACCTTATCTTCGGGATTAGCGGTCGCTGCAGCTTTCGAGCTGGCAGCTGGCTGAGCAGCAGCGTTCGTGCTTGCCTTATCCGTTTTCGAGCAAGCTGCAAGAAGGAACGTGAGGGCGAGGATAACGAACATGGTGGTGAGTATGGCTGGTTTTTTCATCTTTTTTTACCACTCCTTTGATCTGATATTTTATATAAAAAAAGAGACTAGGACGGCGGCTTCAGCCGAACGTCGTTGTCCCCAGTTGTCTGGTCGGTATTAGATGCTTCACCTATTCCTGTTTGCCAAGCGAATGGTGGCCGCATGCCGTTAACAACGTAATCACCTATAATACGTTCTTTATAGATTAAGGGGTTATGTGAAGCGATCGTCCGAGCGTTCCGCCAATAGCGATCAAGCGCCTTCGATCTGGCTGTCGCAGAAGCACCCAGTGCATCGAAAATTGCGGCAGTGGCCTCGAGTGTCAGTCTCGCGACAATCGTCTGCGCTTGAGCTACTTCCACCTCTGCTTCGAGATTCGCCCTATCCGCGTATCCGGCGTCTTCCGACGACTGGGCTTCGTACGCGCGCTGTACAGCTTCGGCCGCTTTCAGCACGATTGTTCCTGCAGCATAAGCCTGACTGTGCGTACGTCCCACAACTTGTAGCACTTGAGGATCTTCGCCTGCCCGGGCGGCTGATGCATGCGAGTACGTTCTCCGCCGTTCAGCAACCGCACTTGCAACGTCCCTCGCAGCCGCTCTGGATATGCCTGAGAGCGTTGCAAGATGAACCATTTGGGCAAACGCGGTGCCATACTTGGTGTAGGTTTCTCGGTCGAATACATCCTCTCTCTCGACCGGTGTATTGACGAACTTCGTCGTGCCGCTGCCTGTCAGCGTTTGCCCGAAGCCTGCCCAATCATCGACAATATCAACGCCATCCGCCGCAGCTGGAACCATAGCTGAGACGATGTCGTCTTCTCCAGCCGTAGCACTAACTACGATCCAGTCTGCATAAATCGTGCCCGTGGAGTAATATTTAACCCCATTTAAGCGAAGTCTATCCTCCGTCTCGGACAACGTGGTTGCATAGCTTCCCACCTTGTTTTCTCCGATCTCCGTCAAAGCATTCCCGACGATCGCACCGTCTGCAATCCGCTTTAACCATCGTTGCTTGCGTTCTCCATCCGGCAAGTTTAATATTCTCTCGACAAAGCCGAAGTGGATCCGCAGCGCTTGCGTGACGTTGGAATCCGCTTCTGACAACTCAATCAGCAGTCCAAATAATTCGGGAAGCGTAACACCGAACCCACCATCCTCCTGCGAAATGCGAACGGTCCCGAAGCCGCACTCCTTTAGCCATTCCATCTCTTCATGAAGAAGTTTACGGCTCATTTCCCGATTAACAGCCCCTTCGCGAATTCGTTGAAAGGTTGGTCGGAAACGCTCTGCCAGTCTCTCGTAGTTGTCCGACGGGCTGCTGCCCCAAACACCTTCGGTTATTCCCATTTTACTCCTCCTTGTTCCCAATCTATTCGGTAGCCTCAAGCTTTCAAGAAGATGCTAGCGACCTATTATCCACATTTGGTAAAATATCGTTTGCCACCATTTCACCGAATGGACTGACGAACGCATATTTCTCTTTAGGCGCCTCCCTGTTGCTAAGTGGAAGTTTGGGAAAAAGCAGCTCTTCCACTCGGTAAGCTTCTTCCAAGTGAGGGTAACCGGACATAATGAACGTTTCAATACCCAGCTCACGGTACTCCAACATTCGCTCCGCCACCGTGTCCGGATCGCCGACCAATGCCGTCCCTGCCCCGCCTCTGACGAGGCCGACACCTGCCCAGAGATTAGGGCTGATCTCGAGCTTGCTGCGATCTCCTCCGTGCAGCTCTGACATCCGCCTTTGTCCGACGGAGTCCATTTTGGCGAAGGATGCTTGTGCTTTAGCAATAGTCGCGTCATCCAAGTTCGAAATTAAACGGTCTGCAGCCGCCCAAGCCTCCTCTTCCGTTTCTCGGACAATGACATGCAGCCTTATTCCGAAGCGAACTTTCCTTCCGCTTTTTGCAGCTAGCTCCCGAACCGTCTCGATTTTTTCTTTGACTTGTTTAGGCGTTTCACCCCACGTTAAATATACATCCACATGATCCGCAGCGATTTGCTGAGCGATAGGCGATGAACCTCCGAAATAAAGTGGCGGGTAAGGCGTTTGAACCGGCGGATACATAATTTTCGCTTTTTCCACCGTGATATGAGATCCATCGAAGTCGATCTGCTTCCCCTGCATAAGCTGTCTCCAGATCGTCAAATACTCATCGGTAAGCTCATAGCGAGTATCATGATCAAGCAGCAGTCCGTCGCCTCTTGCTTCGGAGGTATCTCCGCCAGTTACGATATTGATGAGCAATCTCCCTTGAGACAACCTGTCAAAAGTGGCCGCCATCCTTGCCGATAAAGTCGGTGACATCAGACCTGGCCTCAGGGCGATAAGAAACTTTAACCGCTTTGTAGCCGGAATTAGCGCAGAGGCTGTTACCCAAGCATCCTCGCATGATCTTCCGGTTGGCAGCAATACGCCGCTGAAGCCAAGCGTGTCAGCCGCCTTGGCAATCTGGGTAGCATAATCCAAATCTACCTCTCTTGCTCCTTCTCCCGTGCCCAAGTATCGTCCGTCTCCATGTGTCGGTATAAACCAGAAAATTTCCATTATACAATCCATCCTTTCATCAAATTAAAAAGGAGACCTAATCCGCCCTATAAGGCAGAAGGTCTCCGGTTGTCCGGTTGACAATTCGTATAATCAATTAACTTCCATTCGCAGCTCCCCGCTTTGCCGACTCTTTAATGAGTTTCCAAATCGGAGCGGTTAAACTTTCTTTATCGTGAGTCAAATATTGATTCGCAAAACCTCGTACAGGATCCCCGGCGTAAAATCTCTCATACAGTTCATGTCTGGAACCAAGCGGGCTTCCCACCAAATCCCAGGCGAGCTTGAACAACTGCACCTTTTTCTCAGCACTAACCGTGGCTCCCTCGAAGTACTCGCTCATTAACTCAGATATAGTGCCATAGAAATCTTCAATACTAGAGGGGACTTGAACAAACCCGCCACCGCCAATCTGCTGTAAAATCTCAACAGCACGTGGATAAAATTTTGTTCCTATATTTCTGGCCGTGTTTATATAGGACAACTCCGGAACCAAAACGCCGTTCTCATCATATTTGGCTTGTGCTTCAGAAGCAATGACAAGCGCCTTCATGGTATCGATTTGCGTCAACAACTCGCCAAGCTTCTCTTGAATGTGGAGAAACCCGACTACACCAATCGCTTCCGCAACAGCAAATGTAACGCCGGTAATAAATTCGAGCTTCGCAACATAGCGCACGACATTCTGATGAAACGCTAGTGCATTTGCCGTCGTATTCGCCCTAAGCGCCATGACCTTATCAGCATCACCATACATGAGTACGCGTTCCCAAGGAATCAAGACATCATCGAAGAACAAGACGGCATCCATTTCGTCATATCTTGCGCTAAGAGGTGCATCATGCGCTTTATCGCTCGCATAGGATTGCCGGCAAACGATATGAAGGCCTGCAGAATTCGCTGGCACTATTAGGACATGAGCATGCTCTCGATGGGCTTGTTCCAATTTGAGAAAAGAGAAAATAACAAAGTCATGCGTATACGGCGCACCAGTCGCAATCATTTTAGCTCCTCTGACTACAATTCCTTCGCTTGTCTCCCTAACCACATGCAGAAAACGGGATGCGATTCTGTTATCGTCCAATCCGCTCGATCTGTCAATTTGGGGATCAATGATGGCTGTCGTCAAAAAAAGATCGTTGTCTCTGGCCGTTTCATAGTAAGCTGTAATTTTTTGCGCAAAACCCGGTTCTAATCGATCGAGCTCGTGGCGTGCAGCGTACCATCCCGTTATGAAAGAACGGGCATAGTCAGAGAGCCGGCTCATCATGCCATTGCATTGTTTGGACCAAAAGGCGAAGGATTGGCTTCTCTTTGCAAGCTGCTCCGGCGTATAGGGAACAAGGAACGAACTGTGGGCATAAGCCTCCCTGCCCTTGATTCGATAACCTACCTGATCTCGAAGCTCAGGGTCGTCAAGCGAATCAAACAAACTTCGTATTGTTGATAATGTTCCGCGAAAGGCAGGATGCGTGTCGAGATGAGTGACTTTATTGCCACCCAGCCATACCGTTCGGCCATCATTCAAACTTTTTATAAACCTTTCGCCTCTCAAGCTCTCACTCCTACCTTTTCGAAATTCCATAATTCCGATGAATTAACTCAGGTATTGACTTCATCATATCCATCCTACGCAGCCCGGTCAACAAACAAAAAGGAATAAAATGAAGCTTTTCGGACATATTGAATGATTTTGACTCGTTTATTTTATCAAACCAAACACAATCCGTTCAATTGTGTACCTATAAACTCATAGCCTGATAGAAGCCAATTGATGCTATTCTGCTTAATTGAATTGCCATATAGTTGGGTGAATAAATCATCCCTTGTTTTAACCAGTTTAAGATCATACCAACAATCCAAGATGCCATGCTTACCAGCAAAATATCCAATGGAATCGGCTGCTTCTGATCCATTCGATTATTGTCAACCCTTTGACCTATCGTGTGCTGGATCGTTTCACTCATACGATCTTCAAACCGTAAATGTGGCAAACGGAAAAGCAGCACACGATAAATGGGTGCTTGCTCGGACAAGTGCATGAAAAGCAACAGGAAGTAGGGATCAGGGACTTCATGATGCGGTACATATCTCAATATTTGCGTTTTATTGTTTTCGTATAAACGGAATAACTCAGCAAGCTTATCTTTCATGATTTGTTCAAGCAGATCGTACTTGTCTTGAAAGTGGGTATAAAAGGTGGATCGACTAATATCCGCAGCATCTGTAATATCCCTCACGACAATGTCCTCAAAATCTCTCTTATCACAAAGCGTCAAGAATGCATGGGTAATATGTTGTCTCGTTTTATGAACTCGGCGATCTGATCTTAGAGTAGTTATGCTCATCTCCCCCTTTACAACTAAATAGTTGACACTTTAGCGAATTTTGTCCGATAATGGACATTTCCTGGATTTATGTTCCTTTCCTGAATTTGTTATATGTTATCATAGAATATAATTCATAGTTAATCAATTGGAATTATATAATTTAACAGGGATAAACGACTTCGTCGTCCACCTTTGAGGAACTACAGGCAGCTATTCTAGCAAAATAAGTCCGTTTCCGCGTTCAGCGGAACTATAGGACCTTATTTGCCCGCCTAAACCCGATTTCTTCAAGAAAACGGACAAATAACGGCCCACAGTTCCCCTCCGCGCGAAAAAGGCGCTATTTCGTAGAAATAGCACCCTGTAGTTCCCACTGGGGAGGAATCGTTGGTAGACGAAGCTCCCCCCCCCCCAAAGCATTCTTAAGCTTTCTTGCGATTTAAATGAACAAACGTAATCGCTAAAGCAAGCACGAGTACGCCGCCTTTGACAATGTCGAAGCCAAAATAAGGAACATTCAGCATCGTCAAACCATTCAGCAAAATCCCGATCAAAACAGCTCCGAAAAACGTTCCGATCACATTCGGCTTTCCGGCACCAAGCACGGAATAACCCACAAATACGGAAGCAACGGCTTCCATCAGCAAAGGAGCACCCGCGTCAATTTGACCGGAACCTACACGAGAAGCATAGAGGATACCTCCGAACGCGGCAAAGATACCCGATAGCACGTACGCGGCCAAACGAATTTTATTCACGGAAATACCTGATAAACGGGCAGCTTCACGATTTCCGCCTGTCATGTACAATTGCCGGCCCCAACGTGTATACGTCAAAAATATATGAACGGCGATTACAGCCACCAGCATGAGAATAACCGGCACAGGAACACCGAGCAGCTTGCCTTGACCAATCCATAGAAACTCAGGCGTGAACTTCCCTTTAGCTACGGTCCCATCTTGGAAACGCATATTGTTATAGATGGAGAAGCCTTTCGTATAGGTCTTTTGAACGCCGCCGATGATGTACATCACAGCCAAAGTTGCGAGTAGATCCGGAATCCGAATCTTTACAATCAAGAGTGCATTCAAAAGTCCGATAACGGCTCCAATGATAAGCGGAACAATAATGACAATAATCAAAGGCTGTTGGTACCACACCATCAACGCCGCTGAACCTACCGTCGCCAACGAAACCGTCGAGCCTACGGACAAATCAAAGCCGTCTACAATTTGCGATAACGTCACCCCAATAGCAACGAACATGACAATGGAAATGGAACGCAAAATATCGGCAATATTATCGTAGGTCATGAAATTTTCATTAATAATCGAAAAGACGACGATGACCAAAGCAATAATGAATAACGCGCCATATTTAAAGGAAAAATCCAAGCTTTTTTCTTTCATGTTATTCGGCCTCCCCCGCACTCGCATACGTTAAAATGAGATCCTGCGTCGCTTCCTCTCGGGTGAGCTCCTTCACAACAGAACCATAACTCATCACTATAATGCGATCAGCAATTCCTATAATTTCATTTAGCTCGCAAGATAAATAAATAATGCCTTTGCCTTCTGCCGCCAACTGCCCGATGAGGCGGAAAATATCGCTTTTTGCGCCAACGTCAACACCTTTGGTCGGCTCGTCAAACATATAGACGTCGGCATTCGTCGGCAGCCATTTGCCTACGGCAACCTTCTGCTGGTTGCCTCCGCTCAAATGTTTGACGACGCGGTTCGGATCGTTCGGCTGCACGCCGAGCTGCGCCACCATCTTCGTGGCGTGTTCTCTTTCCTCGCGCTGCCGCACGAAGCCCAGCGAGCTCAGCTTGCGCAAGATCGGCAGCGACAGATTACGCTTCACGGTCTCCTCTACGAGGACGCCCTGCTTGCGGCGCTCCTCGGGCACAAGCGCGATGCCGGCGCGCACGGCATCCCCTGGCTGGCGCAGCGAGAGCTTGCGGCCGCTAAGCCACACCTCGCCGCCGTCCGCGGCATCGGCGCCGAAGATCAGCCGGCTCAGCTCCGTCTTGCCGGCGCCGACCAACCCCACGACGCCGAGGATTTCACCTCGGCGGAGGGCAAAGCTGACGCCGCGCACCTTCGTGCCGCGGCGCAGTCCCTTCACCTCGAGGAGCGTTTCGCCAATGGGCACATTGGCTTTGGGAAACTCCTCGGTGAAGGTCTTGCCCAGCATCGCCTCGATCACGCCGGCGATGTCCATGGCAGCGGCCGCCTGCGTGAGCACCTGGCGGCCGTCGCGCATGATCGTGATCCGGTCGGACACCCGGAACACTTCCTGCAAACGGTGGGAGATGAAGATAATCCCCACCCCCTCCTGCTTCAGGCTATCCATAATCTGAAATAGCCGCTCTGATTCCTCCAGACTGAGAGGGGCTGTCGGCTCATCGAAGATCATGATCTTCGCTTTGTGCGCCATCGCTCTGGCAATCAAAACAAGCTGCTTCTGCGAAATACTCAGCTCATCCACTTTGCGCCGTACCGAGAACGTTGCGCCGATCTTGGCAAGAATCGCTTCAGCTTCGCTATGCAGCTTGCGCCAACTAACCCAAGCGCCGCCATGAACCATTCGATCCATCATCACGTTCTCGGTGACAGTAAGCTCAGGAACCAGCGCTGTATCCACTTCTTGATAGACGCAATAGATGCCTTGAGCCATCGCTTCCTTGGGCGTTTGAATCGATTGCGTTTGACCGCCTATGGCAATTTGACCGATGTCGTACGTGTATGCACCGGACAAAACTTTCATCAATGTGCTCTTCCCAGCTCCATTCGCACCTAACAAGGCATGAATTTCACCAGCATGCAGGTCAAAATCAACCTCCTGCAGCGCCTTTACGCCGGCAAACGATTTGGAGATGCCACTCATTTGCAATAAAGCTGCGCTATCCTTCCTCGACATCCGCCTTCACCTCTCTTAGCAATCTGAAAGTCCCATCGCAGATTTGGCGATGGGACCCTCGTTGTTCCGATTATTTTTTTTCTGCTGCTTTCAACCAATCCGTGTAGCCTTGTTGGCTTCCGCCCCAGCCTTTTACAAATTCGCTAAGCTGCGTTGTATTCACTTGTTTATCTTTTGGCAATTGCTCTCTGGAGACATACACAGGATCCAAAACAACTTTCTCAGGCGTTTGATCGCCATGCAGCTTTTGGTACAAGTAACGGACTTGAACGCGTCCGATATCTTTTGGATCTACAGCAGCAGACGCTACCCAAGGGCTTTTCGGATCTTGCAGAAGCTGCAAATCTTCATCGCTAAGGTCGATACCGTATACTTTAATTTCCGTACGGCCTGCTTGTTGAATCGCACGGGTAGCACCTTTGGCAAACTCATCCCAAGCTGCCCATACCGCTGTAATATCGCCTTTGTTCGGGTACTTTTTAAGAATCGCTTCCATTTGTGTTTGGGTATCCAAAGCAGGATCCTTGGCCGTTCCGAATGCCGCTACTTCTTTAATATCCGGGTATTTCTTCTGGAAAGCTTGGTAAGCTTCTTGTCTGCGCTCCATTGGGGCGAAACCGGCAACCCATACTTTCACGATATTTCCTTTGCCGCCTGCATCTTTAGCCAACTGCTCCAAAGTTGCTTCGGCCATTTTTTGGTCGCCTTGCTCTAGGGAAGTAACACCTGGCACAGTGAGAATAGAGTCGAAGCTAACAACCGGAATTTTCTTCTCGACAGCTTTTTTCACACCAGCCTCAAGTGCTTCAGCTGTTCCGTGGTCGATCAAAATACCATCGAATTTCTGGTTAATGGCTGCATCCAGATTCGAAGCCATTTTGGCAAGATCCGTATCGGCAACAAATACCGTAACTTTCCCGCCTAGTTTTTCCACTTGCTCTTTCACACCTTCAACATATTGAGATGAGAACGTGCCTGTATTGAATTGCATAATAAGTGCAATTTTCTTTCCGCTTAAATCGGCAGCACCTTTCGCCGCTTCCGTTGCTTTCGCGCTTGCCGCCGGGCTTGCTGCCGCACCGCTGCTCTCTTTTTGTCCGCAGGCTGCAAGCAAACTTCCGAACACAGCTAAAATAACAAATAAACTGATCAATCTTGTTTTTTTCATGATTACCCTCCCGATCCTTGCTGTTCTCTATTTCCCCTATCATTTGTCGGATAAAATATACCAAGTTATCCAGTAGGAATTAATTTATATTAGCATCGGTAGGTTATCTCGTCAATAGTTTTGATTGAAATTTTGTCCAATTCAATTCACTTTGGCTCCATGCGAGATTGTGAACAACACGGCTTGCTCTGTATCCATTCGTAATCCCTTGAGCGTGATGCTTTTGAAATCCACTCCATCCATTTTAGCTCCCCTTACGTCAGCTCCCTGTAATTTTGCTCTAGCTAACAATGTTCTCGTAAGATCACAATTTCTTAAGTCGGCTTTTTCTAAATTAGCTTCCGTTAAATCTGATTCTAAAAATTTAATTCCACGTAAATCTTGCTTAACCAATCTGGCACTTCTTAAATTCGTATAAGACCAATCTCCTTGGAAGATGGTGATTCCATCTAATTGGGCACTGGAGAAATCTGAACCTGTCATTTTGCATGTTTCAAACTTCGAGACAAATAAATTGGCTTCGGTAAAGTTACAATTCTCAAACGCGGATTCCTTATGAATGGAGCTATTTAAGGAAGCACCCCGAAAATTACATTCAACGAAACGGCAGTTCCTCGTTGTAATCTCTTCTAACGATCCGTTAGCAAATATGCAACGATGAAAAGTGCAGCTGATTAGCTCCCCATACCTCAAATCTTGATTGCTAAAGTTTATTCCTTCATAAGTTTGATTGATATGCTCAAACATGTTACTCCTCCTTTGAATCTTTTAACGTATACTTCTCTACCATTGTATTCAAATAATCTCGAAACTCTTTAACGTAGGATTTCGGCTCTACGATTTCCAGATTTGTCCCGAAGCTCGCTAAAAATTGAAAGCCAATACTATTTTGAGGAACATAGATGGTGGCCAAGAAGTATTCAGAACTACAGGTTTCAATGCTCTTTCGACCGTACCTTTCAAGAAGTTTATCTTTTATGCTCGGCGAAATCAACGCCTTAATAGCGACTAGTGCCGGCTGATAACTTGCTTCATGTTCTTGTTCCAATACATAATCTCTAGGGGTAAAGGTGTTTTCATCCATAAGAAGATGATCGATCCTCGATAATTTAAAAGTTCTATAACTCTGACGATGCAAACAGAAACCTTTCAGATACCAACTCGATTCACTAAAATGAAGCTGATACGGCTCGACAACTCTATTCGTAGTGGTGCCATTTTTATCTATATAATCAAAGGATACCAACCTTCTCTTCCATATCGATTCTTGGCATATCTTCAAGGTTTGAAGAATCTCAGACCGCCCCTCCCATTCATAAAAGGACAGTTGGATTGAACCTTTCGTAGACGATGGACTAACCATGGCTTCTATTTTTTTTATGGTCACTTCAACATCTTCGCTCACTAGGATTTGTCCCAATCCACCGAGAGCAGTCAATATATTCTCCAAGTCTGAGTTGCTTAGAAGACGTTTATCAACCTTGTATTCATCCATAATGCCATATCCGCCATGAATTCCATTGACCGAATAGATCGGAATGTTTGATAAACTCAGTGTTTCCATATCTCGAAGAATCGTTCTTTTGGAAACGTTAAATAATTGTGCAAATATTTTAGTTGAAACGATATCTTTTTTCAGCAATATCATGATGATAGATAATAGTCTTTCAACCTTCTCCATATATCCCCCTCTATTTTTGTACTTTATTTTAAATGGTGACATACGTATGTCACCTCTTATCCAGTATACTTCATTTATCACAAGAAGGAGGTATGGTTTTATGGCAGCTATTACATATTTAAACTTTGATGGGATCGCAGAACAAGCCATTGAATTTTATTCAAAGGCTTTACACGCAAAGGAGGTAAAAAAAGTAAGATTTAGCGATTTCCCGCAAGACCCAAACTATCCATTGCCAGAAAATGAATTAACTATGATTATGGAGTCTTCCATCGAATTTGCAGGCGGGAAAATCATGATGTCGGATATTCTGCCTTCGATGAAGCGTGTAACGGGCGAGTTGGTTAAAGGCAATAATTTACTGATTAGTATCGTTATCGATGACACGCAGCTACTAGAAAATTACTTTGCTAATTTGTCTGTAGGTGGTTATGTTATCATGCCGTTATCAGAAATGCCTTGGTCTTCCTGCTTCGGAATGCTGGTTGATAAGTTTGGTGTTGGTTGGAAATTTAATAGTGACGCAGATAAGTTCCTCGATAAAGTTATTTCCAACAAACGGTCATTCAGTGGAAATTGAAAATTTTATTCCAGTAAAATCGAGAGCAGATTTCAGAATATGGCTGCAGAACAATTGCAAGACGGAAAAGTGTTGCTGGGTCTTGGTTAGTATGACGCCCACCACCGATGTGTTGTTATATTTGGACGCGGTCGAGGAAGCTTTGTGCTTTGGATGGATCGATGGAGTTAAGAAGAAGATTTCCGAAACGGCGCTGGCTCAGAGACTATCTCCTAGAACTAAAAAAAGTTCATGGACTGAATTAAATAAAGAACGTGTCCGCCGCCTCGAAAAGTTGGGGTTAATGAGCGACGAAGGAAGAAGGGTTCTTCCTGATATGAATCACAACACTTTTAGAATAGATGAAGAGATAGAGCAAAGGCTAAAAGAGGAAAAGCAAGTTTACGATAATTTCATAGCATTTCCAGATCTTTATAAGAGAGTTAGAATCGATACAATTCAAAGCAATAAGAATCAACCAGAATTGTTCAGGAGCAGATTAGACAAATTCATAACCAATACTAGAGAAAACAATATGTACGGTCAATGGAACGATAACGGACGTCTACTAGATAATTAGATGCTCTAGGGCAATTTGGTTGAATGTACACTTATCGAAAAAATGGCAGTGCCCGAAATAGGGGCACTGCCATTTGCTATATCTCAGGGTGTTCCTGATGTGACTTTCTACTTCACAGCACCTTGCGTGATCCCATTTATAATCCACTTTTGCGCAATCAGATAGACGATTACCATTGGGGCAAGCGCAAGCAGATACGAGGCAAAAGCCAAGTTGAAATCCGTGCTGAACTGGCCTTGAAATACGTACTGCACCAATGGAAGCGTATATGATTCCGGTTTGCCTAAAATAATAAGCGGCAGCATAAAATCATTCCACGTCGACAAACAGCTTAATATGGCGATAGTCGCATTGATCGGCGCAAGAAGAGGGAATATAATGCGCCAGAAGGTGCCGTACGTGGAAGCACCGTCAACTGTAGCGGCTTCTTCCAATTCAATCGGTATCGTGCGGATATACCCGACATAAACAAAAATGTTAAAAGCAAGTCCGTACACGATGTAGAGAATTATTAATCCAGGCATGTTGTTCATATGCAAATTCGTTGTCAGCTTTACAATTGGAAGCATAATAATTTGGAATGGAATGAACATGGCACTGATGAAATAAAAATATAAACCTTTAAAAAACTTGTTGTTCATATTTCGCGCAATCGCATAGGAAACGAGTGAATTGGTCAGAAGTATGAAACCAACGGAACAGACGGTAATTACAAAGCTGTTCCCAAAAGCCGTGAAAAAGTCGGTCGCTTCAATCGCATTTGCGAAGTTTTCAAAGTGCAACCCCGTTGGCAGCGAAAAGACCGATTTCGCCATTTCCTCCGGATTCTTTAGGGCAATGGCAACCGCCATATATAAAGGGAACAAAATGAGCAATGATCCCAGTGCGATCAAAATTGAGACGATCCAGTTCGTGGAGTGTTTGGTCATTAGGCTTCCATCTCCCGTTTCTGCAAAAATTTAAGCTGTAGGACAGAGATGACGACAATCACGATAAAGTAAATGACGGCATTCGCGGATTGGTACGCAAACTCTCCGCCTTGGAAGCCGCCTTGATAAATCAAGAAGGCAATGGACTGAGTCGCGCGACCAGGTCCGCCTCCTGTCAATGCAACGATCTGATCAAAAACCATCAGGGATCCCTTCATGGCAAGGACCATATTGATCGTGAAAAAAGAGGAGATCATGGGAAATGTAATTTTCCAAAACGTCTGCCATTTACCGGCCCCGTCCAAAGAGGAAGCTTCATAGATATCTTGTGGAATCGTTTGAAGTCCAGAGAGATATAGAATCGTATTAAACGCAATGCCTTGCCATACAGCTACAATTACGATCCCGATCCATGCCCATTGTTCATTGCCCAGGATGTTGGTGGAAAGGAACTCGATTCCTAATTTCTCCCCCATGGTAGGAACAACGTTGGAAAATAGATAGTTGAAGATATAACTGACAATGAGTACGCCAAGCACGTTAGGGAGAAAATAAACACCCCGGAAGAAATTACGGTATTTAATACGTGAGTTAAGACCTAGTGCAATGAGCAAGCTTATTACATTAATGAATATCGTAACGACGATCGCGTATTTAAACGTAAACAAATAGGAGTTAATCACATTGACATCTTGAAAGAGGTTGATAAAATTTTTAAAACCTATAAAATCGTACCCTTCGCTATACCCATCCCAATTCGTGAATGCGTAATAAATGCCCTGTAGAGCTGGAAAGGTATGAAAAGCGAAAAACAGTAGCAACGCTGGTATTGCCATACTGTAAAACGCCGCTTTTTTTGAAACCATGATGAACCTCCTTTATAAATAGGGAGAGAGCACCTTATGGCGCTCTCTTCTATATGTGTCGGCGCTTACTTGCGGTTAGCAACTTTATCCCACTCGGTATCAAATTGTTTCACATAAGCATTGACATCTTTCTTCTGCAGGTAGCTTTGGATAATCGTATCCGCTTTAACAGCACCAGGAATGTAGTGATCGGAGAAGTCCTCAATAGCGCCGCTCGTGAACGAAGCATTCAGATCCTGTACACTGGCATCGGTTTGATTCACATTTTTCACAGCAGAGAACGCTTTTTGCTCATCAATGTAAGTTTGAACGTTTTCCGTTTTTAGCATGAATTCAATAAATTTCTTGGCCTCTTCAGGATGCTTGCTGCTTTTGGAAATCGTCAGCAGGGTATCCACGCCGGAAATAACTTTATTTTTAGCCGGGTCGTTGGTTGCCGGGAATGGGAATACACCCAAATCTATGCTAGGATTCGCTTTTTTGATTTCAGGAATAGCCCATACACCTTGCAGATACATAGCAGATTCACCTTTAGCAAAAGCCGTGTTACCATCGTTGTAACCTTTGCCCATCATATCCTTTTGGCCAAAATCCAGAAGCTTTAATTGCTTGTCAGCTACTTCACGGAATTCCGGGCTGTCAAACTTCACTGAACCTTTTGATCTCTTGTCATAGAAATCAATACCCAAGATGTTGGTTGACAAGGAGTTAAATGGCACCATCACCGTCCAAGAGTCTTTGATCGTCAAATAGATCGGAGTTTTACCGGCATCCTTCACTTTTTGCGCGGTAGCCAGCAATTCATCCCAGGTTTTCGGAACGCTTAGGCCAAGCTCCTTAAACATCGTTTTATTGTAAATAACACCGCTTGCATTCGCAGTAAAAGGAATCGCGCTAAGTTGATCGCTTCCTGTCAGTTTTTTCAACATGTTTATGTAGGAAGGCTGGATATTGGCTGTCAGAGAATCGTTCGAAAAATCTGCAAATAATCCGCTCTTGGATAGCTGAGCATACGTATCCGTTGCTCCGAGACCAATAACATCAGGTACATCTTTTTTGGCAACACGCGTCTTAAGAACAGTTTCCGCATCCGGCGGGTTAACTTGAGTCACGATGATGTTCGGATTCGCATCGTTAAACTTTTTTACCAGCGCATCGAAGGAGGCTTTCGCTTCCGCTTTATTCTGGAAGAACTCGAGTTTCACTTTCTCTCCGGGAGCAGCTGAAGTTGCCGGATTGGAAGCAGATTCACTGTTCGTCTTCCCGCCACCACAGCCTGCTAGGACGGAAAGAGCAAGGACGCTTGTACAAATCGTTGTAACTGTTTTTTTCATCGAAGAAACCTCCATTTTATAAAAGAATAAATATGAGTAAGACTAAGCTTCAGTAAGAGTAAACGTTTACTTAAGGGAGAAAAAAAAGAACGAACCAACTTGCTTCACATCACCACCTATAAATAATGAAACTTGTTCATTTTTATGACTCTAAGCCCTTCATGTAGCAGACATTTAGGTTAAACGTTTACTTAAAATTCTGAAAAAGAAGCCCTTTTCAAGGCTTGGATCGCACGGTTTGTCTTTCCACCAATTGATGGCTTACGATGCTGCTCGACACTTGCATTTCACTTTGTTCAATTAAAGAAATCAGCTTCTCTGAGGCCAAACGTCCCATCATGGTCAATGGTTGATGGATGGTCGTCAGCGGCGGGTAGACCATTCTTGCAAATTTCAAATCATCATAACCTATGATCGAAAGATCATCCGGAATCTTGAGCCCTTGTTCAAAGGCATAATTCATGGCACCAATGGCCATCTCATCGCTTGCCGCGAACACAGCTGTAAAAGGAGGCGATTCTGTCAGCAGCTTCTTCATAGCCTCTCTGCTGCGCTCCAATTGAAAACCACCAATGGCTACGCGCGATTCAAGGTATTCAATGCCATTGTCAGCCAAAGCCTGACGGTACCCCTCCAAGCGTGGATAACCCGCTATCTGATCCTTAAGCGAACCGCTAATCATAGCGATTTCCCGGTGTCCCTTCTGAATGAGATAATTTGTCGCATGGTAGGCTGCTTGACGATCATCGACTTTGACATACGGGATCATATGTTTTTGAGACATTGTATTTACAAGTATGACGGGAACTCGCATTTCCTTGATTGCTTGATAGTATTCATCCTTCAGCACTTCACTTGTGAAAACAATGCCATCTACCTGCTTCTCCCTTAGAACTTGCAGATACTTCATGGTCCGCTTGCCTTCTTCAGCCGTATTGCACACAATGACACTGAACCCTTTTTCTTGAGCAGTCTCCTCAATACCATGAAGAATATCGGATGAGAAGCTGCTGGACACATGCGGAAACAAGACGCCAATGGTCTGAGTCCTCTTATTAACGAGCCCTCTTGCAATTGCGTTAGGTTGATAACCCAGTTCTTCCACCGCTTGCATAACCTTTTGTCTGGTCCTGTCTGAATAGCCGGCGAGGTTATGAAGCACCCGGGAAACCGTAGCAACAGAAACATTCGCTGCCTTGGCCACATCTTTAATTGTCGGAGGATTCATACGGTAATTTCCCTACTTTGCATAACATCTAATGGTTTACGTAAACGTTTAAGTAATTTTAGAATAGTCCCCTGTGCAGGATTTGTCAAATAGTTTTTAAATCGCTTACAAAAACTGCCTTTGCAAGGTTTGACTTATTCATCAGCCGTAAAGGAGGCTTGCTCCATAAAATGAGCGACTTCGTCATAAGTTGGCAGCGCCGGTATTGCGCCGTAACGTGTCGTTGTCAAAGCCGCCGCTGCATTCGCAAATACGAGTATTTCATGCATTCGTTTTTCAGTTAGCCGAACAGGGTCACTTACTTCTCGACTTAGCTGAAACAACACCGCCCCGATGAAAGAATCCCCTGCCCCCGTCGTATCTATTGCGTTAATCTTATGCCCTGGCACAGACACACGGAATGTTCCATCCTTCGTGAACCATGTGGCGCCTCGTGAACCACGCGTCAACAGCACGCTCCCTACATCACCGACAAACAGGGAAGCGATAGCTTCTGCCTCATCACGAATACCGGTGATAAAGGTCAGCTCTTCATCGCTAATTTTAATCAAGTTGCTGTATGGAATAAAGGCCAGAATCGTTTGCCTGCACATTTCTGCGCTTTCCCAGAGCGGAAGCCTTACGTTTGGATCGAAACTGATGAAGCCGCCTGCGCGCTTGACGGATTCTATTGCGCGAATGTGCGCATATTTTACCGGTGCCTCAATCAAGTCAACGGAACCAAAGTGCAGCAAACTTCCCCATTCAAACCGGCATGCTTCAATATCCGCCTCATCCAACAACATATCTGCACTTGGCTTACGATAGAAGGCAAAATCACGGCTGCCATCTTTTTGCAAACTAACGAACGCTAGCGCCGTATTAGCCTCCGATGTGCGGGATACGTACCGGGTGTCCACACCAGTCTGCTCCAACGTTTCTATCAAAAAATCGCCGAATGCATCAGCACCCAGCTTGCCGATAAAGGCGCTTCGCCCTCCAAGCTTCGCGACGGTACAAGCGCCATTGGCCGGGGCACCGCCCGCTGCCTTGCTGAAAGAGATGACTGCATGCAGTGGAACGCCTGTTTCCGCAGGGATGAAATCGATTAATGCTTCCCCGATTGTGTATACCGTTCTCATGTTTATCCCCCTATGAAATGTCAATCCTTTGTCAAATGAACCAAATGCTGATGCCTCCGGTACTCGTCAGGTGTCATCCCGAATCTGCTTTTAAATACACGGTAAAAGTACTTGTCATCTTTAAAGCCAACATTAGAAGCAATTTCGTATACTTTCATATCGCTGTTTTCCAGCAGTTCAATTCCTTTTTTTATCCGGACATCCGATAAATATTTGCTGAATGTTACACCTAAGTGATTTTTCAACATCATGCTGACATAATTAGGGCTGAAAAATAAGTGCGCAGCCACCGCATCGAGCGACAAGTCTTCCATATAATGCGTGTCGATGTATTTCATACAGGTTTCCACGACAGATTCGTGTTTTTTGGATCGGCTCATCTTCAGCAGTTCCGACCATTGCAGCAGGACTTTCCCGAATCGGCTCCTGCAAATGTGGAAACTCGGACTTGTGGAGAGATCCTCCGAGGTATCCGACAACACTTGCTTGTAGGCTTGATCCGTAACAAAATCTTTGATAACCACCGCTATGGCCGAAACCATCCGGAGCACAGTTTGCTGCCAATGATCCGGATGAGGAAACCCTCCGGTTACGACCAAATCGAACCAATCGTCGGCTAATCTCAAGATGTCCTCGTTTCTATTTTTACGGATCGCCTCTTTGAACTGCTCTTCCTCTCTTGCATAATCATAATGCATAGGCCGGATGAGCGTTCGGACTTCGGAATATTGAATAACATGGCGGTCAGGCAGAAAATATCGAAATGGCACCGCTGTTACTGCCTCTTTAAAGGAATGTCTCGCTTCATGCATCATATCTTCGCGGCACTCTCCAACGCCAATCGTCAGCTCGATGTCAAACTGCCCAGACATGTTTAGAGCAAGTTCTTCCATCTCTTGCGCAATCCGTTGATAATCAATATCACGCAAGTATGGTGACGTCATGACGGTAATCAGCAACTCCTTATCCTTTCTTGAGAAGAAGGAGATTGATGATCCGAACAACGCTGCTTTCTCCTCCAAACTGCTGAGCAAAGCGCATTTTACGTGGTTCTCGACGTCCAGTGAATCCAGCAGAATACTGTTCTGATGGATTCTGGCAACTGTAATAATTCCTATATCCCCCAAGTCGAACTGCTCCCGCAGCTCCTTACATTGATAGGCAGTGACACCTCCATACACCCAATCGGTGAGCAGATTCTCATAATAAGCTGTTAATGTCCGATCCAGCTGCCTTTTAATCTGCTCATTGGCTTGCACATGTTTAGTTTCTTGCTGAATACTTTGATCAACCTTATCCAAAACCGTACGTATGCTCTCTTCTTTAAGCGGCTTGACCAAATAATCGAATGCACCCAATTGAATGGCCTTTTGTGCATATTCAAAATACCGGTAGCCGCTAAGGATAATCACTCTAATCTTATGTGGCGAATCGTTCATCTTCTCAATGAAAGTCAATCCATCTAGAACGGGCATCTTAATATCAGTAAAAACAATGTCAATGTTGCTATTACGAATGACATCCAGAGCATCTTGGCCATTCTTGGCCTCCAAGACGCTGCACTCCGGTCTTGCATTCCTGATCATTTGGGCGAGTACTCTTCGTTGTATGACTTCATCATCCACGACCAGAATGTTATGCATGTAAGCCTCCTTACCTGAATGCGCCTATACGAATATTGAGGAGATGCTCAGCGACGCTAGCCTAACGTTACCATGCTTTGCATAAACCGCCAAGCCAGGTTGCTCATCTATCGGGAATAGCAAATCCGTAATCACCGCTTCTCCCTCTCCAGCGAATACTTCAACAGAGCAGCGGTCCACCCAGATCCTAAGCACAAGTCGGCCATCGACTGCTTCCGCTTCGACCGCATGTCTCCCGGGAAAGTCTGTATGGAAGTCCGTTTTTCCAGATTGTGTTCGATCGACGAAGAGCTCTTGTGCCTCTGCCAAATAACCTACCACGGTTTCATATTCCTTTGATGTCCGCACCTTAAAACCGAATTCCGTTGCCGTCTGCAACTCAAACTCTGCCTCCAGCATAAAGCTGGTCAGGGCAAGCCCAGACAATGGATTGTATCCCGGTTCAATGAGCAGATCGTTCCACTGCATCGTGTCCGTCTTCCATTGATCCAGTTCCTGAACAGGGCGTTGAACAAGCAGGATGCGATTTGCCCGACTCCGCAATCCCAACGTTCTGGGAAGCGTCATGGCACTGCGCCATCCTTCCGTCGGCGTTACCTGTGCGTATTTCCAGTTGCTGAGCCACCCGATATAGATGCGTCGGCCATCTTCGGCCGGTAGGTCTGACCAGCTGACCCCGGCGTAATTATCTCTCCCGCCATCAAGCCATCTAACCGACTCGGCAGCGTCATCATTCTTAAACTCGGTGCCGTTGAATTGCCCGATAAAATACTGCGTTCTGGATCCTTCCGGATATTCCGGCGCATTTCCAATACTAACCAGCATTACCCACTTGGTATGGGAAGGATCGCCGTCAACAGGAAGCTCGAATAAATCCGGGCATTCCCAAACGCCGATGTGCGAGCCCTCCCCTTCTCCAAACTGACTTGCGAAAGTCCATTCCTTCAGATTTGGAGAGTGATAGATGCTCACGGTTTGCCCTGATGCCAAAATCATGATCCATCGCTTGGATTTGGTATGCCAGAAAACTTTGGGATCCCGGAAATCCGGAAACCGCGTGTCAGCTAACACCGGGTTCCCGCTGTACTTGGTCCAGGTTCTTCCCGAATCAGAACTATAAGCCAAGCTTTGGCGCTCCCTGACAGATCCGTTCTCTCCCGCGTTGTCATGATGCGTAAAAATCGCGACCAGACCGGCACCGCCGCCAAAGAACCCGGATGTATCCTCCCAATCAACGACAGCGCTGCCGGAGAAAATATAACCATGCTCGTCCGGCTCCAGTGCGACCGGCATATGATCCCAAGAGACCAAATCCTTGGAAATCGCATGCCCCCAGTGCATAGGCCCCCATGTTGTGCCATCCGGGTGATACTGGTAGAACAGATGGTACTCGCCTTGGAAATATACCAGACCATTCGGATCGTTCATCCACTGCTGCTGCGGCGTAAAATGAAAATTAGGTCTATAACGATCTTGTAACATTAGATTCCCTCGCTTCATTGACATTTATTTTTCTTCGTTTGACCTTTAGATTAACCTTTAATCCCTGTGCTCGTAATGCCCTGCACATAGTATTTCTGAAGAAGCAGAAAAATGAGCACGATGGGTAGGGTAGTGAACGTGAGCGTCGCCATAATTTGTCCATAGAAGATAGGCGGCAAGGTGAAAAAGGTTTGAATTCCCAGTTGGATGTTCCGCAGCGATTCACCTGTGGTAACCAGGATAGGCCACATGAAATCGCCCCAATGAGAAATGAAATCCAAAATAAATACCGTTGTAAATACAGGACCCGACAATGGCACGACGATTTTGAAGAAAGTTTTGATCGGTGATGAACCGTCAATAGCTGCGGATTCTAGAAGTTCGTTTGGAATATCCATGAAAAACTGACGGAACATGAAGATGCTGAAGCAATTGGCTATAAAAGGAACAATCAAGGCAAACCACGTATTCACCCAGCTTAAACTATTGACGACAAAGTAAAGCGGCATCACGATGCTTTCGAAAGGAACGATCATCAATGCGATAATGGCGGTTAGAATAATGCTTTTCCCTTTAAATTGAAGCTTTGCCAAGGCATATCCGCATATTGAATTGACTCCTAGACCACTGATTCCAATAATTGAGACGTAAAACAAGCTATTAAACAAGTATTTCATCATCGGAATACGATCGAATGCACGTATATAATTGTCAAACGTAATATGCGTAGGAAGTAAAGACTTGAGTGAGCCTAAATCCGCAAAAATCTGATTCTCCGGTTTAAGGGATGAGACTACCATCCACAAAAGCGGAATAATGAAGAGCACCGTCATGACAAGGTTGGATGCATAGATGAATACTTTTAACTTACGATCAGTCACGTGTCTCTCCTCTTTCCTATCCTCTGTCTTTAAAAAACTTTCTCATAGAAAATGAAATGGCAATGACAATCAGGAAGAAAATAACGGATACCGCTGAAGCATATCCGGCATTTCTGAATTGAAACCCTTGCTGGTAAATCAACAGCGCAAGCGTTCGTGTTGAATTTTCAGGTCCGCCGTTCGTCATCACATAAGGTTGTGTAAACAGTTTTACGGCTTGAATCGTCGTAATGGTTAATACGAACACAATCACATTGTATAAGCTTGGAATGGTTATAAAACGCAGCTGCTGTACCCTATTCGCCCCGTCCATCGCAGACGCTTCATATAGATCCTTAGGAATGCTCTGCAATCCTGCCAGAAAAATCATCATTTGATAACCGGCGGCTTGCCAAACGGACATGAAGATAATGGCGTTCATGGCTTGATCCGCGCTGCGCAGGAAAGGCTGCTTCGGGATACCGAGAAACTGTAAGGCGGAGTTAATCAACCCTTCATTTGGATTGTATAGTGAGATCCAGAGGATGGCGATCACGGTCATGGAAGTAATCACCGGACTGAAGTAAGCAATCCGAAACACATTTCTAAGCTTCAATTGATTATTGACTAGCAAAGCGAGCATAAGCGCTACTGCGGATTGAACAGGAACAACAATAATGGTGAAATAAAGTGTATTGTACAGCGATTTATAGAAAAGCTTATCTTTGAACAACATGAAGTAATTGTCCAGGCCGATAAATTTAATTTGATCCGGTCTCAGCAAGTTAAACTTCGTAAAGCCGAATACAACAGCTAGCATGAAAGGCAATAGTAAAAACAGGATGAGCAGGATAACAGCTGGTAGAATGAAGGAATAACCCGTTAACGCTTCTCTCCGCTTTTGATGCCCGATTGACGAAAGCCTGGACTTCTTGCTGCTCTGAATTTGAATTTGTGAACTGGCACTTTGCATGGGCTCACCCTCACTCCTCTCCAATTAAGTCTTACTTTATATATGGCAAGCGTCATGCGGCACCTTTTCCTAAGTTCGGATATCCAAGTGCCGCAAGAGCCTCCTTCTTAAAAGTTACTTAAAATTACGCTTGTACTCTTCATCATAAGAGGATGCCACCTGATCGAGCGATTTCTTCACATCTGCTCCCATCATGATGTCCGTCAAGGCTTCAGCAAATTTCTGAGTTAATACGGGATAAGCAGGTGTCACGGGTCTGGCATGAGAAACCGTTGTTACTTGTTCTTTAATCACTCTCATCGGCAGATCATTGTATTCCGGCAAGCTGTCGTATGCTGATTTTCTGCTAGCGGGCATACTGGTCGCTTTGGCAAGCTGCGAGGAGCTCTCCTTGTTCGTCATCCATTTCACAACTTCAGCCGCCTCCTTCGGATGCTTGCTATCCGTTGTTACGCCAATCGCCCAGCTGCCTGATGGCGAGCTAATGCTGCCGCCGGCCTTCTTGGGGAAGTACGTAATCCCCCATTCCAAATCCGGATAATTTTTGAACCCTGGAATATTCCAAGGACCTCCAAGTTTCGTTGCCGCTTTGCCCTCTTCGAATTCCGTCGGTTTCGGATCGATATTGAACAGCTTCTCGTTCGCCAATTTCTGCAGGAATTTTGCTGCATCCATCCCCTTGTCGCTGTTAACCCAGCCTTGCGAGGTATTGCCTTCCTTATTGACAATATCGGTACCGGCAGAAATCCACAGCTGTTCGAATGCGTACGTCATCCACTCGCCTTTGTCGTTAATCATATTGGTACCGAACATCTCTTTGGAAGCCGTCTTTTTCATGACATCGTACCACTGGTCCCAGGTCCAGGCGTCTTCAATTTTCGTCGGGGGTTCGATGCCGAACTGTTTCATGATTTTCTTGTTGTAGAATAGCACCACAGAGGATTCGGACAGACCTGCAGCATAAAATTTCTCTTTATATGTGCCCTGCTGAATAATGGATGGAACGAAATCGTTCAAGTCTTCTTTGGTGAAATAGTCATCAAGCGGAATGATGATATTGGATGCGGCATAGTTGGCAACATTCGGACCATCCATGGATACGACATCCGGCAGCGTGTGGGAAGCTACGGCAGCGTTGATTTTATCCTCGTAAGCAAAGGAGTTTCCTCTCGTAATCGGCTCCATCTTCAACTTAATCTTACCTTGATTGGCCTTATTAAACTCTTCAACTCTTCTTACGTAAAATTCGTCTTCCGGACCGCTGGCTTGTGGTCTCCAGTAGGAAATTTCAATTTCCTTCTGACCTGTCTGGGAACTGTCTCCTGTTGAGCCTGCACTTCCTGCTGATCCGCCTGTTGAGCATCCTGCAAGAAATGAGATGGCTAATAAACCCGATATCGTTTTTATGTTTCTATTCATGCTTACCCCTCCTGAAGCGTTTTCTTGTTTACGCTTTCATCATATCGTGACCTCTACCACGGATCCTACTCTAAAAATCGTAAAATGGTGGACTTTTGCAATGAAAACAGTTTCATGCCCACTTATTTATCGCAAAAACCTCTAGCATGATCGCAAAACGAACGACCGCGCTAGAGGTAATATCGTTATGGCATAGGCAAAATAATCGTTACTTTCGTACCTGCCAACAATTGCGATTCAATGGTTACACCATACGGCTCCCCATAAATCAGCTTAACCCGTTTATTCACATTTTCTATTCCAATAGATTTGCTATTTCCTGTAGTTTCCGTATCCGAAATGGCCAGAATGCGAGACAACACCGACTCCTCCATCCCCTTGCCATTGTCTTGTATGGTGAAAACCCTCAAATTACCCGCAATGTGACCCGAAACACGAATAGAGCCACCCTCCTCGCAATCCTCCAATCCATGAATAATGGCATTTTCAATGAAAGGCTGCAAGAAAAATTTAGGCACTGTGTAACCGTAAAGCGCAGGGTCAATGTCATACTGAATTTGAAATTTGTCTTCAAACCGCTGCTTCATGATATAATCATAACTTTTCAGATAACTCACATCTTCACCAAGAGTAACTTCGCCGGACTTCTTGGCGGTATATTCCAGCATTTCTGACAGATCCACGAGCATATTACTAATAACCGTTTGCTTGTTCTCAATGGCTAAATAATTAATGATGTTCAACGTATTGTACAGAAAATGCGGATTGAATTGAAAATTTAACGCTTTGAGCTCCGCCTCGATCTCCTTCAGACTTGTCTCATAGTTTTCTTTAATCAGAGTCTGAATTTTATCGTTCATGTGATTAAATTTATGAATAATGAGGTTCACTTCACTAGTCCCATGCGTTTCAATTCTCGCGTTAAAATTCCCTTCCCCGATCTGTTTAATCCCCCACAGCAATTTTTTGAGAGGCATTGTAATCCGGCTTGAGAACAAAGATGCCAGAAAGATGGACAGTATCAGAATCAACACTGTGGAGTAGAGCGTGTAACTGAACATATTAGGCACCGTTTTCAGCAAATTGTCATACGGAATGAACACCGCCGAAATCCAGCCCGTCGTGGCCATCTGATCGAAGCAGACGACCATTTTTTCACCGTTAATCTGAACATAGCGTGTGCCGCTTTCAGCGTCCAACAAGCTGCGCGTCCATTCTTGATCTAACAACTTATCACCGGATTGATCGGAAGTCGAAATTACTTCCATATCCTTCGTAAATACATAGTAATACGAGTCCTTTATAACCAAGCTTTCCTTGAATGCTCTACTGATCATCGATTCTTGAAAATTAACGAGGAGAATCGGGCGCTCAGCATCTTTATCCATGCCTTTCAGCAGGTTGTTCGTGACACGGGATAAGTTAATAAATCGCGCAGCAGTAAACACATTTTGATCTTTCCTACTTGCCGCTGCCGAAGAGGCGAAGTACTTTTCCAGCAAGTTGTAGGTTGGAATCCATATTGTTTTGTCTATAGCCTTCAGACCGGTTTGGTAAATGTCAGAGGAGGAAAAATCCTTCTTTGGAATCCAGAAATTAGGGTTTCCGCCAAACATGTAATCCTTCGTCGCCAAATTGACGGAAAAGAAATCCTCCGATGAAGGGAAATATTTCTGTAAAATTCTAGTGATTTTCCGATCTGTTTCATAATCTAACTGCCTAACTTGCAAGTCAGTCGTATTAAAGAGCTCGAACAACTCCTCATCCAGATGCATGTTAATTGCACTTTGTTCGACGGTGGCAAATTTGGCATCTAAGGACTTATTACTCGTTTTCACTAATCCCAAATAGGTGCCGCTGGCATTCTGAAGAATCACTTGAGAGCTCTTAATGTAATAGCCTATTCCCAGCACTGTCATAGATACAACGATGAGCACGATATAGGATAATGTTAGCCTCACCCTTAAACTTAACTTATTGTATATTTCAATAAGTCCATACATCCTCTGACCTCCAGCTTCGCACTTGTATGTTCTTACATGGACTATAATGAATAAATAGTTGTTCTGCAAGTGGTTACACCTTGCTCCGATAGCTAAAAAACGACAACACGCTTGATATAAATACCGGATATGCGTATACTAATGAAGGTACTGATAATTTTATAGGCGATGGAGTTCGCCATTAACCGCCTTTGCGCTAATAACTCCTACCAGTTTATTTGGCATGAAACTGGTAGGAGTTTTTTTGTGTATACCTGCACGATAAAGGAGAGACAGAAGTTGAAACGTTATTTCCAAAGTCATACGTTAAGGATGAAGGGCTATGCAGAACGGTGGATTCACTTTGGAATCCTTGCTTCTATGCTCAAGTGGATTGTAATTGGTGGACTTGTCGGTATTTTTACAGGTTCTGCGTCTGCTCTGTTCTTGGCGAGTTTGGATTGGGCTACGAATACACGGACGAACCATTCATGGTTGTTATGGCTTTTGCCTGTCGGTGGAGCTATGGTCAGTTACTTATACGTTAAATTCGGCAAAGACTCGTCTAAAGGCAATAACCTTATCTTGGAACAAATACACGAAGGCAATGGAAAGATCCCTTTCCGAATGGCGCCGCTCGTTCTATTTGGAACTCTCGTCACCCATTTGTTCGGAGGTTCGGCAGGCCGTGAAGGAACAGCCGTACAAATGGGGGGAAGTTTATCCGAATGGATTGGTAAAGTCCTTAAGCTCAATCCATTCGATCGTAAAATCATTTTGATGTGTGGAATCAGCAGCGGTTTTGGCTCTGTTTTCGGTACTCCCCTAGCGGGCACGGTATTTGGCCTTGAAGTTCTTGTGATTGGCCTCGTCCGGTACGAAGCCCTGATCCCTTGTTTTATTGCAAGTTTCATAGCGGATAAAGTTACCACATCTTGGGGAATCCATCATCTTCATTATTCCATGGGGGCAGTACCGGATTTTAGTACCCTTCTCTTGTTGAAAATCGTGATGGCTTCCGTCTTGTTTGGATTAGCAGGCTTACTCTTTAGTGAATTAACCCATCGTCTAAAGGCATTATTTTCAAAAGTTTTCAAGAATCCGGTCATGAAGAGCTTTTGTGGGGGATTCGTCATTATCGGAATGGTGTACCTTTTTGGTACAAGAGATTATCTCGGCTTGGGTATTCCGCTGATACAGCAGTCATTCAGTGAGAGTGTAGCCCCTCTTACCTTCTTGCTTAAAACCATCTTTACCTCGGTCACTTTAGGCGCAGGTTTTCAAGGCGGAGAAGTCACCCCATTATTTGTAATTGGCTCGACGCTAGGAAGTTCGCTAGCTCATTACTTACATCTATCCGCTCCATTCCTGGCGGCAATTGGTTTTATCTCTGTTTTCAGCGGCGCAACCAACACGCCAATTGCTTGTTTTATTATGGGCATTGAACTTTTCGGAGCGGAAGGTGCTGTGTATATGTTCATCGGCTGCATCATTAGCTTCATGTTTTCAGGTCACACCGGCATTTATGCAGCCCAAAGGATCGGCATTTCAAAAAGCAGAAGTGTCACGATCGAAGAGAATGCTACTCTTGGCTCTCTTTTCAAGAAAAAGTAATGGCGGAAAAACAATAATTTTATTTTTTCATTAAATTCTGGCTCGTCAAATTATTTATTCATAAATTTGGAAATTAACCCATCGCCGCGACGACTGCTCCGTTTGGTATTCACAAATGATCAGCAAATGATCAGGGCAACTATACAAACAATTAACGCAGTTTTGACATCTACTGAACTAGTAGAGGAGAGGAGCGTTGGTGTTCATGTCAACAAAACGAAGATCCAAAACTGATTACGAATGTAACAGGTGTTACGAATACTCCTTTCACCCCGCAACCAGGTGATACTGTGCTCCAACGAAACTTAGTCAGAATATGATAACAAATAAACCATTCCGCATAATAAAAAGCGGCAGCTAGAGACTTGTAAAAAGTTCTAGACTGCCGCTTTTTTATTTGATTCGTCCTATCAGCGCCGAGATGTAGACGGTATAGGTTTTACTTCCACTTGTACGGGTGTTAATTGGAAGGACCATGCCGGCCCATACAGTCCTTGCCAATCATAGCCCCACATCCATAAGGAACCATCTTTTTTGATGACAGCATCCGTACGATCACCCGAGAAAACAGCAGTGACGTCCGATAAGCCCTCCACTTGATAAAGAGACCGATAATTTTCAATATCCAACGTATTGTTCAAATGTGCATAATCTCGAGGGAAATACCCCATAGCCCAAACCGTTCCGTCTTTTTTCAGTGCTACAATGTGTTCAGGACCTCTAGAAATATCAATAATATCCGACAAACCCTCTATTGGTGCTGGCGGCTCATCTATTCCGGAACCATCAAATTTGGGATTGGACAGATAACCTCCTCCCCAGATCCACACCGTACCATCCTTTTTCAGAGCGAGCTGATCAGGGGAAGTACCTTGACCAAGCTTTACGATGTCTGTAAGCCCCTGAATCTGTATCGGATTGTTGAAGCGCATCACGTTGAAGATATCACAACCCCGGAGGCCGCATTCCCAAGTCCAAACCGTTCCATCATCCTTAAGAACTGTTGAGCCCGATAGGTCTTTAATATGATCGATTCCGTTGGCTAACACAGGTTCCGTCTGCATGGATGAAAAATACTTTTCCCAGTCGCCTGTTTTGGCAGAACTGGCGATGTCTTCCCATATCCAGAGCTTACCGTCTTTATCAACGGCCATATATGGCTCAATTTTCACAATGTGCTTCAACTTGGGAACCTGGGTCAACAACTTTGGCGTATACAACCCCCACTTGTCTTTCTCCGCGCTATTGGAAGATTCTACATATTCTACATTCCAGACTGTACCGTCTTCTTTTAATGCAAATGCAGAGCTCCCTGTGGCAACGATGCTTGTAACCTTGTTCAAACCATCTACCTTCTCCAGATGGGCAGGATCGCGAATAAGATCCATTCTATACGCTCGGGATGAAATAGAGGTGCCCCAAACGTCACCTTTATCGTCCAGTACATAAGGGCGGCCACCAACATCAGTGATTTGGACAGCTTTAGCGTCGGCTGTCGCAGGCGTTGCGACTTCAGCTTGCACAGATGGCGATACGCTGACGAATAACGAAAAAGACATTGCAAGACTCAGGGATAGCGAGGATTTTTTCTTCCTGCTTGACAGAAAAAATAAATTCATTGCATCAAACCTCCAAGTTTAGTTAAGCCAAGAGGACAAACGGCTATAACCATTTGACGCGCTTGCAGGAAGAAAGTTTCTCCTTTTTATCCATAAAACGGAAAATGCTGTTGAGATGGCGCTTATAGCTGACGCATGCAAGATCAATTTGTGCCTCTTTTCCCCATCAAACTAACCCATAATCCGCCTTAATTTCGCTGGATAATCCGTAATAATTGCTGAAACCCCGCAATCCAGCATCCGTTTCATTGCTTCTTCCTCATTCACTGTCCAGACAATGACCTGTCTGCCGCTGTTGCGAATCGCGATGACGTCCTCACGTTCAACCATCGTATGATGCAAAGAAACCGCTTCTACCTCCAATTCAAAATCCTCAATCAATCGAAGCGGACGCAGCAGCTTGCCGTCATAGACGAGGCTAATTCGGGCTTCAGGCGCCAGCTGCTTAAGGCGGTATAACATGCGATGATCGTAGGAGGAAAAGATCACTGAGCTTAGCCGCCCGTATTCACGCAGCAAGGCGACGACCTTGTGCTCTATGCTGCCGCCATAGCTTACCTTCAGCTCCACATTTAAGCTATTTCCGGCGGTACCAGCTCCAGGACTTCACGGAGCAAAGGGATAGGCTCCCCGGCATATGCATCTGAAAACCAAGTGCCCGCATCTGCCTGCCGGATATCTGTCAACGTCATCTCGCCAATGCCACCGCGCAAATTCGTGGTCCGGTCCAGCGTTTCATCGTGGCACACTACGATTTCCCCATCCTGCGTGAGATGAATATCCAGCTCAATCGCATTGCATTGCTGCTCTAGCGCTAATCGAAGAGCAGCCATCGTATTTTCAGGTGCTTCACTTGAAGCCCCACGGTGTGCCACGACCAACGTCTTTTCATTGTGCCATTTCATTTCAATTCCCCCTATTATTTAATCCCTGAATGCATGAAGCTTTCCACAAACTGACGTTGGAACACGAAAAAGGCCAATAGAAGAGGCAAGATCACCAATACCGTAGCCGCTGTTACAGTCCCCCATTGCGCTCCCGTCTCAAAAGATTGTGCAAAAATCGCAATCCCTACAGTCAACGGTCTCGTTTCAATGGAATTCGTTACGATGAGCGGCCACATGAAATCATTCCAATGCGCACTGACGGAGATTAAGCCAAAGGCCAAATAGGTTGACTTGGCTGAAGGCAAATAGACGTGCCAGAGGATTTGCCACCAACGACATCCGTCCATTCTCGCAGCTTCGTCCAAGTCCATCGGGATTTGCTTAAACGTTTGCCTGAGCAGGAACACACTGAACGAAGAGGCCCAATAAGGCAGCATAATCGCCAATTTGGTGTCAACAAGGCCTAGCTCTTTCATAATCGTGTAATTCGGAAAAATGAGAATGTCCGGCGGGATCATAATTTGAACAAGAAACAACATAAACATGAAGCTTCGTCCTGCGAAATTCAATCTGGCAAACGCATAAGCGGCAAGGGTTGCCGTTATCAGCTGTGCAGCCAGCACGCCGAAGACGATGATAATCGTATTGGAATAATAGCGAAGGAAAGGAATGGTATGCCAAGCGTTCATATAATTTTGAATGGTGGGATGCTCAATGGCAAAGGGATTTACACGGGTGATGACCTCACTGGACGGTGTAAACGAGGTGAAAACTGCCCATATGAGCGGAACTGCAAAAACAATAGCCAGCAGCGCAATGACAAACCGGTTGGTGATCCTAACGACCATGACGCTGACCCCTCTCTAGTAATGGATACGTTTATCCAGAAATGCATAATTAAAAATAGAAATACTCAGTAGAATAACGAGTAGAACAACGGTAAGGACCGAGGCTTTTCCCATATCCCAAAAGCTAAAAGCCGTCTCATAAATATGGTACAACAGCAAGTTGCTTGCGTTGTTCGGGCCGCCTTTCGTCATTACATACAGGTGATCAACCAATTTAAAAGAATTCGTCGTGGCAATAATCATAACGAATAGCGTTGTCGGCATTAAGAGCGGGAACGTAATCCTTCTGAAGGTCTGCAGAGGGCTTGCCCCTTCCATTGCTGCAGCTTCATAGACTTCCTTCGGTAAATTCTGCAAGCCAGCCAAGTAAAAAATCATAAAAAAGCCGGCTTCCTTCCAAATCACCATGAGCATCATCGAAAATAAGACCCAATGCGGATCGCCTAGCCAATGCGGAGCAGGTATGCTAAATACGCCAAGAAACTTATCAAGCAACCCATAACTGGGTGTATAAATAAACAACCATATATTTGCTATAGCGATCATCGGAATGACTGTCGGGTAGAAAAATAGCGCACGCAGCAAGCCGGTACCTCTGAGCTTATTATTCACCCAAATGGCTGCATACATGGCCAACAAAATACTCACAGGAACCGTACCAATAGCTAGCAGTACATTATTTTTTAAAACTTTGAGGAAAATATCGTCCTGAAAAACATGCGCATATTGATCAAACCCGACAAATGTCTTGTCTGTGAATTCAGAGCTATAGAAACTCCAATATATCGACTTCAGTATAGGGTAAAACGTAAATACCCCTAAGAACAGCAGTGAGGGCATGAGCAGCGCATAGGCGAAACCATGTAATCTCCAGTTGATCTTGCTTTTTGTACGAAGTGCCGGTTGCATCGAATACATCCCCCTCTAATCTCACAAACTCGTGAAAGCGAGCGGAAGGGAAGTGCAGGCATAACAGGGAGTTAACCTCCATTAGCCGAACACTTCCCTTTCGTTTTCGCTATCAGACGCTGCTATTTTTGAAAGTTTTTCAAAATGTCATCCGCTTGCTGCTGCGATTTGTCCAATGCCTCTTTCGGCGTCATTGTTCCCAGCAACGCTGCTTGGATATTATCGTTAAACAGCTTTGTTACTTGGCCATTCTGATAGGTAGAAAGCTCGCTGTCCGCATATTTTAGTTGATCCCTTGCTACGGCTGCTTGCGGGAAATCCTTAATGTAGTTTTTCAGCTTGTCTGTCTCATAAGCGGCTTTTGTAGTACCTACATAACCTGTATCAATTGACCACTGTGCGACACGATCAGGCTGTGTTAGGAATTGAATAAACTTGATGGATGCTGCTTTGTGGTCTTCAGGGATGTTTTTGAACACATACAGGTTGCCGCCGCCAGTTGGTGAACCATACTTTTTATTGGCAGGCAGGAACGCTACGCCAAAGTTGAATTTCGCATCTGTTTTGACTTTTGTCAGATTTCCTGTTGTGTGGTACATCATTGCCGTTTTCCCGCTAATGAAATCGGATGGAACGGTTGCCCACTCGAGTGCACCCTCCGGCATGACTTTATCCTTGCGTCCTAGATCGGTGTAAAACTGCAAAGCTTCCTGTACTTCCGGTTTGTTAAAAAATACTTGCTTACCGTCAGGTGAAACAATGTTCGTACCGGTTTGAAGGGAAAGGGCTTGCGTCATCCAGTATTGATAACCCGTGCTAGGAATTTCAAGCCCCCACTGCGATTTGTCACTCGTCGTGAGCTTGGCTGCATACTCCTTCAGTTCCGTCCAGTTCGCCGGTGCCTTCTCAGGATCAAGACCTGCCTTCTTAAATAAATCCTTATTGTAGTAGAGCACGATTGTACTGCGTTGGAACGGTACACTCCAAACCGTATCGCCCGACTTCGTATTTCCCATAAAAGCTTCGTAGAAACCATTGAAATAATCCTTCGAGAAGCGAGGTGTCAGATCCTCAACGGCTTTCATGGAAAGCAAACTGTACAGATCAGTTGAGAGCAGTACCGCTAAGTCAGGTGAGTTCCCCCCTTGTACAGCTGTTGCAACCTTGGTCATCGTATCCTGATAGCTGCCGCCATACACGGGTTTTACAGTAATTGTCGGATTTTCTTTATGGAAATCGTCAGCCAACTGATCAATCAATTTCGTAATTGGCCCACCAACGGCCACTGGAAAGTAAAACTGCAATTCAACCGGCTTCGTGCTTGACGTTGCTTCGGCGCTTGCCGTCGGTGCTGCAGCTGTTTTGGTTTCCGGTTTGCTCTCTCCCTTCGCGCAAGCTGTAGCAACCATCGTGACCATAAGTAGTGAGACCAGTGCTTTTTTCATTGTTTTTCCTCCTAAAGATTATTGGATTTAATTTCGCTAAGCTGATTTAAAATATAGTCAGGTTCAATCCCTGTTTGAACGATGTCTATCTTAGAGTCTGCACCTGTCAGTACAAGAGCGGTGTACATGTCGTTTGAATTACCGAATTGTATATCCGTGGATAATCGATCTCCAACCATCAAACATTGGGATGGCGGAATTTTCAGCAGGTCAAAAGCTTTTTGTGCATAGTATTCGGAGGGCTTTCCGATCACACGGACCGTTTTCTGCAGGCTGGCCGTCTCCAGTGCTTTGACAAGCGACCAAGTATCCGGGATCACCCCATCATCAATCGGGCAAAAGGGATCAGGATTAGCCGCAATCAGCTTGGCCCCGTTTCGAAGGGCATTCACGCCGGCTGTTAGCTTCTCAAATGTAAACTGCCTGTCCAAACCGACAAGCACATGTGTCGCCAGCATCGGGTCCTGCGTCGTCTTGACGCCATACAGCGCCAATTCTTGTTCCATCGCTTGTTCACCAATCATGAGAACGCGGGCATCCAATTCATGCTCTTGAAAAAATCTCCCAGCCACACACAAGGCCGTGAGCACCTCATTCACCTCGCAAGAAATGCCTAATTCGGTAAGCCTTAACTGCACGCTTTCCTTGGTACGAATGGTTGTATTCGTAACGAACATGATCGATTTGTTTTGCTCACGCAGCCAGTTCACCGTGTTCAACACACCCGGCAAAAGCTTACTGCCCGCATAGATCGTACCGTCCAAATCGAATAAGTAACCTTTAAATGCATGCAACTCCTTATTGCTTTTCCTCGCATGTTTTCGCTGAAAAGGCACGATTCCACTTTTATCATCGATGCCACGCTCAGGAAATCTAGATGTTTCTGCCACAGCACTGCCTCGCTTTCAATAAAAATAACCCTTATCCGAAAAAACACGAAAACAAGCCTTCTCGGAGAATGACAAGCATGCTCCTGCTTATTTTCACATTTCCTGGACAAGGGTTTTCTCATGGTCTCGACCCTAAGTATCAGTTCTTGTGATAATCATAGTTCTACTATAGATGAAGATTGTAAGCGGAAAATTATCGATATTTTAATCTTTTGTAAATCTATTGGCAACTCCACATGTTCGGATCTCCAATAGATATGAAGTCAGCCCCGCTATCAAGCGCTTCTACGATTTCTTTTTCGTATCGAATAAGCCCTCCGACAATCAACGGTTGTTTAATCATGTTTTTCAATTCCTTGATCACTCTTGGCATTAAGCCTGGCATTAGTTCAACTTCATCCGGTTGTATGCTGTTGATCATGCGGACTGCCGTTTGCAATGCGGCCGTATCAATAATGAAGATTCGCTGAATGCTTTTTATGCCGGCTTGCCTAGCTGCTGCTATGGAGTTGGATTTCGTCGTAACAATCCCGTCCACTTTAAACTTTTCAGCTAAATACCCGACGGCATGTGCATCTCTGCCAAGACCGCCTACCATTTCCAAGTGCACATACACCTGTTTACCTGCTCGGTGAAGCTGTTCCACAATAGATTCCAAATTGCCAATATGACCTGTCATTAAATTAACTCGAGTTACATCACTTTCTAAAACCTTTGCGAGCTGATCGTCTTTCGTCACTGATGCGATAATTGGATATTTACTCGACATGCGCACTCACCCCCACTTTCACCTTAACAAACATTTATTTGCTAAGTGTTAACACCCCTCCGCCAAAATGATTTCGGAGGGGATGTTAACCATGCCATTAATTAGAAAGGTTTAGGGCTTGCAGCATGCGGCTTAGCATCACAGCACTTTCCGCACGTGTACCGGTACTTTGCGGAGCAAAGGCATTGCCATCCCTGCCGTTAATAATGTGCAGCGTGGAAGCTGTGTTACTTGCCTCCTTAGCCCACTCGGCGATATTTGCTTCATCAGTGAACGCAGCTGAGTTATTTGGTTGTGGCTTTGCGTTGTAGCCTGCGAAGCGTAGTGATCTCTCAATCATAACCGCCATTTCTTGGCGGGTTATTGGCGCATCCGGACGGAAGGTATGGTCTTCATAGCCGCCAACGAGTCCATATTCTGCTGCAAGGCTAACCGACGCCGCAAACCAATCGGAAGCTTTGACATCCTTGAAGCTTGCCGTTGTGGCTTTTGATGAAGTTAAGCCAAACGATCTCACCAGCAAAGCAGCAAATTCCGCGCGAGTTACTTGGCGATCAGGTGCGAAACTTGAGGCCCCAACACCTTGGACAATCCATTTGGTCGCCATGCCTTCAACCGTTTGTTTGGACCAATGATGTTCTAAATCACCGAATGTCACCGGGTTCGCGATAAGTAGATACGTGCTGTTCGTACGGCTGAAAATAACAACTTCATTGCCTTGGATCATAAATGGAACCGGATTATATACCATATTACCATTGGCATCTTTCTCTTCTCGTACGGCGGCCAAAGCTTTGGTATCCGTTCCGGCATCCAGCTTGATGGATCTAGTTATGAACGATTTGAAACTGGATACGTCTACGCTCTTTCCTTCTCCTGCTCCTACTCCTGCTGTAAGGGTAAAGTCAACGGCTTTCTTGACAGCTTTCCCGTCTGCCATTGCTTCTGCAGCCGCTTTTTCATTCAACTTGATTTGAATGGTGAAGTTCAACTTATCTTGCGAAACCCCCAGCTTATCTGCCCAAGCTTGCAAATCTACAGCTGACAGATTCAGCTCATAGGAACCAAGCTCGCTTTCAATATTGACTGTGTGATTGCTTGCTGCTAGCAACTTTTGAACGGCAGATGGTAACAGGATGGCAACAGCTTGATCCTTCTTCCCACTTAGAGGCACGGTTACGATCACTTTATCGTTCGTTGCCGATTGCTGGATGGCTGATTGCATCATCACATCAGTCACTGTATACACAGGCTCCTTAATTCCCGTACCATTGTTTGTGCCACTACCTGCTCCTGAGTCTGTTCCAGAACCTGATCCTGATCCTGGGTCTGGATCTGTTCCTGGAGTCGTTCCTGGATCTGTCCCTGGATCTGTACTTCCAGAAGATACGTTCAACGTGATTGGTTGTGTATATAAGTCATACTTATTTCCGTCGTTCATCGTATAGGTGTATCGTAAAAGTCCGTGCGCAATCCCCGATTTCTTGGCAGTAATCTCCTTGCCATTCACATCCAGTACCTCTTGTCCATCAAGTAAGATAAAGTCCGGTACAATAGTCTTCGTATCGCCTTTATACGATGTCACTTGAGCTTGAAGGAGAATATTTTCATCTTTGTTGAGTGTAAACTCTGTTTTCTCTGGTTGAATTACTGCCGCCATATCTGCCGCCCAGTTGGCATAATCGGTCGTTAACCCCCATGCACCATTTAAGAAAAATTGATTAAACGCCGTTCGATCATTCAGTGTCCAAGGAGAAATCAAGATACCGCGATGTTTAGCAGCTTCCATAAAACTTTGCGAAATACCGGTGTATCCATTATTAAAAGTAGCATTCAATGGCTGAATCGAACTAAGTACCGTTCTCAGCATTCCCTTAACATTACTGCCTCCAGACAAGCTGGATAAGAGACCTGAAGGCATCGTCGGCATCAAGCTATTCGTGCGCGCAATCTGAGCGGCAACGAAGGACATGTTGTCGATGTCGGCTTCGGCATTTTTGGCATTAACCAATTGGACGAAAGCGTCAATGGCCGCTGGTGTCGATGTCTTGATTTCGTTCATGATCATTTTCCCACGTTGTTGAACAAGATCAATTTGTTCCTCCAACGTCGGAATTTTCACATCCGGATAGCCCGTCGGATGAGACTTATTGGCATTGAGCGCCTTAATTTCAGCCAATGTGTAATTCTCGATATTTCCCGTGCCATTCGTCGTACCCGACAGTTCCCCATCATGATGAATGACAAGATAACCATCTTTGGAAATATACACGTCATTTTCGATAAAATCCGCCCCATTATCGAGTGCTAACCGATTACTTTCAAGCGTATTTTCCGGCGCAGCCGAAGGTAATCCCCGATGACCGATAATGTATGGCTTACGGATTAACGTTTTATTTTGGTTGTACACACCCAGTGCGGTGAAAGCAGCAGATGGTGTATCCGTTACGATACCGTTCACTCCGGCCGTAATCAAAGTATGCATGGACAGATTTTTTCCGGCAGCTGCCGCTTCATCTTTTGCCCAGACCATGACCGTTCTCATTTGCAAATAGTCTGTATTCTCTTTCGTTATCGCCTTTTGCGGAAGCACAGCAATATGTGCCAGGTCAGCATTGGTTGTCTGGCGGATTTTCATCAATTGTTCTTGGCTAAAATTTGACATGCCGCTGAAATCTACAATTCCGCGAATAATCGGATAGGCTAATCTCGCTTTTTTAACCAAATCACCGTTGTCCGACATCACGAATACATCTTCGATCCGATTATCTTTCAAATAAGTGATCAGTTTATCGACGGTTAATTCATCCTTGAGATAAAATGCCGGCATCGTCTTCGTCCCGAAGGAATCCAAGATGGCTGCTACATCTCCAATGACTGTTTCTCCTGTTGGGTTGGTTACTTTAAGTTCGTTGTTCACGTGTAAAATAGCCGTAGCTGGTGTTGCTGTTGCTGTTGCCGCATCCGCCCATTTCGTCAAATCTGCCGCCTGAGTAACCTCCGTTACAATCGTAGAAGCCATCGCAATTTTAGTATCAGGCTCTGTTACACTGGCATAGCGATCGGTTGCCGTTGGCGGCAGGGCATCTTGCTGTAGCGTTACCCGAATGTTATCAACCTTCATTTTGCTGCCGTTAGCTTGTAAGCCAATTCGACCTTTCATATACGAACCTGCATTATCTGTATCTACAACAACCTTGTCGTTAATCATTTCCATTACGCGATTGTTGAATGCTTTTACCGTATAGTGGTACATCTTGCTCGGATCTATAGCTTCCGTAAAAGCACCTGTATCCATAACATTCCAGGCATTAGCTGCGGTTCTTTCAGCAAACTCTACGCCATTTGCCGCTGTAGCGTCTTTTCTGACCGCCATTTGATAATACGGATAATCATTATTTTGAATGCGATACATGATGGAATGCCATCTGGCCGTATCGTTCGCTTGCAAATGCGTGACATCCGCTTCAATTTTATAATTGCCAAATGTCCCTAGATAGTCTGGCAAAAGTACTCGCGAAGGATTGTCCGGCGATGCCGCCGCATCCATTTCAAAGCTTCCGGCTTTAACAACGGCTTTACTGGCTGTCGTCCCTTCTTTGCGAGTCCAACCTGCAGGAAGTGTTCCTTCCGTTAGCTGATCAAAATTTTCTTCATAGAGGACATATTCCCTATCCGTTGCTTCTTTCGCTACGACTAGCATTGAAATGGAAACACCGTCTTTTTGGGCAGTTAAGGAGTATACACCTTTTTGAAGAACGTTCAGGCTGCCGCTATTCACCACAACAGAAGGGCTGTTGGACGTCCAGGTCAAATCATTTCCTGTCACGGTACCTGAAGTAAAATCAGTAAAATCTGCTTTAAACGTAATTGAAGTTAAATCTACCGGCTGATTCACTGTGGCCAAAAAATAATTGGTATCATGCTTGAGGGAGCTGACTTTCGCTGGCACCATGCTAGGTGTTACGGTTACTTCTTGCACGTATTCCGCATTCTCATAAATGACTCTAACTTCCGCTTTCCCCGCTTTCACCGGGTACAGTACATTGTTCGAGACTTTGATGATTGACTCATCAGAAGAGTAATATTTTAATGGCTTATTTAAAATGGATTCCGTAATACCGTCCGAATAGTACACGCTGCCGGTAACACTTATCGGTCCAGTCAAGGCTTCGATTGAGCCAGGTACAACGAGGTTAAGACGTTCTGCTGTAATTCGCGTCACCTTCAAGTTGTCGAATGACACCTTGCTTTGATCCGCTTGCAGCCCTACCTTGCCTTTCTCCATCACTACCGTTGTTGGCAGGGTGGTGTCCGTTACCAGGGTATAACCTGGATCTGACTTGGCTTTCATGTATTCTTTGACATTGTTATCAAAAACGCGAACCTTCATCGAATAATCGGCATTCAAGGTTAATGCTCTCCAAGTACCGGAGATTGGTGTCGGTGAATACCAGTTGCCGTCCGCTTTACGATAGGCGAATTCATAGGTACCATTTTGACGGATGGCCATTTGATTGTAAGGCACTTTTCCCGAAGAAGGCACCCGGAACATCAATGAAGCCCATCTTGCCGAATCCAGCACCGATTCAAATCGGATATCCGCTTCAACCGTATAGTTGTCCCATTGGACTGGCGCCACAATTCGAGCTTGTTTACCCGAGGCTTTCCCATCAAAAGTGACTCTGCCATTGCCATAAGTATCCTGCACGACAGTAAAAGAAGGGCTTCCAGCGTTCACATCACTAATCCATCCATAAGGAATGGTTCCGGTTGGAATCGTATCAAAATTTTCCTCAAGCAACACCGGATTCACCGTATCTGTTACAGGATTGCTATCGATCAGGTTAATCACACCAAAGCCGGAGGTATCATTCCAGAACGAACTTGACTGATAGGCACTCCAGTAGCTGTTTCTTTGCTGTGTCGCATCCACCCCATAACGGTCCGTTACCCCAATTTCCAAACCCAACTTCTTGGTGAGATTAGGATCCATCTTCAAAATATCCCATGGTATAGCGGTCTCTAAGGACCACCCCGTCGCCGTCTTCTGCATGGCTCTCAGAATCTTATTTGCATCTTTACTGCTTTGGCCGTTTGTTGCAGCTCCGAAATGAAACTCTGGTGATGTAGAATCCGCTTGATACACAAATCCAAGCTGCATATCATCTGCCACATAAGGGGCCGATTGGTGCATCGTAGGATCCAGAAAGAAATTAATATTATCCTGGTCAAACCAATTGCCTGATCCTGCCGCAGACAGACTATCATCATCCGCTTTGACTCCTATGTACAGGTACTTATTGTCCCAGAGCATGCCGAATTTACTATCTTTAAACGTACCACTGCCTGTTTGTTTGGTTAAGCTTTGGTTAATTGACCATAGTGATTCATCCAATTTCCCATCAATAACCGGAGCATTAACCGTCTTCCTCACATTTAATGTATTTCTAACGTCATCTGCTGCATGAGCCTGCTGCTCAGGCAAGAGACCATGCGGTACGAAACTGGCAACTAGTGCAGCTACAATAAGACGATTAAAAACTCTTTTATATCGTTTCATAGAATCAATCCTCTCTTCTGATAGGTACGGCATAAATTCCTGTTTAACCTAGCATTTCCCCTTACATCTCTACTCCTTTCTGTTTTTTGAGAACACAAAAAACCCTTCAAGCACACAAATGACACAGCTAGTTTTCACTAGCCAATCAATTGTTGCCTAAAGGGTTTTCTCCTGGTCTCCTACCCCTGCCTATTCAATTCGGTTGTCCTATAAACAATACTAGCGAGTGATTGTTTATTAGGTGTTATCTATGCAATAAGAAATTGTAAAGTGCAACAGGCCCGATAAGACCGCTTGGTTCTTGCTGCGCGAAGGCCGACAAATAGTCGCGTTGATCCTTCACAAGTGTATTCGTCACTTCAATGACAAGCTTGTTGTTGCCCTGCTGGATCAGTCCATGAATCTCCAACCGGTAGGGAGGACAGATACAGACGCCCGCAGGCTCACCGTTCAACCATACTTCTGCCGTTTCATAAACCTCACCCAAATCTAACAAAACGCTGTTCGTCGATTCACGCCATTCAAACTCCATTTCATAGCGAAAAGTTCCCGAAAAACGCGGTAAATAATCCGGCCCGCTCATGTTCGTTAACGCCGTTAGTTTTCCCCACTCCGTAAAATGAGGGTAGTGTTCAGCATCAGCGGTTGAGATCGTCCATTCGCCTTGCAGCTCAATTTCCGATGAAACCGCGTAGCGCGGTGATGCTGTATAACCTTCGAGTTCGGCGCCGTTAAGCAAGATGATGGACTCGTATGGAGAAAGATTCAGCTGAACCATCTTTGACCCGTTCTCCTCTATAACATTCACATCCATCAACCGATTGGAGAAAGCATCATAGGCGAATACATCATCTTGGACGGATAATGTAATTTTCGTCTGAATGGATTGATTAGGATGTTCATTAAAGAACATAAAAACATCCAAATTCTCGTGTTTATAATGATAATTACGAAGATAGGGCTGGTACTGATCAACTTTAATCTCATAATGGCCATCTGCGATAAGGTCTTGCGCCAGCCTGTCTAAGGAAGTAAGCTTCACTTTCGGATGAGCGGCAAGCCGAGACAGTTCGTCAGAAACATCACTGCCTTCACTCGATCGTAGCGGTAAACCATCGATAAAGCGAATCATGAGTCCCTGATCGGCAACCTGGACCAACCGCCTAATCATTGCCCCCGGAAGTGCTTCCGCATAGGGCACAATTAGACACTCGAAATCCTCAAGATTGACATGCAGCTTCCCGTCTTTTACGCTTGCCATTTCCAAAAGAGCATCTACTGGAATCACATCACAGTCAATCTGGTGCTGCATCAATTGTTTTACCGGCTTTTGAAAATACATCGCTTCCCCGGACCATTCGGCTTCAGCGTGATACACGACGGCAGCAGATGCCACATGCCGGCCATCTGATATCAGACGAGAGATGCGATTCATATATTGATTCAAATACTTATAGTAGCGGAACTGCGGATTTTTCCCATTCGCATACAGATGCGGCGGACAATCCGGATCCGGAAAAGCTTTTTGCGTAAACGCATGGGGGACAAAGTAGTTCACTCCGCGCACGAGCATATGGTCTGTGATCCACTTCATCAGCTTCAAGCCTTCCGCCCAGCCGTATGCGCCGTATACCTCGCACATCGTCCTCCCCTGCTTTTTGGGATCGATGTGTCCAAGCGACACGCCAAGCTTGGCAAGACCATAGTGAAAAAACTCACCATCTGCGATCCCCGTAGCACTGCGGAAAGTCAGCTCATCGAAACCGGGAACAATCTGCCAGAGTACCACATCAATTCCGGACATGTCTTGCCCCCAGAGTGATCGGAAGAAGTGTCCGGTGCCGGGGCCAAGCCTGGCATGAACGTTGTTGTCCTCAAGTACGTGTCCAATATAAGCTACCCCACGGGCCCTGCACCATTCCCCGATTTGGTTGCAGAAATTCTCCGCATATAACGTACTGACAATGTTCATATAGGCATATCGCACCCTGTTTGATTGTTCTCCAGACTCATGCCAGAGGAGATGCAGGTGCTTGCGGTAGTCCTCACCTAACGCCTGCTCAAGTAAAGCCGGCATTTCACTGCTCCAAGGGAGGACAACCCCTTGTTTTCCAGGCTTCGACTGAAAGTCGAAGGTCATTTTATCATTGTAAAATCCTGGTTCATCCGAAAAGAATCCTGCAAGTGTCTTGCCAAAGTCATCCTTGTAGCGCTCATACACAGCCTCATATACCGTATCAAGCAAAATTCGAACAGAATCCCGAACGAGAGGATTCAAATAATCTTCCTGGAGCTGGCTGCCGCCATCCTTGTTTTCTGAAACAATAAAGACACGCCAATAGCCGTCGGGGATATCCCAATAGAGGATGCCGTCTTGTACGAGATCCGTAATATCGATGCAGTCATTTGTTAATGTTCCGTTTGTTGGGTGGCGACGGACTGCGACAACGGAAATCAGCTTGTTTTTCCCACTCGCATAGTTAAGTTCAGAAAAAGTTGGGCGGAGCCCGCTCATCAGCAAGGTATCCAACAGGAAAGATGAACCCTTAGCAGGTCCGATGGTATCGATGAGACGTTCGCCTAAAAACTTGCGATGAAGCTCCTCAGGTGCCTCCTTCACTCTGCCTGCTGCATGTCCCGTCGGAAAATGATCATCATCGAGTATCCATACCTTCATGTTGAGCTTACGGGCTTCATCCATAATGACGTCCATATCCTTCCACCACTGTGGACCGAGAAAATCGGGATGAGGACGGGCCTCGACACACACAGCGCCAATTCCTGCTTCATGAACACGAGCTATTTCCTCCCTGATCACGTGCTCTTCCTCCCCATGCTGCCATAGAAAAGGAAGGATGTAATTATGTTCTTGACCCTCTAGCACTTCCTTAAGACGATTGCTCATCGTTGCCTCCTGTGTAAATAAAATACCCGCCCGTCTTTCGATCGACTTCGGGCGGGTTATCTTGGTAATGATTATTTCTTCACCTTCGAATGCCACTCTCTAGCACGTTTCGTAACTTCTTCGCCACCCGTTTTGTTCCATTTCTCTACAAACTCATCGAATTTGCTGAGCGGGTATTGCCCAAGGATAATTTTGGTCGCATATTCGATGAACAGCGTACGATTGTTAATGTCCGGGAAGCCGTCATATATACTGGCTGGTATACCGTCGCCGGCAATGGTTTTCGCATACTTTTGTGCCTCTTGCATGTTTCTGTTAGTCTGATCAACAGCCCACATTCGATCTTCGGACGCTGTACTTTTGTTTAGTTCTGTCATAAAGTCTAGTGTGGACAGTTTGGAATATGGATCAAGGATGAGGTTCTCCTGTGTACTCTTGTCATCCGGAAGTCTGACAGCTTTACCATCCTTCATCGTATAGTGCATGCCTTCTACACCAAGGAATAAAGCGTTCCAATTTTTCTTGTCGTACATATTGTTAAGCAGCTTCAACGTAGCCATTAGCTTCTTCTGATCCTTCGAGTTCTTAACAACCCACTGCGGCTCTAGAAATCTCTTCCACGTATAGAAACCTTTGTAGCCTGGAACTTCCGGTATTGGGAGGACAGCAAAGTCAGGTTTTACGCCTGTATTTTTATAGGTATTTTCCATGTACAAATAGCTTGTTTCTGCCCAGTGGAAGAAGTTTCCCGCTCTTCCGTCATTTACTTTTCCGTCCCACTTCGCCTTGTCGTTGAGGAGCGACTCTTTATCCAGCAGCCCGTCTTTATACAGCTTAGCAGCAAATTCCAGAGCTGCTTTCATGTTCGGTGTGACTGCGGCATAACTCAGCTTGCCGTCGTACAAATCCCACTGGGGATATCCTTCGAACATAGCCACTCCATACATAGCGAATAAATGATCCATCCAGCGCGCTTCCTGACGGCCACCTGTTGGAAGCTCGTCCTTCAGTCCGTTGCCGTTGGGATCTTTGTCCCGGAACGCTTCTAGTACTTTTACGTACTCATCTTGCGTTTTCGGCATCTGTAAGCCCAATTTATCAAGCCAATCCTTGCGAATCATTCCTGCGTATCTACCGTAGTCAACTACACCGGGGATAAAATAAATTTTTCCTTGGCCGGTAGGGTCGTTAGCTTTGACAATATCCCAAATGTCCTTCGGGATAGCTTCCCAAAGATTCGGCGCATATTTGGGCAGCAGATCCGTCAGATCGGCGATCGCTCCATTTTTAGCCAAACTATTTTCAATGCCCTCTTTCGGCAAAAATAAGTCTGGTATTTCCCCGGCAGCAATTTTCAGGTTCAACTGGTTCAAGTAGTTCGTGCCACCGTTCCACTCTACATAGGGATGAATGACGCCTACACCAAGCTTTTCTTTATATAATTCATATAGTTTGCTTCCTTTGGTAATCGGTTTGTAGCCGATATTGGTCCCCCATACTTCAATATCAACAACTTCACTTCCATTCGCATCCTGAACCTTCGCGGAAGGTGCTGAACTTTCGGAGGTGCCATTTTTTGTGCTGCAAGCAGTTACCGCCGTTATCGCAAGGAGACATGCCGCAGAAACCAACCCTAGCTTTTTTAAACTCATGTGTGAATCCCCCTCTTAATTAAAAAATAATTGAATTCATATGTTCAAGGCAGATGCCAAAAAACCAGAAATGTCTGATTACCCTTTTACAGAGCCGATCATAGCTCCTTTAACAAAGTATTTCTGAAGGAAAGGATACACCATCACAATTGGAATGATAGCGAAGATGACCGTCACTGCTCTCAAAGTTCGCTCGTTATAATTCAAGCCAGCCGTAGAAGCCGCCCCCACCATAATTACGTTATCATCTGTAATGAACTGCCGAATCTTAATCTGCAGCGGGAACCAGTTCGGATCTTGCAAGAAAAAGAGCGGATGCTGGAACTGGTTCCACAGTACAACACCGTAAAAGAGCGCGAGTGTCGCCAGTACGGCTTTGGACAGCGGAAGCACGAATTGAAAGAGCATCCGGAAGTATCCACATCCTTCGATAAATGCCGCTTCCTCCAATTCCTTCGAAAACTGCTTGAAGAAACTTCTCATGATGATCAGATTGAACGGATTCAGAATGTGCGGCACGATGAGCACCAACGGGTTATTATACAACCCTACGCCTCGAACCGTCAGGAAGTAAGGGATAATCGGTGCTTTAAAGATCATCGCGATGACCACACCAACCATGATAACAGGTCCCCAACGGAATTCCGATTTCGACAGCGGGTATGCGAGTAAAGCGGTCATCAACAAAGCAAGCCCTGTGCCTATAACCGTCGTGACGAGCGTTAGAAAAAACGATTTCCACAGGTCGGGACGGTCAATCATTTGCCCCCAGGAATCCAGTGTAAATTGCTTGGGCCAGATGGTGACCAGGTTCATATCGACGGCACTTTTCGAGCTTAACGAAGTGGAAATAACCGACAGCAGCGGTATGAGTGCCATAATAGACATCAAGATGAGAAAGGCTGTAATGGCTGATACGAATATTTTTTCCCCACGTGATTCATACATATCTACCAGAGCCCCCCATCCGAAACTTTCTTTGACAGCTTGTTAAAGATAAACACCAAAGTGAAACCGATCACGGATTGAAACAAGCCAACCGCCGTTGCAAAACTGTACTGGGCTTGCTGAATACCTGTTCGAAACACATACGTATCGAGGATATCTCCTACGCTGTAAGTCATCGGAGTAAGCATGTTAAAGACTTGATCGAATCCCAGATCCAAGAAATTACCGATTTCAAGCAAGAACAGGACTAGCACGGTAGGCAGCAGAAGCGGAAAGGTAATATGACGGATTTGCCTAAACTTCGATGCGCCATCGATCATGGCCGATTCATAGAGCTGAGGGTCGATCGCACTGATGGCAGCCATATACACCACCGTTCCCCAACCAGCGTCTCTCCAAATGGAGGAGATCACATAAATAGGCCGGAAGTACGCGCTCTCCTGCATCGCTAACACGGGTTCATGACCAAACCATCCAAAGACAATATTGAACAATCCGCTGATTGAAAAGAAGTCAAAAATGATACCGGCCACGATCACCCATGACAAAAAGTGCGGGATGTATAACGCGGTTTGAATCCCTTTCTTCAGTGCCGATTTTCGAATTTCGTTCATCATCAGTGCCAGCAGAACAGCTACCGGAAATACTAGAACGATTTTCAATAACCCCAATATCATGGTGTTGCTGAACACCCTCACGAAATCAGGATGATGAATTAGTGTCTTAAAATGTTTAAGACCAACCCAAGGACTATCGATGAATCCTTTAAAAACCGAATAGTCTTTGAAGGCGATTACAGCGCCGGCCAACGGGATGTATTTAAAAATAACGAGAAATACAATTCCCGGAATCGCCATGACATACAACGGCCAATACACCTTCAAACGATTTAATGTGACTACATTCACTTTATTCCCCCCGTATCTTGCTGTTGATATCGCTTACATGTATAACTATACCGTCAGGGGGAACATCCCTCAATTGGGCAAATCCAAGTAAAAACAAGGTCATTTCTTAGAATATTGAAAAACCACTCCTAATCGGAGTGGTGAAATACGTTACAGAGATGGTGTATTTTTTCTATACTCCCTGGGTTTGCATCCAGCTAATTTTTCAAATAACCTGGCAAAGTGCTGCGTATCCGAGTATCCGACCATTTGGCAAATCTCATATACTTTCAGATCGGTGTTCTGCAAGAGTTCCTTTGCTTTGTTAATTCGGATCTGCGTCAAAAAATTCACATAAGTCTCCCCTGTCTTTTGCTTGAAAAACTGACTTAAGTAATAGGGGCTGATGAAAAAGCGGGCTGCCAGATCCGCAATTTTAATCGGTTCATTATAATGTTTTGTCACATATTCCTTGATTTCTGTAATAATATCTTTCTTCTTTGGAATATTATGTTCCAATTTAAACGAAATAATTCCGCGAATCACTTTCACTGCCCATTCCTCAAGGTGTTCTAACGTCCGAAACCGGGAAATACCATCTAGTGACAGAATATGCCGGCCTAGGAAGTCGTTCTGCTGCAGCTGATGAAAGGACATATTTCGAACGCTGGATAAAAGGATGTTTAAACACTGCGACTGTAGATCGGCCGGTCTCATACTCTTTTCGGCTTCCATCCTGCGAAAAATTTCTCGGATGATGTCTACACACCCCGCTTCGTCCATGTTGTCGAGTCCGGTTTCCAACTTGGCTATCAGTTCTGTAGGAACAGTGTGGCTTGGTCCTGTTAGATTCGTAATCTCTGGAAACGGAATCACAGCGTTGGTTCCCTTTATGACCTTGTAACTTAATGCATAACACGCTTCTTCGAAAGATTGACTGACTCCGACAACACGTTTCTGTATCGTACCAATGCCGATCGTCATGGACAACTTCAGATCTTGATAAACTTCCTGCTTGAGAAGAACACAGGCCCGGACTACATCTTCATTTTTTATCAATTTGTCATTGGCCAGGATGACAGCCACTTGGGCTCCCGTATAGCGAAAGCGGAAAACCCCACGATACTGTTTAAAGGCACGGTCGATGTGATCAAAAACAGGATGGAGTCCGAACTCCTTACTACCATCGACATTGCTATCAAATTCAAGAAGAACACTTCCGAAAAAGGCGCCTTCCATTGGAATCTGGGCAACCTGAAGAAGTTTTTCTACGAGTTCCAAATTGTCGTTGCCTAGATCTAGAACATCCCTCCAGGCTTTCTCCTGCTTACGACTATGAACCTCTTGCCTCAATTCGTTTACTTCTTGAACTTTTGCTTTGTCCGCCCGGATCGCTTCCATAACCTGATACACGCATTCACGAAGCTGATCTATTTCCACCGGTTTGTTGATGTAGAAGCGTACACCTAGCTGCATACCGCGCCGAGCATATTCAAAATCTGTATATCCGCTTAAAAGAATACATGGTATCGGGCTGCCTTCGTCCTTTAGCATTTTAATCATCTCGAGACCGTCTGCTTGAGGCATCCGTATATCGGTAATAACAAAATCCGGCTGCATGGTTTGAATTAGCTTGAAGCCTTCCAAGCCATTGTGAGCTGTACCAATAACCTCACATTCCGGTATATAGCGATTAACCATTCGCTTGAGACCTTCTACAATGCCTTTCTCATCGTCCACCAAGATTACCTTCATACGAAATAACCTCCCATTAACACATAATCAACCCACATGGTTCGGCATATAGATTTCAACGATTGTTCCACGCTCAATCTCAGAACGAATCGTCAAATAATACTGATCTCCATAATGGAGTTTAATGCGTTCTGCAATATTTTTAAGACCTAATCCACTGCGCTCCGATTTGACGTCCTCTTCAAGTTTGTACTTGTCCAGCCCCGCATCCTCCAACCCGGCAAGCAGTTCCTGCTGCTTCTCGATTGACATACCGCCTCCATCGTCAATGATCCGAATGACGATCTCCCCTTCTTCGGTCCAGGCGCCTTCAATCTCAATATGCATAGGCTGAATATAGTCCAGGAATCCATGATTAATACTATTCTCAACGATAGGTTGAAAGACAAGAGGGATAATCGTGCATTGCAGCATCTCATCAGGAATCCTGATTGTCAGACTGAACATATTATCAAATCTGATGTTTTGAAGTTGCAGATAATTCGCTGTATACTCCAATTCGTTCTTCACCGAGTGATGTTGACCTCCCTTGCCTAAGACAAGCCGAAACATACGAGCCAAGATCATGATCATCTCAGCGCTTTCATCATCATCTTTGGCCATTACCTTCATGCGAATGGATTCCAACGTATTGTAGAGCATATGGGGGTTAATTTGATTTTGGAGCGCCATGAATTTCGCTTGACGCTGCTTGATTTCCGCGATATACACCTCTTCAATCAAGGTTCGGATCGTTAAAATCATTTTATTGTAACTATAGACAAGACTTCCAATTTCATCGTTCGCCTGCTCTTTCTCTATGGGCAAATATTGTCCCGTTTCCGCCTGCTTCATACTTCTGCGAAGTGCTTTAATAGGCCTTGTGATCGTATAGCTTAATCCATAAGAGATAAGAGTAATAATCAAGCAGCTTAGTAGAATGACAATGACAGTTATTCCTTTGATCCGGTTAATTTTCTGCAGCAGTTTTGAACGCGGTATCTCCGTTTTGATGGACAAATCCCCTTTTGAGGTGCTTCCTGATAAAAGAATCAGATTTTCGTCTCCGGTATCCTTGATCGCATTCGTTTCAGATTCGGAAACCTGATCCCAAGACAAACGCCCGCTAGCCGCATCGGAGTGGTAAACAATTTCTCCTTGTCGATTGCTAATGATGACACTCATGCCGTATTTATCACGGGCCAAGACAAAATCATGATCAAGCTGCAGCAAAGTGAAGGGGTCCAGGTCGATAAGGAGCATGCCCGCATAGGCCCCATTGGAGCTGAACAGCACCCTCCCTACGGTCACAACTGCTCCAGCACCTTTGTCCTCGTAGTAGGAACGATCGTGTAACCCTGTGATAAAAAATGGATCATCCGTATTCAGATACTTTTTATTCCACTCTTTGGCTTGGGCAAGTAATGCGTTCTCATTCACTCTGCTAGTTGTCGTCGTATATTGATACACGTTGTTATCGCGACTTACCAGCATCAAAGTGCTGATTTCCGATTTCAGCCATGTAACTCGCGTCAGTAAGCGTTGAACAGCTACCTTTTGATTGATCAACTCTTCCATGGACAAGCTTTGTTCTTCGGCCAAATTGTAAATCAAACCGTTGTCGACAAGAACCGATTTGGTCACTTTATCGTATTCGTCGATAAACTGATTTAAAGTGGTTCTGATCTGTGACGTATACAATGAGGCAAACTCTTGGGATGAATCCTCAAGTCCCTTTGCCGATTGAGTAAATATGATAACGCTTACACCAATGAGAGGGATAACGCAAGCGAATAAATATCCGAACATGAGTTTGTTTTGAAATTTCATATTTCTGATCATGACAATGATTCTTCGTGTCCAACGGCTGCTCATCAAGACGAACCCATCCTTTTGTAGACTTCTTATCGACTATTGTACATGCTTTTGTTTCCGTTTACACGAAAATATACCTAAATGGTTGATTGAAGTAAAGGGGGATTTCAAAGTCTTTACAGGGGCATTTCATGGATAAACCATTCGGCCGAGTCTCACACCCGTCCAAATGGTCTTTTCTCATTTGTCTCAGCAAATATTCGAAGTTAATCATTGTTACAACAGTCTTCACCTTCGTTCAAGTGTCCCGATCGCTCGATTTTCGTTTTCAAATACTTTTCATTATGTTCAGAGACATCTCCCCAAAGTTGAACACGATCCTCTACATTCAGACCCGCCTTTTTAAGCGCATCCAATTTCCTTGGATTATTAGTAATCAAGGTGACAGGCTTTGTTCGAAGCGTCTGCAAAACCTTGATTGCATCACTGTAATCACGGGAATCATCCACGAAACCAAGCTGAAGATTGGCATCCACGGTATCAAATCCATTTTCTTGAAGAATATAAGCAAGAGCCTTACTAAAGAGCCCGATGCCTCTTCCTTCATGGTTTGCTAGATAAAATAACGCTCCACTTCCATGCTCGGCAATATGTTTCATCGACTGCTTGAGCTGATATCCGCAATCACATCGCTTGCTGCCAAAAATATCTCCGGTATGACAGATAGAGTGAAAACGGATCAAGGCATGATCGGCATTTGAAAAATCCCCATGAACAAGTACACTCGATTGTTGAAGCTCGGCTAAATTAGCAGCAGATAATTTGGCAACTATACGCTCAAAATCTTCCGTCACCTCATTGCAATTCAGCCAGCAATACCATTTAAACTCAACGGTTTCCCCCTGCAAGTTAACAGGTAGTTTTATGGGGCCAACAAGATAGATAGCTCCTTTGTTTGTTTTAATCCGTTTTATCTTCTCTTGTAAAAGCGAAATCACTTTAGGGTCAAAGTTCTTTACAGTTGGCATGGATACGTCTCCTTTATATTCCGACTCGATGGTGTCGAACCACTTATACGCTGCGGATAAAATGCAAGAATCTTAGTTGCCCTATATTTTCCATTTTCGATCTAAATTATTCGGATATCGCACTGGACAGAAGCAACTCAAAAACTCTCAACTTCTGCTAAGAAATAGCAATCAGTACGTACAACGTGATAAAGCCGAACTTGGGAAAATCCCTTGTTCGGCTTTTATCACGTCTAGATTATCATTTCACTTCTTATTTACCATTCTGAGCCTTGTAGTTCTTTATAAACTCATCTTCAACTGCCTTCCCGCCCTGATCCATGTACTGTTGAACCAATGATTTGTACAAGCCTTCGACTTCAGCCGGTTTAGCAACAATTAGTTTTGCAAGCATTTGTGCTGAAAGATTCTTAAGCGCTGCGTTGTTTTTGGCATCGGCTGCATTCGGTATTGAATAGAAGTAGCCGGCATAATAGTCCACCATACTTACTTTCAAAGCATTTTCTGCATCCTTTTCATAACCGGGATATCCTGTAGAAATGGCTGCATCATTCTTTTTCTGATCACCAAGTTCAATCCCATTGGATAGGATGTCATAGTCCAGGTTGTTAGCAACCGTCATCATCTTATCTCCGGAATTTGTCGTTCCTGTCTGTTTCGGAACGCCATTCACCATGTTGTAGTCCACGCCTTCCTGACCGTTCTGAAGGAAGAGGGTTACCTTGGGATCACTCATCCAGTTGAGGTATTGTATGGCAAGGTCAACATTTTTACTTGTTTTCGGTATGATGATATACATCCCATTCGGGCTGTACCCGTTCTTAGGATGTTTGCCCGCATCATTCTGCCATGGATCGATTGGAACCAGCTGAGCACCAGGAACATTTTTAACAAGGTTAGTATAGGTGCCGGGAGCTGTTCGGTACGGACCATCCCAGTTCGTTTGGAATGCTCCCACTTTTCCGTTGGAAATATCTGCGTCCAGCAGTTTACCATCTTTGTCAGTTGCAAAGTTCGGGCTAATCAAACCTGCATTATACATCTTGTTGACATACCCAACCGCTTTATCAAATCCTGGCATGCTCCAGTTGGCCAACCAGATCGATTGCGGCTGAAGGGTAGCAAACTGTTCTACCGTAAGATTGGATGGTTTAAAGGCTTCTGGTATGAAACTTAATCCGGGATTTAAAGGCTGCAGGGAATAGCCATACGGAATGACACCGCTTACATTACCGGGATTCTTCTCTTTGAATGCAACCATAGTGTCATAGAATTGTTCCGGTGTAGTAGGAACAGGAAGCCCCAATTTATCCAACCAGTCTTTACGGATAAAAGTGTTTGAACTTGCAAGAACCGTCCTCTTGCCCGGTACAGAATACTGCTTGCCATTAAATTTCCCATACTTTAATACATCATCGCCCAGATACTTGGTAAGCGTAGGTCCATACTGCTTGAGAACGGAATCAAGCTCTGCCAAGCCACCTTGCTGTACATAATTATAAACAACACCCTGGTTGTACGTGAAGGTAATGTCAGGTGCCTGGCCAGATGCCATCAATACGTTCAATTTGTCTACTTCCTGAGCTCTAGGAACGGAAACAAATTTCACTGTGGCATTAAACTGCTTGCCGAAATTATCGTTGATATACTTCGTCCAGAAGTTATCATTCAAATCCGGCTGTCCGGGTTTACCTCTATCGAAAACTTCGACAGTTAATGTTCGATGCTCTTTTGTAGCACCTGCTGCAGCAGTTTGTGTACCAGCGCTTGCTGTAGCAGTGGCGCTTGTGCCGGTTGGCGAACTATTCGTGCAAGCGGACAATGTAGATGCAATTAGTAGGGCGGCCAAAGAAAAACCGATAGATCTTCCTGTTTTTACCTTCAAAAAACCCAACTCCCTTTTTAAATTAATCGTATATAAACTCGCGAAATAGATGAAAGATTCCATTTCACAAACCCATATCAGCCTTTAACGGCACCAATCATAATACCGGATACAAAGTATTTCTGAAGCCACGGATACACGAGAAGAATCGGAACTGTACCAAATATAATACTTGCCGCTTTCAATGCTTCGGAAGGCAGATTTACAATGAGATTCTCGCCGGACATTTGCTGCGAAAGATTAATAACGTTATACAGTTTAAGCTGTATCGTATAGAATTTCTGGTCTGTAATGTAGAAAAGAGCATCCTGAAAATAGTTCCACCGGAATACGGCATACAATAGGCTGACTGTGGCAAGTGCCGGCTTGGAAAGAGGCAGCACGATCTTAATCAAAATCTGAAGCTCGTTGCATCCGTCCAGGTGCGCAGCTTCCTCCAGACTTTCGGGCAAGCTCTGAAAGAACGATTTTAATATGATCATATAGTAAACGCTCATCATGCCCGGGAGAATCAGTGCCAATGGCGTGTCCAGAAGGCTCAGACTTTTTACATTGAGATAGTCCGGTATCAACCCGCCACTAAAATACATGGTGAACACCATCAATAACAATAAAGCACTTCTGCCCTTGAGTCTTTTTTTGGTCAACGGATACGCTGCCAATATGGTAACGGTTAATGAAAAGAGAACAAATACACCTGTCAGAATCACTGTAAAGAACAGTGAGTACAACATACCTGCATCCCCAAATACCACTTTATAGGCATCTATATTAAAGTCTATGGGATAGATGGTAACAGCCTGAGATATAATCGCCTTGTTAGAGCTAAGTGATTGGGAAAGAATATAAAGAAAAGGAACCAGACATATAAAGACCGCAATTAAAATAACAGATGCTGCTGTATAGTCAATCATTCTATTCTTAAACGTATGTGACATTGTCAATGCCTCCTCACCATATTCCGTTTTCTCCTAATTTACGGGAAATAAAATTAGAAGTTACCAAGAATATTAAGCAAATAACAGACTGGAACAAGCCTACAGCTGCACCAATTGAAAAGTTCGCGGATTGAATCCCTACACGATAAACATAGGTACTGATAACGTCACCATAATCCATAACAAGGTTGTTTTGAATGTTGAATGGACGATCGAAGTTAATAGCCATGATATTACCGAGCTGCAGGATCAGAAGGATCGCAATGGTTGGTCTGATACCTGGCAGCGTAATATGCCATATCTTTCTTAATCTTCCTGCTCCGTCTGCATCTGCAGCTTCATACAACTGTTTGTCAATTCCCGTCATAGCAGCAAGATACAAAATTGTCCCCCATCCTGCATTCTGCCATACTCCGATTAAAGAATAAGTTGCCACCCATACATATTTGTTCGTGAGAAATGGTAGCGACTGCCCACCCATATGGCCAATTAAGGAGTTCAACATCCCTGTGGGAGATAGCAGCTGAGTAACAATGCCGCCAATAATAACCCAGGAAAGGAAATGCGGCAGATACAATATGGTCTGGCTTACCTTTTTGAACTTATTCCATACCAGTTCATTTAATAAAATGGCCAAAATAATCGGCGCTGGAAATCCCAATATTAAATCCAAAAAGTTCAGCATCAACGTATTTCTAACAACCTGAAAAAATTGCGGTGATGCAAAGATTTGCTTGAATGTTTCAAAATTATTCCATGGACTCTTGCTGACGCCCTGAAAAATGTTGTAATCCTTAAAAGCAATCTGTATGCCATACATGGGTGCATATTTAAATATCACGATATATGCAATAGGGACTAGCAACATAAGGTAAAGCATATAATCAAGTCTTATATAATACGATAAGCCTTTCTTTTTTTGCTGCGGTATGACAACGCTCTCCTTCTTATCCAGAGCAACACTACTGTTCATTGCCTGCATAAACGACTACCTCCATTTCACTGGTTTCACCACTTGCTCAGAGCAGTTACTTCTTGTAATCGCTGCCGAGAGTAATGTCGTTCTTCGAGAAGGAAACAACCGATGAGGTCTTCTCGTAAAAATGCGGCGCATTCGCGAGCAAGCTGTCTCTTGAATAGAATAAGCTGTCCTTCGTTAAAGGCAGGCTTACACTCTTGCCTGTAGTAGCCGCTTCATAGATGGCGGTAATCAATTCGAGCGTTTTGCGTCCTTCCCGGCCGTCAATGAGTACCTCCAGTGATTCGCTTTCGATTGCCTTCATCACATCGTCAATTTGTCCAGCGTGCCCGGTATACGGGAGATCCTCCATGCTGTTGTACGTGTTCTCAAGCTCCTCCTCCAGCACAGTGTTCCGAATCGGAAATCCGTTTTCCTTGGAGGTGGAGGCATGAACCTTCCAAGGTGCGGAAATTCTCGCCTTTTCCCCTTGGAATATAAGCTGTTGTTCTTCTCCGTGATGCACGACAGAGCTTGTTATTTGCGCCAGGCTTCCGTTACCGTAAGAAAGAATGGCTATAGAGATATCCTCAACTTCCGCATTATCATGCGAAGTATTACTCATCACGGCTTGAATTTTGTCTGGCATCCCCATCATCCACTGCAGCATGTCAATATGATGAACGGCGTGGTTCAGCGTACAGCCGCCGCCTTCCTTTTCCCAAGTGCCTCTCCACCACAAATCGTAATAGCAGTGCCCTCTCCACCAGTGGGAATCAACCTGCGCATGTACGATTTTGCCTGCCATTCCAGTGTCGAGCGTGCGCTTCAACCGCATGATAGGATCCCTGAACCGGTTTTGCCCGATTACGGACAAAATACGCTTCGACTCTGAAGCCGCTTCCAACATGCGGTCGCATTCTTCCAAGGAAGAAGACATCGGCTTCTCTACCAATACATGCTTTCCAGCTCTCAAAAAGTCGATAGCGATTTGAGCATGCGTATACGGCGGAGTGCAAATCGAAACCAGATCGATGTCGCTGTCCAACAGTTCACGATAGTCTTGTTCGACCCTGCAATCGAGCTGAAATTTCTCTTTACTCCGGACTGCCTTTTCCTGGTAAATGTCACATAACGCAACGACCTCGCATCTTCCTTTGAACGAGTTTGCATACGCTTCCAAATGCGCATTTGCGATACCGCCGGTACCGATAACAGCTACTTTCACCATGTCTTTCGCTCCTTTGATTTATTTGAAAAATTTGGTGTGCTTCTGCTTCAAATTTTCTTTTTCAATCATGAGCAGCTCCAAATGATCTCTGATCATTTTTTCCGCTTGGTCGGGATCCTTCTCCTTGATGGCACGAACAATGCCATGATGCTGGGCCAGTATAATTTTCCAATCGGAATCGGAAGCAAGCCGTAAAATCCGAATGCGGTTGTCATGCGTTGCCATTTGTTGAATGAGTCCCCACGTACGGCCACGACCGCAGCCAATCATAATCGATTTGTGAAACTCTTCGTCGAGCTCAAACAGACGCCCATAATTTTGTTCAGATTCGCATAGTTCTTGCATCGAGATGAGATTTTGCAGGTGAAGCACCTGTTCCTTGTCAAGCAGCTCACATGCTTCTCTAACAACGGCGGATTCCAAGGTTTTTCTGACAAACCTGGATTCTTCCGCATGCTGCAAATCGATAAGCGATATGATGGAGCCCTTCTGAGGAGTCGTTTCGATTAATTCTTCCTGAGTGAGCTTCACCAATGCTTCACGAATCGGCGTTCTGCTCACTTGGAGCATTTCGACCAGTTCTTTCTCCGAGATAAACCGCCCCGGTTCGAGTCGCAGCTCCATGATGTTTTTCTTCAAGGTTTCGTAAACGAAATCCCGGATTAGTCCTCTTTTGTCTCTTGAAATGTCAATTTGAATACTCATAAGATTCCTCCAGCCCGACGAATCGCCATTCATCTTTGAAGCACTCAAAAAAAGCGCTTACAAAAATATAAGATGACTAGTTACCCTAGTATACCAGCTTGATTACAGTGAGCCGGATCGCTTTAATGAATCGGCCACCCTCTGATTTGTTCATCCAGCCAGCATACGCTGACGACGCCTTGCAATTGCATTGTTTGCTATGTTTGACCTGTGATAATACTAACATACCACTACTATATTGGAGTTGACGATGCACTAATCGCTTAGAACATTTACCCATTTCTTGCATTCCCTCCCGATTGAAAGCGCTGTATAAATGGTGTAGAATAGATCGAAAAGCAAGGGGGGACGTATACAATGTCTGAATTGATCGCTGATATGGTTGAAATTGGCAGGCTTCCCGACGTTCGAATGTCTTTTCACTTGATGGGGCTGCATGTTCGCGATGTGGGTCCCAGTTGGACCTATCCATCCCATGAACATCCTATGTACGAGCTTCATTGGATGATCGAAGGGGACATGAAGATGATCGTGGAGGGTCAGATTTACGATCAGAAAAAGGGAGATCTACTTTTCATACGTCCGGGGATTATTCATTCATGCAAGTCTGCAGGCTCTCATGGCTTCACTTATTTTTGCATTCATTTCAGCGTAGCAGATCCCGCTTTCTCCAAAGAGCTGGAGCGTCGTCAAGCCGCCTGCTACGAAGCATCTACTCCCCTTGTCAAAGAATTGGCCCCCTTCCTAACAGAGTTATGTAATTTTGCTACTGAAAACAAAAGTCGATCGCTCTCTGCTGCAAAAAGTATGAAGATGTACGCATCCGTATTTGAGCTTTTGGGAACGTTGGTGGAACAACTGTCCCAAACCGACAACATCGTGCTTACGAAAAAGGAATTACTGGCCAGCCGCATCGCCGAAAATATCGAAGCTTCGATCCGAAGCAGCCTGCTTCATGGCCAAGTGGAAGACAACGAAAGAAAATTCGTCCAAGATATAGCCGAATCCCTGAAGCTGAGTCCATCCCAGGTGAATCGCGTATTTCAACAGGTTTACGGGAAAGCTCCCCGCAAATATATGTCGGAAATTTTGTTAAGCGAGGCACAACGCCTGTTGCTTCAGACTGACCTGTCCATCGATCATATCGCCATGATACTCGGGTATAAAACAAGCGCCCACTTCAGCCGCCAATTCAAGCGTTGGATCGGGATTGCGCCATCCGTCTATAGAAGCGCTGTCGAAACGGCTGAAAGTCCCCCGCTGGTATCTCCACCTCCTCAGAAATCTTAAAACCAACGACCATAAAAAAGCCACAATGATTGCTGCCAGCAATGAGATCCTATTCCTGTCATCGAACCGATATAATTGGATATTTTTAGCATAATTAGAAACATCACACTCTAAGCAAAAGGCTGTTAGTCTGCAAAATATCGCAGTCTAACAGCCTTGAAATAAAGTTAATTTGCAGAAATTAGTTCTGGAACCGTCACTAAGGTATAACCCTTTTGCCTCAAATAGGAGATAATCTGAGGAAGCGCCTCTACCGTGTTACCGAGTTTCCCATGCTTCCCACCTGCAAAGTGCTGGAGAATTATTGCGCCAGGTCCGACCTCTTTTCGTACATTGCTTAGAATTTGCGAAACACTTTTCCCATCCCAGTCTAACGTATCAACTGACCAACCGATAACTTGATGACCAGATTGCATAGATACATTTAGGACCTGCGGAGAAACAGCACCATAGGGTGCTCGGAATAGGGTAGGGACTACACCTGTAATTTGCTTTATCATATCATCCGTTGAGCCAATTTCACTCTGAATCTTATCGGCAGTCGCTTCGGAAAGATTAACATGATCCCATGAGTGGTTACCGATCGCATGACCTTCATCTACAAGCCTTTTCATCATTTTCGGATGTTCTTTCGCATGTTCTCCGACTACGAAGAAAGTCGCTTTAACCTGCTCCTTCTTCAAGATATCCAAGATGAGCGGGGTATATTTTTCATCAGGACCGTCATCAAAAGTTAAAGCGACTTTAAGACCGTCTTTTTTTACATTATTGATTACTGCAGCACTTTCACTTTTTTTGTCACTATTAGAATCATCTATTTTCTTTATCACTTTTTGTTGGGGTTCTATGTTTATTGGCGTGATGACTTGTGGATCAGGTAAAGAAACTAGACTTTCAGGTTGCACTGAATTGCTGCACCCCGTCATTCCTAATATGCCAAATAGAAATACTGCTGTTCGGATAACTTTCATTTTTGTACCACTTCTTTCTGCCACTCTAATTGCTAAACCAAGACAACTTATTAAATATACTATAAAAGCTTATATTTATGTACTATATTTCTCATTTTAGACATTATAACGGTATACCGAAATTAATGTATAAAAAAATGACCCCATCGAGTCAGATGACTTCTCGATAGGGTACAATTTAGTTAGTATTAAACCTAGTAACCACCAGCAAAACGGTCGGTGACTTGCTTATCGGAGGGCGCCTGCCCCACTTCCCGTTCCATAAACCTCGTTCTTTTCTCCTGAGTGACGGCTGCTGCCAACTGCGCTTGATCCTGATCCCCTTGATGCACATCATGAATGATCCATTTTTGTCCGAACCCTGCATGAACGACCTCATCTGCCCAATCGAAATCCTGAAACGTCGTCATTAACGGATCCTGAACTTTATCGCGACAAAACTCCCACTCTTCCCTCTTCCCCGGAGGATATTTCATGGCCGCCTTTTCTATGGCAATCGTAAGGTGGGTATAAGCTTCGTCAATACTATCAAATTCGTTGACGCACATTTCGTAGAATCCAGTCCAATTCGGAATGGCATAAACATCCCTTCCTTTCGCCCGTAACGCCGCTTCCCCGAACCAGGAATGACGGGCCTCATCCCACAGATGTCGAGCGACATCGTAATGAAATGCCCATGGCTTGCTTTCCGCACTGAAAAAGATGTAAGCGAGCGCCTCGGTTGCCGTCATTTCATAAAACCGGTGCAGCATCATGGCCTCAAGCCGTCCGGTGTCGTTGTCCTCGAACGTCACTCCGTCGAACTTGCGCCGGTTTGTTCTAAAGCGGCTGTCCCGGATCGAAGCATTCGGCAGCTCAAACGAAATGGTTGGTTCGGGTATTACGGCATCATGCTCCGGCCGTGGCTCCGTACCACTGATGCCCCCCGCTCGCTGCAGCAAATTCTCGAGAAACGACTTCCACTTTTCGGCATCCCGGCGTTCCTCTTCCGAGGCGGATTGAAGCAACTCCATGACGGTTGATTGGCCCCAGTCGATTTGCATCTGCCGGTCAAGCTGCTGATGCCGGAGCATCATGATTGTCGGCTCGTCGACGATGGGCTGCGCTCGCTGCATATAATCGTCGATGGCCGCCAGCTGAGCCGGCTTCACCACTCCAAACAACGCAACTAATAAGGTTAATGTGTTTGCAGAATCGAGCACTTGATTCGTCAGCCGCTCTAGCGCGATGTCGGGACACTTGTCGAAAGCTGCCGTGCTCAGTCGCAGTTGCCTGCAGCGATTGCGGCACTGCTCATGGAAGGAAGCATCTTGCCACACCAGCCGGGCTAATGCCCCTTTGAGCTCATATTCCGGCCGGGCGATCAGATGGCCGGCTTCGATTCTTGCCAGCCGCCTATCGATGTAAGCGAGCCGGTGCAGCCGGTTGGCAGATTCGGCTACAGACATTCCAATTTTGTCCCACTGTTCTATCCCCATAAAAGGATGCATGGTAACCCTCCCTTTGATTTATACATTTTCGTGCAAATCAACTATATAGATGTTGCCTTGGGTCCGTTCATTATGAGCATCCGAGGTAAATAGAACGTACTGGTCGTTATGGCTGAAAATCGGATGCGGATGCACGTCCTGCACAGAGAAACTACTGTTATGGAGACAGAGAAGTGTCATGTCCAGCTTGGCGCGCAGCCAATCTATCCGGCACAGATGAATGCTGTGAGCATCAATAATGCCGTCGGTCACAAGCAGCGAGTCGTCCGTGCTTGTCGTGAAATGTCCATAAGCCGACATGTCAGGTAAAAAGCTCACTTCCGTGTACTCCCCTTCCCGTGAATCCATATAACCAACAAAACTGACAATCGGCTCTTGCTCTTTCACCACTTCTTTCATTGCCGGATCGTTAGGAATGCCACGGGTTCCGTGATAAATTACCGCATGATCTTTATTCGCCCACATTTCATGGCAAATCCACAAAGACTGTCCCCCGTTCGATTGATCCCTCACCTTCGATATCTTCCCGTGATCATACAGCCAAATGCGCTGATCGACCATGCCGCCTTCATGGTTGAACAGGATGATTCGCGGATCACTCGGGTGAAACTGCACGTGGGTCACCCAGCCTTGATGTGAAAAGTCGTAGAGTGTCTCCCCTGAGATCGTATCGATAACAACGACTTGTGAGCTTATGCTGTCCCGCTTCACCTTCTCACGAATCAAGCTGAACGGATTGCCTTCTCCAACCTCGAACGCTGCAGAATCGATATAAGGGATACAAGCGTATCGTCCATCACCGGACAAATGCGTAAATCCGGTCATCACGTTTTCCGGGAGTCGATAGATGACCCTCTCCTCCAACCCGTTTACATCGAGCAATCGCACCTCGTTGCCTTGAATATATAGCAGAAGGCCATCTGCAGGAGCAAAGCTAGGGCTTGCTTTTGCAAAACCGCGGTACGGATTTCCGTCGTAGTACACGTAACTTTTCATTAAGCCATCACAATTGTCTGTAAGCTGAACAGCCGTACCGTCTTCCAGCGACAACTTGAACAAATTCGGATTGCCGCTGCCCGGGTCGCTGATATATAGCATTTGCCGGTTATCAACGGTGAAGCTGCTGCTCGTAAAATACAAATGATGATGATTTCCAGGCAGCGAAGTGAGCTGAGTCACAGTCCGTCCTGTTAGCGCATCCTTGCGTTTCTGTAATTGATGTTTGAAGATGGTACCTTTGAACGTATTCACTGCTTGCTCTCCCCTCTAGTTAAAAAAACGCGGCAGCCAACTCCGATTCGCCCGAAGCAAGCTGTCAGCCAGCTCCCCGAGCTCGGAGAAATCAGCAAGCCCGCTAAGCGGATCCAGGCTTAACGCTTCGATCAACGTCTCCCGGCTGCCCTCCAACGCCGCCTTCAACGTAAGCTCATGCACATCGGCGTGAAGCCTGCACAGACTGCCGACCGGACCGGGCAGATCACCTGAGGCCCACGGGTGAATCCCGCTCGATCCGACCGTCGCGAGTGTCTCCACGATCACGTCCTTAGGCATGTTTCCGATTTGCCCTTCGTTCGGGACGTTGACGATCGCGGGCGTCTCGCCGCCAGTCACAATAGCCTTTATGATTTCCGTCATTTCTTCGCCGGATCGCTGCCAGGAAACCTCCTTCACGCCGCTTGCCAGCTGCCGGATCGTGTCCAGCTGATGAACCTTCGTCAAGCGCCTAGCGTCTACCGTCGTTTTAAGCACGCCGTATTTCATGCCGTACCCGTTTCTCACATTGCACAGACTTGGATAGAACTCGATCAGATGGCGGTCTCCAGCCAGCGGCAAGTACCCGAAATGACGGCATAATGCCAGCTTCGCTGCGCTTTTGTTGTGAAACGAATCATGCTTTCCTGCGGCTCCTTCGTCCTCGATATCCCAATGTTCCTGGGCATACGCTCGGATTCGAGGCCGTACATCCTGGCCATTAAGCTCTGCCTTCGTCAGCCATATGAAATGGTTGACCCCTGCAACCTCATAATGAAATCCTTGCTCTGGGAGCCAGCGATACAAGTAATCAGTCACGTTCATGCCCTCAGGCTTGGGCAAGCCAAGCATCGGGCCGAAATATTTCGGAGCCGCGTGCAGCTCATGGCACATGCCGACGACCTTAACACTTTTGGCCGCTTTGTTCATGGCCCGGGTGACGACACTCATGGGATTCGTCACATTGAACAACCAGGCGCCCGGACATATTTCCTCCATTTCCTGCACAAGCTCGTAGGCAACCGGTGCCGTACGCAGCGAAGCAGAAATGCCGCATGGTCCAACCGTCATCGATACCGGCTGACGGATACCGTATTGGATGGGCAGCTCCAAATCATTCCAGAACGCATCCATCGCTCCTGGACTGAACGTCGTCAGTACGAAGTCGGCTCCTTGCAGCGCTTCCTTCCGATCATCCATAATGCGAACCCGGTATTCCTTGTTACGAAGCCGATTAAATGTGTGCAGCATAGCGGCTACTGCCTCAACATGCTCCCGGTTCGGGTCGACCAGTCTGATTTCACCACCTTGAATCTCGTCCAACAAATATACATCCCGCATGAGCCCTGCCATCCAGTTGACGCTCCCGCCACCGATTATCGTCAAGTTCATAGAATCCATCTCTTTCGCCTCCAGAGAGTAAGAGCTTGATATTTACGAATTAAAGCGTACCATCTGAGTGGCGAAAGCGTCTTCAATTATCTTGTTTTTCTCTCCATTCATTCACCTATCTTGCTATAATATATTTATAGTTGCTTTAGTTCCTGAAGGAGGGAGCCTGCAGTTGGACCAGACGACCATGTCTAATTACGATGTTCCTTACGACCGAACCCCGCCTTTCTCCATAAGCTATACGCACGATAGGGAAATCGGGAAAAAACCAGTCATTCACCATTATCATAATGCCTTCGAGCTTGATTTCTTTGTCAAGGCGGACCTTGAAATCTTCGTGCGGGACAACAATTACACGATCCGGGACGGCGACTTCTTTTTCATTAACGAATACGAGATCCATCGAATCCACTACCAGCCGAACCGTCCCTATGCAAGATATGTGATTAATTTCAGCAAAGAGTTTATTCAAGGGATGCTTCGGGAAGCCGGACTGGAGCCCACCTTGGAGTGGTTAATTCATCAAGGTCCTCGTAAGGTGGAGACGAAGCCGGAGCAGCGGAGCGCACTGACGTCTCTATTCAAAACGATGGTGTCCGCGCATGGATTGAACGATTGCGATCCGCTAGCCGGGGCCAAAATAAAGCTGAATTTACTCCAGCTGCTAATCCGATTTAAGGAACTGGCAGACCAGCAGCAGCCGTCTCCTGCCTTTAATCCACACATCAGGGGATTGATCCTCTATATCGATAAAAATTACGCCAAACCGATCTCCCTGGAGCAGCTTCAAGCAAAATTTGGACTGAGTAAATATTACATAAGCCATTTGTTTAAAGAGACGACCCATTTTACTTTATTTGAATATGTGTTAAACCGAAGAATATTAGAAGCCAAAAAACTATTGGAGCAAACGGAACTTTCCATTATAGAGGTTGCCCTAGGTTCTGGGTTCAATAATCTGCAGCATTTCTATCGGATTTTTCAGCGCCATGTAGAACAAACACCTCTGCAATATCGCAGAGGTGTGAGATGAAGTTATGTAAAGCTAAATGCCAACTCCTTAAGTTATGGAGCAATTGCTAGAGAAAAGACATTCATGGAATTCTCAGCTGTAACATGCTGTTCATTCGCCGTTCATTTTCACTTCCTATACTCAGGTTATTACAAAGGAGGGAAGCAAAAATGTATCTGGCTATTCGAGAAATGAGGTTTGCCAAGGCTCGGTATTCGTTAATTGCTACAATTATGGTGCTTGTTTCATTTCTTGTTCTGTTTGTCACTGGTCTTGCACAGGGGCTTGCGTACGATAACGCGGCTTCCGTTAAGAATATGGCAGCAACTCATTTTGTCTTGGAACAGGATTCTAATCATCGCTTTACCAGGTCTCAGGTGGATCAGAACCAGCTAGAAAAAGCTAGCTTAATAGTAGGAAAAGAGAATGTGGAACCACTTGGTGTCAAAATGACTACGGTTATTCGATCCGAGGGTACAGAGAAGATTGACGTTACACTGCTCGCAGTTACTAACAATGGCTGGCTGGCTCCAGCAATAACAGAAGGTTCCCCCCTCTCGGATCAGGCAAAAGGACATGTTCTTGTGGATCAAAAGCTGGCTGATTCTGGCGTGAAAATAGGCACAATCCTTGTAGATCAAGCCTCGGGAACACAATGGACCGTGAATGGCTTTGTGAAGAACGAGTCATTCAGCCATACACCGGCTGTTTTTCTAAATCAACAGGACTGGCTTAATCTCCAGTCGCAGACACCTGCTCGTCAAGGAACTAAGCTAGCAGAGAGTCAAGTTTACAATGCGCTTGCGATTAAAGACTCAAGTGAGAGAGTTAAGGATCTTCAGGCGGCGCTCCCCAATACAGAGGTAATATCGAAGGCTGAGGCAGTCTCAGCGATTCCTGGTTACAAAGAAGAACAAGGCTCTCTTCTGATGATGATTGGATTCTTGTTTATTATTTCCGCTTTTGTACTGGCCGTATTCTTCTATGTCATTACGATTCAAAAAACCAGTCAATTTGGTATTTTGAAAGCTATTGGTACACGTACTGCCTATCTAGCCAGAAGTGTGACGATGCAGGTCTTGATTTTATCGGTTGGTAGTTTGGTCATTAGCGTCCTGCTGGTACAATTGTTTGAGGCTATATTGCCAAGTTCTATGCCATTTCAATTAGGTTTCACTACCTTGGCACTTACTTGCTTGTCCTTTGTAGCAATGTCTCTGGCTGGATCGCTATTTTCGGTGTGGAAAGTCGCCAAAATTGACGCTTTGGATGCGATTGGGAGGACGGCAGCATGAGAAACAGACTTGAATTACAGGCGATTACACGGACTTTTGAGGATGGCGGTATCGAAAGAACGATTTTGGATAAGCTAAATCTTGAAGTGGCTGAAGGTGAACTGGTCGCGGTAATGGGACCTTCCGGCTCGGGCAAAAGTACATTCCTGTCCATAGCAGGAGCACTTCTTGAACCGACAAGTGGGGATGTTCTACTTGATGGGGAATCGATCACCGGCAAAGGCAAACAAGAACTTTCTGAAATGCGACTCCGAAGAATCGGATTTATTTTTCAAAGCGCCAATTTAATTCCATACTTGAAAGTGGAAGAACAGCTGATGGTCGTAGCCAAACTTGCCGGAATGGACAAGGAGAAGGCAGCCAAACGAGCCAAAGAACTGCTCGATAAGATGGGGTTACCTCATCGTCGAACGGCCTATCCTGAGAAGCTTTCTGGGGGGGAACGTCAGCGGGTCGCTATCGCAAGAGCCCTAATGAATGACCCGGCTGTCCTGTTCGCTGATGAACCAACAGCAAGCTTAGATGCGTCACGAGGGCACGATGTAGTAAGCATGATCGCGAAGCAAGTAAAGGATCAGGGAAAAAGCGCGGTTATGGTAACGCATGATGACCGAGTGTTGTCGCTTTGTGATCGAGTTCTTTTTCTAGATAATGGTAAATTGATCCATAAATAAGGTAAGCCTCCAAACCCATCTTAAACGTGGTTTGGAGGCTTTTCTGTAATACCTTACTTTCAACTCTGGAATCCCGTACTAAGACTGAGCTGTATTATTTATCGCTATTTTTATCTAAGTTGAATACTTTTGCAATCGTTCCAACTGAGCCTAATGTACTAACAATATCCGTTGGGATGAAGATTGTTGAGGCTTCTCCTCTAGCCATCTCGGAAAGTGCCTCAAAAGACTTATAAGTAAGAATCTCCGAATTTAGACCGGCTTCATTTAGTGCTTCAATTCGTGAACGCTCTGCATTCGCAACAAGCTTAATAGCTTCTGCACGTCCTAAAGCTTCTAATTCCTGTGACTTTTGCTTGGCTTCAGCGTCAAGAATTTGTCGTCGTTTCTCCGCTTCCGCTGCAAGGATAACAGCAGACTGCTGCGCTTCTGCACGAAGAACCGTAGCTTGTTTCTCCCCTTCTGCCTGTAAAATATTCGCCCGTTTTTCTCGTTCAGCTCTCATTTGTTTCTCCATGGAAGTTTGTATATCGATTGGAATCTCTAATTGTAAAATTTCCACTCGATCGATTCTCACTCCCCAGTTTTCAGAAGCATTATCCAGCGCTTGACGCAGTTCAGCCTGAATGCGGTCGCGATTCGAAAGAATTTCATCAAGTTCCATTTTACCAATCGTGGAGCGTAAAGCTGAAGCTACAATATTATGAATGCCTTGCACATAATTAGCGATGCCATATGTAGCTAATTTAGGATCAACCACGGAGAAGAATGTTGCGAGCTCGACACCAATGGCCACGTTATCTTTTGTAATAACGGACTGCGAGGGAACTTTCTCTTGCTGAATTCTTAAATCATGCCGACTACGAACATTATCAATAATTGGGATTATGATGTTAATACCTGCATGCAGTGTTTTATAAAACTTCCCTACTCTTTCAACAATCGCTACGGTCTGTTGAGGAACAATCCTAATTCCTTTAATGATAACAATAACAATGAGAATAATGAGAAATAGAAATACGATAACCCCTACCATATTACACCTGCCCCTTTTTTACATAAAGTTTCGTGACTTTAACATCTATGACAATCGCTTCTTCACCTGCTTGAATCAACTCATCTGCGAATGCGCTCCACAGATCGGAGTTCACTTTAACCAAACCACCTTCACCAGGCCTAATATCACTTATTACGAATGCCTTTTGGCCTATTAATTGATTGGGGGATGGCAGTATTTCATTGGATGAAGGGATTAGCTTGCGAACGATTGGTAACAGAAAAACATAAATCAAGAAAGCACACACTGTAAACACACCTAGTTGTATCAGAAAAGAAAGGTGGAATAATGCGGTGATCATTGAAATAAAAGCACTGGCTGCTAGAACTAACATAAAAAAAGTACCGGTAAAAAGTTCGAATATCACAAACAACACAGCCAAAATAAGCCACAGTAACCAAAGCAATTTATTTCCGCACCTCGCTTTCAGCATCAATTCCTTGTTAAGTTTTATGTGATATCAGGCTTGACTATGTCATTAAAAACAACAAAGGTGGTAGTTACTTAGGAACGAGAAATGCAAAAAACCAGCAAACTCAAGGTTTACTGGCTTCTTTATAAACTTTTAGCTGCAAAACCTAGGCATCAAGCTCCATGTAATCAAAGAAATCGAAGTCCGCATGCAGGCGGGTTCCTCGCAAATCCTGTGCGCAAAGACCAACGAAAGCGCCGGTAAAGGATAATTTGCTTTGGTAGCTGTCGGCAAGATTACCGGAGTACAACGTCGGACCAATTGGCTGCCACGACTGACCGTCTAAACAATAAAAGAATTGAATTTTATCGAAAGTCATTGCGGCTTTGAGATATACCTGCCCTTCAGGAATCGGCACATACGTGTCTAATTCATCATACTGCCCCTGATCGCTAACGATAATCGCCAGATGCTTGCCGACTTGGTCATCGTGGGAGATGCGCAGATAGTAATGATCGGACTCATCATAATAAAACACAAGGCCCGCCATTTGTGTAAAAGCTTGCGGCTCATACGCCACGCATGTCACGATCTCACAAGTAAAGCTTTGAATGCGTCTTGCCACTAGGCTTTGGTGGTGCAAAGAGGTAAGCGACTCTCTCCCCTTGAGCCGCAAATAGCCAGGACGCTCGGATAAGCTTAACCATGACTCATCAGCTGGGACGCGCAGTGTGTGCCAATGCACGCTGAGCTTCCGTTCGTCAAAATCATCGCGGATCGGGTCCGGATCAAACGGATGAGGCGTCAACTCAATCTCAGGAATGTGCAGCTGCGGCTGCTTTCCGCCTGCGGCCAGCTGCAACCAGCCTTCCGGCGTCCACGTTACTTTCTGAAGGGAGGTTTCTCGTCCTAGTGGACTGAGTTTGTTGCCGTCCGGAAGAGGACGAGAACAAATAAATACCATGTACCAATCCCCTAGCTGCGTATCCACCAAGGAACCATGGCCAGCATTTTGCAGCGGATGATCCGGGGTATTTCTTGTTGTGATCATCGGGTAGTCCGGATCAACTTCATAGGGACCCACTACGGAAGTTGAACGCATAAGGGTGGCGGCGTGCATCGGACCCGTTCCCCCTTCAGCTACCAGCAAATAGTAGTAGCCGTCCTTTTTATACACCATCGGGCCTTCCGTTACACCCAAATCTGTCCCTTCGGTAATCAGCTTGATCTCTCCGATCAGCTTGCCTTCCTTTGGACAGAACTCCTGCATGATAATGCCAGCGAACCGATTTTTATTTTTGCGAAAATCCCACTGCATATTAAACAGATACTTGCGGCCATCCGTGTCGTGGAACAAGAAGTGATCGAAACCGCTGGAATTCAAATAGATCGGTTCCGACCAAGGTCCTTCAATCAAGACGCCGTCACGATATAGTTGTGCAGATCTTTATATACACCTTTTCGGCCAACCACATTCGTAAAGCAAAGATAGTAAGTACCCTTGTCGTAGCTTAAGGAAGGCGCCCAAATGCCGCCTGAGCTTGGCACTCCGCGCAAATCAAGTTGACTCACGCGATCTAGTGGACGTGTCAACGGCCTCCAGTTCATCAAGTCCTTGGAATGATGAATCAGCACGCCAGGGAACCATTCGAAGGTAGAGGTTGCGATATAATAATCATCTTCAACCCGAATGATCGATGCATCCGGGTTAAAGCCTCGCAGAATTGGATTTTGAATCATATTGTCATGCTCCTTTTCACTACCACAAATACAAATCGTTCCCTTTAAGCTTGAAAATCGCTTCCATGAAATAGTAATCGCCGTAAATAATTGCGTGATGATGATTCGCCAAATGATAGGCAGCTGAACCGAATTGAATGAGGCTATCGCTACCCGTTGACCAATCAATTCGGCTACTATCCAGCGTTTTGAGCAACTTCAACGCAGCGCCGAGGTACAGATCCTTTTCATGCTCGCCTACGACTTTCGCAATTTCAATCAGACCACACGCCGCAATGGCTGCAGCTGTATCATCTTCCAGCTTCGGTTCCTTCGGCTGTCGGAAATCAACCGGAATCACGCCAACCTCAGGAATGTTCGCGATAAAATAATTGGCAATCCGTTTCGCGGTTTGCAAATAGTCTTCCTTTTGCGTATGCATATAACTCATCATATACCCATACAAAGCCCAGGTCTGCCCTCTCGTCCAGGAAGAGCCTTCTTCATACCCTTGTCCTCCGTACGATCTGATCACACCACCTTCAAACGGATCAAATTCTACGATGTGGTTCACAGATCCATCTGCCCGAACAAACGCCGTCATCGCCGTATCGGCATGCTTCATCGCGATTTGCTTGAACCGCGGATCACCGGTTTCTTCCGAAGCCCAGTACAGCAGCGGAATATTAAACATGCAATCAATAATTGCCCATCCTCTTGTATCGGAGCCTTCTAAGTCGTTCCATGCGCGAATAAAGCCTCCTGCCAAATTAAAACGACCTGCAAGCAGGACAGCGGCATGCAGCGCTCTCTTGCGAGATTCCGGATTCTTCGTCACTTTATAATTGGCCACACTCGTCGGCAGCCACATAAATCCAACATCATGATGCAGTCCATAAAATTCCTCAAAACAACGATCTAATTCTTTTTCTGAAATTTGCGCGATTTCTTTATATTTCTCTTGGCCGGTTTCGTGATGCATAAGCCACATCATGCCGCCCCAGAAGCCATTCGTCCACCAATTAATTTCATCTGTCTCCGTACCTGTAGGATTATCCACGATACGATTATCATGTGTTCCGTTAATCGTCGTATACGGAATTTTATGCTTGGACTTTTCGCTAACCCAGTCCATTTTCGTCGAAATCCGATCAATGACTTCATTCAACCAGCTTTGATCCTGCTCTTTTAACATACGTTTTTGCCTACTTTCCCCATTGTTTAGTGATTAACCTTTCGTTGCACCTGCGGCAATCCCTTTGACAAAGTACTTCTGTAGCGCGATGAATGCGATCAGGACAGGGATAATTGAAATCGCAGTGCCTGCGAAAACCATGTCCCACTGAGAAGCAAATTCGCCGACGAAGCCGAAAATTTCGACGATCATCGTTTTGGGCTTATCCGAAGGCAGCACCAAACTAGGCATCAGGAAGTCGTTCCAAATGCCGAGACCGTTCAGCACAACCAAGCTCGCTGTACACGGCCCAAGCAGTGGAAATACGATCCTCCAGAAAATGCCGTATTTGGAACAACCGTCGATCTCAGCCGCTTCCTCAATTTCACGTGGTACCCCTTTTAGAAAACTTGTATAAAGCAGCACACCGAACCCGACGGAGCCGGAAATGTAGATGAGAATCGGTGCGCTCAATGTGCCGTAGAAACCTATCATTTTCATCTCTTTGAACAGTGGAATCATATAGACTTGAAATGGAATCATCATACCCGCAAGAAAGTAAACATAAACCATATTCGTCCATCTTTTATTCGTCCGTTCAATGGCGTACGCCGCCATGGGGATGACCGCAATCATCGCAACAATTGAGCTTACTGTTAAAATGATAGAGTTGACCATCGCTCTAGGGAAATCGGTTTTGGTCCACAGATACACGAAGCTGTCCACGTACCAGCTGGTTGGAAATGAGATTGCATCCCGCAGAATGGCTCCATTGCTTTTAAAGGCGGAAATCAAGCTGAAATAGATCGGGAAGAAGAAGATAATGGCAAGGACCAGCGTCAGGACAAAGAGGAGAATCTCCAGTATACTTTTCTGTCTTCTCATCTTATAACTGCACCTCCCTGCTGCGAAGCAGCTTAATTTGAATGAGTGATACGATAAGAATCAGAATAAAGAGAACAAGGGATAATGCAGTTCCGAATCCTTGACGTAATTCGCCAAATCCGACTTTATAAATAATGTAAGTCAGTGTTTCTGTTGCAAAACCAGGCCCTCCGTCCGTCATGACGGCGATCTGATCAAATATTTTGAGGGACGCAATCATCGATAACATCATGCACACCGTAAAGGCACCTGCCAGCAGCGGAAATGTGATGTGCCGGAATTGCTGCCAGCGGTTCGCACCGTCTATACTAGCCGCTTCCGATAGCTCTGGTGGAATACCCTGCAACCCAGCCAAATAAATAATCATATAATAGCCGGCGCCTTTCCATACCGTTGCGAAAATGATAGCAATCAATGCGTAATCCGGATTTCCAAGCCAATCAACCTTTAAGAAGGAAAGATGCAGTTTATCGAGTAATTGCGTAACGACACCAAAGTTGTAATTCAAAATAATCGTCCAGACAAATCCCATAACAATCCCGCTGAGAAGCGTTGGAAAGTAAAAAATACTGCGAAACAAGTTACGGAACCATTTCACCTGATCGACCAGCATCGCCAGCAGCAAGGCAACGGCATTTTCTATAACAACTAAGACGACCGACAATATTAATGTATTTTTCAGCGCGTTATGAACACGCTCACTGTGCCACATCTCTACGAAGTTATCGAAACCAATGAAACGAATATCAGGACTAACGCCATCCCAGGAAGTAAAGCTAAGGTAGATACTGCTCGCTGTCGGTACCATGACGAATAAGGTGTAGAGGATTAGAGCAGGAATAATAAACACGACAGAAAAGGTTAGCCATTTTCTTTTTCTCTTTACAGGCTGTATGGTGTTCATTCTCTTATGCCTCCTATTGAATGTTGAAGGCAGTAGCAGGAAAACCTCCGCAAGTGACGCAGAGGTTCTCCGTTTGCAGCCTTTTTGTTTGTTATTTTTTCATTGCCTTCACTTCCGTGTCCCATTCAGCATCTGCTTTTTTCAAGTAATCAGCACTGAAATCACCTTTAACTAACCAATCTTGAACAGATTTGTAGAACCAGTTACGGAATTGCGGCGGGATTTGGTTAGCTCCCCAGAAGTTGTTTATTTGAAGTGATTTTTTCACGTTCGGATCCGCCATCATCGTTAGCACTTCTTGCAATTGAGGTGAAGCATCATAGGTCATTTTTTCTTTCGTTGATGGAATGGCACTTGCCACTTTCAGGTATTTCGGGTATTGCTCTTTGCTGAAGAAGAATTTGATGAAATCCGAGATCGCAGCTGTTTTATCTGCATCTTTCGCTGCATTAGCTGACAGAGACCAACCTGCGGGTTGAGCAAGGCCAACTACGTTTACTGCACCTTTTTGATCCGGTACCGGGTACCATCCGAAATCAAATTTCGGATCCGCTTGTGCGATCGTTGGGAACATCCAAGGACCGGAGAACAAGCTTGCTGCTTTGCCTGTTACGAGCATGGAAGCCGTCTGATTATCCGCCGTACTCATGTACCCTTTATCTACATAACCTTTCGTGAACAGATCCGTCATCAGTTGCATCGCTTTCGCTGGACCTGGATCCGTAAAGCTCACTTTACCTTCAGAACGCTTAGCGTTCCAATCCGCATCATTGATGTACACTTCGTCAATCAAGAATTTATTGACCCAGAAGCCCCAGTGGAAAATATCTTTACCGCCAACAACGATGGGGGAAATCCCTTTTGCTTTCAGTTTTTCTTGAGCCGCGAGGAAATCTGCATACGTTTTAGGCTCTTCCGTAATCCCTGCATCCGCGTAAGCTTTCTTGCTATAAATAATCCCTTGGGGTGCAGGCAGCGAGATTGGCGCATTGTATACTTTGCCGTTTACTTGCGGTACGCTTTCAAACAAACCTTGTAGATCTTTAGGAAGTTCAGCCAACTTGCCAGCGTCCGCGAACAATTGGGTATCACGCATTTCGACAAGATCAGGGAATTCGCCAACCGCATCTTTCGTTTTCAAAAAGTCGAGATAAGCCGCTGTCGTCGTTTCACTCAAATCTTTGATTTTAACGTTCGGATTTGCTTTCGTGTAAGCAGCAATGGAATCAACCACAGCTTGTTTGGTCGCTGGATCGCCAGTTGCATAAATGACGCTGAATGTTACGTCTTTCTTCGGAGCCGCTGTCGCTGCAGCTGTGCCAGCCGGAGCGGCGCTTGACGTTGAAGTTGCGGAATCACTGTTGTTACCGCAGCCTGCCAAAATGAGTGCTAAAGCTGTCGATCCGACGAGTATTTTAGAAAAAGTTTTAACCATGGTAGAAAGTAACCTCCCTTTAATATCTAGCTTCTTGTGAACATCTCAAGCTATTTGATTTCTCGACTCATCAGGTGCTGTTCTGTTGCTGATTTAAGACTAACATACGACAAAATCGTTTAGAATGAAGTTTTTTAAGCTTGATATGCATGAATTTAAGAAGGTGTGAACGAAGGCTAGGGAGATCATCGAATATGAAAAACAGCTTCCGCCAACGCTTCAAAAAGAAGCCAAGCAGAAGCTGTTCTCCCCTACAATTAGAATTCCTGACTAGTTACCTTTGATTTGACTCTTATATTCTTGCGGAAGCTTGCCATAACTTTTCTTGAACATATCGCTGAATTGCCTTGGATTATGATAGCCCACCCGCTCTGCAATTTCATAAACGAGCAGATCCGTTTGCAAAAGTAAGCGGACGGCATTTTTCATCCGAATGTTTGTGACGTACTGCTTAAAATTCTCATTCGTGTGCTTCTTAAAGAAGCTGCTAAAATAATATGGATTCATAAACACTTGGGAAGCCATGCTTTCCAGCGTGATATTCTCGCTATAGTGCTCCTCAATGTATTCCTTAATCATCTTCATCTGCTGCGCTTCGCGGCTGCCGCCTGCAGTGTTTACTTGTTCCAGTATGTCCATTATGCGATCAGATATGAAATCGGTGAGATCGCGAAAACGGTAAAATTGATGCATGCGCTGCTGCCAATCTTTCCGCTGCTCCGGCGACACCTGAAGGTCAATCCCGACAGCCGACATCTCCTCCATTAAGTCCGTCAGCATGGTATATACGATTAATACGGCCGATTCTTTGCGACCATTAGCGTTGCTTGCAGCATGATCAAATAAGTTCCCCAACAGCTCCTGCACCTGTTGCTTGTCCTTGGCAATGACCGCTTTCATCACAGCCAACTTGGCATCTGCCAAGAGATGATCTGAGCCGTCACGCCGTTCATTTTGGTACCAGGACAGAATCGTTCCTTCCTTTTCAAAATAGCTATAGTTCATCGTCTCGACAGCCGACATATAGGATTGCCTTAGTTCTTGCAGACTGTGGGCCGGCTTACCGATACATATCGTCACATTAATTTTAAGATAATAGGAAATCTTATCCCGCATTTCGCTCGCGAGATGCTGCAAATTATCCTCTATGCCCAAGTGGTTCACGATAACGCATAAATTTTCGCCTTTTCGAATAACGAGGCCGCTGCCATACTGTTGGATCAACTCATCTGCCAGATTGGATACTGCAAATACTAATAGACGCTTCTCATGCTCGCCCCATCTGCCATCCTGTAGCTGTACATGAGCAAGCTCCACATACAGCACGCTGAAACATGAAGCCGTAAACTGCGTGTTCAAGCTCTGAAGCTTGCGCTGCGCTTCCTCCCACCGAATATCCCCTTGGGTAAGCCGATCAAACAGCTCCTCGAGTTGTGTCTTCTTATCTTTTTGCTCATAAACCGCCAGCTTCCCCTTGGAGGATAGATCCTCATTCGCTTCCTTCAGCTGCGTCATTGCTTTGCTTACTGCCTCGAGCAGCAGGCTTTTCTCAATCGGCTTCACCAAATAATCAACCGCTCCGAAGGCTAATGCATCCTTGGCATAAGAAAACTCCTGATACGCACTGACGAAAATAATTTTCGTATGCAACTGCCGCCGTTGTACTTCCTTCATCACATCGATGCCCGAACCATCTGGCATGCTAATATCGGTGATGACAAGATCAGGCAATTTGTCTTCAATTTGCTCCATAAGACTTTTTCCAGTCAGGGCTTCACCGACGATCGTAATGCCTAGCTCTCCCCATGGAATAAGCTTTTTCAACCCTTTGATAATGATCGGTTCATCATCAGCTAGAATGGCGTTCAACATGGACACTCACCTCTTTCGTTAACGGAATGACTAGACGGACAGTAGTACCAATATGTTGGCTGCTGTTGATCTCAATGCCAAAACCGTGCCCATACAGCCCCACGATGCGTTCATGGACATTAATGAGCCCTATACTGCTCCCTATATCTAGCGAGCTGCCCTTAGCCAACTTTAATCGAACTCGTTCAAGTGTATCTTCGCTCATCCCTACACCATCGTCATCCACCGTCACACTAAGCAGATTATCCGGCAGCTTTTCAATTGAAATACGAATGGTGCCTTTCCCTGACTTTGGCATAATACCATGATAAATGGCATTTTCGACGATCGGCTGCAGGGATAGCTTCGGAATCGCACAGTCCATTAAATCCGCATCGAACCGGAAATCTAAACCTAACCTATGCTCGCCGTACCTGATAACCATCAATTGAAAGTATTGCTCCACATTGGTCTTCTCAGACTTGATTGTAACGGTTTCTTCCCCGTAATCGAGTACATACTTGAGTTGATGGGATAATGACAAAATCATATCACCCACCTCATTCGCATCTTCCGCAACAGCGCTCATCCGAATCACTTCCAAGGTATTGTACAAATAATGCGGCCTGATCTGGCTTTTTAATGCATTCAGCTCCGCTTGCTTCTGTTTAATCTGCGCAACATACACGACGTCAATGTATTCCTTCAGCCGTCCCACCATTTTGTTAAAGCCGTGGGAAAGAAGCCCCAACTCATCTGCTGTCTTCACCGTCACCTTGGTATCGAAATTACCGGACTCCACCTTCGACATTTCCCGGGTAATGCTGCGAATTGGATTGGAGAAGCGATTCGAGAACCAAACCGCAACCACAATTAACGAAACGATACAAAGACCAATGACGATCGTAATCGTCCGTAAGAGCTGTTCGACCTTGAGGAACATTTCTTTTTTATAAAACTCACCGATAATTTTAATATTATTCTCTGCTGTAGCCTGTTGTAGATGCAAGAAATCGTCCGACGTATTCGCATGGAAAACAGTACCGATTCGTTCAGGTTGATTACTGTAAAGGATAATTCCCTGATCATCTACCACGTAGACGGTATCTTGTTTATTCAGGACCATTTGTTTAAAAATTTCAGTAAACGCATCAAGCCCTACGTCCATGTAAAAGGTACCAACAATATCACCTTCTACCTTGGACGAGCCCAGTACATCCGTAAGGTTGCGTCCAAACGTCATCACTGGATCCGTGGCCCCAAGAAAATAATCCTGCTTGTGGGTCGGAAAAAAGCTGAGTCCGTTACGGTTGAGCTTCGTCTGCTCTTTCCATTCGACCTTTGGATATGCATATTGGTAATCCAGAGCAACATTGTTCTTAGATAGGCTTTCAAAAGTCCCGTTTGGCAGAACAAAAAAGACACTTTGCAGATTACGTTCTGTATATAACACCGTTTGCAAGAAATCGTTAATAGTCATCGTCAATCGGATATCTTTTTCCTTGCTTTGCGCTGCAACTGCTTGTCCCAACTGACCATAGAGACCGCCAACTCCGTAGGAGTACATGAGTTTTGAAATATTGTTGTATTTGACGAACATATCGTCCACATTTCGGCTGGCAAACAGTAACATTTGCTCATAGTTATTCGTCGCATAACGCTCCATGAAGCCGCTGAACGTCTGCAGAGAAATATAACTAAGAATGAGCAGCGGGATAAGACCTACCGAAATGAAAGAGAGTGTAAATTTGGCAAAAATGCTTTTGTGCATCCGAAAAGGGTTCGATGCCATCTGTGAGCCGCCTCATGCTTTCGTTATAGAATAAGTCCATTTTAACAGAATTCACACACGAAACGAGCGATGATATTGCATGTGGAAGTGCACTTTTTTAAGATATAAGAAACAACGCCATCCTTATGGATGTCGTTGTCAAGAAGCCGCACTTATTTGGGGACCTGATCAACAGGAAAATAAACGGAATATGTCTCATCCTTAATTTCATATAGAGGGATAAAACGTATACCCACGTCCTGTCCTTTCGTTCGATAATAGCCCACATTCCACCAGCTGTGATTTCTTTCCCGATCTGCTACGAGCATAGTCTCTGGCAACGCAGAGTTACCATATAATCGATGTTCACGTTCAATTAACCCTGCCAAAACAATCGGGCCATCCATAAAAGCTACCATATTTTCTGCGCCAGGAAGTGGCTCGGTTGTTAATGATTTAGGAAACTCAATTTGTATGGTATCCCCATTACTCCATGTTTTACGAATTCCAATGAACGATTGAGGCCTTACTGGATTTGTAAGTTGGACGCCATTCACGTAAATAATGGGCTCATTGCTTACCCATCTTGGGACTCTAAGTTTTAATGTAAATTCAACATCCTTGTCACAAGTAATCGTCAAACTATACGTAAATCGATCAGGGCGATGTACAGGGATTGGTGGCATATCAATTTTGGTTATGGCCGTCATTCCCGTTACATTCCAGTTATTCAAAGGATAGACACCATATTGCCCGTCCTGCTTAAGATGAATGGTAATTGGACTATCGTTTAGACTTAGATTAACTTCGGCTGGCAGCCACTGGCACACAGCCACTCCATCCTTATCCTCCATGAAAATCTGCTGCACATAAGAGGCATTCGCTTGAACAAGCGTACCGTGGCAGCACCAAAAATGCTGTGTAGGGGTGCCCCACTTCTTATGACTCCCCGCGCCGACACCTAGAAAATACGAAATCATGCCTGTTTCTCCATGCTGGTGAGCAAGAACTCCGTTATAGAATCTTCTCTCCCAGTAGTCCGCATATTGTGGTTCTCCTGTCCATCTGAGCAGCACATGGGCAAGTCTCATCATGTTGTAATTCACACAATGTTCCTGTCCAACTCCCATCCTTTCCGCCATCTGACCGGGAGGCACCCATAATTCACCGTCATCTCCAGCCCCCGTACAATAATATCCTCTATTCGTAACCGCGCATGCCCAGAACGCCTCCACAACCTCCCGAAAACGTTCTTCTCCCGTTACTTCCCACGCCCTAGCAGCTCCCAAAATTTCAGGAATCTGCGTATTGGCATGCTTATTCGTCAATACCTCTTGTCCTGATAACAAGGCGTCAAAAAAACGGCGGCGATCGTACCGATGGATTAATGCGAGATGTGTTTCATCCTGTGTTATACCATATAGGTCTGCCCAGACCTCCAACATGCCACCTGTTTCTAAATCAAGGAGGTCATCCATTTGTTCTCGGCTAAACAGCCCCGTCCAGCGGTAAAACCAAGAAGCTAAACCACGCATTAAATCGAGCGCTTGTTTATTTTGAACAATTGCATACATGTCGTATAGCCCCATCAAAAGTTTATGAATCGTATAATGCGGTGCCCAGACATACTTTCCTTTGGCTATTCTATTCATGTAAGACTCTGGGAACGCAGCAAGCCATTCTCCCCCATTCGCCTCCTGACAACGCGCCAATTCTTGGACGATGTGATCCGCTTTAGCTCTAACCAGCAAATCTTCGGTTTGCGCATAAATGCGGGCTGCTGCAGACAGCCAATGCCCCATCATATGTCCCCTCAACTCACAAGTCGGTGATTCCCAGCCCCAATGCCAATGTTCGGGTCCGTCCATGCTCGTCGTAGTCGCGCTTGTGGTCCCCCCATTTCCACTGTAACTCCACAAACCTGCCTCCAGATAGAAATTACGAAGTAGATTTTCATTCGTTAAGCTTATGACATACTTTTTATTTAGCTCAAAACGAGCCGCAAGCGGACCCGCCGACAGTTTAACTCGTCCTACCTGATAATCCATCATTTTAGTTATATGCAATGGGATACCTCCATTTTTTTGTATCTTAAGAATATTTTAAACCCCAATAGGTATTGAGAAGAATGCATAAAACATTATTTTACATATACTTTCTTTGGGTATATTCTAAGTACAAGCAATGTAAGGGGGCATGCAAGATGGATCCGTTCGTTTATTTAACTGGTGATCGGTTTCCCATGATCAGGGATATTGGATGGAATCAAGTTGACGAGGTGTATACGCATCACGATCGCCTATTAGACTTTGATATATTCGTATTTGTGACCAAGGGGAGCATGCAGGTCGTTGAGGAAACAGTGGAGTATATCATTCATGAGAAGGAACACTTGTTTTTGAAAAAAGGACTTCATCATTGGGGGCGCCCTGAAACTTTGCCAGGAACATCTTGGTATTGGATTCACTTCAATTCACCTGTAGATGACTACTCTTCCTATAAAGATCAATCCCCTCTACCCGAAATCGACTTCTTTTATCCTGATCACTATGCCTACCGATTCCCTCTGCCAAAGCATGGAACTTCGCCTTTTCATCGAACCTTAGAAAACAGATTACATCTGTTAGTGGAGGATTTTGGAAAACCCAAGGAACATGGTATGGTCCAACTAAGCATTCAAGTGTATCAGATGTTTCTGGAACTTCACAAAGCAACAAAGGAACATAGCCAATCTACAAAAAATTCAGGCAAAGGCGAAGCTGTCGCTGGGCGAGTGATGGCTTTTCTTAAACAGCATATCGACGAGGACTTTGACTCTACCCAACTAAGCAGCCATCTGAATTTAAACTATAGTTACGTATCAGCAACCTTTAAAACTCAAACAGGACTAAGCATTATTGAAGCTCATACGAAATTAAGAATTAACAAAGCGATTGACTGGATGCGAAACACTTCTCTCAATGTATCTGAGATTAGTGAGCGATTAGGCTACAGGAATCCTTACTATTTCAGCCGTGTCTTTAAAAAAGTAATAGGGGAATCTCCTTCTTCGTATATGAGTAATTTCTACAAGAATAAGAGTATGAAGATACTGCTAAACCGTTAAACTGCATCATATTAAAATAAATGGCCCTACGATTTCTCGTAAGGCCATCAAGTACTGGTATTCTTTAAAAAGTAGTGTTTTTGCTCAGTATATCTGCGAATATAGAAAAGAAGGCAATTGCAATAATAGCATATAATACAATAAAAATAAGAGCCATCAATAAGCTCGCTTTGGCGTAATTAGATTTATTTTTGTTTGCACTGTCACCAAATGCCCAAATAAATAACATGACGATATTGACGATTGGGATCATCAAAATTAAGCTAGTAATTAGCCAATTTTTCACCGTCATAACCTTTTCTCTTTGATCTAGCCCAAAGCTTGTTGTTTCCATCGACATTTTAAAACTCCCCCTTAACCATCTTTATATATAATTACCATTCCTTAGTATATCTGAAAAGGCCCATTTGTAAAGGGATATTTTAACAAATACAACTCCTAGTTAAGGTTGATGAGTTGGACCAAAGATAGAAAGAGCGGTAGCCTTGGACGAGAAAATAATGTCCTTTGACTGCCGCTGTTTTAGTAAGTATCATTCGCTGAACATTCAGATGAGCGTGAAATATTTCCAGTCCTCCCACAATTCCTTGGTTGTTCAGCGTGTGTAACCGGATGTGACCAATAAGGGTATGTTTTTCATTTCATAGATTTTTTGGAGAGTATGGGTACAGCGATTCGGGATATATGTGCATCCTCCGAAAAATGCTGGACTTACAAACTAGCCCACATAATTGGCAACTTTACAGAACCAGACCATGTGCCCAGAACCCGGCCCCCAGTAATCTTGCACAGTAGTGTAAGGCTGACCGAATTTATTTAGCCATTTAGCTTGAGCATGCCGGTAACCACTATCCAGACAAAAACTATCAATTCCTTGTTCAGCCAATTTGTTAGCCATCGCTCTAATTAGAGCGGAGCCGATTCCCCGCCCCTGATATTCTGGCAACACATACAAGCTGCCCAGTTCACCAACATTCTTTAGTCGACCGTCGGTGCATTTGATAATATCATCATTGCAGGGCCCAAATGAAATGACGCCGACAATATTATCGTCCATACGGGCAACAAGAAATCGGACCGCTTCGCCCACTGTATACAAAGCATCGTGCAGCATACGTCTCTTGCCTTCGATCTCTCGCGCGATCACTTCTGTGAGCGCTACCAATCCTTCCTGCTCAAAGGCGTTGGGAATAGATCGCCTGAATACCTGGTAAGCTAGATCCATATCAGACAACGCTAATTCATTGATTTCGATCACTTTGTTCATTTCATCTCCCTCCTCAATAGCTTTTTTATTATCTTATTTGTAATTATCCCATTTTCCTCCCGTTAGCGTTACCCATTATTTGAATACAGAACCTCTACGTCTTCAGAAATGATTTCAAGAGAAGCATCGTCATCGTCACGCCAGTTTGCAAAGAGAAACTTACGATAAGGCCCGCTCTTACTCATCTCACTGATTGCATAAAGCATCATTCCGAGTGGTCTGTTGGAATTAACGGTTTGCACTCCAGTGAACTTTATTAATATTGCACCTCCTTCATAACCTTTTAAAGTTACCGAGAGGATATTGTCCTCCCAGTAAATACACTCGATTTTACTATCATGTATCCTAAAATCACCTATGTAAGTTAGAAACTGATCTTCTTCAGTATTCATCAATTTAATCCTCGTTTCTTTATTCTGATTGTTTATTTAGGAGTTATCTGCGTTTAGTCCTTTCTCCTCCAGACTCCGCCGGGACAAGGAACAAACCCACAATCTGAGTAAAACGTAGTATGTTTAGAATCGTAAGTCAATGTTACAATCTCTAACCCAAAACGTTCCGCCTCTTGAAGTAATTTCTTTACTAAAGCTTGACCTATCCCTTTTCTCTGATGTTGAGGATGCACAATAATATCTTCCATATATCCGTGCTGCAATCCCATTCCAGCAATATAACCAAATGCTATTAGTTCATTCTTCTCATCCCTAAGTCCGGCCCAGAAATTGCAGCGTTCAAATAAAATGGGATAATCAGAATGCCTACCATCCCAACCCACTAGCTCTCTTAAAGTTGGCACTTCATGGTGCTCTAACGATAAATTAATGACTATCTCTTGATTCAATTGACCATCTCTCCTTTGCAATTCATTGTTGTTAAGAAGCAATTGTTGGCGCAATGCTGCCCGTTATTTCAACAAAAAAGGAACAGTTGCCGGTCCGAGGCAATCTGCTCCATTTTGAACCAACAACCATTAACCTTTATTTTCACTGTCCTTCTTCATGCCTTTATAGAGGCTTATCGGCAGCCCAATTATTAAGAAAATTAATGTCGGGATCATTAACCATAATATTGCGCCTCCTTTTGCAGGCTAAACCAAAAACCATTTTTTATCAGCATATGGCACAATAAAAAAGAACAAGTATAATGCAACCAACAAAGATACACATAATACAAGAAAATTTAATTTGTGGTTTAATACAATCGACTTAATTCTACTAGTTAAAAAGATATCAGAAACCTCCAATGCTCCTAAGAGTAATCTCTCAAAAGTGTAGACTGTCGACTTTAACTAAATCTAACCCATGCACCCTTGCCACGAATCAAGGTATCTTTAAATCAATAAGCTTGTTATTCTCATCCCATATAACTTGTCCGCCGAAAGATTCAGTGATAAAACGCAATGGAACAAGTGTAGAGTCATTTTTAATTAATGGAGCTTGATCTAGGAGCACTTTTTCATCGTTGATAAATGCCGTTTCTGAATCGACCGAAAGCCTCACCGTTACATTTCCTCTTGTTGCTGAAATAGTCTGTGTAGTGCTCTCCCATTGAATGGTTGCTCCGAGCGACTCAAATATTTTTCGAAGCGGTACCATAGTGGTTCCATTAATTATGTCTGGATATTGTTGAAAAGATAATATTTCCCCATTCAACCTTACTTTAATAATTGAGGGTATGCCCACTTTAATGGGTTCATCAAAACTCCATCCTCCTGGGCCTACTTGCCCCACCTGATTGAACCCCCAAGCCCAAGCGTTACTATTATTATCTAATGCTACCGTTTGTGTGCCGTCATAATAATAACGGTTTCCACTAATTTGAATTATGGAATTGATTTTAGAATTAAGCGTTAATTCCGACACATCCTTGTAAGTGCCATTGCCGATTTGACCTAGATTATTCTTTCCAAGCCCCCAAATGGATCCATCTTCCTTCAAAATGATTATAGAATGATCCGCGTAATTCATCTGAGAGGAAAGCAGTATCGTCTTTACGTCAGAGAGAGTGGGTACTAGCTCCGGAATAGAATGAATAAAAGATTGATTCTGACCATTCAATTTAAATATATCTGGCCCCCATTGAAAGACAGATCCCTCCTCGGTTATAGCAGCACTTGAACCTCTTCCAAGAGTCATAATTTCTTTAACCTTGCTCGTTATTTTAACTTGTACAGGAAGATAACTTCCTTTATCTCTTCCACCTGTCCCAAGGGAACCATCTTCATTCAGCCCCCATGCCCACACCGTTCCATCTTTTTTAAGTGCTAGGCTGTGATTTATACCTGCTGCAACTTGAATGACATCACTTAGACCACTCACCTGAGCTGCGGTCGAATGGATTGTACGAGAATCCCCACTTCCAATCTGTCCAACCATATTACTTCCCCATGCCCAGACCGTTCCATCCTTTTTTAAGGCGAGAACATGAGATGCTCCTGCAGAAACAGCGACAACATCGTTTACATTTTTCACCTGTACCGGTTTGGTTTCATCATATTTTAACCACCTTGCTTGCAGGTCTATTGGAGATAATTCCATGTTCTCTTGATTGCCCAATTGTCCTGTGTGACCATGTCCCCATGACCAAACGGTTCCATCTTTTTTTACAACAATTGCAAAGTTGGTCCCTGCGGAGATAGAAGTGACATCTGTTAATTCTGAAATCCTCTGTGGTTTCGCTCGATAGTTTATTGAAAATTGACCGTTACCGGTTGTTCCATCTGCTAACTGTCCATATGTATTATCCCCCCAAGCCCAAACCGTTCCATCCTTAAGTAATGCTAGATTATAACAATCACCCGAGGATATCTGGCGTATATCGCCTTTATCTGTTTCTGCATAGGTTATATCTGTTAGAAAGCAACTTGCAAAAATAATAACGGAAAAAGAAACAGTAAATAATTTTGCTGTTATTTTATTAACCTGAACCACAATTCTTCCTCCTATGATTTCTGCCCTACTTGAATCAACCCTTAAGCTCTTTAATCGATGTATAAAATCCCAGAATATCTGAATCAATTGGCAAGCCAGATACTTGCCCATCCCCAATTTCAATTATTATCCATTCTCCAGAATCTGTTTTTCCGATGTCCATCGTAAAAAAGTTACTTTCCATATTCTGAGCAAGATGATTGAAAATCGTTAAATCAGGTTTCTCATCATCGTAATGAATATCTTCCCAATAATCGAATTGAAAAAGAAATTGTTTTTGGTAATAAAACAATCTATATTCCTTTGAGAGTGGCATCCGACTCTTGGAATGGATAGATATTTTTTCAAGATTCACGAACTCTCTAAGTACTATGCCTTCATTAAGGTGTTCACCTTGTCGATTAATGAAATTCTTGATGACAGTGGTTGCATGATTTCTATCCGAAGCATTCGGTATGAAAAAAGATTCGTTCCATTCGTGTTTCCTAGATTTCACATAGTCCTTTATGATAATTGGCTTGCTCCCAAACTCAGACAGATTCCTATAGATTTGATCAAAATCATTCTTCATGTTTTCAATATGAATCCAATTGCTATAAGGAGTATAGTCTTTAATCTTTTCATAGGAATTGGGAAACCAGTGACCATTCTTATATGCATCAGGATTGTTAAAAAAATCAGAAGCATACAGACTCGACCCCCATATTGGATTTAATCTTGCACTTGCAGAATTTTCAACTAACGTTACATTTGCATACTTCCCTAAATGTTTTACATATTCGTGAATCAGATAAGACTATCCTCCCAGTTAGTTTAATCCCATAGCCATAATAAAAAATCAAAAACCGGAACCCCAACGGAGTCCCGGCCCTCAGCCTATCCAACCTCAATCATTCGCCCATCCCAAAAATACACAACCCGCTTCACCTTTGGAATAAGAGTCCAGAGTCCCAGATTGCCGCTGCTTTATTTACCCCACAATCAAAGCGTACACAATACCGGGTCCGTGAACCCCAATGGTCAGGTCATTCTCGATATCAGCCGAACGACTTGGTCCAGAGATGAAATGAATACCCGCAGGCAGGCTCTCATTTCCCGCACGATCGAAGTGAACCAATGTTTCTCCTAAACGTGTTTTCAGTCTTTCCACCGGAATAATAGCCATCAATACTGTAGGGAGCAAACTAACCGATCTTCCTTTGTCCCGAGATGACAGGACTGTCATGGAGCCTGTATACGCTGTAGCGTAGTCCGCCATCACAATACCAAAATCCGCTTCAGCGGCGCGGGCTTTCCAGTGAGTCTCCGGCTCACGGTTCCAAACCGATACGTTAGTGCCTTTTAGCACTTCTTCCAAATCAAGAGCATCAAGCTCCGATTGGTTTTGCCGGATGATATATTTAGCGCTCATTTCCTTTGCTTTATTCACTATGAATTGTTTAACATCTTCCATGGAAGATAAACGAGCGACATGTCCGCCAGCAGCTTGGAAATTTTCCGTAAATTTCTCAATTCTCTCTTCAAGAGGCCACTCGAAGGCTTGCCAGAAATCAGGTGCCCCTCGGTAAGGCTGAGCCGGTTTCTCAGTCACCCGTGCTCTACCAAGCTTGCTAGCGACGCCATTTATAAATGATTTCTGTTTCGCACGTGACTCCGCTTCAAGCTGATCTAACCATTCCTGATGCGTATCAGCCATGTTCATGCCCTCCTCCGGTTTTTCTTTCCTTGACAATGGCTTCCATTCGTTGGCGCACTTCCGGATCCAACTCCTTCAGCCCTTGGCGCAGTTCCGCCTCCAATGTCCCCCACCCCTCGCGGAACGATTTTTCAGGCAGACTAGGCGTTACCCGATACGAATTCCAGCCTTTAAGCGGACCCAGCTTCGTACGGATCTCTCCATTACGGACGACAAGTTTTTGGCCGATCTTACCGAGCTTCAGCACACCTTTGAAACGGCCCGAATTGCCCATAACCGCCGAGAAGCCTTTCATACCAACCGCTTCAAGCTTATTGCCATGACCGCTCTCCACTTTACGCCGCCGTAAAGAAACAAGCATATCGTGCAGAGGGATTTTGACAGGGCACGCTTCGTAGCAGGCCCCGCATAAGCTGGAGGCATTCGCAATATCGTCCCACTCGGCCACGTTTTTCTTTAAAGCAGGAGTCAATACGGCGCCGATCGGGCCGCTGTACGTGCCCCCGTATGCATGGCCCCCGATATGACGGTACACCGGACAAGCGTTCAAGCAAGCGCCGCAGCGGATACAGTTCAGCAACTCTTGAAATTCGGGATCTCCCAGCTGCAAAGAACGTCCGTTATCGACGATAATGATGTGCATTTCCTCAGGACCATCGGCATCATGTTCTCTTCGCGGACCTGTAATCCCTGACATGTACACCGTCAGCTTCTGACCTGTCGCCGAACGCGGTAGAAGCGTTGCCATGACTTCCAAATCAGTCCAGGAAGGAATAATACGCTCCATACCCATTAGCGTAATTTGCGTCTTAGGAACTGTCGTTACCATCCGGGCGTTACCTTCATTCTCGAACAGCACCATGGACCCGGTCTCGGCAATCGCGAAGTTGCAGCCTGTCATCCCGATTTCGGTTTCAAGAAACTTCTCCCTCAGCTTCTTACGAACAAAACCTGCTAGAATCGAAGTATCCGGAGGCAGCGTCTCTCCCGCTTCTTTGGAGAGCAAATCCGCAATTTGGTATCTGTTCTTATGAATGGCCGGAATGATAATATGGGAAGGCGTTTCTCCCGCGAGTTGAATGATATACTCACCTAAATCCGACTCGATAGCTTCTATCCCGATAGATTCAAGCGCGTGATTTAGATGAAGCTCTTCGGTTACCATTGACTTTGATTTTACAACCGACTTTGCAGATTTACGTTCCGCAATCGCCAGAGCAATTTTCACCGCATCAGCCGATGTATCAGCGAAATGGACATGAACTCCATTAGCACGAGCGTTATCCGCAAACAAATTTAAATAATAATCCAGATGAGCAATCGTGTGCAGCCGGATTTGTCGACCTCTTTCTCTCCACTCATCCCAATTGCCATGTTCTTCAGCAGCTTTCTTCTTACCTCCGCGCAGACGCTCAGTCGTGAAGCGCACAGCATTGCGCAAAAACTCATCGTTAAGCGCCAGATCCGCACGTTCTTTAACGCTCGAAGCAGCAGAATTAGTCGTACTCAAGCCCGATTCACTCCTTCATGCAGCAGCTCTGCCAAGTGCATCACTTTAACGGGTTCATTTCGAAAGCGCAGGTTGCCAGCGATATTCATTAAGCATGCCATATCGAGACCGACGAGAACTTCCGCTTCCGTTTCTCTCACATGATTCACTTTCTCTGAGACCATAGCTCCTGAAATGTCGGCCATCTTTACAGCAAAAGTCCCGCCGAACCCGCAGCAATCTTCAGCAAAAGGAAGCGGAACAAATTGTAAACCTTGGACGTTTTTCAGTAATTCCAACGGCTCATCTTTGACACCAAGAAGCCTGCTTCCGTGGCAGGATGGATGATAGGTGACTTTATGAGGAAACACCGCCCCCAGATCAGTAACCCCCAACACCTGCACAAGGAACTGAGTAAACTCATAAGTTTTTCTCTGAAGCTCTATCGCTTTCTCCAAATTAACAGGATCATCTTGAAAGAGATTCGGATAGTGATGAATCATGTAGGTGCATGAACCCGAAGGAGAGATAACAAAATCGCTATCTTCAAATGCTTTGAGAATGGTTTTGGCTGTTATGCGTGCTTCATCCCAATACCCGCTGTTATAAGCCGGTTGACCGCAGCAAGTTTGAACGTTTGGAAACTCCAACTGAACCCCATAGTTGGCTAAAAGCCGCACCATCGCTTCTCCTACTCGGGGATAAATGGCATCGCTAAGACAAGTAATAAATAATGATACTTTCATGGTGCACCTCTCATCTTTATGAACTATATCTCTATCAGATTGTCAGATATGTAAAGTAAAAGAACCTCAACGATCGAGGTTCTTACTATTTATTCTACTATTTCTCAGCAACCATCGTATTGGTTAACGAACCCAATTTTTCAATCTCTATGGTTACAACATCTCCCGGTTTTAAATAGAACTGCTTCTCCTTCGGATAACCTAACACAACGCCGGCAGGCGTTCCTGTTAGGATAATGTCACCTGGAAGCAAGGTCATGTGTTGAGAGATGTAGCTGACAATCTCGTTGCAATAAAAAATCATATCGGATGTATGGGAATGCTGTCTAACCTCACCGTTGACGATACAGCGAATATCCAGATTGTTCGGATCTCCTACTTCATCTGCGGTAACAAGGAATGGTCCTAACGGGCTGAAGCCATCGCATGATTTACCAAGCAGCCATTGCTGCGTTCTCATTTGCAAATCTCGCGCGGACAAGTCATTCACATTGCAATAGCCGAATACTTGATCTAATGCATGCTCCTTCTCCACATATTTAGCTTTTTTACCCATCACAATCACAAGCTCTGCTTCGTAATCAACTTGCGACGACACTTTCTCCGGCAGTGGAACTTCAGCACCATGTCCAGTTAACGTGTTCGAAAATTTATTAAAAAGAATCGGATACTCCGGAATCGGCGCATTGGTTTCTTCAGCATGCTTGCGATAGTTAAGCCCTACACAAATGATTTTGCTTGGGTTCGTCACACAGGGTCCATATTGAATGTGAGTCTCATCCAGCAAATATGCTTCTCCCTCTGAGCCTGCTTCCATCACGAGGTTCACAAGACGCTGCAGCTGCGCAACCGCCGCCGTTCCGCCTTCTATGACAGCATGTAGCGTGGTTGACAAGCTGCTCATTTGGTCCGAAGCCATTCCTTCGATGGCTGCGGCGACATCCAAAATGCCCTTTTCCGTTTTAATACCAAGCTTAAATTGGCCGTTGTCGTTAAATGTCAGTAGTTTCATTCGTAAATATTCTCCTCCATCTAGCTATTGTTAGGCGTTCTTGCCGAAAACAACACCACCGTCAATGTAGAGCGGAGAACCCATCATAAACTTGGAATCATCAGATGCCAAGAACAATGCCGCCTTAGCAACATCCTCTGACTTGCCCAGTTCACCGCTGAGCTGGCGTTGTTTTAAGGATTCGATGGCAGCTGTAGGATCGTCATAGGAAGTCTTCAAATAGTTCTCTACGAACGGTGTAAAGATCGTACCCGGCAGAAGCGCATTCACCCGGATGTTGTAGGCTGCATAATCAACCTGCATCGATTTGGTTAAAGCAAGTACGGCTCCCTTCGTTGCAGCATAAGAAACTCTGCGCGCAAGTCCAATTTCCGCTACGCACGAGGACATGTTGATAATTGAGCCTGCTTTACGCTCCATCATGTAGGGCAACACATATTTCGAAGGCAGGAACACGCCTTTTACGTTAATGCTCATAATCCGGTCCCAAGCTTCCGGCTCAATTTCATGCACAGCTCCGACGCCACTGATTCCGGCATTGTTAAACAGAACGTCGATGCGTCCAAATTCAGCAATAGCCGCTTCCACCATCGTCTTGACGTGCTCAGAATTTGTTACATCCGCGTGGAGAAATAGCGCTTCGCCACCCTTGTCCTTAATTTCGCTCACGGTTTCTTTGCCCTTGATTTCATCCAAGTCGTTCACGATAACCGTCGCGCCTTCTTGTGCAAAAAGCAAAGCCGTGCTTTTCCCGATACCTGACCCAGCTCCCGTGATTAAAGCTATCTTATCTTGTAATCGCATACGTCCACTCCTCTATGATTCAGCTTGAATGCCATAAAATTTTGCAGCTGTTCCGCCTAATATGGCAGCTCTTTCATCTTCCGAATAATCGGCAATTGCCTGATTGGTTTGCTCCCAGACTTTCTCAAAGTCCCCCGCCAAGTTGGCTACTGGCCAATCGCTTCCAAACATAAGGCGATCCGCCCCAAAATGCGTTAACGCATAGTCGATATAGGGTCTCAAATCTTCTGAGTTCCACGTATGCCAATCCGCTGCCGTATTCAAGCCAGATACCTTGGCATACACGTTCGGGTACTGAGCCGCAGCAGCAAATTGGTCCGCCCATGCTCCCATTTGCTTTTCCTTGATCGGTGGTTTGGCGAAGTGGTCTATGACCATTCTAAGATCCGGTATTTGCTCAGCCAAATAAGGGATATGTTTCAAATGATTCGGGAACACCCCCACGATATCGAAGGTCAAGCCGAAAGAAGAGAGAATCTGGAGTCCCTCCATCACCGAATCACGGATGACCCAATCTGGATCCTTCTCTTCGTGAATCAGATGGCGAACCCCTTTGAAGTAAGGATTGGCGGCATATGCCTGCAGCTTTTTATCCGCCACTTTCGGAATGTTCAAAGGTACCCAGCCAACAACCGCGCCTACCCATTCTCTTTCGGCGGCTACCTTTAACATATATTCGGTATCCTCATAAGAGTTCATAGCTTGCACGATGACCGTTTTGTTAATACCCGCCTTGCGAATCAGTGGTTCCAACTCATCCGCTTCAATGCTGCGGCATATCGATCCGTAAGACGGATCCAACCAAGGGTAGGCAACCTTCTCCAAATTCCAGAAATGCTGATGGGCGTCTATGATCATGGGCGGAAGCTCCTTTGTTTGAACTTATCTCACTCGGTACTCTAAGCAAAACGATTCTCTTCGGGATCTTCCATATCATAGCCAAAGGCATCAAGCGCCGGCCATAGCTCAGAGGCAATCGGGTAATTCGCGAGTTCCAACGTTTGGGCTATCCGTTCCGGTTTACTCATGCCGACGACCGTACTTGCGATTCGCGGGTCGCGAAGTGAAAATTGAAGGGCGGCTGCGGCAAGCGGAACATCGTATTCCAAGCAAACCTTGGCGAAATTACGCGCTCTTTCTAATAAGAGTGGCGGGGCCTCGCTATAGGCATAACGTGCGTATGCTTCCGGACCTTTAGCGAGTATGCCGCTGCCATAAGGAGCAGCGTTAATAACCGCAACGCCCATACGACTCGCAACATCAAGCAAAGGTTCGGCAGCCCGGTTGAGCAGCGTATATCGATTGTGGGTTTCAACGCTACTAAACGCTCCCGTTTCGACATAACGAATGAGCATATCGATCGGTCCACCGGATATCCCGATGTGATCGATGACCCCCTGCTCTTGAAACTTTTGCAGTACTTCTAACGGTCCGCCGGGTCCCATCACATTCTCGAAGGTGGTATGTTCAGGATCGTGGATGTAAACGTATTGCAGACGATCAAGTCCTAGTCGTTCGAGGCTTCCTTCAATGGAACGTTTAATCTGTTCGCCGCTAAAGTCGCCGGTCTTAAGGTCCCGGTCGGCTTTGGTGGCCAACACGTAACCTGCGGGAAGACCACCATTCGCATGAATGGCCTTACCGATTCGCCGTTCGCTCTCGCCTTCGCCGTAAGCCGCAGCCGTATCCAGAAAGTTGATTGGGCTTTCGAAGGCTGTGCGCAACGTCATTAATGCTTGTTCCTCCGACGTGCTGTATTGAAAGGTTTCCGGCATATCTCCAAGCGGAGCGGCTCCAAAACATAGCGGAGATATGAGTAAGCCCGTACTGCCAAGCGGTCTTTTGGATAATAATGCGTTCGTCATGGCGTATTCCTCGCTTTCTGATATTGTCTGTATTATAACGACACACCCAAAAAGCCTCGTGTCATTTGAAAATCGATATTACCTTGCTGATAGAGACGCGGTACATAAGTATGCTCCAGAATTTCTTTGCTGCGCTCAAGAAGTTGATTCACCCAGCAGCTCGGGTTGCCCTCGAGTACCAAATCGACATCTTGCTTATGGTTAGGCAGATCGGCCTGTTCCCAAGTCACTTGCAGCATGGGGACGAAAGGATGCGCCTGAATCGGACGATCACCGATCAGCGCGATGATTAACTCCACACCTGTGGCGGCGAGTCCTGTAATCGTCTCCACGCCATGCGTTGTTGGCGTCTCCATCACGTGGAAGCCGTGTCGGCGGACGTGTTCCCCATAGGCAATGGACGGCCGAACTGGAGACGAGCCAAATAAAGGCTGACTGAATCCGTCCTCGGTAAGCAATCCGCTGTTCTCGGGAACGACGACCAAGCCTCCGGCCCCGACAATCATCTTGGTTAGCAGCCCCAACTGTTCGATGGCCTCTTTGTTAATGGCACCAGCGCTTACAATCCCGATGCGCAGCCCTTCCAGACCGACCGTCACCTTCTCCGCAGGTTCGGCAGCAGCCAATTGATCGGCGAACCAGGACTCGACCTTTTCGCTCACCTTGGCAATTCCCCCGTCGAGCTGGATGCTGGCATAACCAAGTCGGCTCGCATCGACACCCATCACATCCATCTGATGGCGCATGTAGTCGTTATGCGTTTTCTCGCAGCCATGTTCCAGCAGCAAGCAATGCTCCACCATCGGATGCGTAATATAGCCGATCATCGTACGGGAAAACAGGGATTCAGCCGGCCCCCCCGAGGTGCCGCAGCCTTCCGTGTGCGCCAAGGTGACAAAGCGCGAGACCTCAGGCTTCCCTGCTCCTTGCTCGTTCAAGCGCCGTGTGATCATACCCGCTACCTGTCCGGCACAAAGACTGGTCGGCACGATCAAGCCGATATGATCACTGGACTGCCGATTGCGTTGCCGAGTAAAGGAGAATTGGATTGAATTAGCCGTCGTTACAGCACCATCTTTAATGGCGATCGGATCTCCTGTCGGTACAGGAGTGTGAAGCAGCGTCTCCAGCTGACTCACATCGTTCTGCTGCCAGTTGCGCCAAATTTGTACTTGGGCATGGCCTGCCTTCTCGCCGACGCTTCGCTGACCGGAGGCAATTTGGATCGCCAACTCGAATACCTCTTGGCCCAGCTCATCCATCGACTTGCCTTCCAGATACTGCCCCGCGTTCACATCCATATCGTTCGACAGCAATTGGAAGCGGCGAGTTGTCGTGACCACCTTGACCGTAGGTACATACGGGAAGTTGGTGATTGAACCATTTCCTGTTGTAAAAAAGATCATGTTGCAGCCTGCGGCTATTTGTCCAGCGATGCTCTCCAGGTCATTTCCAGGGCTATCCATGAAATAGTAACCGCCATCCTTCATGAGCTCCCCGTACTCCGTTGCATAGTCGATCCGTGTTGTCGGGTCTTTCTTCATGGCAGCGCCTATAGATTTGAGATAAATATTGTACAATCCACGGTACATGTTGCCGCCTGACGGGTTTCCTTCCGCACTAGTGCCATGCCAGGACGTACGCTCCTTAAATCGGTTCACAAGCTCCAGAAATTTGCGAGCGGTTTCCACGTTGCGCACTTTCGACAGGACATAAGGCTCCGCGCCAATCAACTCATCCGTTTCGGCTAGACTAGCCGCACCGCCGTAGCGCACCAATTGTTCCGAAACCCAGCCAAGCAGCGGATTCGCGGATACTCCGGAAAATGCGTCCGAACCGCCGCACTGCAAGCCGATTCGCAAGTGGCTGATGGATTCAGGCGTCCGCTGCATCGAGCTAACCGCCTCCAGCCAATCCCGTACAATCGCTTCACCTTTAACCAACTCCTCTTCGAAGCTGCCTGTGAGCGACACGAATTTATGCAGCACTTCATCGATTGGATAGCTATGCTCACGTGCATAAGCCTCAACCATCTTGTTCGTAACCGATTCATTGCCATAATCGACAACCAATACCGCTCCGACGTTCGGGTTGACCATGAAACCTGCAAGCGTCCGCAGCAGCAAGTCTACATTATTCGCCTTCTCTGTGCCGCCTTCCGTGTGAGCGACAGGAACGATACCATCTATATTCGAATCCTTGTTCCATTCGCCTTGCAGACGAGAAGCAAGCTCATTCACGTAGCTCCCCGTGTGCGAGGTGGTACCGAGCAGTACGACGTAGTTCCTGGTGCCAACCCCGCGATCTGCATGGCGGCGATACCCCATGAACGTACGCGTATCCTCATAAGCTGGCGATGCCTGAGCCGGTTGGAAGTTCTCCTCGTCAAGGATATAGGGAGAAACTTGATCAGCAAAATTGGGCTCCGCCGGCACCGCGAATGTTAACTGGCGCACACTAAGCGCTTCCCGTACCGTTTTGTTGATCACATAGTGACCGGGCTGAATCGGCTTAATCGCAACACCGAAAGGCAAATGCCACGAAAGCAGATCTTCGCCAGGAGCAATCGCTTTCACCGCGAATCGATGGCCTTCCATAACCGTATAATCCAAGACGAGGGATTGGCCTTCATACTGAATGACAGTACCGGAGTTCAATTGGTGAATCGCAACGGCGCAGTTATCCCCGGGCAAGGGAAGTCTCGCTACTTCTTCAAATTGGTAAATGACGTCCATCGATGACTGGCTCCTTTAATGAGATTTTCCGAACTTATAGAATAAATTGAGTTTCTTCAAGGTTAGTGTTGCTCACTAATATTGTATCAAGAATATGGCATTTGTTAATTCTTTACCTTTGCAAAAACATACTCTATTTTGATATTCTATAAATAAGAGAAATCACGAAGTGAGCTGATCTGGGGAGGTTCGGAACATGCAAAAACCACTTATAAAGAACTTTATTAACGACCACCTCTTACCATTGGACATTGTATTTAAGGACAAAAAGACACCAAATCGTGAACTGCCAGAGCATCTTCATGATCGCTTTGAATTGGTTTATATTTATAGTGGAAAAGGTACGTTTTTCTTAAACCAAATGCTCTATGAGATGAATGAAGGAGACCTCTTCATCATTCCTGGAAATACCGTTCATCAGGCATTGCCAGATTCTGAATTTCCAATCACTGCCACTGCTGTCTATTTTGATTCGCAACTGATCGGACATTATTCAGCCGGTGATTCGTTTACGAATAGGCAAGTTTTTGAGCGAGCCCGAAAATATAAGAGCTATAAGCTTGTAGTCCCAGCAGCCATGCGCCCTCATCTCGAAGATAAACTCAAACAAATGCATGAAGAATTGGAACAACATGAAGCTGGTTTTCGATACGCAGTTCAATTACATTTAAATAGCCTTCTCATCAGCATTAATCGGTTGATATTAAAAGAATCCCATCCTCAACTGGCGGCGTCCGATATCGGCCCCCCCTGGTTACTAAACATCCTTCAACACTTAGATCAGTTTCACACTGAACAAATCGCTGGGCTGTCGTATTTGGCTAAGCACACTTCCGTCTCAGCCGCTCATTTATCTAGGGTGTTTAAACAACTAACCGGGATGAACATCACCGACTATGTGAATGCCAAGCGAATTTCAACTGCAAAGGAGCTGCTTTTAACTACCGACTTAGGTATTGATACGATCGCCCACAATTGCGGGTATGAGAGCTTACCTTATTTTCATAAGTTATTTAAGAAGTTTACTGGTGTTACCCCAGGCGTATATCGAAGAAAAGTAATGAATGAAATTAGCTTCCAATTAGACAACTGACTTAAAAAGTTCACTATTCCCCATAAAATACAAAAACCGCGTTGCATCAAGGCTTCGCGGTCTTTGTATTTTTATCGGTGAATGCACGAACTAACGAACTGTATAGATCGGTCAACTCTTCAGAGGGGCGAATACCTAGCTCCTGATGAAGCAGCCGAACGTAATCTGTATACAGCGCGGTCAATCCCTTTTTGTCCCCCGTCATTTCGCGTATCATCATCAAATGGTGGATGACCGACTCATCTAACGGATTGTACTCTTTAAGCTTAAGCAGTAACTTTGAAGCGGAGCCTGTATCTCCCGACGACATAAGTGCGGCGACAAGGCGTTTGACGAATGAAGTGTACATTTGACGATAACGTTCTGTTTCGTGAATAGCCCATACATATGCTTTATCGCCGAACAAATCACCCGTATAAAGCCGTTCAACCCTTAGGGCATTTTCCACTTGGCTGGCATCGATCGTTTGCAGTTCTTTCGCTTGCGATTCAAACTCTACATAATCTATATTAGCGTCCTTCCACTCTAGCGCATAGCCATCGTTCTCTGAACGTATAACCTCGCGCATACCAAGCGGTTCCAGTGACTTGCGCAGTTGGTACACGGTTGTATTCAAATAGCTCTCCGCACCTGCTTGCTCCATGCCGCCAAAAATATCTGTAACCAACTTAGAACGTGGAATACGTCTACCTCGGTAAAGCAGGAGATAGGCAAATAGCTCTGCGCATTTTCGCGAGATCCACTTCACTCGGCCCGTTTCATTGCTTACAACAACGTCTCCGAGCGCTGTAATAACACCCCTTCCTCTATACTGCGGAGGTGGTACCTGGGTCCTTGGCGGATGGAAAGCCCGCCAGTTCTGAAGCGCACGATGTACGGTTCGCTGCAGCCTCTCTTGGGAAACCGGTTTGACCAGATAGTCGATCACCGAAAGTTCATAAGCTTCTAGGGCGAAATCCTTGTGAGAGGTGACGAACACAATTTGAATCGGAAGGCCGGCGTTTCCTAACCTTGCGGCGAATTCCATCCCATTCTCACCTTTCATGGAGATATCAACGAATGCGAGGCCAATATCTGTATTCTCTTGTAAAAAGAAGGCTGCAGATTTCGTATCCGTGAAGGCGCCAACAACATGAACCTCAGGCAGCTTTTGCAGCATTTTGCTCAATATTAAATGCATTGTCGCGTCATCGTCTACCAAAATAACTTTCAAGCCTCTTCGCCTTCCTTCCAACGGTCAATGACATCCATCCCGCCTCTTGATCGGTGTAAAGTGAAGAAAACCGTCGTTCCCACTCCCGGCACGCTGTCAAACCACAGATTTCCTCCATGAATCGCTATAAATTCACGAGTTAACATAAGCCCAAATCTGGCATGCCCTGTACCTTGTTCAGGATCCGGCACTTTGATAAATGTATCGTCACGGCGCAGCATGTCCACGGTCTCTTCGTCCATTCCTTCTCCATTATCGCGTATGGTCACAACAATCCTATCCTGGTCCAAATCAGCTCCAATTTCAATCCATCCACCGATTTCCGTAAACTTTATCGCATTCGATAACAGGTTCCGCAGAATGAGATCCAGCATCTCTTTATCTGCGCTAACTGTAAACTTCTCGTCAATTTGCTCTCTCAGCACAATACGCTTCATTCCTGCCTTCGACTCTGCTAGTAACAGGGCTTGACGAACGACTTGCTGCAAATTCCAGCCTAGCGGTCGAAACACGACATTCCCTTTCTGGTTGCGATACCAGTCAAGCAAATTCTCGACAAGATAGAACGTGTTCTGAACTTGTCCTTGGAGTACTCCGAACAATTCGGCATGCTCATTGTTATCCGCAGCAAGTTCTTCACCCAGCAGTTCGGTAATACTGACCAAGTGTGCGATCGGATCACGAACGTCGTGTGCCACAACAGTAAACATCTTGTCCTTAAACGAGTTTAACTCCAAAAGCTGGTTCGCACTCTCACGCAGCCTTGCCTCGTTTTCTTTCAGTTCCGTGATATCATTAAACAGGATCATTTTCCCAATGGGTGTGCCTGAATCATAGATGAACGATACACTGCATTGATAATATTTATTTTTATTGCCATCAGCATGGGATTTGTAGAACGAGAACCGTTCGTTTCCGTGATGAGAGTCAAGAATGGGATGAACCAATTCAGGATTTGCGGAGAGAACCTCCCCGACATAGGCGGGGTAATGTTTCGTCAATAAGAGTTCGGGTAAGACGCCTTCGGCCGCTTTGTTGTAACTGACAATTTGGTCCTTGTAATCGAGCAGGATAACACCATCCCGGATGGTGTCGAACACTTGAGTCAGCGCAAGCGGTGTAAATCGGAGCAGATTGAATCTCAGAATTCCCCAGGCATAGACGATCCCTGACACTGCGAACCCGAAAGGCGTCAAATCGACCACCATGCCAAACCACAAGGTTATATTGAACAACAAGGGCACTGCAGCCCCCATGGTCAGCACGATAATTTGCTTACGAACGATTCTTGAAGACCGCCAATACATCGGGATAAACAGAAAAAATCCACACAATAACACGAAGTAATTATACAGCGTGTGCGCTTTGTACCAAGGCCCTTTAACTGTTATATACAACGGAAATGAAGTAGACTCATTGAAGATATATTGCTCATAAAAAAGGTGATGCCACTCATTGGTCAAATGGAAAAAAAAGACCCCTACAGGGATAACGAATAGGGCCAGCGCAAGGCGTTTTCGGTAATGCGAAGCCGTCCCAGAGAATTGGATGACCTGGAAGAGCCAAAGCGTCGTGACGAATGGAATGCCCACATATTCGATTTGAAGCGAAAGCTTAACTTCGTATAAGTTGCGGCTTAACAACTCGAAAGCATAACCACTTGCGTACCAAGCCGCTCCTATCATAATCAGAATCATCGTTCTAGCGACTGGTAAATGCCGTTGCTGATAGGACAAAAACGCAACGTATATCATGAATCCCGCTGCCAGAAAAAGCAGTAAGGACAACCATTGAACTGTGTTCACTGCAGCGTCTCTCCTCACTATGGAACTGCCATGCCGGTCAGTCCTAAGTAAACCTCCTTTTCAATATACATGCTTATTCATCGAGTATCTACCCTTCCCCCTTAACATTTCGTCAACTAGTAGGCTCAAGAACTTGCGGAGATAAAATAAAAAAAGCCGCATCACATGCGACTTTTCATATAACCATATTCTTCTTTTTCCCTACCTTGGACTGATTTCTTTGCTCGTTTTATTTGATAAAATGGACGTATTGCAGGAACCTTTTCAGTATAACTGCTGCCTGCGCCCTCGTTGCATACTCCGTCGGGGCAAAACGTCCGTCTTCCATCCCATTCATAATGCCGTTTTCCGAAGCCCGGACTGCCGCCTCTTGCGCCCATGAAGAAATGGATTCTCGATCCGTGAAAGCGTCTAGGGGGATGCCCTTTTGCCCTTGTCCTCCGCTACCAGTTCCATGGCTGGCCAAGGTTAAAGCGTTGGCGATCACAACGGCCATTTCTTCGCGGGTAATTGGGGCATTGGGAGCAAAAAGGCCCGCACCGATGCCGTTAACCAGGCCGCTAGCCACTGCCGCATTTACTGTAGATGCATACCATGCAGATGCAGGGACATCCGCAAAACGGGCACTGCCCCCGCTCTCCTTTACGGATAGCCCTAGCCCGCGAACGAGCAAAGCTGAGAATTCCGCTCGTGTAATGGTTCCCTCTGGCGCGAAACGGTCGGCCGCCACACCGTTCACCAGCAACTTGGACGCCAGATGCTCCACATCCGCTTTCGCCCAGTGATCGTTTAAGTCAGCGAACGTTCGTGCTTGCACATCTACAACCGTGTACATGCTGTTATGCGGCACATTCAAAATTGCTTCGTTTGTGCCATCTGAACCGGTTTCCATCTGTGCGGGAACGAAAACGACGGTGCCGCTTGCCGAGATATACTGAACGGCAACCAAGTTACGGTTCATGTTCTCTCGGTCCAACTTAAGGGTCCGAATCGAGTACGTTCCGCCATAGTCGTGTACCTCCAATGTTTGCCCGTTTGCTTCCGCCGTCACCTTGTAGTCAATAACGTCGGCGATAACAGCAAAACCTTGGGAAACGCCAATCCGATTAATCTCTTGGCGAACATTCTCACCGACCTGCACCTGTAGGATGTTCACGTTCATATCCGATACTTCCGTGTCGAGACGCTCTGCCAAACCGATCAGATCGATCGCGCTTATCCGCAGCTGATAGCTGGAATTGTTCAGCCTCACCTCGATAATTGCATTGGGATAAGCTTGGGCCATATCCGCGATCCAGTCAGCCGGAAACTGTGTTTGTACCGCTTGCTCCCGATTGCCAATATTAATGCTGACTAACGGTTTCTTCGCATCTTTCAGGAGTTCCAGTACCCTCTCCCTTGTCCGTTCGGGGAGGATGACCTGTTCGACCACCATGCCGTCTGAACGTGTGATTCTTTTGATGTCGGAAGGATCGACAAGAGCGGTAATCCCGCCGTTTATATTTATTTTTACAGTCGTCACATTTGTCACAGTCGTCCCCAATGTAATCTGTCCATCGCCATTATCCGATGAAGACGGGAGTGAGATCCCAATAACAGTGATGGTTTTCACTGTTTCATTGCCTGCTTCATCTAAAGCATATACGGTATAGTCGCCGTTGGCTGTAATCGTGAATTGAGATACGGCCAAAATATCGGTTCCTTTCGTTCCACGAACAAAATCAGCCTCGCTAAGGCTTCCAGGCAGCCAACGGAGTTCCGACAGCGCATTTCCCGCAGCTACGCCGTACACGCTTGCGGTCACGCTGATCGCTTTACTTGCCGATCCGTTCGATGCAGCCGTCAGGGCAACATCGGGCGGTATCGCCACGATACGTATTCCGCTCGCGTCTGGTGCTACGTAATTCAGCGAAGCCGCAAGTCCGCTGGAGGTGCGAACGATGCTTGCACCGTTCGGGAGCTCCAATGAGGCAGCAACTTGAATTCCGTCAACATCCGCGAGACCAGCCGGAATTTCGTATTCAAATGTGAGTTTTGTCAATGCTGTACCGCGCTCTCCTGTATACGGGGCATATACCGTCTGATATACCGTCTGAGTGACGGAATCGTCTCCAATCATGATCGGAACGGCGGGTGTCCCGATCACGGTTACTTCGTATCCGTAAAATAACGTAAAGCGAAGCGTCTCGCTTTCTCCATACAAATCATTGGCCGATGCGGTTAGCACCACCCCCACCCAAGAGGCTTCAAATACCGCCATTGCGTCGTGCAAACTGATAGTGGCTTCATCCAATCGAGTCTGAGATTGATTCTCCGCATCGTCAGCAATAGCCTGCGCTACATCTATCGCGGTTTGCAGGGTAGCTCGGTCTCCTGCCGAAGTCTGCCCTACATCCGTACCTTCTGGATGATCTGTCAACGCCTGCTGCGCCGCCGTGATCGCCGCGCCCAGTGCTGTCGGAATGCCCGCTTGTATAACGGCGGCATTAAAGGCTTGAACTGCTAAGTTTAACTGGTTTACGGCGGTATCCAATTGATCCTGCGTGTAATTGCTCGCGTTATTGAGTATCTGCTGCGCCGCATTGGACGCTGTCTGTAGTGCGGTGCGCGTTGCCGCTGACGCCTGCCCCACGTTCATCCCCTCAGGATGATCCGTCAACGCCTGCTGCGCCGCCGTAATCGCTGCGCCCAGCGCTGTCGGAATTCCCGCTTGTATAACGGCGGCATTAAACACTTGAACTGCTGAGTTTAACTGGTTAACGGCCGTATCCAGTTGATCCTGCGTGTAATTGCCCGCGTTATCAAGTATTTGCTGCGCTGCATTAGATGCAGTCTGCAGTGCGGTGCGTGCTACTGCAGAAGTCTGCCCTACATCCGTACCTTCTTGATGATCCGTCAACGCCTGCTGTACCGCCATAATCGCCGCGCCCAGTGCTGTCGGAATGCCCGCTTGTATAACGGCGGCATTAAACACTTGAACTGCTGAGTTTAACTGGTTAACGGCCGTATCCAGTTGATTTTGCGTGTAATTGCCCGCGTTATCAAGTATCTGCTGCGCTGCATTAGATGCAGTCTGCAGTGCGGTGCGCGCTACTGCCGAAGTCTGCCCCACATCCGTACCTTCTGGATGATTCGTCAACGCCTGCTGCGCCGCCGTGATCGCCGCGCTCAGCGCCGTCGGAATGCCCGCTTGTATTATGGCGGCATTAAACACTTGAACCGCTGAGTTTAACTGGTTAACGGCCGTATCCAATTGATCCTGCGTGTAATTGCCCGCGTTATCAAGTATCTGCTGCGCTGCATTAGATGCAGTCTGCAGTGCGGTGCGCGCTACTGCAGAAGTCTGCCCCACATCCGTACCTTCTGGATGATTCGTCAACGCCTGCTGCGAAGCTGTAATCGCCGCGCTCAGCGCTGTCGGAATGCCCGCTTGTATAACGGCGGCATTAAACACTTGAACTGCTAAGTTTAACTGGTTAACAGCTGTATCCAGTTGATCCTGCGTGTAATTGCCCGCGTTATCGAGTATCTGCTGTGCCGCATTGAATGCAGTCTGCAGTGAGCTGCGCGCTCCCGCTGACGCCTGCCCCACGTTCACCCCTTGCGGATGATCCGTCAACGCCTGCTGCGCCGACGTGATCGCCGCGCTCAGCGCTGTAGGATTGCCGGCTGAGATAATCACGTCTTCGAATGTATCTATCGCCATTTCCAAATGTGCCACAGCCACATCTAATTCATCTTGAAGATATTGGGCGGCTTGATTGAAAATTTGCTGGGCTGCAGTGATCGCGTTTTGCAAAGCGCTGCGGTCTGCCGCCGAAGTTTGTCCCACGTTTACCCCTTGCGGATGATTTGTCATCGCCTGCTGCGCCGCCGTGATCGCCGCCGCCAACGCTGCGGGATTGCCGGCTTGGATAATTTCCGCATTGAATGCCGCAATTGAAGAAGTCAGAGGTATTGCGGCGTTTGCCAGGTCGGAGGCGGTGGTCGCATTCCCGATTCCGTCGATAAAAAGCTTAGCTGTGTCATTGGCTGCAGACAAGATGTTGTAGGTATTGGCAGGTACTTGTCCTACTCCGGTGCCCGCCAGATGACTTTTCAACAACGACTTGGCGCTAGCGACCGCTTGAAACAACGCAGTTCCGTCCACAAACGTATGTCCGTTGCTTGACGCATAAGCAGATACGGGGGAATTCGCAATTCCGAATATTTTCAGATTGCCTGGATTGCCTGCAAATACGCCTGTCCCAAAAGTTGTTGCATCGCCTAATACCGTTATGCTTGTCAAGTTGTTGTTATAAAATGAGCTGCTGTCGACTTTCGTTACGCCTGCTGGGATGACTAGTTTCGTAATGTGATTAGTGTCGAAAGCTCCACCGTTAATCGTCTTCAAATTTTCCGATAATTTAATCGATGTCAAATTATTCATATAAAAAGAGTAGTTGCCAATCATCGTCACACTATCTGGAAATACGACGGAAGTTAATGGATTGTTTTCGAATGCGCTGGCGCCGATTGTTAACAAGCTGTCGGGAAGGTCTATGGAAGTGAGGCTAGTATAACGGAATCCATACGTTTGAATGACCTTCACGCTGCTCGGAATCACGACGCTCGTAATTTTGGGTTTGCCCGTACCATACGTATCAAATGCTGATCTCCCGATCTCGGTTACCGTCGTACCCGCATACGCAGCGGGAATAACCACGTTCAGATCCGTGCCCTTGTAGTCTGTAACCGTCGCACCATTGGAACCGACTGTAAAAGTAAAATCGCTCTCAGCTGCATACACAGGTCGAATCTGCGAAAATGAAGTCCCAAACACAAATAATACAATGAATAGGGATAAGACTAATTTTTTCATGGTTTGCTCCTTTAATATAACGGTTTCTGCAACTAGACGTTCGCTATAATTCATTGTAATGAAAGCTAATGAAAGAATAATGAAAGAATCATACGATTTCGCTGTCATCACTTCAATGAAGCACTGATCTTTACAATTGATTTTCTTGAAAACATGGAAATGTCAGGATAAAATTTTAGATAATAGGAGTCAGGAGGGACAAATAAATGAACTTTATTTTCTTTTCGCCAAATTATCCAAATTACTGCACGGAATTTTGCTTTCAATTGAAAAAATGCGGAGTGAATGTACTTGGCATTAGCGATGTGGATTATTACCTACTTGACGAGAAGCTGCAATATTCGCTAACTGAGTACATCAAAGTAGATCGTCTGGAAGATTATGATGAGGTTCTGCGCGCGGTCGGTTACTATACCCATAAATATGGAAAAATTGATCGTTTCGAATCTCTTAACGAACATTGGCTAGAGCTTGATGCGCACATTCGAACGGATTTCAACATTTTCGGGACGAAGCTCGATTTCATTTCTAATTTGAAACAAAAATCGAAGATGGAAAAGTTTTTCAAAAAAAGCGGTGTCGAGTCCATACGTTCCATAACGAAATTCGATCGTGCGAAGGCAAAGAAATTCATTGCCAAAATCGGCTATCCCGTCGTTGTAAAACCGAATATAGGCGTGGGAGCGAACATGACTTACAAAATCGCGAACGAGTCGGAGCTTGAGCATTTCTTGCATACCAAACCGTCAGATGTCGAATTTATCATGCAAGAGCATATAGACGGCGTACTGCAAACTTACGATGGTCTTGTCAACAAAGATGGTAAAATCCTATTTGCTGCAAGCCACGAATTTCCACATAGCATCATGGAATCTGTAAATGCTGGAAATCATTTTAGCTATTATTGTTTAAAGGAAGTAAGCGAGGAAATTGAGGAGGCCGGTAGAAAGATCATCCAAACCTATGGGATCAAAGAACGTTTTTTTCATCTTGAGTTTTTCAAATCCAATGTGGATGGAAATATTATTGCGCTTGAAGTCAATATGAGGCCGCCCGGTTCGTGGATGACGGATGCGATCAATTATACTTACGATATCGATATCTACGAACTATGGGCGAATATGGTTGTTAACAATCAGGTAGAAGGACCTTTTGTCGGGAAGTATTATACCGGGTTTGCCAGCCACAAAAACCACCTCCCCTACGCCCATGGGCACGAAGAGATCATGCAGCGTTATCACCATGAAATTGTCAATCACTTCAGCATTGAGGATGTACAAAGCCAGTCAAGGGGAAATTATGCGTATCAATTTCGCTCAAAGAACTTTGATGAAGTGAAACGAATTGAAGCTTTTATCCATGCCGTAGAAAACAAAGTCGAGGTGTATGCATGAAAGTAACCTATCACAAGGCATATAGTGACAGCTTGCAAAGGGACATGGAATACAAAACCTACGGACATCAAGGGAAGCCCGTTCTTGTTTTTCCCACCTCCTGCGGACGGTTTTATCAGTATGAAGATTCTGGTATGATCGGCACGTTGGAAAGTTACATTGAACAGGGGCAAATTCAAGTCTGGACATGCGACAGCATTGATGAAGAGACATTTTATGCCAAGCACTCGTCGACCGATGAGAAAATGAAACGCTATGACCAATATGATGCCTATGTGAAAAACGAACTCATACCTTCTATTCTGCATCAAAGCAAGGAGAGCAACGGAGGACAAACTCTGAAGATCCTGGCGACAGGATGTTCGCTGGGGGCTTATCATAGTGCCAACATGTTTTTCCGGCATCCACAATATTTTGACAGTTTAATTGCTTTAAGCGGTTTGTATTCGACCAATCGATTTTTTGGAGAAGAGGTCCCTCCTTCAGCTTATTACCACTCCCCACTTCATTATTTAAAAAACTTGGAGGACGATTCCTATCTGAATCAATATAGGAACAGCCAAATCATCATTTGTACAGGCCAAGGCGCTTATGAAGATTTAATGCGATCGGAGACGCAGAAGCTCTTGGAAGTGCTGCAGGAGAAACACGTCCCAGCAAGCGTGGAATTTTGGGGGTACGATGTCAATCATGATTGGTATTGGTGGAGGAAACAAATCCTTTACTACATGAATTGGTGCCTAAGTTAACCCAGTAGTTAAACAGGCTGCCAATTTGCTGGCAGCCTGTTGTCGTTGTAATATAGTTCCTCATTATATTTTCCAATTATAGCGAATTTTGTCTATGACATTCTTCCATAACGGCAATTTGTTGGCGCACTTGTGATGGTGTAATTTCGAGTTCTTTCCCATGTACAATCGTATTATAAATCATGTTATAGAAGTTTTGAGCCATCGAAGGGAATACATCTTTCCCCTGTTCGGCGGGGATGTCCCAGCTCTCTTCGTACCACTTTAGTTGTTCCCGGCAGTACGCCGGCTCATTTTTTTCGTTGACCATAGGCGTTGTCACTAATTTCAGTTCTCCCGCTTCCTCCTGTTTAAAATATTTCCAGTCCAGATGGGTTGTGCTCCCTTTGATTCCGCCTCTAGTCCCTTGGACATTATAAGTGAAACTTGGATATGCGCAGCAGGAAGAAATTTCTATATCAATGACAGGACGCCCATGGCCATGCAGGATGACCTTTACGTAGTCCTCGGCGTCTCCAGCCGTATTCGCACGATCCATTATAGAAGTGATATGGGGCATTTCCTCGCTACCAAAAAATTGGAGGGCTTGATCTACCGGATGTGGACCCGTATTTAAGAGATTGCCTCCATCATTAGCTTTTAAAGTCTGCCAATCCCATCTTCTTGCAAAATTGTTGTAAGCAATACTCACCTGAACCACTCGTCCAATCACGCCGGATTTAATAATTTCTTGCACTTGGCGATAAGCGGGTGCGTACCTGGACTGCTGAAAAATAGCAAGCAATTTCCCTGTTTTCTTGGCCGTATCAATCAAAATATCAACCTCATGTGCCGTTCTGGCAAGCGGTTTCTCAGACAATACATGAAATCCGCTTTCCATAATTTCTTTAGAAATCGTGAAATGAAAATGGCTGGGCGATGCATTTATGATTAAATCTAGATCATTTCGCTTAAACAGATCTTTGTAATCACGGTACACATCACAATTCAGCTCTTTTTTGGCTCTTTCCAGCCGCTCTTCCAGCATGTCAGCTACTGCAACAATTTCATATTGCTCCTTCATCTGACTTAAAGAATTGGCATGTATATCACGACCGCTGCGCCCTTGTCCTATGATGGCAACTCTAATCTTTTTCATATCGTTACCTCCGATATTAATTTGCGCATATATTGCACATACTGGGGAAACGCAATCTCCGGGTTTTCCAATTCAGGATGCCATTTTTTCTCCCATTCTAAGGTGAAATAGCCTTGATAACCTTCACGGTTTAATAACTTGTAGATGCCTTTCAGCGGTATATCTCCTTCTCCGGTTAAACAGTATCGGAAATCTCCTCCTCCGTTTTCTCCGGCACGTGAATCTTTCACATGTGTGTACTCGATCCATTGCCCCAGTGTCTTCCAGGTTTCCTCCGGTTGCTCTCCCACCATGCGGTAAGGATGATGCACATCCCACAGTACCCCGACGGTTTCCGTATCCACCTGCTCCAACACCTTTTTCATATTCACGCATGAAATCCAATCATCATGTGTTTCAATTAAAAGCTTAACACCGTGCGCCTTTGCGACTTTTGCCATTTCGCTTACATGCTGAGCAACCTTCTCAACAGCCGTTTCCCGGCTAACACCATCGCTAATTTTACCCCCAAACACACGAATGTAGCGTGTTCCGAAAATACGGCAAAGCTTTGAGAATTCGGTGATCTCCTGCATATTCTTTTCAAAGTTTTCAGCTGAGAATAAATGGACGGAGCTGGAAAAGCAAGATACATGCAAACCGGCATCCGTGATTTTACGAAGTGTTTGGTCAACCTGCTCGGAAAACTCCGGAAGCTTGTAAATATTCATTTCACCGGTCAAGCCTCTAAAATCAATTGCGTCAAATCCATATTCGGTCGCGTTGGCAATAATTTTATCTAAGGGCCACTCCGGGCACCCTAACGTGGTAAAAGATAGTTTCATATAGGTTCACTCCAATTTGTTAACATATTTTAGACTCATTTTCCCATCATATTGTCAGCTATCAAACTTCCAGTAATGTTCCTTCATACTTATAGTTTCTAAATCTTGGATTGATGCCGTGAAGCATCAACCCCTGTCCCCAGCTTACATGCTTATCATTTGTCGGCTGATCCTCGGGATCACGAACCTGGACAAGTATATTTCTACGCGTCCGGTCACTGCGGTTGATCGGTGAGCCATGAATCGTTAAATAGTTAAAAAATAAGACATCCCCGGATTCAGCGATACAAGGAATTCCGCTCTCAATAGGATATTCTTTATGATTCAAATAGTAGCTTCCCACATGAGGTAAAGGCCCCTGTTTATGAGATCCCGGAATGACATGCAAACAGCCGTTTTCCTCATTCGTATGATCCAAATGAATGCTGGCGAGCATCATACTGTGCTTGCTGTGCGGGAAATACGGATAATCCTGATGCATGGGAAAGGCTGCTCCCTTCTCCGGAGGTTTGACCATCATCTTGGTATGATGCAGTTGAACATTCTCGCCAATCAATTGGGTGAAAATCGTGATCAAATTCCTTTGCGTGATCATGCGCATGAACTGGGCGTCATGATATTGAACATCATGGAAGCCCTTAAGCACCAGCTTCTTTAGTTCTTCCGGCGGCAGGTAGTCTCCAGCCCAAGCATGGCTCCGGTCAAATTTCGATGCAGCCGCCCTCTTTAGGAATGTTTCTACCGATTCACGGAATGTTTTAACTTCCTCTGCGTCATACACACCTTTCACTAGTAAGTAACCATTCTCATGATAAAACTTCACTTGATCCTCAGAGATCATGCCAATCCCTCGTTTCAACTATAATTTGGCCTATTTGCTCAACCCTTCACAGCGCCTACCAAAACCCCTTTGGTAAAATATTTTTGCAAGAATGGATACACGGCAATGATAGGTAATGTGGCGATAATGATCGTACAATATTTAATAATTTCGCTAACCGCTTCTTTATCGCTCCCACCGGAACCGGTAATCATGCTGTCGGTACTGCTGTTTATCAGAATCTCACGCAAGAAGAGCTGTAAAGGATAAGCATCTCGATCTCGCAAATAAATCATGGCGCTGAACCACGAATTCCAATGGGCCACAGCGTAAAACAAAATCATAACGGCGATTACGGCTTGCGATAAAGGCATCACGATTCGAAACAAGATCGTTAGATCATTGGCTCCGTCAATACGAGCGGATTCTTCCAAACTATCCGGAATCGCCGCAAACGAGGTTCTCATGATAATCAAATTATAGGTGCTGATCGCTCCCGGTAGAATGAGTGCCCACATTGTGTCAAACATGCCGAGACTTTTTACAAGCAAATAGTTTGGAATCAAACCTCCGCTAAAAAACATCGTAAACACAATCATCATCATGATGGAATCCCGCAGCATGACACCTTTTCTCGATAATACATAGGCTCCGATCGAGGTAATCACTACGTTGATACTTGTTCCCACTACAACATAAATTAACGTATTGGTGTAACCCGTGATGATATTGGGATTTTTAAAAACACTGATGTAGCCGTCTACATTAAAACCCAAAGGCCAGAGCAGCAAACCGGAATGACTTGCTAAACTAGAGGGGTTGCTTAAGGACGCCATAGTAACATATAGAAATGGATAAAGTGTAATTAAAGCTAGAAACAGCAAGAAGCATATATTAAAAAAACCGAAAATAGCTTCGGCTTTGCTTCGCTTTAGATTCATCGTCATCCCTCCCTACCAAAGACTGGTTTCATTGACTTTTTTACTGATTTTGTTGGTAGCTACCAAAAGCGCAAAATTGATCACTGAGTTAAATAATCCAACGGCTGCGCTGAAGCTGTAGTTTGCTTCCAGAATCCCTTTGCGGTAGACATAAGTTGAAATCACATCCGAAGTTTCGTAAGTAACCGGATTGTATAGCAGGAAGATTTTATCGAATCCGACGTTCATCATGCTTCCCATTCTTAAAATAAACAAGATGATAATGGTGGGCATAATTCCCGGCAGTGTAACATGCAGCATTTGCTTGAAACGTCCCGCCCCGTCAATCGTCGCTGCTTCATACAAGTCCTGATCGATGCCGGCTAAAGCAGCCAAATAGATAATCGAGCCCCAACCCACTTCCTGCCAAATATTAGAGCTCACATAGATGGTTCGGAATAATCCAGGTTCAAGCAGCATCGTTATTCTTTCCATTCCCATGAAGGCGAGTAAATCATTAATAATCCCGTTTCTTGCCGTAAAATCTACAATTAAACCGCATAAAACCAGCACTGAAATAAAATGCGGCAAATACGTCACCGATTGCACAAACCTTTTAAAAACATCATTTCTTCGTACTTCGTTTAATAGTAAGGCCAAAATGATGGGTGCCGGAAAACCAAAAATAATGTTATATACACTAATTAAAAGGGTATTCGTAAGAATTCTGCCGAAATAAACATCGTTGAAAAAATCGGTAAAATGCTGCATTCCCACCCAAGTGCTGCCCCAAATCCCCTTCATTGGAGAGAAATCTTTAAAAGCAATCGAGGCTCCATACATAGGAATATATTGAAAAATAATATAGTAAGCGACCACGGGTATGGCCATGAAATAAATGATTCTGTTTTTATATAAGTCTCTTCGAAGTCTATGGACAAAGCCGCTTTGCTTCGTCGTCGGATAGATACTTCTGGCATGCGCCGCCTCACCAACCGTCAAATTCTCCATCGTTCGTCCCCTTTGAGCGAAGAAATTTGCGCAGCAGGCATCCAGCATTGATCTTACCTTTAGGAGGCGATCAAGTGCTGGCGCTCCTGCTGCTTGCCAATCCTATTCTGGTCAACGTTAAGGCTTATTGCCTTGCCATGTATCTGTCATATGCCGCTTGCTGAATTTTGATCGCATCTTCGATTCCCATAGCTTTTAATTTGCTCATATAATTATCAAACTCACTAAGAGGTACTTGTCCCATGATCATTTTAGAGAATATCTCATCCCTATACGTATTAACCGCAGAAGTAATGGATGCCATCTTGGTTGATTCTTCAATGGTTGGCGTTACCCCTGGCGGCATGGTTCTGTCGTAGGAGCCTGCTTTCCATAAGCCAATAATTTGCTGCTGTTCAGGTAAAGCCATGCGCTGCTGCCAAATCTCAGGTGTCATGACAAAGGCCAGTCCGCCAGATCCTCGGGAATATTTAGATAACGCCTCATCAATCGACAAGCCTTTTGGATTATTCGTAATCTCTGGAAGCAATTGAGGCGAACCATTCACCATCTTGTAGCTCTCGCCTTCAATACCGAAGGTATTGAGCAGCGATCCTTCAGGACTGTAGCCATAGTCCAACCACATCGCAGCTTCCTTCGCATATTTACTTTTTGCGGATATCGCGACACCGCCGCCACTGGCAACCTTGATTTCATCAACATTGAAATTGTAGGACTTCGTGCCTGTAACATAAGGTGGAACCGTTCCTGATAATTTTACCGACGGATCTTTCGCTTTCATCAATTGAACAAATCTTCCGAATGTTCCTGATGTGGATCCCGTCCATGAGCCTGCACGGTTACCCATAACTTTGGTATCGAATTGTTTGGCATCCGTAATCCCAAAATCAGGGTCGATCAAGCCTTCTTTATACCACTTTGCTAAGGTTGTTAGCGCTTCCTTATACTCCGGTGTGTAAGGTCCATATTTGACTTTATCGCCGTCATGATAAAACCCGTAGTTGATCCCCCATGCTCTGACCCAGTTCTGCAGGTCCCCCGCTCCTTTAGGCGCCAAAGGAATTTCGTCATTTTTACCGCTGCCGCTAGGATTTTTCGTTTTGAACGCTTTTAGTACTTCATACCAATCGTCAATCGTTTCAGGCGACTTTAAATTCAGTTTTTCCAACCAGTCCTGGCGGATCTGCCATCCAAAAGTCTGGAATGCAGGATTCGGATTCGGGTTTACTTTCGCATACTGATTCGGCGATTGGGCCTCTGGATAAACATAGATCGTACCGTCGTCTGTCCGCAGTTGTTTATTCGCTTTAGGATCGGAGTTCATAAACGCTTTAAGGTTAGGTGAATACTTATCTACCAAATCATTCAACGGTAAAATGACGCCATCCTTGATCGCTTTATTGGGCCCGCCGTTATAATCGCCTATCCAGTTATAATAAATCAGATCAGGTAAATCGCCTGACGCGACCATAAGGTTGAACTGTTCTTTGATCGCCGCCCCATCCATAGATGCAGGATGAATGAACTCGATATGAATCCCTGTCCTTTTTTCCAGTTCTTTAAACACAGCGATTTCATTATAGTTTTTCATGGTTGCCGCTACTTTGGCATCCATGGGCACAAACATTTTTAAAGTGATGGGCTTATTCACGATAGGCAGCGGGATTGAAGATAAACTTGCTTCATTTTTTTCTGACGTACTTGTTTGCTTCGTACCATTAGAGGTGCACCCCGTTAATACACTTGCGAATAATACAACAGAAAGAGATAAAGCTGAAACCATGCCGAGTTTACCCTTCATTGGTAGTTCCCCCTAGACATTTTGTATTGATAAGACCTAACCCTGGGAATAACTAATATCCATAAAAACATCCTGTCTCACTGTCTTCTTGTATTTGGAGCTTCCGATCAGTTCCTTAAGCTTCTTCTCATATTCATCTGTATCCATAGGCAGCTTAATGGTTTGATCGTTAAACGAAGAAAGCATAATTGCGTTCGCAATTGTCAGTCCGTTGATCCCCTCAGGGCCATGTGCGATAAGCTCCCCGCCGCCATTTTGTATAGCCTCGATAAATTTCTCTGTCACAACTCGATGCCCTGTAGGTACATTCACGTTCACAGGAATTTCCGTGTACCAATTTTCAACATTGCCCATCCTGCTTTGCGATTCTTTGATAAAACGAAGCATCGACTCACGGGTTCGATACAAAACAATTTGATTATCCTCAAAAACCAATTTCCCGTACTCTCCCACGATCTCCATGCGGTTGGATCCAGGTGTTTCAGCGGTAGTCACGATAAAATGGCCAACCATCCCGTTCTCGTGCTCAAAGTAGGCCGTTACTTCGTCTTCGACTTCAATATCATGATATTTGCCAATATGCGCAAAACCGTTGATCCGTGACGGGAGACCGAATAGCCATTGGTAGAGATCCAGATTATGCGGACATTGGTTGGTCAAAATTCCTCCGCCCTCCCCAGCCCACGTTGCACGCCATTCGCCGCTATCATAGTAAAGTTGAGATCGGAACCATTTGGTATTAATCCAGGTCGCTCTGATTAATTGGCCCAGCTCGCCGCCATCAAGAATGTCTTTTATTTTTTTATGATGAGGGTAGGTTCTTTCTTGAAACATAATGCCAAACATCAAATTGGGATAGTGTTCCTTAGCGCTTTCATAAGCGTCTATCGTTTTTTGAGCATCATTGACATGCACCGCAATAGGTTTCTCACAAAGAACATGGATTCCCTTATAGAAGGCATCAATCGATATGGGCGTATGATCGTAATGGGGAACGGCTATTAACACAGCCTCTATACCCGATTTGTCAAAAAGCTCCGTATGGCTGTAATAGGCCTTGGTATGGTAGAGAGCCGCTGTTTTATCAGCCTTTTCATGTACAACATCACAAACTCCTACGACTTCAACTGTCTCCATCTGTGTCAAATACTTGAGATGGCTGCTTCCCATTCCGCCTAAACCAATTACACCTAATTTCACTTTTCTCATTGGACTCAACCAATACCCCTCCCCGTATATTAAAGTGTAGTTTAAGCCTGACCAAAGTAGGAAAAACGAAGAATAAAGCGTTTTCTTTTGCTATTCTAAAATAATACTCGCAATAAGTCATAGTTTTTTGTGATTAAAATATCGTTTTTTGTGCAGGAATGGCTACTTGATTCCCTTGACGGGAGTCTGTAAAATAGTTTTGTGTAAACTTCTTTAATATGGAAGTATAGGAAAGGTTGGGGAGCAGCGGAGTTTATAGAATATCAGATTGATTGCGGTCATTATTCACCGACTGTCGCTGGATGCTATCCAGCATCAGTAACACTACTATTCACCTGAACCTTCAGGTATTTAAAGTGAGGTAAGATGGATGAACTTAGCTTATGAAAGTATAGACGAATGCATCCGTTATGAACGTAGAATCTATAATCCTAATAAATGTAATGTTAACTTTCATTTGCACGAAGAGTTTGAGATTTACTTTTTAATCTCAGGTGATGTGAACTATTTCGTTGAAAAGAACATGTATCCAATTCAATATGGCGATGTCATGATTACAAATAATCAAGAAATTCATAAACCTTCCTTCAAAAACGATAACGTATACGAACGAATAACGTTACAGTTTACACCACATATCGTTCGCAAATTTAATTCTCCAAGTCTCGACCTTCTAAGCTGTTTTCTAAACAAACCTAAAGGCCAACAAAATAAGATTACGCTTCAACCCAGCCAAATTAATGAATTTCTGCGTCTTTTTAATCAAATTGAGAATCTTAAACCCCATGTCGGCTATAAGATTTTAAAGCTGAATTATCTCATTGAATTGTTAGTCTTGATCAATATTATCTTCAAAGACGTTAATCGTTCGGAAAACCTCTCTTCTATGCCGGAATTATTAACTTCTTTATTAGACTACATTGATATGAATTTGGAAAAGGATCTCACACTTGAATCTCTTTCTACTAAGTTTTATGTGGATCGATTTTATATGGGGAGAGTTTTCAAGAAACATATCGGTAGTAACATCCATGAATATATTCTTTTCAAACGGATATCCAAAGCTAAACAGATTCTCTCGGAAGGTTATAGCGTCACAGATACCTGCGAACTGTGTGGATTTAATGATTATTCCAATTTTTTGAAAATGTTTAAACGTACCGTTGGTATCTCTCCCGGAAAATATAAGGGTAATTTAGGTAATATGGATATTGACTAATCGGTTCGAAAAGGAGCGACTACTATATCCATGAAATTATCAAGTTCACAATTATTGGCTTTAGAGCATATTACAAAATACGCGAGAAACCACAAAGATGAAGCTGAGCGGGCAATTAAGGAAATTATTCAAATGTCTAATATCGCGTCTAAACCATTTGAAGAAGCTGTCGCCAAACTAAAGGCGCACGCAAAAATTGCCCTGCATTTTCATCCAGATAGACCTGATCCGACAATGAAAAGCGTTGCCGAGGCACTGCTTGAGCAAGGAATTTATAAGAGCCAGTTTGAAACATTATTATCTAATGGTAGCGTGTCAGCTTATCCTGGCGGTGAACGCGACCTCTGGGAGAAGAAGATTTTTGGAGGAGCCTATCAACGAATGGACTCAACCCATAGCCAGCGTCCCAAGTATGGAGCACTGGATTTGATGTTACATCCAGATGGTCCGGCACCACGTTTTGGATCTTGCTATTTCCTTCTATCTCCGGAGGTCGCATATCGTTGTACATTCACTTATTTAGATTCTCATCAAGATCCGAAGGAAAAGGGTACGTATGAGGAGTTTGATATCATTATGGCCGCTCTCATGAAGGAGGCATTCTTAAGAGATTTTGCTATCGGGGAAAAAAATCTGACACCACAGAAATTAATCAATCATGTGCTGGTTAATCTGGAAAGGCCACTCTCTGACCCAGGAATCAAAGAGCCTAGCCGCAATCTTAACCATTATATTGAGGCCCAGGTGCATGGGAATATTTCACTTAAGGAAGACGTGGAAGTGCTCGTTGCAGATCCTTCATTTAAAGGAACTCCTACGGGGCGGACCCTGGAACAAATATGCCTCAAGTATTCAATTGATCTCTATTGGCATATGGGCTTTGTGCTTTTGGCAAATGAAGTTCCCTCAGATTTTAGAGGTCCCTCGATGCCTTCCTTAGCCAAACGCATTGCACGAAATGATTTTATCGATGTGAGCATGATTGGATCGGCTGTAATGGACTTGAGGCGCAATCCCGCTTCTTGGAGCGATCGCGGAACCTATAAAGAAGTACTTCAAGAGTTAAAACTTATGTGGCATGTTCTAGTGAGATATGGAAAGCCACTTCGAAACTTTAAGCTATAATTTTTTCTTTAAGATTCGATGTTAAGATATAAATAAATTTCTCCATTATTTTTCTTATCGACATTGACTGAACCTAAATCTAGATCTCGAAGATCATGACCCCAGATACCGTATTTGCCGTTTGTTTCATTCCTGTTTATAAGATTACCTCTCTCCATCACTGGAATTGTTTTAATACTGATGGCACACAAATGCCCCATAGCAACGGGCTATGGGTCTAAGATCTATATATTAAAAAAAGGGAGGCAATTTTTATTATAGGCTATACCTAATAAAGCAACGTGAATAGATGTTTTCAACCCTATCCAACCTCACTCAATCGCCCATCCCGGAAATACACAACCCACTTCTCATTCAGCCTTTGTCAAGATCAATTTATCGATGCGACTAATCTAACCGCCATATATTGACGCCCAGGAAGTTCAACACGGAACGCCCCTTCGAAAATGCCTGGCAACTTGGTTATCGTCATATTCCATGTATCAATTACTTCTACACAATAGGAGACACCGGACTCGTGTTTGAAATGCCGGTAACGCGGCTGATTAAAACCAAAGTAGTACAAGTAGTATTCATCCTTCACGCCTGCACAAGGCAAATCCCAGGAAGAAGGCAGTGGATTCAATATGCCACCTGGACTTTGTTCAATGATTCGGCGAAGGAAAGCGATTCTCTCAGGACTTATACCTGCAAGTTCGCCTCCCTTTGACCACCATAGAACTTGCTTCTCATTATAATAGGTCTCTCCATGCCCAACATAACCGCCACGAACAGCACCTTCCCAGAATCGACGGGTTAGTTCTTCCCCTGTGATGTTTCCCCAACCGTGTTCGATGTCCCCTTCATAAGCACATTCGTCTACGATAATCGGCTTATGCCACTTGTTACGCCATTCAGTCGTTTCTTCTGCCGTTTTATACATGTCGATTCGTTGTATACTACAATGAGTTACCCAAGGTTTGCTGTAATCGTAGAATCGGAGACAATTATGATTGGAAATGAGATGACCGACCGGATCGCTTGATGTCACGATTTCGGCATAGTACTCCCAGTTTTCCTCTTTTTTAGAATTCATTAAATCAAACTCATTGGCTAGTGACCACCATACATTCCGGTATGCGGCAAGACGTGCTGTGAGATATCGAAGATATCTTTCATCGACTTCCAACGGCATCTGTGAGAAACCCCATCGATCATACGGATGGAATAAAATGAGATCCGCCTCTATACCGAGCTTACCAAGATCAGCGATCCTCTGCTCAAGATGCTGGAAAAACACCGGATTAAATCGGCTATAGTCCCAACCTTCCTCCAGTGAGCCTTCGAAAGGATAGTACATGGGCTCGTTTACATTAAACTGATAAGATTTCGGGAATACGCACATTCTCAGCTTATTGAATGGGGAAGCCTTCAACGTCGATAGGGTTTGTTCTTCAAGATTAGCGGGCTGATGTGTCCAGGCGTAGCAGGTTGTACCTACCGGTAGATATCGGAGGCCGTCTGCGTAGGCAAAGTGGAATGTATCACTTACTCGAACTGGACCATGATTATCTGGAGATGATTCTACACAGACAAAGCCACCAACCTGTCCATCGAGTGCTACTACATTACTAGATGTACGATAACTCCAATTTCCCAAGGTTGTCGGCATGAATCGAATACGAAATATGCCTTCGCCATCATAGAATCCCATCACATTCACTGAATGGTTACCTGAGTAAAACTCGGCGGATAGAGATACTTCAATAAAAGGATTTCCGTCATATGAAGCAAAAAACACTAGCTCAAAGATATCCCATTGTTCAACTTGTTCGTTTGTTGGCCTGATTTGAGCGAAGGTCATAGGTCTGCCTCTCCTCTAAATAGTACTTTCCACCTTATCAAATCGAAAGAAATCAAAATCAGCATGCCCGCCAACCTGCTTGGTCGCATAATTAAATAACCCGATCCGATAGCCCATAAAATGATCCAAGGTATACTTCATCTTCAACGAAGATCCGATTTTCTTCCATTCTTCACCATCAGCTGAGTAGTAAAAGCTTGCAAGATCCGTACTATTTTCAAAATTGAAATGAATCTTCAAGTAAATCAAACTATCCTCGTATAGAATCCGCTCGACCGCTTCTTCACTACCGTCGCCTCCATTAACACACATCGCAACATATCGCTCGCCGTTCGCTGCGATTTGAATACCGACTGTTCCGAAATGATTTTGAAGTGCAACCATTCCTGCATGATCACCCGGCTTCATATGGGAAACATCCATTGCCGTAATGCCGATGCATACAGGACCCTCTGTCCGCTGCGTCAATGTATTGCGTGCTAATAGGATACTGTCGGTAATATTCCCCGTCTCTAATCGCAACCAGCCTGGACGCGCGATCACAGACCATAGGCGGTTATCCGGATTATGATTCCATTGCCAATTAAGCAGCAATTTATTTTCGTTATAGTCGAACTCATCGCTAATGACCAATTGGGTAGGCGCCGTAGGTGCCGTGCTCGGGAATTGCGCCTGGAATGAAACTTGCACTTTACCTTCCATCCCAATGACCGGCCAGTCCTCCACCCAAGTAACTTGAAGCACAATGGGAATTCTCCCCACAGCATCATGATCTTGAAAGAATAAGGCATACCACTCATCCTGCGGTGTATCCACGATGCCTCCTTGAGCGATACCATGATTGCGATATCCCATGTCGTCATCAAGAATCACTTTATGCTCATAAACACCGAGCAACTCCCTGGATCGGTAACAAAGCTGCCTACGACGTCGATTTCCGGTATTGGGCCATTCAATGAAAAACAAATAATAATAACCGTTCAGCTTATACGCATGGCACCCCTCGCATCGCAGCATGATGCCGTCACGTTCCGTCTCGAAGAGCCGCTGATCGATACCTCCAGATTTTACTGTCATCACATCAGATGTCAGTTCCGTAATGCGAATACTACCGTTGCCGTGAATGACATAAACCCTGCCATCGTCAAACAGCAGACTTGGATCATGATGTATTCCTGCAATGACAGATCGCTCCCACTTCCCGTTCTCGATATCTGCTGTCCGATAGATGTAGAACTGGTTCATATCATTACTTGAGAAACACACATAGAACGTGCCATTATGATGCCGTAAACTTGCCGCCCATGACCCTTTACCGTAAATGCCTTTCCCATCCAGCAAATTGTTGGCGTCATTATCCTCTAAGGTATCGTAAACGTAGTTCACGATCTTCCAATCCATCAAATTCTCAGACTTCATAATCGGGCATCCAGGCATTGCATGCATGCTTGTGCTTACCATATAGTAGGCCGTTCCTACTCTAATAACGCAAGGGTCCGGAACATCCGCCCAGATAATCGGGTTCGTTATCGTCACATTCTCCATCGCTAACTCTCCTAATACTTAAAAATTGCTAATCCCAATACGCTTATTTCCTTACAATCTCACGATACTCCGCTGGAGTCATACTGGTTGATTTTTTGAAAAATCGAGTAAAAGAGTGTGGGGTTTCATACCCTACCTGAACACCCACTTCAGCAATTTTAAGTTCATCCTTCTTGAGCAAATTTTTGGCTTTCTCCATTCTAACTTCATCAATATATTCAGATAGATTGACGCCACTTTCCTGCTTAAAAAGCCGCGATAAATAGGACGGATTGAAGTGTATCACGCTAGCTAAACGTACGAGAGACAAGTCTTCACCCAGATGCTCCTCAATGTACAACCGGATCTTCTCTATCACCGCTGCTGCTCTATTGCGTTCTACACTCAATCGAAGATTGAACAAGGACTCTGCGGTCTGTTTCAAAAACTCATAGCTATCTTGCCAAGATGAATGCCTATCTCTTTGCATAAGCCCGGTTGTTCCAACCTTATCGTGCAGCTCCCAACGGTTAATATAGGATAATAAATTGAGAGCAATCGTGTAATACAATTCCAGGGCGAAAGGTCCGCCACTTCCTCGTTCATCAAAGGCTGTTTTCATTAGTTCGTTGAACAGATGGAGATATCCCTCTCTATTTCCACCTTCTAGATGAATCGCCAAGGACTCCGCCTTTTCTCTCAGCGTTCTTGAGTTAGCCGCGGTTCCAATGGTTTCCAAGGTGACTGTTTGAACCATCTGGGCACCGTCTCCCGCTCGCCAGTACTGCTCACTTCTCATTCGATCGTATATCTCAGAAAGCTGCTTCCATTCGCAGGTATCGGCGCAAAGCGTTATAGCAAAAGCAATTCCCAAAGAATCATGACAAGCTTGCTGCATAAGCTCAAATTGTCCCTCTAGAAATTTGACCGTGCGGGAATAGGCTTCTTCCGAATCCCTAACTTGGGCAAGCTTGGGTTGAACAAGCCAGACGAGGTCGCCGTATTGATCTAAGATTCCAAGACTGTTTGTGCGTTCTTCCAAAAATGTCTCTGCCAAAAATTTGACAGCAAGTGCTGCATTCTGACTTTCCGCAAAGGTATGATGTGTGTTCGTTCTTTGCAGGTTAGCCAACGCCACAAGGATGGGCAAAGTTGGATCAAGAGCAATGCCCAGATTACGGAAATCAACGACTAACTCCTCCGTTGTTCTTGTTCCTTGAAGCAAATAACGGAAATAATTCCCTTGAGCAAGGGTTTCGAGTGTAGTAAGCTTTTCTCTCGATTGGTTGACTAGATCGTGGAACTTTAAACTGTTTTCCAGTTCATGAATCGCATCTGTTACGGCCTTGATAATCTTATCGTATTCTTCACTCTTAAGAAGATAACTAACTCCAGGTGATTGAATCGCTTGGTAGACATAATCAAAGTCATTGTACCCGGTTAAAAAAATAATTTTGCAATGCGGCCAATTACTGCGTATGTTTCTCATTAGCTCGAGACCATCCATCCCGGGCATACGAATATCGGACATCACGATGTCCACTCTTGTGGTATTCATCCAATCCAGCGCTTCTTCACCGGAATAGGCTTTATACAAATCAAGATTGAGATTCAGTTGGCTAAATACGTCAAACAGTCCGTCTGTAATGATTTCCTCATCATCAACGATCAGCATTCTAATCATGAGCAGCACCACCTTGATAAGGAATAGAAATGATACCTTTCAATCCCCCCAGCTCGCTTCGGCTTATTCGTAGACCGTATGCTTCACCGAACGTCATTTTGACACGGCGGTGAATATTCACCAAACCCGTCGTCTCCGCATGTTCATCACCGTTATCCAGCGTGTCCGAGAGACGTTCCAATGTCTCATCCGTCAAGCTATCACCATTATCCTCCACAATGATTCGTATCTCAGTCTCTTCCAATTCGAAACGAATCATAATATTTCCACTGCGTTTCATTTGTTCCAAACTGTGTTCAAATGCATTCTCGATAATCGGCTGCACAATTAAACGTGGTACGGACACCTGTTCAATTCCCCGCGGGAGAGCGTCAAATTGTACCCGAATACGCCGAGAGAAGCGTAATTCCTGAATCTCCGTGTACATTCTGGCATGGTGAATCTCTTGTTTCAGCAGCACTTCGTCAGATGCATTTCTGGTAACAAATTGGAAATATTCACCAAGCTGTGTGACGAACTGTCCGATCCTTTCAACGTCTCCAATTTTCGCCATCGTCCTCAGGATAAAGAAACTGTTGTATAGAAAATGTGGATTAATCTGCGATTGAAGCTGCTTCAGCTCCGCCCGTTGTGTCATAATTTTCTGCTTATACACCTGATCGATTAAAGAGCCAAGATTGGTGACCATTTGGTTAAATCGGCCATACAAGTAACCGAGCTCATCCTTAGACTCGTGCTGGATATTCACATCCAGATCCCCATTTTCCATACGCCGAAAGCTCTTAACTAACGTTAACAACGGTTTGTGAATAAATTTGTAGGTGGAGAATGCATAAATTCCAATGATGACAACAGCAACAAAAATAAATAACCAGGCCCACAGATAAAACTTGTCTAGCGGCTTCTTAATTATTTGCTCTGGAATAAACCGGTAAATAGACATATTTAAATAATCAGAGCTTGCAATTGCCGTATAATATCGGCTTCCCGAGATTGTAAAGGTTCCTGTACTGTGAACTGGATTTTGTTTGATCTGTGCAATGGTGGCCGGTATATCCTGCCATAAGTGCTCTAAAGATCCACTCGTGAGAATAACACTGGTATTCTCCTTGGTCATCAATGTTCCACTTCCGGGATAGGTGTTAAACTGGCCTAACGCCTCCTGCAGTCTCTCCTGATCCAGTTCAATTTCAATAATGAACAACGGTTGATTCCCATTGGTTACTCCCTGCTTGGCAGCACTTAAAAATAATCCGCCATTCCACTCCATGATCTGGTTATTTCGACTGCTCAAAGCTGAGCGCAAGCCATTGTACCGTTCGGTATCAAATTCGCTTGGGCCATTGGCGGATGAAATCGTTTTGGATATCGGATAAATATGAGCACTTACATTTTTAATATAAGGACTGCTGTTTTGAATGGCATAAAGCCGTTTTCGCAGTGAGTTAATTTTTTCAGTGCGTTTAAACACATCCATCGTGTCCCAAGTCAGCGTCAGTTCGTTGAGATCTTCGTCCTCGATAACGCCAAACTGCAGCAGCTTCATCCGTTCTATCTCTTTCTCAAGATCGTTGATATAGAAGGTTAGTTGGGACACCGCCGTTTTGGAGATGTCTTCGCTTGCCGTCTGGACGATCCAGTTATACAGGTAGACACCAAATAATAAAATCGGCAGCATGATAAGCAAAAAAGTGCTGAGCAGCCGAAGGAAAATCGTGTTCCGTAAAGTAAATGGCTGACGGTTGATCAAGGTACAAGCCCCCAACTTTTTTCTTCCATTATAGCCTGAAGCTTGTAAGTTTCCTAAGCATTTGTTAGGAAGCCATCTATGCACTACCCCTTAACGCTGCCAAGGACAATCCCTTTAACAAAATACTTCTGCAGGAAAGGATACGCCAAGATAATGGGAAGGGAGCCCAAGAAGATCTGTGAAGCTTTCAGCGTCCGATCAGAAATGAGAGCCATATTCAAGGCTTCATCACGTGATATATTCGTTAAATTTTGTTGAATGACGATCGTTTGAATGTAGCTCTGGAGCGGATAATGGCTCGGGTCTCCCATAAGCAGGAGGCCATCAAACCAACTGTTCCAATGTTCAACCATGGAAAATAAGGCAAGCGTTGCAAGAGCAGGCATGGATATCGGCACATAGATTTTCCAGAGTGTCGTCCAATAGCTTGCACCGTCCATGACCGCTGCCTCCTCCAGCTCCTTCGGCACCTCTCGAAAGAAATTAAGCAGCAGAACCACGCTGAATACGGGAACCGCACCGGGCAGCACGAGCGCCCAAATTGTATCCAGCATATTGTATTGTTTAAGTGTCGAATACCAAGGGATCAAACCACCATGAAAGAGCATCGTAATAAAGAAAATCCAAGCATAAACCATTCGCATGCGAAACGCCTTCGTTTCCTTGGATAAAGGAAATGCGACGAGGATGGTTAAAATCAAATTTAACGGCGTCCCGATCGCGATGCGCTCCAAGGATACAAGCATGGATTGCCAAAATGCTTGCCGACTAGCCGTAAACTTGTAAGAGGCTAATGTAAAGTCAACCGGCCACAGTTTTACATGACCTGCTGCGGCTGCCGTACTTGAACTAAACGAGATAGCAATGATATGAATTAACGGGAGAACACAAATTAACGATACGATGATAAGAAAAGATACATTCAGAACGGAAAACCACTCGAATCGGATTCGACTTTTGGGTACCCGGAGATAAGTATCAGACACAGAACTGGGTGTTGGTTGTACCACGGTTTTCCCTCCTCCTAGAAGATTCTATATTTTGCAAACCGATATGCCACAAAGTAAGAACTTGAAATTAAAATAAGTGAAACTAGCGACTTGAATAGTCCGACGGCCGTTGCTACACCGTATTGAGCATCCAATAATCCGATCCGATATACAAAAGTATCCAGAATATCGCCGCTTTCATACACCTGAGGGCTATATAAATTGAACACTTGATCGAAGCCTGCGTTCAAAAGCTGTCCTAAACTGAGTACTGACAACAAGACAATGACCATTCGCATGCCTGGAATCGTGATATGCCATATCTTATGCCAGCGGTTTGCGCCGTCAATCGTGGCAGATTCGTATAAGCCAGGGTCAATGCCCGTGATAGCCGCCAAATACACGATAGTCCCATAACCAAAATTTTTCCATATATCCGATGAAATGAGTGTAAACGGAAACCAATGATTGTCTCCAAGGAAAAATATCTTATTCAAACCGAAAGCACCTAATAATTGGTTAACAATACCAGTAGATGGCGATAGAATATCGATTAGTATTCCTCCTAGAACAACCCAAGAGAGGAAATAGGGTAAATAGATGGTCGTTTGCACGCTTCTTTTAATGACCTCATTCTTCAATTCGTTAAGAAGAATGGCGAAAATAATCGGCACGATTAAGCCTAGAATAAGCTTAAGACTTGAAATAAAGAGGGTATTCCACAGGACCTGATTAAAGCTGGGCAGGTTCATGACATATCTGAAATTATCCAACCCGACCCATCGCTGGTCACCAAATAATCCCTTTGCAGGGATAAATTTTTGAAATGCAATGATAATTCCCGCCATTGGGACATATGAGAATAGCACAATGAGTACTAATCCCGGTAACATCATTAGATGCAGCGGAAGCTCTCTCCACATTTTCCCGATACCCATAAAATAACCTCCATTATTTAATGCATAAAAAGCAGAGGAAGGATGGTTAACCCGTCCTCTGCCCGCATCTACTTCTTCGTTGCTGCATACCATTCATTGACTTCTTTTGTAATTTGCTCGCCGCCTAGCTTAGTCCAGTCTTTCACAAACTTATCGAATTCATCTACAGAGCCGCCCATAATAATTTTAGTGTAAGTCTCATTCATCAATTTTTCTAAAGTCGATTTCCGCTCAACCATCGTTGGCGTAGGTGCACCTACGAATTTATCCATCAGGAATTGACTATTTTTATCGTACTGGTCAACGACACCTTCAGAGCCTTCCGGACCATAAATGCGTTCCCAACCCCACAAGGCAAACCCTTCTTTTGAACCCGAATTGAAAGCCTCTATCTTGCCTTGAATCGTTTTAGCTTCTCCCTTCAGGGTCGAGAAGTCGTTCGCTTTACGTGCCGCATCGATCGCTCTGAATGCCTCTACATTTTTCTTGACCGGGCTCGGAGTTACCGGCGACAGCTGCCATACGCTTTCTGCTTCCGGCGGTGCATAGTATTTGTCAAACTCCGCTGTTTTGCCAAAGTTTTTCTCCAGATGCATATTGAACAGCTTGATAACCGCCTCAGGATGCTTGAAACCCTTTTTCACTGCAAAAAACTTGCTTGTACTGAACCTCAAAGGAACTTTAGGTGTATCGCCGGATTCCGAAACGATCGGGAATGCCCGCCATTGTGCATTCGGGTCATTGTTACGGTTCAATTGAAGCGGCCAGATGGAGTTCCACTGTTCGCCATACTCCATTCCGATCTTGCCCGCAGCTATTTGCTCAGATACCTTGCCACCGTCTTTAATCCCGAATTCCTGATCGATTTCTCCATTCTTAAACATAACTTGAAGGGCTTGAAGCGCTTTCTTAACTTCCGGCTGAATACCGCCAAACATCAGTTTTCCGGATGCATCGGTAATCCACAAATTCGGATAAGCCTTATACCCAGCCATGAACCCCTCTAAGCCTATAGCTCCTCCCCACAAGGCTTTGTTTAAACCGAGGCCAAATGTATCTTTTTTTCCATTGCCATCCGGGTCCTTCTCAGCAAATGCTTTTGAAATGGTTTGAACATCAGCCATCGTCTTTGGCGGCTGTAAGCCTAATTTGTTCAGCCAATCCGTACGAATCCAAATAAACATAGCGCGTTCAAGCGAGGAGTCGACCTGCGGGATCGCCATCAGCTTGCCATCAATCGTAGCCGCATCGAATGGGCTTTTTCCCTCTTGCGATAAGATCTCTTTGGTTAGGGGAGCCGCATATTTCTCATATAAAGCTGTCATATCTTCGATTTGACCAGAATCTGCTAATTGCTTTAACTGAGTTGCGTTCACTGGAATAATATCAGGCAGATCGCCAGAAGCCAGCGTTACATTCAGTTTCTGTAAATACTGATCAGAAGTATCGCTCCCTTTTACGACCCAATTGTTTTTAATATTGATTCCGAGCTGTTCCTTATATAGACGTGTCCATCGGTTGTCTTCAAACGTTTCGCCTTTTAGCACACCGAGTACGTTATTCTCAACTACATCGCTAAGGTTCCTTACAAACGACACCTCAATTGGTGGATCATACTTGCCAAGCGGTTCTATATTTGCACTTTTCACATCGGTAGTTCCGGCTGTGCTCACTGCTTCCTTCTGTTCAGTACTCGTTGAATTGTTCTGGCTGGTGCAAGCCGAAATGAGCGTTGTTACAGCAAGTAAGGATACAGACAACGCTTTCATTTTGTGGTGTTTTAGCTTCATGTACATCCCCCTATATTGAGTATTTAAAGCTATCACTGCAGTGACGTGTTATGTTTTCATTATAGGGTTGGTATAACAACTAAACAATGTACAACTCTTTACTTTACTTACCAGATCTTGTTGTATTGTAAGCGCAATCATTGTGTACAAAGCCCTATAAAATTAACGGGTACTACTCAGCATTCTTTTCCCTGTACTCCACCGGCTTTTCTTGCACCCGCTTCTCAAACTCTCTTAGAAAATGATGATAATGCACGTAACCGACTCCCTCTGCAATGGAGCGAATCGTGGCAGCAGATTCCGTCAGCATGTTCTTAGCCTCATTGATTCGAAGATCATGGATATATTCAATAATACCAACACCATACTTCTTTACGAACGCATGGCCCAGATATACGGGATTCATATAAAAGCGTTTTCCGATTTCTTTTATTGTTAAGGGGGACTTATAATTTTCCTGAATGTAGCGTTCAATTCCATACAGTGGATGGCCCGAGCTGGATTCCCTACGTTCTCTCAACCTTCGCATATATTCGGCCAGATAACTCCACACAGATTGCTCCAAAGTCGTCAGCGATTTAGGACCGGTTTGCAGCAGATTGCGGAACATCGGCCACATATCCATGGATGCCACTTCCAACTCCCGCAGCACATCCATACTCTTCAGGACCACATGTACACAGAGCATGCGCACCATCTCCGGAGCGATCTTGTCGTTTTGGAACAAAGCGAATACTTGTTTTAAAATACTGGCTGCCTCCTGCTCCTGTAGTCGTTCCGCAGCACCAAGCAGTTCCTCCAATGTCGCCATCATCCCAAGATTATAACTAAACTCCAACCTATCGGCAGTCTCATAATCAACAAGTCCCTCACTATCATAAAAAAAATGGTGGACGGATGCCTCCAGCGCGCCCGAATAGGATACATTCAAATCTCGGAGAAACCGAACGGGGGGGCCAATCGATACGCATATCGCCACGCCATGCTGTCTAAGTCCGTTATAAACTTTCCCAGCCAGTTCCCGAACATCCTCAGCACAGTCCACCACGAGGCAAATCTGGCCAGGCATAAGATCAACTAACATTGCTTTTGGAGGAACAATATAGGAACTACAAGATGCCAATTCCTCTTCGTTCATCCCCTCTATTAAGATACATCTCCATCCTTTGGCTTCCTGATCCAACTCTCCGATCTGCTTAGATATACTTTCGTCCAGCCCTTCCAACTCCCCCCGGAGAATGGGAGCAATCATCATTGAAAACAATTGACCACTTGTCATTTCCTGTCGATTAATCACCTGTTGTCGGGATGCAAGTTCCTCCATCACCTCCCCTAGGGTGATCTCCCATTCATCATCCATAATAGGTTTGAGCAGATAATGACGTACTCCGTATCGCAGTGCTGACTGTGCATATTTGAAGTCGCCGTAGCCACTCATGATGATGAAAATCGGCCTATACGTCTCCGACAACAGCTGAGTCTGACGAATCAGTTCCAGTCCGTCTATCACAGACATCCGAATATCCGTAATGACAAGTGAAGGTCGACAATTTATAATCAGTCGCAGCGCTTCTTCCCCGTCGGAGCACATGCCACATACCTCAAACCCTAGCCCTTCCCAATCGGCTAACATCCGAATTCCTTCAAGTGCAATCGGCTCATCATCGACAAACAATACTTTACACATGTTCAGCTGCCTCCTCCTGTGACAAGATTAGACCAATAGGGATTTGAATGGTAACGGACGTCTGTTCATACGCTTTGCTGTCAATCAAAAACAAGGAACGATCATTGTAAAAAAGATTCAACCGCTTATACACGTTTCTCAGGCCGATGCTTTTTCCTGCCTCTTCTTCCACATGCAAGTTCTGGAGAATGCTGTTCAGCTTGGCAGCATCCATACCAATCCCGTTATCTTTGACCCTGATTATCAGATAACGGTCATCCAACCCTGCTGAAATGTGAATCCTCCGGTCCCCCTTCACCGATTGAAGCCCGTGTTTGCAAGCATTCTCTACCAGAGTTTGAATGCTCATTTTGGGAATCCGGCAGAAAAGTATCTTCGGATCGATATCTATCTCATAGGTAAATCGATCCTGAAATCTGAATTTCTCAATCTGTAGATACATCTTAATAAAGCTAATTTCCTCTTCAATCGTCACCAGATCATCCTTCCAGCTGAGCAGCCTTCGCAGAATTTGCGAAAGGCTACGAATAATATCCGTAACATGCTCATATCGATGCTTCTTGCATACCACCAGAATAGCGTTGAGTGTATTAAACAGGAAATGCGGATCTACCTGGCTCTGCAGAAAATTCAACTCCGCCCGTACTCTTTCCAATTCCAAGTCCTTCTTCTGGATCTCCAGCTTGTAGACATCGTTAATCAGATTGCGGATTTTCACCGTCATCAGATTAAAGCTGCGCAATAATCCTCCAATCTCATCCTTGCCTTCATACATGTTAATAGGCTCGAAACGCTCATTTTTAACCCATTGCATATGTTTGGAGAGCCGTCTGACTCTCAGATTGTAGGATTGAAGAATAGTAAAAATTAGGACCGTCGGAATTACTGTGCTACACAAGGTGAGTACAATGCCGAATTTTATTACTGCATTCTGCTTTTGTTGAAATCGCGCTCGTTCTGGAATCCCAATTAATTTCCACCCACTAAGATAGCTGGCAGTTCCCAAGCTGCTGATGAAATTGCCATTTGCCTCGTTATTCGCCGAGTCTAAGTATTCTTTGGCTAAAGGGGGCAGAAGGTTTTCCTTCGCAATGTAAGAGAGGTTTGAATCAAGAACAACTCTATTGTTAGCATCAACAAGTTTGAATTGTAGATAGTTCTGCTCCTTGTTAAAAAGCTCCTGCACCTTGTCCAGCTGCAAATCCACTCGTAGATATTTTGTGTAAGTCATCAAATCCGGAAAATTCTCCAGCTTGCGAATAATGCTCACATACACCCTCTTTTGCTGTGGGTTCATCGGGTTCATATCCAAGTAAGAGGCGACGACCACCTTCTCTTTCGTATCGGTCAGTTTCCGGTACCATTCGCTCTGTTTGTCGCTATCCTTCAATACAAAATAGCTTCCTCCGCTTCCAATTGTCGGGTTCGTGGTAAACACCCCTAGCCAGGAGATGTACGGATACTGATCCGTATACGGACGCAGCTTGTCACGCAAGTAGCTGTCATAAGTCTCATAGTAGATTGACAAGTCGGAATAGGAGGCTTCCAACTTTCCGTTAAAAGTACGATCTGCCGCTACGGTGTTACCGATCGCTACGCTTTCGTTCACGATCTGGGTGAGCTCATAAGCTGCCCGATCCAAAGAAATCTGCAGATTTTCCCTCTCTCGACTTTGCGTATCCCGGCTATTTTGCATATAGAACAGGATATTGATGCTCATAATTGGGAGTAAGACGCACAAAAGATAGATAAATAGAAACTTATATTTTAGCGGTATGTCATTGACGATATGGCTGAAAAGCTTCCATTTCCGGTTCATTGTCGATCTCCTATAGGTTATTTCTCGGCTTTTTTGTACGATGAAGGGATTACGCCGGTCAAAGCTTTGAACTTCGCACCAAACTGCTCAGGATCTGAATACCCCACCATTTGGGCGATTTCGGTTATTTTCATCTCGGTACGGAGCAGGAGCTTTTTGGCCTCCGTTATGCGAACGGTGTGCACGTACTCATTGAATGCGAGGCCACGCTGCTTTTTAAAGCGTTGACCCAAGTGAGCCGCATTCACATGGAGATATTCAGCCACGTGTTGAAGCTGCAGCTTTCCTTGGTAATGCTGTTTAACGTAAGCCTCAGCAGCAGAAACAAGATCATCGATACGAGCACCTTTCTCCCTTACGTTCCATTCTGCTGCTTCAAGAAACTCTTTCAACAATCTGCTTTTCAGTTCTCCCAAATTTTTCGGAAGAGGCGATGCAAACCATCTTCGGGTCCAATTTTCGATATCTGCTCCCTGTTGGGCCAGTTCTTGAAGAATCTCCAGCTTCAGCGTAGACAAGTTTGCCGCCGCCCATGCTTCCGAAGAAGATAAAGTTATAAATAATTCAATCATAAGAGTATGAACGGCATCTACGTTGCCGTAGTTGATGGCATGGATCAGTGATGCTTTGGTTACTTCAAGGATCGATGAAGATTCCTCTGACATTTTGTCGTGATAATAGTAGACCTTGGGAAGATTGGAGGGATATTTGCACACTTCTGCTGTAAGCACTTCCTGATAGGCTCTGCTTAATGATAAAACCCCTTTAACCTCACTGCTGATTGCAAAAGAAAAGTTCTCCCCGCATTCTTTTTGGATATGTGATACGAAACGATCTATAAACGGGATTGTTAATACAGATTCCTTGGAGTCCATGGCAAGAATAAAACCATACCTGTTAGTACCTAGCACGAACGGATAAACACTTACTTCCGTCAAGGCCTCCGACTCTCCGGCTACCCGTAGACGCTGAAACAGACTGATCTGCTCTTGTTCTCTATCCTCCAAATTGCTACAAACAAGATAGATACAGCGAATTCTAGATTGCTCGTGTAGTTTCAGCAGGCTCCGCGCCTTGTCCACCCATTCCTTTCTGACGTCTCCCATCAAAAGCCGTGAAACCGTTTCAGCACGACTACAATCAATGATAGAGCGCTGCAGAGCACGTCGCGTTTCCTCCGCATGAATGTCCTCCGCAACCTCATGAACTGCACGCTCTAATTCCGATTCGTCCAAGGGCTTCGTCAAATAATTGGAAACACCGAATTTCATAGCCTGCTGTGCATATTGAAAATCAGCGTAGCCGCTTAGCACGATAAATTTTGTATCTGGAAAACGCATATAAACCTTTTCAATTAATTCCAAGCCATCAATGACCGGCATCCGAATATCCGTTATGATCAGATGAGGGCAGTTTTCCTCTACTAGCTGTAGAGCATCCTCCCCATCTAGCGCCTCTGCATAGATTTCAAATCCAAGCTTATGCCAATCAACCAGCAATCGTAACCCTTCAAGCATGATCGGCTCATCATCGGCAATCAGAACCTTCAACATTCACGTTTCACCTGATTTCCCTTTTGATATGAACCTATTATACGGTCCCGCCCATAGATCCAGCAACGGAAAAGCCGTTTTAGTCCTCGGACTAAAACGGCTTTTCACAATAAATGCGCGATCCCTTATTCTTTTACGCTTCCCAGATTTAGACCTACTACAAAGAAGCGCTGCAGGAAAGGGTAAACTAACAAAATCGGCACAGCAGTTACAATTGTGATGGCAGCCCGAACGGAGGCAGGTGTAACCATACCTTTGGATTGGCCCGTGTTGACACCATTTAAGAGCGCCGGATCACTGTTGCTGCTCATTGTAGAACCCAGAAGCTTCATCATCTCGTACTGCAGCGTACTTAATTTAATATCGGAAGAAGCGTACAAGAACGTGTCGAACCAGGAGTTCCATGAGCCAACCGCGATAAATAACGCAATGGTTGCCAAGACTGGCGTGCAGAGTGGAAAGATGATCCGCAGAAAAATTGTAAAATCTCCTGCACCGTCGATCTTCGCCGATTCAACTAAACTACCTGGGAGAGACTTGATATAAGTTCGGATAACTATTAGGTTAAACGCACTGACCATCCCAGGCAGAATGTACACCCAGAAGTTGTTCAGCAATCCCAGTTGCTTGATCAGGAAATAATTCGGGATTAAACCAGCATTAAAATACATGGTCAGCACGAATAATACGCCAATGATTTTACGAAACAAATAGTGAGGCTGAGCCAACGTATAAGCTAGCATCGAAGTCAGAAAAACGCCTAATACAGTAAGCGTTACGGTTCGAGCCACCGAAATCCAGGCAGCATGATAGATCGTTCCTGAGATAAAAATGGCTCGATAATTTTGCAAGCTCCAAATCCTCGGCCATAAGTAAAGTCCCCCCCTCAGCGTATCGTTGCCTTCGTTAAAAGATACCGTCAGCGTATGAAGAAAAGGATACAGGGTAACGATGACCAAGAAGAGCATAAAAAATCCATTTAGTATGTTGAATAGGATCGCTTCCAAGCGATTATTCTGGAAAGTAGCCGTTTTCATATTCAACCCCCTTATAACAACCGCTCTTCGCCAAGGCGTTTCGCAATATAATTCGCACTTAAAACCATTACAATGCTGACGATCGTCTTAAATATGCCCGCCGCTGTCGCCAGGGAGTAGTTGCCAAGTGCTATTCCATATTTCAACACGAAAATATCAATCGTTTGTGACCAGTCCACAACCAGACCATTCCCCAACAAGTATTGCACTTCAAAGCCCGCATCCAAGATATGGCCAACATTCATAATTAACAGAATAATGAACGTCGCTTTAATGCCTGGCAACGTAACATAGCGCATTTTCTGGTACCGGTTGGCTCCATCCATGGAGGCAGCTTCATAAAGTGAAGGATCTATGGAAGTAATCGCAGCCAAGTAGATGATCGTGTTCCAACCCACTTCCTTCCACACGTTTGCGGCACCGACAATGCCCCAGAAATAATGCCCGATGCTTAGCCACATGACTGGCTCCTTGATGATATGAAGCTTCATTAATACGACATTGACGATCCCATCCTCTACGGACAGTGTGGAAGCCACAATACCAGCCGCAATAACCCATGACAAGAAGTGGGGTAAGTACGAAATCGTCTGTACCGAGCTTTTGAATATCTTTGTTTTGATTTCATTAAGAAGAAGCGCCAGCACGATCGCTGTTACAAATCCTAGTACCAAATTGATCAAGCTCATGCCTAATGTATTACGGAGTACCTGAAGGAAGACATCATCACCCATCAGAAATTTAAACTGATCAAAGCCCACCCATTTCTGTTTGAAAAATGGCAAGGCCGGGCGATAATTTTGAAAGGCCATTAACCAGCCCCAAATAGGGACATAATTGAAAATAACCAAATAGATCAGAATCGGTACGGACATAAAGATCAATTGCTTTTGGCTTTTTATCGTTTTCCAACTGAATGCTACGCCAATTTCCGGATCGATCCATTTCTTTTTCTTGACAACTGCTTTCGCATCTTGTTTCAGTATAGCTTCTGCCATTATAAATCCCTCCCAAACCGAAAATTGTCGTCTATAAACGGAGAAGACCTGCTCGTCTTCTCCGCTCCTCGGTAAGTGAATATGAATTATTTACTGCTCCAATTCTTGATCCTCCATTGAATCTGATCGTTGATACGATCTTCGTAGGCTTTGACGTTCGCTTTGGAAAGCTGATCGGTGTATTCTTCCCAGACTTTTTCGAAATCCGCTTCGCTCGCCAAAACGGCTTTCGGCAAATACTTTACTGCCAGATCGTTCATCTTAGTTTGGGCCACTTTCGCCGGGGAACCGTCGATTAAGTCGATGGACCATGCTGGATAATAAACGGGGTTATCAACCGGTGTTTTGAAGAACTCGGCCCAAGTCTTATGATTGTACGCCTTCAACACTTCCTGATCCACTGGCTTCAAGCTATCATAGAACTCCTGCGGTTGCGTGTTCGGGTCTGTCGCGTTCCCATCCATGTAAGTACCCTGCATTTTGGGTAAATTAAAGAAGAACGCTTCTGCTTTATTGGCTAGCTTCCAGGTATTATCATTTTGCTGATCACGCTGTTCAGGAGTGCGGTAATATTTCCCGTCCTTTACTTGATAGTCCTGACCTTGAACGCCCCATTGTAATGTTTTCTGCCAATCTTCCGTCATCAAACTATCAAGAAATTTTATGATTGCGATCGGATCTTTGGCCTTAACTGAAATACCATAACCGCGGTTGATGGTTAAAGCGGGACGATCCCGGTAGTATTCCGTCGCACCTGGATAGAGCAATGGGAAACCTACGTAGGTGCTGCCAAAGTTACCCTGAGAAATCAACGACTTTTCGCCATCACTAAAGTTCCAATGCTGGTCAAACATACCGATAACACGACCGCTAGCGATCTTGGCCAAATACTGATCATAATTCTGCACAAGTGCTTCCTTGTCCAACAGTCCTTTACTGTTTATCTCGTTCAGCTTCTTGTAATAGTTCTTAGCTATATCCTTATCAGCAAAAATGGATGCCTTGCCGTTTTCTACGATTACCCCGCCATCGTTCGGATGGCCTGCCAAGTGCTCTGGCGGATTCTGCAAAGGGAAGGTTCTCCAGTCAAAGTTCAGCGTCTCGAAACCAATCCTGTCCGGGTGCTGCTGTTTGGCCTTTTCAATAATAGCGAAGTAATCCTCCAGTGTCTTCGGAGTCGGCCATCCCTGCTCCTTCAGAATGTCTTTTTGTAACCAGAAGCCGGGGCCCTCGTAAGTCGTTTCAGTAAATGTTCCAGTGAATGCATTGTAACCCGGAAGTGCGTAGATATGTCCGCTTGCCGGATCCTTAATTTGGTTCCAAACATCCGCATAATGCTTCTTCAGGTTCGGTGCATACTTCTCGATCAAGTCTTCCAGAGGCACGAACGCGCCTGCAGCGATCAGCTTGTCATCGCCCGTAATCACATCCGGATAGTCTCCACCGGCAATCATAACACCTAGTTTCTGCGTGAGGTCGCCGACCAGAAATTCCATTTTCAAACTGACGCCTGTTTTATCCTTAATCATCTTATAAATGCGATTGTCAGCCGTAGGCTGCTGGTAGGAGTTGGCAATGAACATGGAAATCGTCATCGGTTTAATAGCTTCCGTACCCTGCGTAGCTACCGCGCTTCCTGTGGTAGTTGGAGCCGTGCCAGAAACCGTTGAACCGCTGCCTGCGTCATTGCATCCTGATAAGATGACACTGAAAGTCAAAACAGGAACGATCATCCGAAGTGTAGTACGCTTCATTAGTAATGCCATTTTCTTTTTCCTCCCTTTCATATCTCCCTTTAAACGCTTACATATTGATATATCTAATTATATCGACTTGGAATGCGCTTACAATTCATAAAATAAAGGTCTTCCCCCTATAAATTAAAGGTACTTTTTAATCTAGGTTTGCTTATGCTGCCCTTTAAATGAGAAAAGACAGCCGATCAAGCCGGCTGCCTTAGTATTTTTATTCATCTCTGCGAATCTATAGATACATCCAACGTTAATAAAACTACAGAAGCTTTAGGCATTGTAACCGTAAGTTCGAATCCTCCTGCTGAAATGGTTTGTTCCACAGGTGTAACTTTATATGGTTCCTCAAAAGAATTGCCATCCATATGATTGTTAGAAGATAATACGACCATTCTCCCATTGCTGGTATATTGGCCACCGTTCAGTTTCAACATGATCTCTTGGTCATCATCCACGGATAAGTTCGCAAGCGTAACGGCTAGTTTACCGTCCTTGAGCGACGCTGAGCAGGAGAGGCTTGGAATATCATACGGGTTTCCTTCTATAGAATAGGATATATTTTTACATTTGATTTCCGTTTTAAGGCTTATTGCATGTTGGTGGATTTTAAACATATCGAACACATAGTAGCTTGTAGTTGCCACACAGGCGTTACCCTTGGCAAGAAATAGGGAATGGATACAGTTGACAAGCTGGGCCACATTAGCCATAACAACTTTATCACAATGATTGTTGAAAATATTTAAAGAAAGCGCGGCCAGAACCGCCTCTCTCATTGTGCTCATCTGCTCAAATAAGTACTTGCCCGGCAACGGATGCCTGCCATTCTGCTGATGCCACACACCCCACTCATCGACGACGAGTCCAATCGAAGTTCCGGGCATTGCAGCGCGAATCATCTCAAACTGGGATTGGATAAACGGTTCCATGTCCAGTCCGACCCGCATCAATTCATACCACTGCGCATCACTATACGTCAGCTCCGTACCCATTCTTCCCGTATTCGTCACATAGTAATGAAGTGAGTATCCGAACATGGGAGCAACTCGGCCCACCGTGTACATCTCTTTATACTTGTCAAAAAATTTAGCTGTCCATTCGGGAATATCTTCATAGGGTCCGCATGCGATGAACTGAAGATCCTGCCCTACACTTTTGCTGATGATGCCGTACTTTCTGTAAATATGGCAGTAATCCTCAGGTGTCATGCAGCCGCCGCCACCCCAATTTTCGTTGCCAAGCCCCCAATATTTAACGTTAAAAGGCTCTGGGCTTCCGTTCTCCTCCCGCTCCTGCGCAAGTGTGGTCGTAGCTTGCATCATATTACAGTATTCAATCCAATTTCTAGCTTCTAAAACAGTTGTTGTCGTAGCATTCACTGCAAAGTATGGCTCTGCATTTACTAGCTTGCAAAAATCAATAAACTCATGGGTACCAACCTGGTTAGATTCCAGCTTCCCATCGTTCATATACCACCAATTAACGGTTGTGGGACGCTTCTCTCTTGGACCGATGCCATCTCTCCAGTTGTACGTCTCCGCAAAACAGCCACCCGGCCAGCGGATAACAGATGGGTTAATTGCTTTTAATTTCTCAATAAGCTCCTGTCTAAATCCCTTTATATTAGGAATTTCGGAGTCCTCACCAACCCATATGCCGTCGTATACGACTCCGCCCAAGTGCTCAATAAAGTGTCCATAAATATTTGGATTAATGCGCCCTATCTCTTCATTCAGCCAAATGTCGATTGTAGTCATCATTTTTCTCCCGCTTTTACCATTTAGGAAATAAAGGATAGGGGCATGCCCTATCCTTTATTTTAGTCCGTATTTGAACAAGACAACCGCAATATTTACACGTTCCTCCGTGTATATAACCAATGCAGCCCTTACATTGAGCTAGTCGACTTTGCCATGTTTCCTCATCTACAAGCTCAATGTGCCTTGAATGAATCAGCAATTGCAGCATGGCCTCTATCTTTTCCGGTGCGACATCTATCGTCTCCGAGCAGTCCTTGCAGGGACCCTGTTTATTAGCCATCGGATAGCTCCCTCCGATTTAATGGATCGTAAGGACTACAACAGACATCGGTGGGATATCCGTATGGAATCCTTCTTGATTCAGCTCTACATTTGTAAATGGCTCGGGCTTAACTTGAGTAGGATTTTCAAAAGAATTATGGCTGCTCATCGTAGACGAAACTAAAATTCTTCCCGTTACTTGTTTACCGCTCAATCCTCCAATATTGCAATCAAGGGGAGCAGCCTTGTGGGGATCTGTATTGCAAATGGTAATATTCAGCTTACCCGCAGCATCTACGGAAGCGGATGCGCTAAGCTGAGGCACCTCTTCCCCATTGCACTTGTATGTACCGCACTGAATCTCAAGAGGCTGCAGGATGGCATCCTGATGGACATTAAACATTTCGAAGACATGATACGTAGGGGTCAGGATCATTTTGTCCCCTTCTGTTAGAATCACAGCCTGGAGTACATTAATGGTCTGTGCAATATTCGCCATTCTTACACGGTCAGCATGATTATTAAAGATATTCAAGCTGATCGCTGCGGAAACCGCATCTCTCATTGTATTTTGCTGAAAGAGGAAGCCTGGATTGGTACCTGGCTCAACATCAAACCATGTGCCCCACTCGTCAATAATAAGCGCAACCTTCTTCTCGGGATCATATTTATCCATGATCGCTGCGTGTTTCGCCACAAGCTCTTCTGTGAAATACGCCGCCTTCATGATGCCGAACCATTCACTTTCCTCGAAGTCGACGGCCTGGCCTCTAACCGCATTCGGATCTTTTAAGTAAATTCGGTTACCGTCAGGATTTTCGATAACGATGCTGTGATCTTTTAGCCTCGTGTAGTAATGGAGCGCCAGTCCGTCCATGAAATGACCAGCTTCCCGCATCATCACTTCCGTCCAGTGGTAATTGTCGCCTCTGGGACCGGCAGCAATTTTATAAATGGCATTATCCCCATAATCTCTAACATATGTGCTGTATTGTCTGTAAAGATCTGCGTAAAATTCCGCTCTCATCCGGCCACCGCAGCCCCAGTTTTCGTTGCCTATGCCGAAATAAGTCAAATTCCATGGCAATTCCCTGCCGTTCGCTTTCCGCAGATCGGCCATCGGCGATTCCCCGTCGAAGGTCATATATTCGACCCACTGCTGCATCTCATAGACCGTTCCGCTTCCAACATTCCCGCAAATGTAAGGCTCGGTCTCCAGCATTTCGCACAAATCGAAAAATTCGTGGGTTCCGAAATGGTTATTCTCAACCACACCACCCCAATGCGTGTTAATCATTCGCGCTCTGGATTCCTTAGAACCGATGCCGTCCTTCCAGTGATATTCATCCGCGAAACACCCGCCTGGCCAGCGCAGGATTGGAATTTTCATATCTTTTAACGCCTGAACGACATCATTTCGGATACCTCGTGTGTTGGGGATGTCGGAATCTTCGCCGACCCAAATCCCCTCATAAATACAACGGCCCAGATGCTCGGCAAAATGTCCGTAAATGTTTCTGTCAATTTTGTGGACCGCCGCTTTTGGATTAATCTTAATACTGCTTTTCATACTTATCTGCCTCCTGAGTAGAAAAATTTATTTTGTTCTAACCTTTAACGCCACCACTGGACAAGCCTGAAATAAAAGCCCTCTGATTGACCAGGAACAAAAGAATAACAGGAATAATAGCAAGCACGGCTCCAGCGATCAGCATGTCGTAATTGTTGCCATAAGGTGACATCAGCGAAGCTAGACCTATAGGAATCGTAAACATCTTATTTGTACGCAGCACAATCAACGGCCATATAAAACTGTTCCAGTTCTGCATCGCCAGTAGGATCCCCATTGCACCGAAAGCCGGCTTCATCAAGGGCGCCATAATTCTGATAAATATGCCAAACTCTGAACATCCGTCGATTCTTCCTGCGTCCATATAATCTTTGGAAACACCTGTTATGTACTGCCTAAAGAAGAAGATCGCCATGGGTGATACGACAAAAGGTAAAATAACTCCGTAATACGTGTTAATGATGCCCATTTTCACAATAAGTTTATAGAGAGGAAGCATGAGTATTTCAAGTGGTACCATCATGACAAACAGTACCAGCATAAAAACAATATTTTTCCCTTTAAAGTTATATGCTCCTAGTCCATAGCCAACTAACGAAGATAGAAACAGTGAAACTATGGTATGAAGAGCTGTTATCCCAAGGCTGTTTCTATACCAGTACAAATAAATACTGCCTTTACCTGAAAACAAAAGCTTGTAGTTGTCGAGACTCATAAGACTCGGGATTATTCTGAAATCCATGCCATTTCGGAATAACTCTTTGGAGCTCTTAAAAGAAGCCATAAACATGTAGTACAGTGGAAACAGGACGATGAAGCATACGATGAGAAAGAAAACGATGATGAATGCCGTTAACAGCTTTCTTCTTAGCTTAGTATTCATTGATCCGTTCACTCCTTATTGAAGAGCCCGAACAATTTCAGTTGCACCAGATTAACGGTGAGTACGATCAGGAGGAGGGTAATGCCGATGGCCGATCCCATACCCATATCATTTCGCTGAAATGCCTGCTGGTAAATTAACCTCACGATAGTAAGTCCGATATCCCCCGGCATTCCTTCATTCCAGAATACATAGCTTTCTCCAAACATTCTGTATCCTTCAAAAATGCCTATCGTTAACGTGTAGATAATAATTGGCTTTAAGAGCGGCAGAGTAATCCAATAAAACTTACGAAAAACATTGGCCCCGTCCATTTCAGCTGATTCATATAATTCCTCGGGGATACTTTGTAGACCGGCAAGGTAATAAATCATATTAATCCCTGCAACTCTCCACGTATTGAGAATGACCATCAGCATCATGCCTGTACCATAATTCAGAATCCAATTCTGTGGAGACATGCCGAGTTTAGTGATAAAGGAATTGATCAAAGCCGTATCCGCTTCTCCGAACATAAGCCTGAAAGAAACACCGGCTACGATCACAGACGTTAAAGCCGGAATGAAAATAACCGACTTAAATATGGATTTGCCTTTGGCCAATTTTGAATTCAAAAAAACGGCGAATAGGATTGGAATCGGTATTAACAACAACAGAGACAGAATGGTGTAGATCGTATTGGTTTGCAGCGCATTGAAAAAATGCTCATCAAACATTCTCCTGTAGTTGTCAAGACCTATAAATTTACTGCTGTTAAGCCCAAGTACCTCATGAAAGCTCATATTGATTGTGGATGCCGTAGGGTACAAAAAAAAGATGAGAAATGCTAAAACAAATGGCGACACAAAAAAGTAAGGAGCCCACTTTTCTGAATAAAATAACCTATGATTCAAATCGTATACCTCCCTGCTTGACGGCTACCGAAACCGTTTTCATATCTCCGTTTCTGCAGCCGTCATTCCTACATTTTGCCCATTTGCTATTTCTTCTGCTTACGAAGCTCGTCAGCAGCAGCCTTTAATGCCTGTTCTGGCGTTTGTGACTGATCCTTTAACGACTTGAACATAACATTGGAATTGACCAAATCTTGGGAAGCTGAGCTTAGCTCACTCATATTCGGCGATTTAATTTCCTCTTTCATGTCTAGAAGCACATTGAAGATTTTCTCATTGTTGAAATAAGGATCAGGCTTCTGCAGCTCCGGATCACTCCAAACATCCCATCTGATCGGATCGAATTTCAGCTCCTGCCAAATTCTTATATTCGACTCTTTGCTTAACTTCCCATATGCGAGGAATTTCATAGCGATATCTTGGTTCTTACTTTGCTTGGTAACGGCTGTACCTGTTCCACCCATTCCTGCGGATCTTACGTCACCCTTTTCCCATACCGGCATCGGCCGCACCAATATTTTCCCTTTTAAATCAGGCATATACTCCAAGAATCTGCTCATGTACCACATGGGCATGATAAGTGAAGCTGCTTCTCCCTTGTTCATGTAAGTGAAAAATTCTTCAGCCCCGGTATTGCCTCCAGGCATAGGAACCGCAATTTTATCCTTGTAAATCATATCCTTCATGGCCTGAAGGGTCTTAATATTTATATCGTTATCCAGCGTAACATTGCCGTCTTTATCTAAATAATCGGAGCCTCTTTGAACGATCATTGGCCAGAAAGGCCTTTGTCCGGTAACCTCAAAAGCGGTCATCACCTTTCCAGTCGCAGCAACAACTTTTTTTCCTGCCTCGGTGTAATCATCCCAAGTTTTAATGTTATCCACGTTCACGCCGGCTTTATCCATAAGATCCTTATTGTAGTAAACAACCGTTGCGCCTACATGAAAATCAATGCCGTAATATTTTCCGCCTTTACTGTAAATATCGAATCTCGACTGGATGAATTTATCCTTCTCAGGCTCGATCACTTTGTTTAATTCCACAAGCTGAATATCGCCTTTAAGGAAGTTTTGAAAGAAGTTAATGTTAATGTCAGCAATATCAGGCGCGCCCACGCCGGATTGTAACGCGATTAATAGTTTATTGTGCATTTCTGCGTTGGGATACGTATCAATAGACAATTCAATGGGCTGATCCGGGTTGTTTTTATTCCAGAGCTCAGCGGTTTTTTCGTAATACTTCTTATGCAGGTCCTGGAATGTCCACAGCGATAATTTAACGGCGCTTTTGGCATTTGGTGTGTCTCCTTTTGATGGCCCCGCTTCATCGCTGCTGCAGCCCGATAAAATGGAAGTCAACAGGAACACTGAGGCAACCGCTGTAAATAATGCTTTTTTCATACACTCTTGCCCCCTTCATAATCATTTCTTGGTGGCAGCTACTAACTGGGCACCTGTTAGTTATTATACAAATTGGGTAGCATGGTCGAACTCCAATATTTTGCACTCCACTACAACATTTTGTTATGTATTAAAAACGCCTATTCACTTGTTTATTTCCGGCAAGTCTGCTCATATTCCAGGGGAGTCATGCCCGTCATTTCTTTAAACACCTTAAAGAAGTAGTTATAATTGTTAAATCCTACATCATTCACAATATCTTTCAGCTTTAATTCACCGTACTCCATATATTGCTTAGCATGTTCAACACGCACATGATTTAAATATTCGGTTATTCCCATCTGACACTCTTCCTTAAAAACCCTGCTGATATATGAGCTGCTTACACCAGCGAATTCGGCCACATCCTGGAGCGAAACATCGTTCTTGTAATTATTCTGGATGTATTCCATAGCCTTATGGGTAATGCCGCTAAGTGAATCTCTGTATTTCATCCGGTTCAGGATTTCAATAAGCTTAAGATATAGATCCAAAATCCAGGATTTAATATCCTGAAGAACCTCATATTTCTGCATCAGATTGTAAGGAATGTCCCCTGCCGTATACAACTTCGACATCTCAATGCCGGCGTCTTTAGACGTTTTATTGACAATATTAATCAATTCCGCGCAGATAATCTGGGTTGATTTACTGCTAAGCCGTAAGCTCGAAATTTTGTTGAAAGCGGCATCAATTAAACTCTTCACCGTTTCGAAATCCTGATTTTTCAAGGCAGCGTAAATCGCTTTCTCATCTTTAATGTCCAGACAGAAAAATCCTTCTTCCTGCTTGTTGGTTGTGCTTTCAATAAAGATCCCATTCTTTCCCTTGTGAAACTTGTCCTCCAAGATTAATACGGCTTCGGAATATGCATGATGAAGCTGCTTTATATCAGGACATACCTTGCTTACACCAAAGCTAGCCGTAATATTCAAATATTTTTTGATCTCCGATCTGATTCGGTTGAGGAATGTATACACCTGATTGTGTATATACATCCAGCTATGGTTATGTCCCAGTGAAAATATCATCGCAAACTTTCCTCTGCTTGTATGGATAATAACCGATTTTTCCCAATCGTTAAGAATCTCTTTGGAAATATCGAGAAAGGTTTGAATGAACACATCGACTTCTTTTATGGTAAATCTCTCTTCAATGAAACGAAAATCGTCGATTTCCACAGCTGTCACTATTAAGTTTTCCGTGTCCATAGTCATGTCTAACGCTTTGATTTCTCTTACTATTTCCTCCCGTCCCGATAGACTGCCCTCTAGGAGCTTGCTAATAAATTCTTGGCGCGAACGATCCTTGCCGATCATTAGCTCGTAGTAGATCTCATTTTGTTTGTCACGTTCATTTCGATAAGCAAGAATTGAACTTTCTGCCGTTTTTAAAATATCGAGCAATACGGAGGCATTCAATCTATGCTTCAGTACATAATCCATTGCTCCCCTCTTCATGCTCTGACGGACATAATCAAAATCGTCATAAGCGCTTAAGACGACAATTCTAACCTGTGGATACTCACTTTCTAGCTGCTGTATCAATCCGAGCCCATTCATTCCTGGCATGTTAATATCGGTAATAACGATATCTGGAACATCCTCTTCCATAAGCTGCATGGCATGAATGCCGTTATACGCTTCACCGGAAATATAAAACCCGCAATTCTCCCAATCGAGCATCGTTTTCAAATCCGTTCGTGAAACCGCATGATCATCGACTATAAGTACCTTCAGCATATTTTCCTAGATCCTCCTCTCCCACAGCAGGCAAAGTAATTTCTACGGTTGTATACAGATTGGGTAAGCTTTGAATGGCAATTCCATATTTTTCTCCGAAGTACAACTTGATTCTTTCATCCACATTTCGGATGCCAATCCCACTCAGTCCATGTTTTTTGTTGGATGATGATTCCCCCATGAGATCATTTAACGTGTTGTTATTTATGCCGATGCCCGTATCGGTGATGATAATTTTCAAATCTTCTCCGATTCTGTAGCCTTTAATGATAATCAGTCCTTGGCCTTCCTTCGGCTCAAGCCCGTGAAGCAAACAGTTTTCCACGATCGGTTGGAGAATAAATTTGGGGACATGAAAGTTCATAATGCTTTCTTCCATTTCATAATGTACCTTAAACTTATCATAATCCCGGAAGGCCATTATATTTAGGTAGTCTTTTACATATTCCATTTCTTCCTGTAGGCTGATCAGTACGCTTCCTTTTCCCATACATCCGTGAAGCAGCTGAATCAGGGAAGTGATGATGCTCGAAATGCTCTCGGCCTTCTGAATATTGGCCATCCACCTGACAGTGTTCAGTGAATTGGAGAGAAAATGCGGATTAATCTGGGCTTGCAGTGTTTTCAGCTCTGCAACCCTTTTCAATTTTTCTTTTTTGGTCACCTCGTCGATCAGATATTTAATTTCAGCCACCATATGATTAAAATTTGTCGCAACCTTCCCTAGCTCATCGCTGCTGTTGTCTTCGATACGTGTAACTAAATTGCCGATTTTCACGTTATTCATCGAGTTTAATAGGTGCTTTAAAGGCTTCGAAATACTCTTGGAAACGTAGTAGGATAGAATCAGTGCAAGCAAAAAGCAGAAAATTCCCAAAAATATAATATAGATACTTGTCTTTATGGATTCATCATTTAAATACGTAAACGGAATGATACTTATCACGTACCAGTCGGCACTAGGTATATAGTTATAAGCAATCAGATTTCGGTTTCCTGAAACGGTGCTGGTGAATGAATATGAATCATCTTCTTTGTTCTTTTTGAGCTCCTCAACCAACGATTGATCCAGATAAGGCTTGGCTGCTTTCATTTCCGGGTTTTGGCTCGAAATGACGGTTCCCTTGCCATTGATTATGAAGATATCTGACCCTTGTCCAAGATTTATATCTTTAAATTTCTTTAAGATATGCTTCTCGTCAATCCTCATAATCATATATCCAACCGGAATGCCATCAAAAGATTTAAAGCTTCGAGTCAACAATATGCCCACACTGCCGTAATTGGTAGTCCGATAGCTCGACTCTCTTACTTCGTCTTCACTGCTTTCAATTGTCCATAGGGGAACACCGTTATTGGTTGCCGTTTGTACAAAAATACCATTCAAAAAATCCGAGGTAAGATTAAATTTGAAGCTAACGTCTCCATATGCGATAATTTTTTCTTGCAGCATTGTATATACAAGAACATCCGAAACACTGTGATTGAATGAAAACCTTTTTGCGAGCATACTTTGCATTTTTAACTCCGCGTCATTCCTCTTCCACTCATCCATCGTATGGAAATCAATCAACGTATTTTGGATGATATCGGAGAATGCGATATCTACACTGTCATTTTCAAGCTTCGTGAGTTCATTTTGAATATTTTCACTGACCTGATTCATTAACTGGATGGAAGAGGTACTTATTTTCGTTTTTATAGCTTTACTTGAAGTGTAGTAAGCAAAATAACCTGTAACTAATAGCGGGATCAAGGAAAGTATCGCGAAAGAGATCACCAGTCTGTTCTGAATATTCATTTTACGAATGAAACGGTTTAAGCTTTTCCCCATATTCTCCCCCTTATGTAGACTTATTTCATTGTATTTTTATGCTTGGATATAGATATATAGATACCGCGGGGCACAAAAACGGACATCTTAAGGCTTTAATCCAGCCCTCCAAATCCGATTCACAGCAATAATTGTTTGTTTATATTGAAAACGCTTACATATTATTGTAAAATCCGGCTTTAAGCCGGACTATCTAACTATCTCCCATGTTTTTTGTTACCGTCTGCTCAACCCGTGAACCAAGATGGCCCAAGAAATTCACGGTATGGACACCTCGATGTTATATACGCCTCCAACAACGGTTTCGAAGACAACGACCCCATCCTTTTGCAAAACATCGATCGGTGCTCCGTTAGCCGTTATCGTTACTTGGATACTGCTACGCACCTTGCATAGGGTAGCGCCTTTATCAGAAACTACCCGAGCGGCTTTTAGAATTCCTTCCGCCCACTCGATGTCGACTGTGAAGCCGCCTCTGGCGCGAAGACCTGTCACTTTCCCTGAACGCCAGGCTTCAGGTAACGCAGGTAAAAGATGGATCTCCCCTGCATGACTTTGAAGAAGCATTTCAGCGATCGCAGCCGCACCGCCAAAATTGCCATCGATCTGGAAGGGGGGATGATTGTCAAAAAAGTTTGGCAGCGTCGAGTGTGTCAAAAGCGCATTAAGATTGTTCATCGCTTCCTCGCCTTTTCTAAGCCTAGCCCAGAAATTAATGATCCACGCTCGACTCCATCCGGTATGGCCTCCGCCGTTTGCCAACCGCCGCTCCAGCGTACGCAGTGCAGCTGCCGCCAGTTCGGGCGTGCCATCGGGCGTGATCTGGCTCCCGGGATGCAAGGCAAATAAATGAGAGATATGGCGATGACCCGGTTCCGCCTCTTCGTAATCTTCATACCATTCCTGAAGTTGGCCGTAGCGTCCAATTTTCGGCTGGGGAAGCTTCATCAGTACTCGTTGTAGCTCAGGTCCTAGTGTCACACTTTTCTCAGTGCCGAGTATTCGTTCTGTCTCTAGCACTGCTGCGAACAGCTCACGAATGATCTGAGTGTCCATTGATGGTCCAGCACATAATACGCCAGATTCTCCATTTGGAAGAATATAAGTATTCTCTGGTGACACAGATGGGCAGGTAACCAGCTCTCCGCCTGGCGTTTCCACGACGTAATCAATCAAGAACAACGCAGCTTCCCGCATGGTGTGGTACGCCCTACCGAGAAATTCCACATCCATTGTAAATTGGTAATGCTCCCATAGATGCAGCGAGAGCCATGCGGCGCCCATCGGCCAATAAGTGGAGGGCAGCCAGGTATCCTGTGGAGCCGTATCCGCCCAGATGTCGGTATTATGATGAGCAGTGAACCCCCTGCAGCCGTACATGACGGACGCCGTATGGCGGCCAGGTTCGCGCATCCGTTCCAGCAACTCAAAGAGCGGTTCGTGACATTCAGAAAGCGCACACGATTCCGCCGGCCAGTAATTCATCTGCGCATTGATGTTGATCGTGTATTTGCTGTCCCACGGCGGTAGGAAATGCTCGTTCCAGATGCCCTGCAAATTGGCGGGCAGCGAGTCAGGCCGGCTGGAGGAGATGAGCAGATAACGGCCGAAATGAAAATATAGCGCCAAAAGAGCCGGATCGGACTTTCCACCGCTAAGCTTGTCCATGCGATCTGATAGACTCATGCGCCCGATTTCCACGTCTTCCGTAACCAGCGACAACGAAACTCTTCCAAATAATTCGCAATAGTCGTCTAGGTGTCTCCGATACAGCGCTTGATAACCCCGATTGGCGGCACTCTCCGCTTTCTCCCTCGCTTCCACCAAAGGATCAAGGAACCGGAATGTCGTTGCAGCGGACAGAACAAGTGTCACGCTATTTGCTTTCTCCACGACCAGGTGCTCGCCAATCGCTTTCACCGTGCCGCCATCGGCTGATGCTCTCAGCACTGCACCGTACTGGCTGCCTCCCTCACCGCCACAATTACCGCTCATCCAGATCGCGTTGTTCCCCTCTCGTCCGGCATGGTCAGCGTAGCGCCAACGTCCACGCTCCAGACGTGAAGTGAAACCGATTTCACCAGACCGGTTTGCTGTAAGCCTCAGGATGATTGCCTGATCAACGTAACTAGCAAAAATCTCGCGCTTATACGAAACACCGCCCTGACTGAAAGTGACCGTAACAGTGCCGCTTTCCAAATCTAGCGTACGCTCGTAATGATCCGGTTCGCCATCTGGAAGAGAGAAGTCAAGTAAAAGATGTCCCAGAGGCAAATAATGTCGCTGCGATTCCGGCAAACCGGACAACGCCATGACAGCGAGCTTCTCGGCTTCCTTCAACTTGCCTTCAAATATGAGACGGCGAATTTCCGGAAGATTTGCCTTTGCATCCGGATTATTACGGTCACGTGATCCCCCATACCAGACGGAATCCTCGTTTAATTGCAATCGTTCCTGTTGCGTCTGTCCATACACCATCGCTCCCAGCCTGCCATTACCGATCGGCAGTGCCTCATTCCATTTCGTTGCTGGACTCTTAAATAACAGCTTAAGATCTGTCAACAGCTTCCCCTCCTTCTCAGACCCAACCCTCGTATCTCATAATCTATCATAGGTAAGCAAAATCCGGTAGAGGCATAGTTGCCCCTACCGGTTACCGTTCCCCCTTTACAAGTACATCTTCTTTACTGTTAGTTAACCATTGCTTCCTCTTCTGTTTAGTTGTATAAGCTAAATTTTAGCGACCCTCTCAACAGACGCGCCTTCCATCTGCTTGTGATACTTTCTTGGTGTAGAGCCCGTAATCTGCTTGAATTGACGACAAAAGTGCTCCACATTGTTGTACCCACAGCGTAAAGCGACCTCTGCGATGGATAGTGAGCCGTGCAACAAATATTCCTTGGCTTGGCGGATGCGACTTGTAATCACGTCATCCATGCAAGATATCCCGAAAGTCTTCTTGTAAATGCTCTGCAAGTACCCAGGACTGATTTGGATCGAGTCGGCCATTCTCGGAACCGCCCAATCCTGGCTAGGATTACTGTAAATAGCAGTCCGAAGCGTTAACAAATTGTAGTAATGAGGCGTAATGACTTCTTGAAAATAAGATTCCAGCAGCTTGTTAAACAGGGTTCTCAGTAAGCAGTCAATGGATGATTCTTTATAATTTTTTTGAAAAGAGTGTTCGCTGACAAGGAGTTGGAAAATTTTATGAATGTATTCAGGGTCATTTAACGAAAAGGGCACTCCGAATGGAAGCGAAGTTTCCATTACATAGGATTCTTTGGATTCAAAACGAATCCAGTCGTTCTTATATTGTTCCGCACATGCCCGGTAATAAATTTTTTGATGAGGATGGTATAAAACACCACTATGTGCTGGGTACTCCTTCAACTCTCCATTAACCCAAAACAGGGCAGGTGTATGGGTCACGACGAGCAACCAACAGTTATGGCCTTCTGGGATATCGAACACAAAATTGCTTGCGTGCGTGGCATCATATTCAACATAAAAAATGTTGGTCATCACGATCCTCCAGTATCCAAAAAATAACATTGCATCAATTATTTATTAGCATATATGACGGATTGAAAACAGTCAACGAAGCAAAGTATCATTGAACGCCCCTTACAAAGATTTCATAGATGCGGTTTTTCTTCACTCTCTCCTCTTTACTTAGCTTTTGCGCATCCGCGATTTCGTAGCCTCCGAAGGTGTCATACAGCCTCGATGAGGGATCGACTTCCACATAAGTACACCAGGGCAGCCAATGGTAGTGGCTTTGCAAGGTTTGGGTCGTAAAGTTGCCGCTTTCATGACCTAGGCCGGGCATGACGTATCCGACACTGCCGTCCACGTCGCTCGACTGTCTGGTGTTCTTATGAATGAACTCGGCGAAGTCGAGATAATGTTCATCTCCTGTAATGACATACAACCGATAATAGGTATATGAGCAGGCTGCCATATACACGTCGGCCCCCCCTCCGATCGTGATGATGCTCTGACCGCTAATCGAATAGTGATTGAACGGATGTTTCGGCCAGAGCGTGCGTACCGGGAATGACCAAGCATAGGTCCACGTCTCGGTATAATCAGCAGCGCCGACCGCTCCTTCCAGCCACTTATCCTCGCCGGTCAGATCATATAGGGCAAGGAATCCGAATAAAGCATAAATGCCAGCCTCTTTATCCTGAATGTCAGAGTTGTCGCAGGTTCCTCCCCGATACTCCATATTGCGGTAATTACAATCAAAGGACCATTCTCCGGCATGGATCGCTGCGGCCTTATATCTCTCGTCTCCGGAAACAAGATAGAATTGGATCAGGAAACGAATCACGCTGGGCGTGTTTGCCTTCGAGTCCATACGGATGGAACTGTCGGTATTGTAGGCTCGGTAATAGCTGCCATCTTCGTTCTGAACTTCCACGAGCCAATCGGCCGTTCTTTTGCAGAATTCCATCCAAGACGGTCGCAAGTCTCCTTTTCCGCGCATGTATAGAAAGGCATCCAAGATCGGCTCAATCCCGTCAGCCAGCATCCGGATGTAGTGGGGATACGGCTCGAATCCGCTGATGTTCGGATTATAGCACATTTGCGGCAGGCCCGAATCCGTCATAGCCGTCCTCACCCAGAAGTCGATCACATTCACGCCTTTCTCAAACGCCTCGGGCACGCCTTCTTTATCACCGTAACGAAGCAACTGATATCCGATCCCGGGCTGCTGCCCAACGAAGCCGAACTGGAACGAAACACTAGAGATATCCATGTTGGGCAATTGGCAGGAAAAAGGCAAACCGTACGAATCCCCGTATTGACGTGTATATTTAGTCAGAATATTCATGCAATTATGAAAATGGAGTTTATTATCCACCTCGAATAACTTGTCTCGCAACCTGGAATAGGTATCCCGCCAGATTTCTCTCATCATCGACTGGAAGCTGCCGTAATGCCCGAATTGAATGCCGACGGCGTAATTTTGCTCAAATCCAACCTCAACGGGATGGTTAATGCGTTGGAACCTTTTCGTTTTCTGACTGTAGTCCAGACCCTCATAATGACTTTTTCTTGGCATCTGGCCATCGCAGCCCGGATACACATAATCGATCGACAGGCCGTCAATCTCTATCTCTAACGTCTTGCGTACGCCAAAGCCGTAATACAAATAGTTCAACGTCTTGTCCTCCGGCTTGCTCATGCCAATGGCTCCGATGGTACACTTCGGGTCCGTGTTATTCTCGGACCTAACGATGTCTGAAGACTGCATGGTTACGTCCGCAGCCCAGCGAGAGAGAGCCGCAGCTTCTCCTGAAGCGATGTGTTGCATCGCGAACAACGGCAAAGCGTAATTGGTTTCCATCCGCCAGAAATATTCATTGTCCAGGTCTTTGCCCGTTGCGTAATCGGGTGCGAATTCGTTCTGCTTATACCAAACACCGGGTGCGAAGCAGTGATAGTCATGGACGTCATCCGATTCCGCAATCGTCAAAGAGATCTTGGTAGAAAAGCCAAGGTCGTCTCCCGCTTTCAACACCTTGACGTTCCTGCTTACCTTGAACCCTGTGTTTACCGCTTCATAAACGTCAGAGAAGAAAAATTCTGAGCCTGTCGGTACAATTATCGTACCTTCAGCCACGATTTTATCACCAACAGCGGTGATTTCGGCATATGCTTGGTCGTAAAACTCATTGACGGCAAAGGCAGTTTTTACTGTCACGAACATCGGCCGCTTGTTGAAATAGAGCCGTTTGCCATTTTTCTGAACCTCAATGCCACCTTCTTTGGAGACCAAGATATAGTTGCCGGATTCCAGCTTCATGAAACTTCCTCCTTAGAATTAGAAAATGAATAAGAGATATATACGATCATACATATCCCTCATCCATTAAAATTATATTTTTTTTACTTTTTAGCTAGTGCATCGGCACGCATTTTAATAATCTTTTGCGCTTTTTCCGTATCCGAAGCAAAGACATCATTCCAACCGAGGCCTATCACATCTTTTTTCATCATTTCCCAAAGCTTGTCGAACTCTGCTTGATTCTTTGCGAATACCATTTTCCAAGATGTGTTCTTTACATAGTCAGAAATCTGGCTGCGTTTGTTTTTAATCTCTGATGAATCACTGCCTAGACTTGTATTGATATTGGGAACGATATCGATCATCTTATTTTTCAGGTAGTAGTCTGTTGCGTTTTCTGCTTTATAAGTGTTTTGCCAATCTGTCGTTAGCGCTGTCTTATTCGCTTCGATTGTTGCAGCCCAGTAATTGCTGTTATAGAACTCCCCTGTCATTGGATCTTTGGCAAAATCGCTTATAATCATCGTGTTGAGCTTGCTTTGTCCGTCCTGGTATCCGCCGCCTCCGTACTGATCCGGAACAGGTGTATTTTTCTGGAATGCGGTTTGACCTACTTCGGTCAGCTTAAATTTCCCATCTGCCGTCTTTTCGTAGTTGAAGCCTTCAAATCCATTCACATAGTAGCGCAAGCCTTCAGGAGAAGCCAGCCAATCCATGAATTCCATGATCCGATCGGGATCATTGGCTTTGGAACCGATAGCAAACGCTCTTCCATTGCCGTAATAGGCATCGCTTGACTGAATGATGTGCGTGTCAGCGATCGGAATAGCAACATTCCCATCACCCTTTTTGCCTCTTTCAATCGTATTGTAGAACCCTGTTTCCCATGAGTACCACAAAAGAAATACCTGCTTGTTGGTCAGCTTTTCCGATACTTTGTTCCAATCCTGCGTCGGTGAGTCAGGGTCAACCAAACCCATCTGATTTGCTTTAAAATAGAATTGCAGAATTTTCTTGTACATACTGTTGTCATCGATGAGAGGAACGATGTCGCCTTTTGCATTTAACTGCATGGTCGTGGTTCCTTCCGGCTGCTCATAACCATACCAATTGCTCAACCAGCGTGCATTTTCCATCGTGCCTCTACTGTCCCAATCCTTCCACAAGGTGATTGGAGCGATCGGTTTACCGTCCGGAGTCTTGGGATATTTCTCATGCATTTGCTTCAGTACATTCAAAAGATCATCCAGATTGTTCAGCTTGGGAGCCCCGACCCCCTTATAATAATCCCAAGGCATTATTGGGCTTGAGTAAGGGATTTGTTCCGAGTATGTTGTTGGTGAAGTGTCCGCCTCAAAGGTCGGCAAAGCATAAATCTTGCCACTAGGATTGACTTTTTGGAATGCGGCGTTAAAAGGTTTGAAATGATTATCCACATATTTGGACAGGTTTGGCGTATTCTTGATCTTATCCGTGAGGTCCATAATCAGACCGGCTGGAATTAATTCTTCCAGCTGATTGTTATTGACGATCAAGAGATCGCCCAAATTTCCTGCTGCCGATCTTGTCTTGTATAGCTGATCTCCGGCAATCTGCGGAGCAAGAATGTTCAGCGTAATATTGAACTTATCCTTAATAAGCTTTCCATACCAGCCTTTCTGCTCTCCTTGATAATTTGCTGCATTGTCAAAAACGGTGATGGTCAGCGGTTTACTGTGATCTAGTGCCTTGGATGTAGCTTCAGTACCGGAGTTCGGTGACTTACTTGGGTCCGTTGATGCTGCCTTATTGTTAGCTTCGTCTCCACATCCGGTCAATGCGACCGAAACCAAGAAGAGGCTAGCAAACGATAACAACGCCGATTTTTTTATTGCTTTACTAGGTTTATTCATACTCAACCCCCATAATTTTTCAATTTATTAATCCGATGCAAATTACCCTTTCACTGCACCGATCATAATCCCCTTTACAAAAAACCTTTGAAAAATCGGATAAACCAACAAAATGGGCGCAACAACAATAATCGTCACCGTCATTCGAATTGAAGTCGTGGTTTGCTTCGTTGCCAAACTTGATATCGCTGTCGAGCCGGCATTTTGCAAATTTACCATGCTGGATATGGAGCTTGCCTGATTAATATAGTTATATAGAATAAACTGTAAGCTATAGAGTTTGCTCTCCGTGACTAACAACAACGTGTCCTGGAAGGAATTCCACTGATCCACCGCTGCGAATATAGCAACTGTAGCCAATATAGGCTTACAAATAGGCAGCATGATTTTGAAGAAAACGGTCATGGTCCCGGCACCGTCGATACTTGCCGCATGCTGCAATTCCTTCGGCGTTGATTCCACGAAAGTCTTTACAAGAATGATGAAAAACGGAGCTACGACCGACGGCAGAATGTAGGCCAAAAAATTGTTAGTCAGATGCAAAGACCTCATAGTCAAATACCAAGGAATAACGCCGGCATTAAAAAACATGGTTAAAACCGTATAGCGATACCATAATTTTCTCCTCCACATATCCTCCTGGGTAAACATGAATCCCAGAAAGGCGGAAGCCCCTACCGTCAAAGTGGTTCCAATGACGGTCCTTCCTACAGATACAACGGCTGCATCCCACAATCCCGGTATTTTAAACGCATCCACGTAGTTATGGAATTGGATATTTATCGGGTAAAAGATAACATCACCTTTGGCACTGATATCGTTTGCGCTTATGGTATTAATAATGATGGAGTAAAATGGATATACACATATAAGCGCATACAGGGAAAACAACACATAAATTAAAACAGTAATCATCTTGTCTGTTGCGCTGACTTGGACTTTCATTTTTTTGGTGAGATGGCTTCCGGGCACTTTATCATTCGCCGCCAGCCCTGCTGCTGTATGACTCATACAATACTCTCTCCCCTTAGTCTTTTGGATAGTCCGTTCACAGAAAAGAGAAGCACAACACTGATCAAGCTCTTAAGCACACTGATCGCAACGGATACCGAATAGCTTCCGCCGCCCATGGCAAGGTTGTAAACATATAAGTCTAAAACCTGTATGGAATCCTTATTAAATGCATTTTGAAATACAAAATATTGCTCCAAGCCATTATTTAGAAAACTCGCAATTTGCAGCATCAGCAAAACGAAATAGGTCGGCACCATACTCGGCAATACGACATGCCAGATTACCCTCATCCTTGTCGCGCCGTCTACATAGGCCGCTTCATATAGAGAATCATCTATCCCCATAATTGCCGCTATGTACAATATGGCTGACCAACCCAATGTTTTCCAAGTTGTCCATATCCACATCATAATCCATACATGGTCGGAATTTTGAAGAAGTAAAATCGGAGAATCGATAAGTCCAATTTGTTTCAAAAGGCCGTTGATTATACCTTCACTAGAGAACATTGAAAATGCCAGTGAATACACCAATACCCAGCTGATAAAGTTCGGCAAGGTTGTTACCGTCTGTATAAACCTCCGAAATCGTACGGACTTGATCTCAGTCAGGAATATTGCAAAAATCATTGGAAGCCAGGAGAATAGCAGATTCAAGCCACTCATCCCAAACGTGTTTTTGAGTATTTGAAGGGTTTGATCGATCTTTACTTGGTTTTCGACCAAGGTATGAAACCACTTCAAACCCACAAACGGCGATTGGGATAGCGGAATCGGCGGCGTGTAGTCAAAGAATGCATAAACCCAACCATATAGCGGGTAATAGGCAAAGATACCGAGTAAAATCATAAAAGGGAGTATGTAGAGAAATTTCCTTATTGAACTGCTTGTCATGCTGTTCCTTTGTATTTGCACCATGTAACACTCCCTTTTAATGTTATATTCAAAATGTTTATTGACACATTACGATATCTAGAAAATATATGGAATGCCGAAGTGGGATTCCTCTACTATAACGCAATAGGTCAATCGTTGAATTGAAAGATGCCTCTTCTGTTGACAGCGTTTTCATTCCGTTTCGTTAAAGCAATTATAAAATATCAATTTTTTCAAAACAATGACCTATTCTCATTGATTATTGATCTATTCTCATATAGCTCAAAATGGGAATTCGACTGCCCGTCGCACAAAAAAAATCCTCGATTGACGGGGATCAAAAAGCACTGATATTAGATAGTATTTTGTTCAATGAGTATTTTATCTTCCTGTTCATCCCACATCGCGAACAACGATGGTAATTCAGCACCCGTATAGGCACCAACCACTCTTACATTTCGATGTACCAACTGCACTCCAATTATAACAGAGACAAACTCATCTTCTGTTCGTAGTTGCGCCACTGTCTCCTTATCCCCTGTGATCAGGACGAAGCCGTTGAGACTACTACCATGAGGTTCAAGAACTACTACCTCAAAGCGGTCAATCTTACCTTCTTGTTGCAGTCGTATACAGTATTGCATTGCCTTATTGAGCGTGGCCTGTGCTGCCTTTTCACGCCCCGGGATGATTTCTCCCCAACCAACCATCAACGAACCTTTTGCCATATCATTCTCTCCTTTATAAATTTATCCGAGTAGCTTCTCAAAACAAGTGTACCCCTCTTTCCGCAGCGGAAAACGGATATGGCCAACCTGCCGGTAACCCCTTCGAACATACAGTTTTGCGGCACCTGGGTTTCCGGAAAACACGTCAAGCCTTATACTTGTGCCGCCAGATAAGCGCGCCTGCTCCTCGGCAAAGCGTAACAGCTTTCCGCCCATTCCCTGTCCTTGACAGGTAGGGTCGACCGCCAAGCGATGAATGCAGCGGACGTGACCAACCGCTTGATCCACCCAAGGCAAGCCCTCATACTGTTTGCTCTGGCGGTCGTCCACTACAATGGCTCCAATGATCCGAGAGCCTACGCGAATGCCGAAAGCCGTACCTCTTTTCAAATCACCACGTATGACGAACCCGTTTGGATACAGCCAATCCCACTGGCGAATGTTTTGCCTCTTCAAATCAGTTGCTACCGTTCTGTACAGCGCTAACAGGTTTTTGCCGTCCTTCGCGGTCAATTGCACGACTTCCATTCTACATCCTCCAAACTCAGCTTTGCTTAAGCTGATGTAGTTTTGCCGCTGAATGACGACGGTAGATGACCGTCCACAGCACAGCCGCACCTATGAAACCGTAAAGCACGAGGTTTGAAAGCGCCAAGTAGCTCGCAGTCGGAAGCCGGTAAACCATGACCACGCGCACCGCAGCTTCCATCGTCAACATAATGCCCCAAACGAAGGTCATCAGTTTCATCACAAAACGGAAATACGCATAGTTCCAATTTTCCGCAAAATGAGGAGTTGAGATAAATCGCAGAGCCAAATAATACATAATAGGACGCCGGAAAAACAACGATCCCAGAAATATCAAACCGACAGAAGCCGTAATCAGAGATTCTCGGACGAGCAGTATTTTTTCACTGCCTCCCAGCAAAACAAGCACGATTGTCAATAGAAACGTAAAGAGCATCAATGTGCCGAACGCATCCAACTTGCGGTGCTTTATTAGGTGAACCAGATTGTCAAGCAACGGAACGAGCGTTGCTATAGTTAAAGCAGCAAGGCTGCTCATATACTCAGATAGCCAGACATACAAAATCCATGGCAAAATACCGTTAACAAGCAATGTAAAAATAACGTAATTCCGTTTCGACATACTATACTCACCCTTTCGAATTAGCTCAATGAGCGCGTCATGAAGGCGACCAGTTCTTCCACCGTCATGCGGCTCATTTCTTGATTGATCGTATTTTGAACCCTCATTCCGTATAAAAAAGTAACTAATCGTTCAGCAACTTTCGCTCCATCCACTTGTTGCGGAATAAAGCCGTGAGCCTGCCCCACTTCAATCCAACTCATACTAGTTTGCAGCGTAAAGGCGAACACCTCCTGTACGATCTTGGCAACCTTCGCGTTATCCATCTGACTGAGAAGGTAGATGAAGATTTGGTTCGTCACATTGCTGTGACTCGTAGAGCGGAGCATATTTTCCGCGATAAGCTGTAGCGGATTAGCGAGCCCGGAGGATTGCGGGCTGTTCGCCACCTCCGTGAAGCTCGCGTTGATTCGCATAACACGGGATTTTAACAGGAGTCCGAACAGCTCATCCTTTCCCGTTACATAGTGGTAAATCGCTCCTTTTGACAAGCCAGTGCGCGTTATAATATCCTGCAGCGTCGTTTGCCTACATCCCTTCTCTTGAATCAATTCCTCTGTTACGTCCATAATGATCTGAAAACTCGCGTTTGCTGATGTTGACACGTTGTTCTCTCCTTATCTGTAGTACCGACCGTCGGTCTGTTATAAAATCATCATACAATACCGACCGCCGGTTTGTAAAGAAAATTTTGGGATTTTTTATCCACCCTACAGGCTGAGCGTTTCCAGAATCTCCCCATTTCCCCATCAAATAAGAAGCACAAAACAAAGAAATGGCGGCCCAAAGTTAACTTCAACTAAGGCCACCATTTCTTTGTTTACATGTTATTAATTCAAAATTTCACGAGCCAGAATCGAGATATCAACGATGTCAATTGTGCCGTCGCCACTCAAATCCAACGCTTTGTACTGATTCCAATCTGAATCTTCTTTCTTTTTACCATAAGCAGAAGCAATAATGGCAAGATCACCAATACTTACTTTATTATCGTTATTGAAATCTCCATCGATAGCTTTAATTATTGAATTATTAAAGCTTTGCAGTGCCGCATTCAGGCTCAGGATCGCCCCTTCAATTTCAGCCTGGCTTACTCCCTCAGTCGACGCCACTACTTGAGCGGCATTGATTGCTGCCTGCAGGGTTGCTTTCGAGCCTGATGGATATTGGCCAGGATATGCGCCTTCAGTTGCCGCATCGTGCGCACTTTGCGCTTCCGCAATCAGACGCAGTAAGCCCGATTTATCCAACTTATTCACTTGGACTGCGTAAGTTGCACCAGCCCATTCTGCTTCTTGGCCCACGCCATTAGCGACCGTTAACTGAGTGACGCGAACTGAAGCAATCTGTGAATTATCCTTTGCAATAGCTTTAAACTTAAGCCTAATCAATCCATTCGCCATATCCGTATTTCCAATATTAGCCGCGATAGTTCTAATCTTGCCATCCGATTTAACTTCGCCAACCAGTTTGAAATTATTATCCTGGAGCGAGTCCATGGATACAAACTCCAGCTTATCCGAATCATAATTAAACGTAGTATCTAGCGCAATGACATCTTTCCCAGAACCAGCCAAACTGAAATCAACATCAAAGGTTTTACCGCCATCAACGGTTGTTGGTCCTGATAGCACTGCGCCTTCTTGACCGCTGATCGAGATCAGCGTGCTGCCTTTCAGACTGGAACCGATGGCTTGCGCCGTTACTCTCACGACACCGTTCTTTTTAGCAGACAGCAATCCCGTCTCACTGATGATCGCCGCATTCGTCTCCGAACCGTCTTCTGCGGTTACCGACCATATGACAGGCACTCCCGCCAACATTTGCAGCGTGCCGTCTTTCGTCGTGATGGAGGTCGCTCCGTCCGCTCCGGCCACCGTCAGCTTCTGCTCGCCCAGAAGAGTAACCACACCCCATTGTGAACCGTTATTATAGGACTGCCCGGTCACGTCGTTCCACATGATAATGTCCTGACGGCCACCTGTTGCTTTCGCATCATTGATCTGTAAATCAAATCCAATGACACGATTAGCTGCAGGAACACTTGCCTTAAAAGGGATTTTAGTCTCAATATAATAGCCGCCATCCACGACTTTGGCAAAAGACTCAAAACCCGCACTGATACTGCCTGGATTGAAGCTTTTCTCATTCAGATAGTTAACTCGATATTGTCCCATACCTGTGCCGTAGGTGGTTTGTTTACTGTTGGTCTCATCCACAAAGATCTCGACTGAGTCTTTCTCATGCGCGTTGCTGCTGCTGCTGTTCAGCACAGGGTCTTTTACACGCACCAGTACATACAGGTTATTATTGTCCCATAGCACTTTACCTGAGCCGTCCGTCGGACCGTTCGCCATTGTCAGATGCTTAAGAATCGGCAGCGTGGCGGTCGTATTCCAGAGCGGGTCGAGCTCGGTCCCGCCAAGAACAGGCGTTCCGTATACGGCGGTCCCAACTCCGCTAGGTACCAATTGAAGTGCTTTGATCGCGTCACGCAGCGCATAATAGGCATTGTCCACTACTGCCTGCCCGATCTCGCCATTTGAGGCGGCAGTTTTGGCGTCATTTAATGCGCTTGCAAAAGTGTTCCATGAATTGCTTGTATAGATGTTAGAGTCCTTGTTATTGGCGGCCTCAATCAAGGCAGTCAGCAAGGTTTTGTCGACCGCTGAGACAATTGGATTCGCAGGTCCACCACGGCCCGCTTTGACATCGTTAAAATATGTTTCTACTTTCGTAATTTCGTCAGCTGTCAGCACCCTGTTGTAGATGAGAATCTGCGAGACTCCGCCCAGGAAGCGGTAGGGGGTTGCAGCTGCCATCGTGTAACCTACGCCCAGATCCGAACTGTTCCCTAAAAGCGCTTTAGCGTTGGTTCCAGTGCCGATGACATTGTTATTAACAAAAACGGCTCTATTGGTTCCGTTTAGCTGCGCCCGAACGCTGGCCAAACCGTTAGTGGCTGTTGTTGTAATTTGTTGCCCGCCGCCCGATACGCTGCCATCCGTGTTACCAAAGCGGATGTTAACTCTGTTTGTTCCTACACCCAAATTAATACCGCTCCAACCGCTGTTAGCCGCCCAAGTTTGGTAAGCCTCGTTCATTCCGAAATAAACAAGACCATTTTGGTCACTGGAGTTGTTGGCTGTGGTTGTTGGTTTAACCAGCGCGTATATCGTCATCTGCGTACTGCCGTTATAATTTTTAAAACCTGCAGCTTTTAGCGGCCTTGACATCGCTGCGAAATCTACATAGTCGTATCCATCGTTCTTTAGCGTGGGGTTGCCGGTTGGTGCTCCAAGATTATCGCCACCGCTACCGGGGACGTTCGCTGGGACAAGCTTCGCCGGGATGCTTCCCATATTTGTCCATCCAGTCACGTTGCCACTGCTATCTTGTTCCACGCCCTCATCAGCCTTGAGCCATAAGTCAAGACCAGTTCTAGGAATATCGACAGGCGTCATATCGCGCACCACTACACGAGCGTGCGACAGGCTGAGAACATCGCCTTCTTTCGACCGTACATAAATAATGTATGGACCGGGCAATTTTGGCGCGGTTATTTCTATCATGTTGCCGGAGGCCATTGTTTCTTTGTCGCTTTCAACAAAATTCCCGTCGCTTGATGAGGAAATCCATATCTGTTTTGTGGCGTCGTCCAAATCGTACGCAAACCTGACTTTCCCGCCGGGGGCTACTGACACGTCAGCCGGGAGCAGCCTATTCGCCACCGATACTGTGGTGGTAAAGTTGATGGTTATTGCAGGCGTCGAAGTGCTGCTTACCAAGGTCCAGCTTCCTTCGGTGCCGATTTCGTACCCATTCGCCACAGGCTTGCCGTTAAGCGTAAAGGTGTAATCATTACTCAAAGTCAGTTTAAGCGGCCGTACCGCTGAAACTTCGTAGCTTTTCCCATTTTCCACATTGGTTGCTGAACCGCTCGCATCGACGTATACCGTATACTTGGAAGTGGCCGTTTCTCTGCCGTCTCCATATTTGATATATAGTTTGTATTCTCCTGCGGCAGACGGAGCGTTGATTGACTTTACGTCGCCGGCAGCTTTTGTCATCGTATTGCCTTCATTAAAAACAGTTGTGTTCGCAGGCGCGAGCCAAACTGTGTCTTGAGCTTTTAGCAGACCCCTGCGGTTCAGCTTTTCACCTTTACCCATGATGACGTTGGAAGCCAGCTCAAACTCGGTATCGGCAATGAGGCTCCTTGGGATCATCTTCGTGTATTCGTTGGTAAGGCCTGAATTCAAAACGATTTCGTTACCCTTAAGTGGCCAAATGCGGCTTGTGCTTTTGTAATTGTCATAAGTAGTCCTGGGGGCGCCATTCTGGTTGTTATCCCCGTCTACGTAACCTTGGACCATAATCATATCGCTTTTGCGCTTCCAGTTGTTAAACTCAATAAGACGGCTCTGCCCCACGGCATAAGAGAGCTTTGCCTGCACAACGTTGCCTATCATCTTGATGAACGTGCTGCCTTCGTCGGGATGGAACCCGTTCATCCAGTTGTTGGAGTCCGTGGGTTTGTCAGTTGGATTCGGGTTAAGGAAGTTGTAGTTCATCTCGGTGAAATTCGTCCAGTTGTCAGAATTCCAGTTACTATTTTTGTTCGTGACGGGATCGTTTGTCAAAGGGGAGACGGTGTTGATGGTGTCCCATGTCCCTCCGCCTGGCAAATTACCCGGATCTCCCTGCCGTCCCAATGAGTAAATGGCTCCGGAGTCGTTAACTACCGTGCAAATTTGCTCTATCCGGTTATAGTTTATTTTGTTATTCCTGGAGGTCGTAGATATTGCTGGAGACCTTGCGATGCTCGTTTCATTCGTACCATGGTAAGGGCCGCCGGTCTTGTTGGTACCTTGAGCGGTAAAGCCGAACCCATCATACTCGTCCCAACCCCAGCCGATGCTCATGGCGCCGTAAGTGGTGTCATAAATGTAGTTGTGCAGTACCTGCATATTAGTTGTGTAGAAAGAAGCCAGTGCGTTAGCGCCCGGGAATCCGTAGCAGGTTCTGTACAAAAAGTTATTTGTAATATAAATATTCTCCGGCACGGCTTCCGTACCCGCCGTAAATTTTTCCTTATCAACGCCGGCCCAGTTCCTTATTGGCGTGCCAGAGACCGAAGCACTGGATTCATGCGTAATCGCCACATCGTTTTCATAGATATGCTGCGGATGTCCGATTACAATGCCGGAAGCGAGCGTATCTACGATATAGTTGCCCGAGATTTCGATATCCTTGGCATCGTTTTCTACATGGATGCCATTAAATCCGGTAAGCCCGATCTCGCCGTTGAGCACTTTGATGTTCCTTGCTGCGTTGATCATTACCGCTGCCGGCGGTATGTCATACCCTCGGTAGAAAGTCTCATGCCAGTTTATGCTGCTGGGGAAGTAAACTTTGTTCACGATAGAGCCCTGAACGGACGCATAGCCGTGGGAACTGGTCGTTACCGGACCGGATCCGTCGCTAAGTGTATATGTGCCCGTCAGTTCAGTCAGTTTGTAATCGGTATGGGCAAACTTCAGCCCGTTGAAGGTTATGTTTTTGACACGTCCATCATCCGAGCCCGCAACAGGGTTCAACCGATCTCCTACAGGGATCCCTCTGATGTCGAGAACCGTCTCCAGCTTTGGAATGACCACTTCGGCGGTATTGATATCCTCGCCTTCAAGCGGGATGTAATAAAGCGTACTTTCCGCCTGGTCGAAATAGAAATCTCCGCGTTTGTTAAAGAACTCGAAAGCGTTGCGGATGACTTGATTGTTACCTGGATTGTATTGTGTGTTATTGCTCAAAGACTGTGAAATCGCCCCATACGGCATCTGGAACCGGAGCATGACACCGCCGGGCTTGTTGCTGGCTGCCGGCGCTTGTTCGATCGACGCGAAGGTGATAAAAGGCCTCGCCCATCTAGCGGTGGAGCCGCCCGTGCTTTCGGCTTCGATGTTTTGGGGGTTTTTCGTTGCCGTCGTCAGACCTACACTGGCATCGAATACGATACCTGCCCGGATGTTGCTGCCGTTCTGCCACGCCCAAGAGTTATTGGCAGTGGTAAAGCTGGCTGTGGGGGTGCCAGTGACGGTTCTATTGGCCGAAACGATTTGCGAGCTCAGCGTCATGTTGGCTCTCTTATCGTTGACATAAATCGCCCGCAACTTATCGCTCCGGTTCAGGGTCGTTTTATACGCCGTCAAACCGCCAGTCTGAGTAAGGCCAACAGCTTCTGTCCATACGCCTTTTCCCAACATTTCACCCGCGCTAATTACCGGCTTCGCACCCGGCGCCGCCTCATAACGAATCGTGCTGCTTGCACTTCCCGAATCATCCTTGTTAAAAACCAAGGTCTCATCAAGCGAATAAAATCCATCTGCAATTTGAACGACGATATCCCCGCCGGTCTTAGGCAGAGTCCTTACTACGGATTTTGCCTTGGCAAGCGTTTTGTACGGCTTTCCTTGCGTTCCGTCACCAGTGGTATCATTGCCATTTGTAGCAACATAGATAGTTGCACTTGGCGTACTGCCAGCCGCAGTTGCAATTGAAGCACTGTCAGCTGCGAATACCGATCCTGAAAATGGTAGCGTGAAAAATACCGTTACCAAAGTCAGAATCCAAATGAGTGATCTTTTTCTCACTTTCATAAAACCTCCTTGGATATAAGTAAAGTGCTATACACATTACCGCTTAAGCGGTATTAGTGCCGAATTCTCTGTGCAGATTCCGACTGAGCTGTTCTATAACTACCAATGGAAGCGCTGTCAATTGATACTTTTATGATATCAGTCTGTACGAATATTCCCAGAGACTATTATTGGACCGTAAGGAAAATTCTCGGGACAATTTTGAAAAGATATAGCGCGCTGCGTTAGCTTGCAGACATGGAGAAGGGACACCTTATCTGGCGTCCCTTCCCCTGCTTCACATTCCTCACTTCAAAATTGCGCCTGCAGTCAATGCATTTTCGATCTTTTCGTTGCCTATTAAATAAACGATGATCATAGGCAAGCTGGACAGCAGCATACTCGCGCCGATGAGCCCCCAATCCGCAACTCCCACATTGACAAAGAATCCAAGCAGTCCTACCGTAAGCGGCCGGAATTGATCTTTGGAAGCAATAATAAAAGCAAGCGGAAATTCGTTCCAGATTCGAATGAATATAAGAACGCATTGCGTCACGAGCGCCGGCATTACGATTGGAAATATGATCTTAATATACGTTTGATAGACATTCGCTCCATCGATGCATGCCGCTTCTTCCAGCTCATTAGGCAAAGACCGGAGAAAGGCATACAGCATCAGTACGCAGGAAGCAATGGCGAAGCCGGAATATGGCAAGATAAGACCCAAATAACTATTTTTGATATGCATCCATTTAACCAGCTGGAATAAAGGAATAACGACGACTTCGATTGGGACAATTAAACCCATAGATACATACAACAGCATCGCGGAATTGAATCTCCATTGCATGCGGCTGAGGCAATAAGCAAGCATGCTGCCAGTTATCAACGTAATGACGATTGTGCCTGCGGTATAAATCACGCTGTTCTCGAGATACGTATAAAAATGATATTTGGACAACGCTTCGCTAAAGTTCAGCCAGTCCCAGGAAGACGGTAACCCAAAAGGATTTTTGTAAGCTTCGCTTTTGGACTTCAACGACATCGTTACCATCCAATACAAAGGAAACAGAAATGTGCATCCTATAGCTACCCAAAACACTCGACTTAATAATTTCAGAAAGCTCCCCTCCAGCTTAAAACTCCAGTTTTTCTCTGGCAACGAACTTTTGAATGAAAAAGGAGATCAAAAGGCATTCCAGAATAAAGATAACGGCGATCGCAGTACCTTTGCCAAATTCGGAAGTATCAAATGCCGTGTAATACATCTGGTAGATGACCGTTCTGGACTGATCTCCCGGGCCACCTGCCGTCATGACTCGTACATGCGAATAAAATGCCATTGAGCCTAATGTAGACAGGATAAGCACGTATTTGATTACATTCTGCAGCAAGGGGATCGTAATTCGTAAACAAACTTGAACAAAATTAGCTCCGTCGATCAATGCCGCTTCATAGTAACTCTTGGGTATGGTCTTGATTCCTGTATAAAACAGCATCGCGTTCAGTCCAATATATTGCCACAGGAATGTCAAACCGATGCTGGGCATGACCGTTTTCTTTTCCGTCAACCACGAATGTGTCCAAGAGCTCAACCCTAATGAGTTGAGAATCGTGTTAAATAAGCCCCAATTGGGTTCGTAAAACGCCAGCCAAATCTGTGAAACAACAGTGACCGACAAGATCGCCGGGAACATCGCCACCGTCTTGAAGAATCGACGAAACTTCGGTGTCTGAGCATCCATAAAAAGCGAAAGCATCATGGATAAGGGGAGTCCCAGTAACAATGAGATGGCTACAATAAGATACGTATTTTTATGAGCGGTCCAAAAGGATGGGGATAATATCACTTCTTTGTAATTATTCAAACCAACAAAACCCAAATTTCTAAACCCGTCATGCTTATGCAAGCTCATCCAGATCTCCGGCAGCAAAGGGTATACGCAGAATAAGGTAAACAGCAGCAATGCCGGAAAAGCAAACACAAAGATAGACACTTTGGTGCTAAAGTACTTGTTCATCGCTCTCTCCACCATTGAATTTGTGTCTAAACCCCCTTGGATCTATCACAAGGGGATTTAGCTATTCAATTATTTTTTATTTGGCAAACCACGTATTTTCGCTCCAGATCTTGTTCATAGCCACATTAAAATTATCTGCTGAGTACTCGCCCGTTAATAAATTCGCTCCTTGCGTAGATATTTCAGCAGACGTCTTCGCATCTAGCGAATTAAGAGCCCAGGATGCGATTTTATTAGGAATCGGATTGTACCAGTCAACGAACTTCTGCATAAGCGGGCTCCTATCCATTGCCTTGTTTCCAGTCTTCAAAGATATAGGAGCACCGGTAGATTCAAAGTATAACGCATCCGCCATGGCTAGAAATTCGGCAAGCTTGACGGCCTCTTCCGGGTTCTTGGTTTTGCCGTTGACCGCATAACCGTTAACCGGAGAACCCCAGAACTGTACGTTCTTTGTAGGGCTATACTTATCACTGGCGCTTGGAAATGGAAAGAAGTCAACTGTTTCGTCTTTTGCTAGGTTGGGCAGCTCCCAAGTAAACATCCATAACATGGCCGCCTTTTTGGACGTAAACATTTCCATCGCTGGGCCGTAATCCAAATTAGCTATTCCGTCTGGGAATACGCCTTCCTTGACCAGCTTTTCGATGCGAGCCGCTCCTTCCTTAACGGATGGATTGTTGAAGTCCGTTTTGTTGCTGACAAGGTCTGCCATCGCCTGCGGATCTCCGGTTTGAATCATTTGCTGCAGCATAAAGAGCTTCGGTCCCCACCCGTCCTTGCCAGGAGTTACAGCCGGTACCATGCCTTTACTCTTGAGCGTCTTTGAGATTTGAATCAACTCATCAAATGTAGTTGGCACTTTAACCCCGGCTTTCTCGAACATATCTTTATGATAGAAGATGACAGGGGTGAAATACGTGTCCGCTCCGGAAGACAAGCTGTAAATCCCGTTATCTACATGCTTTAACGCATCCGGCACCGCGTATTTGCCTAAGAAACCGTCTTTCGTAATATAAGGTGTTAAATCCAGAATGCTGCCGGTGCTCTTCAACGGCGTAAAGTAGCCCGCATCATTCCAGAATACGTCCGGCATATCCCCAGATGCATTTAACGTCTTCAATTTGTTGGCCATATCCTCGCCGCCGCCGCCGGGCTCAAACTCGACTTCAAGATTGGGAAGTGCTGAAGCAATATTCGGTTTGATAAATTGTTCCATAATTTTGTTGCGATTTTCGTCCGTCGTAATCGTTATGACTCTCATTTTGGTTTTTTTGCTATCCGTCTTCGTAGTACTCTTGTTATCCTCCTTGCTTGTTGCCGAGGGCGACGGATTGCCGGACGGCTGGTTGGACTTCGTTTCTTCCCGACTGCTGCATGCCGTTGCAACCAGAAGAGTACTTGCCATAAGGAACATAGCTGCTGTCTTTGACTTCGTTTTCATTGTTTACCTCCCCTATTTGTAAAAGCGGATAATAGATTGACTTCAGATCTTGAAAGCGGTATCAACCTCGAGTTAATTTTACGAATATTGCCAATTTTAGTACAGAGATTATTCTCGGACCAGTAGTAAAATTAACGGTAAAAAATAGACGTTATAGGCAAAGTTTTCACTTTCCCCCTAACGTCTTCATGGAAGTATAGGCTAACTGATTTGATTCACATATTTGCTAGGCGTGATTCCCATCTGTTTTTTGAAGCATTTGCTAAAATAGTTGGCGTCCGCATATCCCACCCGGTTCGCTACATTTTGGATAACCTTCTCTCCCTGATCAAAAAGTTCTTTTGCTTTAATAATCCGTATTTCGGTCAGGTAGTCATTGATCGTAAAGGTCGTTTCTTTTTTGAACACGAAGCAAAGATGATTGTAATTCATATGAACGTTCTTTGCGATATCTTCAATTCGCAATTCTTCGTTGCCGTAATGCTTCGAAATATACGATTTGACCTCCTCTATAACTTTGACGGCTCTATTGGTTTTGCGACTATGCACATGATCCATGGCCTTTAGAATGAAAGCACGTATCCAGTCCTCCAACTCGTTGAAGGTTTTCATCCGCTGAACGTGTTGTATCAAATCGGGATGTGTCATATTTCGGAAGACATCTTCAGAGCTTTGCGACGCTTCGGCCAAAAATTCCAGACATGTGGATACGATTTCGATTCCGGCGAGAAGCAGCATTTCCATAGAAGCTTTCTGGACCCGAATATCATGAAAAAAACGCGAGAGCCATTCTTCCGTTTCGGACATGTTCCCGATTCGCATGAACATCAGCAAAGCGCTTCTTTTTTCCACCGAGAACAATCCGACCTTTATCCCGGTTTCCGCAATCAAGGCGTGTGCGAACACCTTGTTGCCCCCCCACACAAACCGTTGCTTCAAGGCGATTAACGCTTCCTTATACGATACCGAAATCGACTCAAACGTTTCGCAGCCATTCCCTAATCCGATCGTTACCGTACAGCCCAAATCCTTTTCTACGCTCAATCGAATCTGTTCGCAAATCGTTTCCAGCTTGATGAAGATGCCGTCAGGGGATCCTATGATCAGAACCAGGCGAGCATCATGATCATGACAGCCGACACACTGAAAGGAGCTCTGCATCTCATTTTGAGCGATTTCTTGCAGCTTGGCTTTGCGTATCCGCATATCCTCCTCAAGATTCCTCTCATCACTTGAATCCAGATCGACGACAATTACCCGATAATGCAATCCTTCCAACTTTATTCCCAAATCATTTAATGGATCCCACTCGGAACTGGATCTAGAGATACCGTTGCCCTGCAGCCAACCGTTCAGCACTTGCTCCTTCATGACAGACAAGCCTTCGCTCGCCTGCTTTCTTAAATCGTCCAACTCAAGCTTGCCAAGACGCTCCGTCCGTATCAATTCCTTTATATCAAGTAAGGAGCTTTGGAGTTCTTCTTCGTTAATAGGTTTCAACACGTAATTAAAAACGCCTAATTGCACGGCCTGTCTGGCATACACGAATTCGCTGTGACCTGACAACACCAGAAATTTTGTTTTCTGGTCATGCTCCTTGGCTTTATGTATAAACTCCAATCCATCCATAATCGGCATATTCATATCGACCAACACGACATCAGGCTCTACCTCGGTCATCAACTCCAGCGCTTCCGCCCCGTTTTTGGCTTCCCCCGCGATTTGAAAGCCCAGCTCGCTCCATGGCAACGAAATCTTCAAGGCTTGCCTGAAGTAATATTCATCATCGACGATAAGCACCTTGTACATGGTCGTTCCTCCTATTCTAATCGATCCTTATCTTGCGGATAATAGAAATGCCAGCCTCATGGATGCAAGCAGGAGCTAATGATGAAGAAGAGGCAGTATGATTATAATTTTCGTATAAACACCGTATTCGCTTTCAACTTGCAGTCCGTATCTTTCCCCGTACAGCATTCGGATCCGATTAGATACGCTTCTAATCCCAAATCCGCCGGCTTCATCAAAAACGCTGAATCCTGTCATTATCGCCTTGGTTTGATTCTGGTGCATACCAACCCCGTTATCGTAGATTTCAATTTCCACATTGTTGCCGCAACGCCTTCCTGTAATGCGTATGATCCCTTTTTCCTTTTTAAGCTTCAATCCATGATAGATGGCATTCTCGACGATTGGCTGCAAGGTCAATTTCGGTATTGAATACGGCAGAATTTCATCGTCAATTTCCATCGTATACTCCATATATTCCACATAACGCAGCTGCTGAATTTCCAAATAACTTTCCGTTAAACGCATCTCTTCACCTATCGATATGATATCGTTACCTTTACTTAACGAGATCTTATAGAAATTCGCCATGTATTGGGCCGCCTGTATGGCTTGCTTCCCTAAGCCCAGCTTAATGAGCGAAATGATGGTTTCAACCGTGTTGTACAAAAAATGAGGCTTCACTTGCGATTGCAGCAATTTAAATTCGATCTCAGCCTTTGTCCTTTGTTTCTCGACGTTTTCGGCCATAAGCGCCTCAATGCGATTCATTAAGTTATTGAAACCCTCGCTTAAATATCCGATCTCATCTTTTGATTGGTAGGTGCTTCTGACTTGCATCTTTCCTGTCCGAATTTCTCTCATTGTCTTTGCAAGCTGAAAAATGGGTCGCGTGATCGATCCCGACAATAAAAAGGACACAATTAACGCTAGTAGCAGGCATGCTCCGCCGATCCCAATCATCAATTGATTGATTTGTTTCCGATCTGAAGAAATATCATCCATAGGGATAACGCTTACAATTGTCCATTTCAACGGTTCGAAGCGCTGGGTGAATATCAACATTTCTTTGCTTCCGCTGCCCTGGGTAAATGCTGTGTCTTCACCATTCTCCGGAATGCTTATGGAGACGGCTTCCTTGAAATTCCGGTATAACATGGCTTTATTCTGTGAGGAAATAATTTGGCCAGCGGAATCGACGATATAAAATTCCCCACCCTTATTTTCACCTTCATAAATTGAAGCAATCGTCGTTTCTTTCACATACAAAAAAACTCTGCCTACCATTTTACCGGTATCTTTATGAATAACCGTTTTGGAAACCGCGAATACGTTGTGTTCACCTTCATACAAGAATCCGAATTTGGTCAAGCCTGTCCAAGTCGGTAAATAGAAACGATCATCTGCTCCATAACCGTCACCGAATATGCGGGAAGCATATGCGTTATCGGCAAATCCGACATCCACCCAGTGATGATTCGAGGTGAGAATGCTTACCGCCTTGATTTTTGTGTTAGGCTCCACAATATTGCTGATCGTCTCTGAAAGGGTTTTCTTCATCGAAAGGTTATTTAAACCTTCAACCAGCTTGCTCGCATTCAACTCATTATTTAATAAAAAATCGTTATAAAGCACGTTCTGCAATCGATAGTCGCTGGCTAGAATTTTTGAATAGTCTTCAATTGTAGACACCAAGGTTTGAAGGTTGTTTTTGATGAGCACAAGTTCACGGGAGGAATTATTGATCTCTTTCTCAATAAGGGCATTCTGTGAAATCGTGTTGGCAAAGTATGACTGAGTGGAAATAAATACGACAATGATTAATATATTCGCTATGAATATTTTGTTTTTAATGGAAATCCCGGCTATATACTTCGAGAACCCCTTCATAACGCGATTACTTCCTTTCTTTTCAAATCGACAAGAATTATTTTGGAAACAACCATTTTGTAAGAAGATTGCTCTGAAGTATGTGAAGAGAGAGCCTTAAAAATAAGATATCTATGTGGAGGTTCTTTATTAAGAATAGCATAGGTTTAATACGTTTCAAGACTAGAATTCTAAATTTCATATATAAAAGAACAAAAAAAACCAACCATTGTGAATTAACCATTGATTGGTTTATGCATGTGATCCAATGTCATACATACAGTCCTGTGCACTGGAAATAAAACAATTAGAATAATAAACAACTTGACGATTCGGTTTATAAATGAAACAATTATTTATGAAAAATCGATACCTAACAAACGAGGTGATTATTTGGAGATCCTGTCCATGCATTACGGGAAGCACTGCGTTTCAGAATGGAAATGGCATGTTCCCGTCGGTTGTCATCCAGGGTTTACCTTGTGGAGTATTTGGGGTGGAGAAGGTCAAATCATGCTGGGCAAGAACGCTTATAAATTAAGCATTGGTGATGTTTTTTTTATAAATTACAAAAAAGAGGTCAACGCCTATCAAAATGAATATGCCAGCCTTGATGTGCGTTATATAGATTTTACATTGCGTAATCCGGACATCTTGTGTGACTTGCTTGAGCATCGCCATTTTGATCAATATCATTTTGTACTAGAAATTTTTAATCGCTTTCGTTTAGCCGAAGAAAGAAATAGCCTGCCGCAAATGAGAATATGGCTAGAAGCACTCATTACGGAATATCAACACATAACGCCAACTCCTGCCGGAGTTTATACATTAAAAATTGATGAGCTATGCCGAGGTTTTCAACGACACCCAGAGCTCCAGTATGATATGAGCGAACTTGCCCAGAACTTTTCCCTTACGACAGATCATTTTATTCGTATTTTCAAACAGGAACGCGGCGTTACGCCTTACGCTTATCTGCAGCGCTGCAGGCTGGAAACTGCCAAAACTCTGTTGCGCATGTCTACGCTCAGTATCACGGACATAGCGGGCAGTTGCGGCTTTTCTGACATCTATAATTTTTCCCGTTTTTTTCAATCTAAAACCGGAATGTCTCCTAGCAGATTTCGCAATTGAAGGCTTCTTCCATCATTCCCATTTGACCGGTGTGCCATTTGCTGCACTCGAGTAAACCATATCTAACATTTGAGTGATCTTAAGTCCCTGTTGAGGCGTGCAAGGTACCTCTTCATCATTAATAATGGCATTTAAAAACGCTTGCCGAACGTTCGGCATCTTAGTAGTCTTCATATTTTCTAATGGAATGTCATGAACTTCTCCGCCAATTTCTAAAAATACTTTATTGCAGGAATCGTTCCCATCTCCAACTACTCTATGCAGGACTGCACCGCCCTTGGAGCCATAAATCCGTGTTGTAATCACCTCGTTCTCTCGATTGCTGGCCCAAGATGCTTCCAACTCAATCATCAACCCGCCCATCATGCGAAACATAGCTACTCCCATGTCATCAAGCTCGAAATTCTGAATGCCTTTGCGCGCAGCCTCTTCTTTGGAGACCTTGCAAAACGTATTTCCAAGTACCCATTCCGGATCTGGATACCCGCAAAACCACATAGCACGGTCAAGCACATGCACGCCAAGATCAATAAGAGCTCCACCGCCGAATATTTCTTTTCCAGATGAAAGCGGATACCACCATGGCACTCCTCTTCTGCGCTGCCATAGCGTTCGGACATAATAGATATCGCCTAGCTTGCCTTCGTCAATCACGGATTTTAACGTATGACATTCTTGTAGAAAACGTTGATTGAAATTAATCATCAACTTCTTGTTGTGCTTTATCGAGGCAGCAAGCATGTCTCTCCCCTCATCTGCATTTCTTGCCATAGGCTTTTCACACAACACATGCACCCCTGCTTCCATCGCCTGAATGGAAAGCTTCATATGCAAAAAGTTAGGAACTGCGAGGCTAATCGCATCCAAGTTTTCCTCTTTTAGCATCTTATCGAAATCCGTATATCTTTTTGAAATGTTATATTTATCGCCTATCTCTTTCAGTCTTGTTTCATTTACGTCGCACAACACAATTTCTTGGACAGATTCGCTACTGGCGTAGTCTTTAACATGACTTGCACCTACTGTTAATCCGACAACACCTACTCTAAGTTTTCTTTTGCTCAAGCTTATCCCTCCCTTATTTTATTGCTGAAGCATATATCACAATAATTCTTAAATCCTCGGGACCGTTATTGATAAGACCGTGACTTCCGTTTGCACGGCAGACGCTTATGTCGCCGGGGGACATCTCGTGTTGGTTTCCATCAAGCTCCATAATTCCATGGCCAGAAATGCAGTAATACCACTCTTCCATAGGAACATCACTGTTATGCTGGTGATAGCCGAAGGTAGAACCTGGCGGGATGATATCATCATGAATGAATTTGATGTACAGCTTCTCACTTGTTGACACCGTTTGAATAAGATCCTTTAGTTGAAATGGACCTTTGCCACCATGGCAATTTTGACGAGTCTCATACGGTTGTGATTTGTTTTCAATAAAATCCGTTTTTTTCATAAAGTAACTCCTCTCCAATCATGAGTTGTATGAACATTTTAGCTAAATTAATGATAGGTTTGACTAACTGGATTGTAAATGTAAAAAGGCGATGATCATTTGTTAAAAATCGATGTGAACCTATTTTGATAAAACCAAAAACCGGAACCCCAACGGAGTCCCGGTCCTCTAAGTTCCGATAAATCTTGCTCATCTCTATCTTGAGTATGTAAATCTACCCGATTTAATTATGAAAAGACAAAGAGCTGCTTCATAGCAGCCCCTGTGGTATTCAACTATCGTTCTTCGTTGAATTAAGCACCTCAAACCACGGGTGAGATTCCAAGCGCAATTATAAGCGGTCATTAATTTTGATCAACAATTCCTTTAAGATTTGCTTCTCATCCTCGGAAAGGACTTGAACGATTTCGTCCTCCACTTTCTGAAAGGACTCATTAAAGTCTTCAATCAATTCAACGGCCTTTGGCAAAACATAAATATTTTTTTGTCGTTCATTATTGACTGGGATTTTCCGCTCGATGAATCCTCTTTGCTCAAGACCTTGAAGCATACCTGTGATGCTAGCCCCGCGTAGATGAAACCGCTCAGCAAGATCCCTCTGAATTAATTCAGTATCTTGGTTCTCATAAATATAGCCAATTATTTTTCCTTGTTGAGCGTTTAGCCCTAACTCTTTTATGCTCTCGTCCGCCTTTTTCTTTAACTTAAGCCCAATAACCTGAAACAAATCCAGATAAGGCGTATTCTTGTGAGGCTTCATGAGCGTACCCCCTCATATTATTAGAAAACTAACTGTTAGTAAGTAAACTATACAAACACCAAGGTTGTATGTCAAATAAATATTAGTTCATTGACAGTTAGTTTCCTAACAGTTATACTTCGAAGTGTTTAAGGCGTATCCGAGGAGGAATAACAATATGAACAATGTAGTCCAAAGCTCTTTTGCTGAAAAAATTACTGCTATTACGAATGTGCGTATTTTCGATGGAGAAAAAGTAATAGAATCAAGGAGTATTGTCATCAAAGGGGAAACCATTGTTGCAGTAGGTGGCGACATTCCGGCGAATGCAACAATTATCGATGCTGAGGATGCAACATTATTGCCCGGCTTAATTGATGCGCATGTTCATACTTCCATCGGTGGATTACGGGATGCATTAAGTTTCGGGGTGACGACAGAACTCGAAATGAACGGTGACTTTACAGAAAGAGGACGTGCGATCCAATTGAAAAATATGGATGACATCGCCGATGTCCGTTCTGCAGGTACGGCAATCACCGCTCCTGGAGGTCACCCGGATGAATTGCTGCCAGATGGTGATGAGATTCCAGAATTCGTATTAAAGGAATTGGAGAAGTTATCGAAGGAAGACCGGGAAGCTATGCTAGCCGCTTACGCCCACGATCACGAAGAAGTGCCGCAAGTAACAACGGTGGAAGAAGCGATTAAACATGTGCATACCCAAGTGGAGAATGGAGCCGACTATGTAAAAATTATGATTGAAGAAGGAACAGTCATGGGCGCTCCTGGACTGCCTGTTTTAAGCGACGAAATTCTAAAAGCAGCGGTGGAAGAAGCCCATAAGTTCGATAAAATCGTCATCGCCCACGTCTTGACTGCTCATTCTTCCCAAGCCGCCATCAATCTTGGCGTAGACGGATTGGGCCACCTGTTTATCGATAGGCCCGATTACACGCCGGAGCTGGTGCAATCCATCGTCGATTCCGGCGTATTTGTTACACCGTGTTTGGTTTTGAACTCATCCATTCTTGGGAACCCAGCATCGCAATTGGCGAATGACCCACGTGTTCATTCCAAATTAAGTCTGGAATGGATTGATATTTTGAACTCAAGCTTTAATACTTTCCCGCAAGGCAATATAGAAAATAGCTTTAAAAATGTAATGGATCTTCACAGGGCTGGTGTGGATATTCTGGTTGGGACGGATGTCGCCCCCGTCCCCGTTCCGAACCTTGGCGGCCTTGCTCATGGAGCCAGCGTACATCATGAATTGCAATTACTGGTTACAGCCGGGTTCACTCCAATAGAAGCACTTCAATCGGCTACTTCGAAACCGGCCCGCCGGTTCGGTCTTTATGATCGTGGCCGTATTGCCGAGGGTGCGCGCGCTGACCTAGTACTGGTCAATGGCGACCCAACTACCAATATCTCGGATACCCTGTCTATTAAAGCTATATGGTTTAAAGGCGTACAAAAATAAAGTTAATTGTTTTTATTTTTTTGTGGCAGGGCACTCTACTTCGAGGAATGCCCTGCTCTACAACAACCTTAGGAGATGAAAGTATTTTCAATTCCTACAGCCCAAACCCCTTGCTCTCTTATTAGCAGCCACTGTGGTATTCAACAATAGTTCTCCTTTAGTTACTTGTCCAAATAACAAATATTCATTTTCGACATATTGGGTTTAAATGCAATACAGATTACCGGATCTGTTTCAATAAATCCTCGATCTCCTCCTGAGACATCGTAGGCGCGCTGGCCATCGTTACTACAGCATTCAATAACAGCTGAGATCTGTGAGGATCGATTTCTTGGTCATAATAACCGAAAAAATCGACGGGATCTTTTTCAATAAAGGTAACAAAATCGTATACGAGTGGGTTCATAATATTTCTATCAAGAGGCATATCTTTTGCTGTAGAGAGCAGCCCGCTCGCCTCAACAACCTTCTTTCTCTCTTCCATGCCCAACATCGATGAAAGCACCTCAAAGGCCGCATCCCGATTGCTGTTAGCGGAAATGGCCCAGCCTGAGGAATAGCCTCCGTAGTAGACTTGAGGATCGCCTTTGCCGTGAACCGTCGGAAAGCGGAAATAGCCGATGTCCGGATTACTGAGCATTTTTTCCGCAACCCAATCGCCTTGCAAATACATGGCCGCTTCACCTTTTAAAAGAATATCCTCGGCCTTCGGCCCGTCCAAGCCTAAAAAGCCAGGCACGAACATTTTTGCCGTAATCAAACCGCGGAATAATTGAGCCCCTTCTAAAAAGGCGGGATCGGTAAAGTCACCTGTTTTCTTTATTGCATGCTGAAAAGGAGTCGAGCCTCCCATACGGTTGGACAAATAGGCGAACCAATTGAGAAGTGGCCATCTTTCCTTGCCGGAGACGGTAAACGGCGGAATTCCGTTGTTCAATAACTGCTGCGCAGTCGACATTAATTCATCCCATGTTTGCGGAGGCATAATGCCATATTGAGCGAATATTCGTTTGTTGTACCAGAACACGACATGACTGGTTGTGTGTGGCAGCCCATACAACCGGTCATAATAAGTAGCATATTGCAGCGCTTCCGGATAAAACTGCTTCATAAAAGCGGGTCTTTCCTGCATTTTCTCGGTTAAATCCGCTATAATCTGGGAATCAACCATATACTTAAACGACTCACCTGTCCAATAATAAAACAAATCCGGCATTTTTCCAGAAATCATGGACAGTTTAAGCTTGGCTTTATAAGTTTCCACTTCATAAAAATAAGGCACGATCTGAACAGCCTTATGAGTCTGGTTAAAGGCTTGGATGCTTTGATTTAATAAAGCTTGTCGAAGGTCATTGGTCTCGACGTTCCAGAACGTAATTTTTACCGGGGCCGAAGAAACAGAAGGCGCTGCCGGTGGAGACTGGGAAACGTTAGGAGCATCCCTCCTGCTGTATATAGTAAATAATAAAGTGACTAACAGCACGGCTGCAATCAACAGGTTTAGCTTATGCGTTCTATTCATGGCCGAACCCGCTCTTATTCATCATTTTTTTATGTTCATTGCGGAACTCCTTGGGAGTCAAAAGCTCCGCCTCACGGAAAACCTTCACGAAATATTTAGAAGAGCTGAACCCCGTACGTTCGGCTACTTCGTATATTTTCATATCGGTTCCAAGCAGTAATTCCTTAGCTTTGAAGAGCCGCAGCCGGGTCAAGTAATCACTGAACGTATAGCCGGTTTCCTCTTTAAACAACACCGAAACATAACTGGGGTTCAAATGAATATGCTCGGCCACATCCTTGATCCCAAGAGACGGATTCCACAGCTCGGCAGAAATATAGACTAAAGACTTACGGATTGAATCGTTAAGCACCTGCGGTACAGTGAAGGAGGAATCATGGTTGCCCCGTTTCCACAGCTTGTTCTCTTCAAAGGCTTCCTCTACGGCCGAAATTAAATTTTGGAATTCGACCGGCTTCAGAATATAGTTCACCGCGCCAAGAGTCAGCGCTTTTCTGGCATATTCAAACTCCGCATAGCCCGTAAGCAGAATGGATTTTGTCTGCAAGCCTTCCTTCTTCAGTCTTTCGAGAAGCTGTATCCCGTTTAAACCGGGCATCCGGATATCCGTGATCAGTAAATCCACTGGATTTGTTTTTCGGTATTGGAAGGCTTCCATCCCGTTTTCCGCCACTTGCAAATTGATTTTTCCTTCCGACCAAGTTTGTAGCGCTTTCATAATGCCGTTTCGGGTAGGCAGCTCGTCTTCGGCTATAAGAATACAAGGAAGTTCAGACATCGCGTTCAACTCCGTAAGGAAGATATAGATCCACAACAGTCCCTTGCTCCGGGCTGCTTTGAATGTAAACTCCATAATGATTGCGGTAATAAAGCTTAATACGCTGCTGTACGTTTAAGAGGCCAATGCCTGATTTGGAAGAAGTATCCGGCCGGCCGGATGGTTCCAATCGGTTTATTAGTGCTTCAAGAGCTTGCCGTTCCATTCCTACGCCATCATCTTTAACTTGTATACCTAGCAAGGTTTCCCCATCCTTTTCGACGGACCGTATCAAGACAAGCAGCGATGAATTTCCAATCTTCGGTTCAATCCCATGCTGTATCGCATTTTCTATTAACGGTTGAATCAACAGCTTGGGAACCTTTACTTCTTGGGTCAGCGGTTCGATATGGAACTGCCAGTTTAAGCGGTGGCCGAGGCGGTATTTCATAATTTCCATATAACGCTGGCAATGCTCTATTTCGTCTGTTAAGCTCACCCAATCATCTTTGTCTGCAGCATTTATCGTATACCGGAACAGCTTGGATAAGGCAATAACCGTCTGGGCGCCTTCTTCCTCTTGTTTATCTATCAATGTCCAATATAACGATTCGAGCGTGTTGAACAAAAAATGCGGGTGAATTTGCGCTTGCAGCATTTTGATTTCCGCTTGGTTTTTGAGGCGTTCCTTTTCGTAAACCGTTTGCACCAGCTGATGCAATTCCCGGACAAGATTGTTATAAGAAATATTCAACTCATTCATTTCAAAATTAAAATAGACCTCTTCATTCAGATGCGGCAGCCCGAGGAACGGAATGCGCATTTTATTTCTGAGCCTGCGGATCGGCTTTGTAATAAAGCTGGAAAGTATCCACAAAAGCAGAAGACAGAAAACAACGCCGACAATTAACGACCAAAGTAAAGCCTGCTTGAGTACGAGCAGCCCTTCTGTAATCGCTCTTACAGGGACAAGCATGAGAATGGACCAGTGGGTTTCCGTTGACTGCCGAATAATCTTAAGATAATCCGTCCCGTGTATATTAATGATGGAATGAGTTCCCTGCGGAGCCGGGCTAAGCAATAAGGATGGATCGACCGATGTCAGCAGCGAGGGAGAGCTGGATGCGACAAGTTGTTGATGCTGGTCGTACAAATGCATCGTGCTTCCCTTGATTGAAGAGAACTCCGTGTTAAAAAAGTCAAGAAGTGAATCGCTGATTCGGAAGACAATGTATCCTCCTCCAGCCAGATAGTCATCCTCCAACCGGATTTGCCGCACAGCGAGAAGGTGACCGTTCTCCTTTTGCTTTGTGTCCGCCCATACAAGCTGCCCCTCTTTCAAATTGGCGAAAATAGCAGCCTCCTGGCCGATGCGTTCCAATAAATTTTGGTTTTCCAACGGATAGAACGGCTCATCGCCCGCGTACAGCTCAATGCCTTGAATGAGATCGGAAAAGGTCATCAAATTAATCAAAATAGGCCGAACGGACAGCTTTTGGTCAACCGTTACGGTTTCTCCTTGTTTAACTTTGTACAATAACTGTTGGATCCGGGCATCCGTCATCAGCAGCAAGCTAAGCGTGTCAACCTGTGCAAGCACCGCATCCAAGCGGGCACTGGCCTGCTTGGTTGTTTCTCCTACGTAGGATTCGGTATTGCGGACCAACAGCTCGGATATTGAACGGTAAACCAATCCGCCTGCAATGGACAGGACAACCATCATAACCAGCAGGAAGCCAAGTAAGATTTGCACTCTTGTCCGGTTCAATTGCAAGGCGCCTATAATCCTGTTCATGCTAAACACATCCTTTATTCCTAACAAAAAGAACCATACCCCATAGTATACATCATAGGAATGGTTTGCAAACAACTTATATTTACCTGTCGGAAACTTATCCTTTTACAGCGCCGGCTGATAAACCTCTGACCACTTTTTCCTGGGAAAGAAAATAAGCGATTAGCAGCGGTAAGGTTCCCAGTGTCAATGTAGCCATGATTCCAGGAATGTTAACGGAAAACTCACCGTAAAACGCACGTAATCCGAGCGGCAGTGTCATTTTTTCAGGTGTTGTGATAAGCACCAAGCCAAAAACAAATTCATTCCATATATGAATAAAATTATAGATCCCTATCGTCGCAAGCGCCGGAGCAAGCAGTGGCAATATGATTTTCCAAAATAATGCCGGCTGCGAGGTTCCGTCCATGATAGCCGCTTCATCCAGTTCGCGCGGAATTTCCTGGATGAATTGTGTCAAAATAATGATGGAAACCGGAAGGCTAAATGAAATATACGGCCCCAATAGCGCCCACAACGAATCATACAATCCTATTTCCTTTGTAAGAAGATAAACCGGGATCAATGTGGTATGCACCGGAATCATCATGCCTGCAAGAAATACATAGTAGATAGGCCGGTTCAACTTGAATCTTATGCGGGACAAGGGAAAGCTGACCATAGCCGATAATAAAATAACGGCAAACACGCTAGCGACCGAGATCAATATACTATTGATAAAATATTGATCGATTCCGAGCTTAAACACGAGCGCATAGTTTTCAAACACAAAGTTGCTCCAGAGAGAAGTTGGATTTTGAAAAAACAGCTCTTGTGTTTTTACAGAAGTTGCAATCATATATATAAATGGATAGCCTGTAAAAACCAGCAGAATGGCCGCGATCAAATAAAGCCCTGTATGCTTTATTATGGAAGGCATGGTGATCACCCTTTCTTTATCTATGTCATATTCCTATTGGTTTGCCTTCGCGCGGGACCTGTCCGCTGCCAAAATGATCAATGCAACCACAAATGCGATAACAAACATAGTAAATGAGATCGAGCTCGCGTATCCCATATTGAATTGCGAAAAGGCCTGCTTATACATATATGTGGCCATTAGCTCTGTACTGCTGGAGGGACCGCCCTCCGTCATGACGAAGATTAAATCAAAATATTTTAACGAGCCGATTACTGATAAAACCGAGGAAGTAATAATCGTTGGTTTAATTAACGGCAGCGTAATATGCCAAAACTTTTTAAAGCCGCTGCAGCCGTCAATTCCAGCCGACTCGTAGATGTCCGTCGGGATTCCGGAAATGGCCGCTCGGAACAAAATCATATAAAACGGAGTGTACTGCCAACAAATAGTAATGATAACTGCGATAAAAGCGGTTTTCGTATCTCCAAGCCAACCGTTCTGCCACGAGCCGAGCCCTATAGCCTCCAACGTTTTATTAATAACGCCGAACATCGGATCGTAGATCAGCGACCACAAAATCCCTACTGCTACGGTTGACATGAGCAAAGGCAGGAAATACACGGTTCGGAACAACCGCATTCCCTTTAGCGGAGCAAACAAAATTAGCGCCATAACGAGTCCGAGAGGAATTTGTGTAACAACGGAAGCGATAACCAGCAGTAAATTATTAGAAACCGTCATCCAAAAAACGTTATCCGACAATAGAGTTACGTAATTTTGCAACGCAATGAACGTTTTTTCAGTCTGAATCCCGCTCCACTTAAACATGCTGTAATAAAAAGTAGCAAAGATGGGATAAATCACATAAATCAAGTAAACGAGCAGCGCCGGACCGATAAACCATAATAAAAATAGGCTGTTTTGTATCTTATTTTGCCGGCGTATGTTTTGTGGCGAGGCATTGCTGTTCATGGGAAGCCCCTCTCCTTGGTGTAATAGTAGAAGGGGAGGCATCCCTCCCCTTGAATGACTTTATTTCTTTAATACTTCTTTTGCTTTAGCTTCCATTTGTTTAGCTGCCTCGGCCGGAGTCATGGACTGGCCAAATATATTTTGCGTTGTATCTTTATGCAGCTCAGCTAATTCCGATGGCAACGTTTGATCATAGAACGTTTGCAAGGAAGTCGCGCTGCTCAACATGTCGTTTAATTGTTTGGCAAAGGCATCCGTGTAAGTAATACCTTTCTGTGCCGAGATTGTGCCAGCTTGATCAGCTAATTTTTGTCCCAGCTCCTTGGATGTTAAAGCTTTAATCAGCTCAATTGATTCGTTAGGATATTTCGTTTTGGAAGATACGGAAAGTACAGGTGATACCCCTCCGACTACGTCAGTAATTTTCCCTTTGCCACCGTTGATTGTCGGGAACGGGAACATGCCTAATTTTTTCTCAAAGTCAGGCGCTTCGGTACGGACGTTGTTAATATACGAGGAGGTTTGCACTTCCATTGCAGCTTTGCCCGTATACATCAACTGACGTGAATTTCCCGCATCGTATTGAATACCATTAAACCCTGGATTGAAGCCGCCGGCTTTGACCAGCTCCTGGATCATATCTCCAGCTTTTATATAGGATTCATCATCAAATGTGCGTCCTTTTCTTTCAAAGGCTTCGTTAAAAATTTCCGAACCCCCAAGACGGTTTGCATAATACATGAACAACAAAGCAGCAGGCCATTTCGTTTTATTTGCAAGCGCAAAAGGAATGATATTCTCCTTTTTAAGCTTTTCTACAATCGTCATCAGCTCGTCGTAAGTTTGAGGCGGCTGCAAATTGTATTTAGCGAAAATTTCCTTGTTGTAATAAACAGGAACTAAGGACAAAGCCACCGGTGCGCCGTATACTTTATTATCAAAAGTAGCGGAGCTGATCCCGGCAGGGATAAAGGTATCGGTGCTGATTTTACCGGTTAAATCCAGCACTTGGTTAGCGCTTACAAATTGTTTCAGCCAACCGCCGCCCCAAGAATGGAAAATATCAGGAGGATTTCCGCCGCCCATAGCAACGGTTAACTTCGTTTTGTAAGGGTCATTAGGAATTTGAACCGCTTCCACTTCCACGTCGGGATGATCCTTCATAAACTGTTGAATCGTTGCCTCAATCAGTTCCTTCCGCTTCCCCGTTTCTATATACCATAACGACAGTTTCTTTTTCTCCCCGGCCGCAGCAGGAGCAGGTTGGGTTGGTTTGGAGTCAGGTGCTGCCGGTGCCGCAGTTTTAGTGCCACTGCAAGCTGAAATAACAAACAGCGCGCATACGCAAAACATAGCAATCCATTTCTTCATTGGGGAACCCCTCTCGATATGTTTATATTGTTTGTTTACGCTTTCATAATATCACCGGTCCCTGCGCATAAAAAAGGTACTTTGATAGGCTAAAATGCCAATTTGATTGGGTATGTAGGTTTTAACAGAAATGAATAAAGGAGTGATGCCGGGGGAATGCTTCTGGAGAAATTCATTTCATATAACGAAAAAGCCTTCAAAATCACTGCTACAGTGGGTTTGACGGCTTTTTTGTTATGACCATTCGACAAATCTATCAGGTATTCATTCATTTCAACAAATTAGAGTGGAGGGATAATTACCGGAATGTTACCATCAGCTTCCCATCCAATCTCGACATAGGACAAATACCAAGTTTCCCCGTTATCGTTGTTGCCTTGAAAGAACAAATAAGTGCGCTGATCTTCATCTTCGAATAGATATGGATGACCTGACTCACTAGAATTCCAGCTGCCCGGTTCGCCATTCGGCAAAAGAGGCTCTGAAAACAGCCTTTGAAAATGCACTCCGTCTTCGCTTACCGCACATCCTATTTGCTGCGGCCAATTATTATAGGCACCCGCATAAAACATAAATACTTTGCCATTCCGCTTACACGTCGCGGCCGCTTCGATACATTGCCCCTCCCAAGGAAGCTCGGGCTTAAGGATTGATTGGTCACAAGCTTGAGTCCATGCGCCTGCTCCAAAGTCAGAATCAAGTGGCGCTGTTGCCACACCCTGCATTTGAATTTCACCCTTGGGATCGCGCGTCGCAAAATAAAGGAACAGCTTATCCTGGTGAATAATAACATCGGCATCGATAGCTCTACCGTTATTCCACTCACCTGTTGGCGAAAACACGGGGTTCGACTTATTTCTCTCAAAATGCAGCCCGTCTTCCGAAACGGCGTGACAAATCGCATCCTTTGGGAAGTTCCCGTAGGTTTGATAGAACAAATGAATGCTTCCGTTCAATACAATAGCCCCGGGAGCACATATTCCGTTGATTTCATAAGGATGCTGCGCTGTCATTTCACCAACGCGTTCCCATTGCTCCAGATCATCGCTTACAGCAATACCTATGCCCCAGCCGTCCGGTTGACGCCCGTCTTCATAGGAAGGAATGGAATAATACATCCAATACTTTCCTTTAAATTTTACAACAGCCGGATCTTTAGCGTATGGCTTTCCCCTGGAATGATCAGCATAGTACATCATTTTTCATTCTCCTTTTTCTGGATAAATTATACATTGGTACAGTATAGCATTTATCCGAAAATTCTATCAAATAGTTTTTCCCGCGTCCCGCTTTGGAAATGTAATTTCGTCAATTAACAGCAGCCCGCTTTGACGAAGTCTTTCACCCAAAGCAAGAACTTCCTCAATATCATTCACACAAAAAGGACTGCCCTGCCGAAAATCTTGGAAGAGTAGCTCCTAAATTGGCGATATTACCAAATAGCAACCGCGTTGTAAAGCTGGCAAAAAGCGCTACCGTGCACTGTGTCACGATATAGGACAAACCATCCCGAAAAGAGATATCCGTCGGCACCATAAACCAACTGCAGGATTAAAATTAATTAATAGGTTCCCAAATAAGCTAGCAGCCTGATGTTATTGTGCTAACGTGTCCCGTTAGTTCAGCCAACTTTACTCGAAAAAGACAAATGTATTTTCAAGTCCAATCATAGCTTTAAGAGTTTTTCCTAATGAATAATGGCTTGGTGTATGTTTCTTAACAACACAAAGAATATTTCCTGCCTTGCCTTGTGTGAGGTTCGTTAGCTGAAGATGTTCGTCGTTATCAAAGATGAATGACACTAAATATTCGTAATAGTCGTGATTCTTATTTGAAACATTCAAACCAACATTGTAAATTCTTACTTTTGTCCCAGCCCAAATCTTTTCATTATCGCTTATGTTACGTAATGGAATCCAATCTGCTCTCTGCATGCACCTACACCTCTAAAGACTGAACTATCGTTTCAGCGAATGTCCAAGTTTCCTAAATACATAAACAATTAACTTCTAATAATTTCTTCAGAGTTCTTTTGCTCAAATTTTTTCATATTATTCACTACCTCTAACCCTGATCCGAACACAATATCATGATGATTAACGCATAATAGCCAATCGTATTTTTTGGAAACTAAGTAATGATCCCTCAGATGCATAAGTTCAGGAATAACACTATTAACTATGTTGCTAATCAATCTTTTACTTTTATTCAATTCAAATTAAAAAATCTTCGTTTAGCCTTTCTCGACTGCTTAATTGTAGCTCTAACTACATGTCTGCTCCTTATTCTACACTAGCTGCGTGGCTGCTGTTTCCATATTTACTTTGGTCTTGCTTTGCAACTTATTTAGCTTGGACCATCTATAAGCTCAATTCATAGCCACGCTCGTACAGTATGAAAAAAGGCTCATGCACGATTGCATGAGCTCTAGACTAAGTTTAGCCAGATATTTACCATCCTTTTAAGGGCCGGGGCTGATGATAGGTATTACTACTATGTTTTGAAGTACTCCTTACAGGACTGGATACATCCCATTACACATCTATATTACGCCCCTTCCATTTAACAGTACGTAGAATATATGTCTGAAATAAAGAATAAACGAATGTTGCGCTGAAAAATAAAAACAAAATCGGATGAAACAAAAATATATACCGACTGAAATTGCCACATCGGCGGGCAAACTGTATCGTTTGCAAGACATATGTCAAATACAAGGTGCTGCTTAAGATCATCGCTGTTAAGCTATTTGCCGAGATGGACGAAATCAGTGCTCCTGTAGTCATAAAACTACCGGAAATCCAAATAATGGTCATCAACATTACGAACGGATGCGTTGATTTTGATCCAACAGCAAAACTTTTACACCACCCCTCTACAAGGCTTTTAATTCCCTCAGGGTACATGCGAAAAGAAACGATGCCTTTTCCGCCCATACAATGAACAGGTAGGTTTTTATCCATAAAGGCCTGCCCGAGTGCCAGATCATCCAATACGGCACCCAGAATTTTTTGGTGCCCCCCCGTAAATAAATATTCCTCTTTATTGCATAGTAGGCACGGACCAAATGAACCTGCAGTTTTGAACCTGGGCCCCCAGAAAGAATATACATTCATTCCAACAATAACAATTATGTTAAAAATCGCCGAAAGATTTTCATATAATCGATGCACGGTATGATAAGGCTGTAGAGATAAAATCCCTTTAGCACCTTTTTGTTGGTAGAAACTGAGCAAACAAATCAGGCTTTCTGCATTCATTAGCGATGTATCTGCATCTAAGAAAAGGAGCCATCTCCCTTTAGCGTGGAGCGCACCATGCCAACAAGCCATGGATTTACCTGAGCCTGAGTCGACTGCCTTGTTTTGTAGAACTTTTGCACCGAAACTCTCTGCAATCGTAGCAGTATGATCTGTTGAATGATCATCAACGACTAGAACTTCAAATGACTGAAACGATTGGTTTTGTAACGATTGTAGCAGAGGAGAAATTCGACCCGATTCATTTCTGGCTGGAATAATGATTGATAAATATGGCAACTGATTTACTTTCTTCCTTGTTTGAAGAAGCGGCAAAGACCAGAACATCATAACGCCAACTAGAACAGCCAAGGAACCAATAATAAGATTAAGCCCTTCAGAGCCTGTCATGGAATTTCCTCCTCAAGAGGTTAGCGCAGGATTTTGCTCGTGCATGCATTACTTCCCAGAATAGTCGTATATAATCCCTTGGTCATCATGAATCAGTTCCTGCGCTGTAATTTTAGCTGACAACAACACAATCGGAACTCCTGCGCCCGGATGAGTGCTGCTGCCCGTAAAGTACAGATGCTCACAATCTTTTGCTTTGCTTTGCGGACGCATATGGTTGCTTTGAGACAGGACGGGCATTAAACCGAAAGTGGCACCATGATAGGCATTGAACTTCGATTCGAAATCAAGCGGTGTAATATAGGTTTCCGTAACAATTTCTTGATCAATATTTTCAAACCCGCTTATCTTTCTTAACGTATTTAAAATGTAGGATCGGTAGTCACGAATCGTGTCCTCATTCCATGTATACTTGGCCGTGACTAGATTGGACACCGGCATCAATATGTATAAGCCATCTTTTCCATCGGGCGTAAGCGAAGCATCCATTTTCGAAGCGATATAGACATAGAAGGAAGCTTCGGTCAGTTTATTTCCGGCAAAAATGTCATGCAGATTTTTTTTGAGATCTTTATTAAAAATAAAATTATGTACGTGCTCTATCTCGTCATATTTTCTGTCCATACCTAGATATAAAAGAAAACAAGAACAGGAGTATTTCATGTTATCAATCTTTTTGTCTGTGTATTTACCTTTAGCGGCATGGTCTTTCACCAGTTTTTTTATCGCGTAGGGAAAGTCTGCATTACATACGACATAATCCGCGGAAACCTTCTCACCGTCTACGATAATGCCAGTCGCTTTTTTATTTTGAATGCTTATTTCCTGCACGTTTTTGTTGTAGAGAATAGTGCCCCCCAGTTCTTTAAAGAGCTTCTCCATAGACTGAGCCATCGTGTACATGCCACCTTTAATAAACCATACGCCATATAGAAATTGAAGCATGGGAATCATGGTGTAAAACGAAGGACTTTTAAAAGGTGAAATGCCAATGTACAAGGTCTGAAAGCTGATCAGCTGTTTTAGTCGTTCATTTTTCAAATATTTGCTCATAAAATGATCTGCTGTGTCCAACGTCTTCAATTGAAGTGCTTTTTTCAACATGGGCAGGTTGTAAAAATCACGGGATTTACGAAAGGGTCTTTGGATAATGCTCTTCTTTGCAAGCATAAAGCGTTTATAAATCTCGTTTAAATAAAGAAAGAAACCCTCCATGTCCTCCTCGCTGATTTTTTCTATCGTCTTCGCCAGTTGCACCAGATCAGAGGAAATATCGAACGTCTCATCGGGGGTATCACTGTAGTAAACCCGATACATTGGGTCCAATCTCTCCATGGGAATATAATCATCAGGATTACGGCCGCAAAGTTCAAAAATCTCCCTGTACAATTCCGGCATCATGACGATTGTTGGTCCTAAATCAAACTTGTAGCCACCTGTTTCAATTCGATTCATTTTCCCGCCCGGTAAGGATTCTTTCTCATAGATTTCAACCCGGTAACCGGCGTGCTGCAATCTTATTGCAGTAGCAAGCCCGGCGACACCTGCACCGATCACAATCACTTTCTTGTCCATTTGAAATATTCCCCCTTCCTATCGACTTGTTGATAATGTGATCGCATCAATGCGTCCGCGGTTATAACGCTGTACGATAATAAATGGCAAGTTGAACATTACCGCGTAGAGAATCATGATCCAACCTGCCCATATGGGATTCCATATAAAAAATAAGGGAGCAGGCACAATTGAAAGCCAGTGAGTCATTTCTGCCCGTCTGGTTTCTGCGGCGAACACTTTCAAGTCATCTATGCTAGTGCCGTGCAATTTCTTTTTTTCATATCCTTTTTTTAATATCACAGTCCCGTCGACAAGACGCCCTTTCCAGCTTTTTACGCGAAATATCCGTTGCCATACCTTCCCCGATTTCTCCCAGACGAACGTTCGAAACCATGCACTTTCTTTCAAAAAGAAAGACAAGGGCAGTTTTAAGCACAAAACCGACACGAATATATGAAAAAAAGCCCAGGCGAAAATGTCAATCATTACAGTCCATATGACAGGTAACGATAATGGTGGCACAGCAATCCTCCTCCATACAGTCCATCTTCTCTCTTATAAAAGCCATTTTCTGAATTTCTTCACAATGTGCAGGTTCTGATCCGAATATGGCGGAAATTTACCTGGTACAGTCAAGTAGCGGTATACGTTGTATGCTGTCTTCTCGTAGCTGAACGCTTGAAAACCTGCCTTGCCGTGATAACTGCCATGTCCGCTTCGCCCTACACCGCCAAATGCAACATGCGGATTTGCACCGTGCTGGATGACTTGATTGATGCTGATGGTTGTCGATCGCATGTGATTTTCCAATAGCTTGATGCATGGCTTATGCTTACTAAATATATACGCGACCAATGCATCACGCTGGATCACCTGTTGATGTAATAAGGATTCCAGGTTTGCATAGGGAATGACAGGGAGAATCGGACCGAAAATTTCATCATGCCAAATGGGACTCTCACTTGGAATATCTGTTAATACGGTTGGGGCTATGAATAATTCCTCCGCATTATAATCGCCCCCGAACCTTATTTTGCCCTGTGTGAGGACATGGAGCAGTTTTTCAAAATGTGCACGATTACAAATTCTTCCATAGTCTTTACTCTCCTTAGCATGATCCCCGTAAAACGACAAAAGTACTGCTGCAATTTCCGAAAGTGTTTTTGCGTATATCGATTCGTGTACAAAGAGCGTATCCGGTGCAATACACGTCTGTCCTGCATTAAGAAATTTTCCCCACACGATTTCGCGAATCGCCTCAGGGGAGTACCCTGTTTCATCCAATATACAAGGATTTTTGCCTCCTAGCTCCGTTATGACAGGTATAAGCTGTTTGGCCGCCTGCTGGGATACTGCCTTTCCCGTCTCTTGACTTCCCGTAAAAAAAATGAGATTAAACGGCCGTGAAATTAACTGTTTTGCAGTCTGCACATCCCCGGGAACAACCGTCAGAACTTCGGGCGAAAAGGTTTGACTAATCACCCTTTGTAGCAGTTTACTTGTAGCCGGCGCGTACTCCGATGGCTTAATGACGCAGCGGTTTCCAGCTGCAATCGCGCTGATGGCTGGCATTAAGGCAAGCTGAAGCGGATAATTCCATGGACTGATGATAAGAACACTTCCGAAAGGGCTCCGCTTTTTGCGAATAGTCTCGATGTATCCAAATTTACTATGAATGGAACGCTCTGAGCGCATCCACTTTGTTAATGACCGACATACGTAGTCAATCTCATTCAACAAAAGTGCTATTTCGAATGAGAAAGCTTCAAATGCTGGCCTTCTCATATCGGTCACTAAGGCTTCAATAAGTGCTGCTTCCTGATCTACAAGCAACCGTTTCAATTTCAAAAGCGTTTTCTTTCGTTCTCTCACGGTAGGAACTGCATTTGAAATCATATCGTCTTGCTGCTTTTCCAATAATGACTGCAGACCAGTACTATCCTGTTGAGCCATTGTCCGCATCCCTTCGCACGATGATATCCCGTACTTGCTGACCGCTTAATGTAACCATAGGCATTCCGCTGCCCGGGTTTACCGTCCCACCGACAAAGTAAAGATTGTCATAGCGCGTGCTTTGTTTTGGATGCTTGAAGCCTTTATTTTTTTTTCGATCCGAGAGCGTTCCGTAAATGGCGCCACGGTCGGTACCATAGGCACGTTTAATGTCTTCAGGTGTCCATACGTCCCTTGTCACAATGTTATCGCGCAAACCTTCAAGTCCCATTCTCTCCAATTTTATTAATACCCGTTCTTCAAAACGCTCGTAATCTTGTGGTGTAAACGGCTTATCCTGAATGTAGGGAATATGGGGCAATACTTTTAAATTCTCATGCCCTTCGGGCGCTTGAGTAGGATCCGTTTTATTGACATTCACCAGATAAATGACCGGGTCATCCGGCAATTCATGCCGGTGAAATATTTTGTCCATTTGCTGTTTCATATTTTCTGCGAAGAAAAAATTGTGATGGGCAAGCTGGGGATACGCTTTCTTCACCCCCAGGTGTAGGACAAGCCCAGAACTTGCAGGTTCGTATTTCGTTTTCAACTTTTGGATAAAACGCTTTTCTTCCTGTAACAGTTGCTCATAGAACGGAATGACTTCCATATTGGAAATATAGTGATCAGCCGACAATTCCATTCCATCTTCCAGCACTGCCCCTGTAATACTGCCTTCTTTCTTATGGAGCTGAACAATCCGTTTTCCAGTATGAATCGACACGCCTATTTCTTTCGCCAACTGCACTAAACCACGGGCAAGCATGTGCATTCCACCAGGAACATACCATACGCCTTGTTGATGCTGCATATAGATCATCATATTTAATACAGCCGGCGCATCATAAGGTGAAGACCCTACATACTTGGTGAAATAGGAAAGCATAACCCGCAGATCCCGATCGCTTATTCGCTTCGCAATGGACTTATGTACCGTTGAAAACAAATCAAAGTTCTTCAGTGCATTGAACACGCCATTATATCGTGCGATATCTTTCGTATTATCAGCACCATGATTAAAGTATCCAAGCTCTGTCATCGTATAAAGTTTTTTGGAATATTCGAGTAGATTCTTGTATTCGGTCATATCCTGCTCATTCAGTGATGGATTCTTCGCTTTCATTACTCCCATATCGTCATGCAGATCAATCATATTGCCACTCGGAAAAAAAGATCTCCACTGATGCTTCAGTTTCATAGTAGGGACGTAATCATCCATATTTTTACCGCTGGCAGCAAATAATTTTTGAAAGACATGCGGCATCGTTAGAATGGATGGACCGAGATCAAACCCGAAGCCATCTTGCTCGAGCCGATTCAATCGACCTCCAATATGATGGTTCTGTTCGTATAAAGAAACACTATAGCCGCTTTGCTGAAGAGATATGGCAGCCGATAAGCCTCCAAGCCCGCCTCCGATTATAAGTACGCTTTTATTTATCGACAACTTACACAACACCTTTCAGCAATTTAAGAGCAATTGTAAACAGCAGCACTGATTTTAATCATATTTTCCTTGGTTACAAAGTTGCGCTTTGAGAAACAGTCATAATTATTACTTCGGACAGCGTCCAATATGCCTCTGTACATGCCAACAGACAGTAAGAGAGGCATCTTGCTGTCATCGTCGTAAAGATCTATGCTGCTGTAGGAAAGGTTATATAAGGATTCAGCGCGTTCAGCGAGTCTCTCCCACAGGCGAACAAAATTCTCATTTATGAGACCATGCCGCAAATCCTTTTGGGTATACCCGGATCGCTCCATTTCTTCTTCGGGCAAATAGATCCGTTCCTTGGTATGAAGATCTTCACCGATGTCTCGCAGAATGTTCGTTATTTGCATGGCGGTTCCCAGGTCTATGGCTGATGGACGCAGCTCCTCCGCTGATCTTGATGCAAGGACCGGCAGCAGCATCAAGCCTACCGAACCAGCAACATAGTAACTGTAGCTTTCAAGCTCATGCATGTTTTGGGGAATGGTAAAATTCATATCCATCCATTGCCCTGTCAGTTGATCGTAAAAAGGTTGGATGTCCATGTTATAATCCGTAAAAACTTGTCTGAGCGCACGCCATAGTGGATGATCCAATTCTGCATGTGTCCTGAATAAATCTAGATCTTTCTTTAATCGCTGAAGAGATTCGAGCTTTTCAACAAACGGTTGGTTTGAATCTGCACAGTCATCTGCAGTTCTACAAAAAGCATAAATGGCATATACTGCATTTGCTTTTTCTTTGGGAAGTTGCGAAAATGCGTAGTAAAAACTTTTGGAATGTTTCTTAATAATCGTTTCACAATACGCAAAATCGGCTTGCAACCGAGCTGAGTCCATATTGACCACCTCTTGATCCTTCAAATACCGAGTGGTAATTTGATCCATTTTAATATGAATCCCTTTAGTAAGAAGATTTTCCAAACAATCAACTAAATAAGCCCTGTTATGTTCAGGATAAATAGGACTGTCCCATTGCCAAAATAGCTTAAAGTGGTTAGAGGTATAAGGCTCGCATTGCTTGCCGCGATACAGGGGATTCTCCCAATTTTTATCTACGCAGAATCCGCGTTTCTTCATTTCAACCATCACGATAACATGGTAAGAAAAAAGTCGCTCAGGCTCGTAAGCAAAAACATAATTCACCGTTGAATGGGGCTTCCCCCACCCATTTCCACGTAAAGCGCAACATTCTCGATGCTGCCCAAGCAATTGTTGTCTCGGTAAAAAAGAAATAAGGGATTCATGCCATAATCTCATCGATATCTCCTAACCAGCAGTAGGCGGTCGGTTAACCTAAGCTTCGGGGTGTTGGGATTGAGCATTTCTTTTTCAAAGCCTACAGGATCTATTGTCATCTTCCGCATACCTCCTGAAGGATCAAAAAAACTATACAATAATTATACATATTCATGTCAGATCTGTCTATATTCCATTGATTTCGCCTAAAACCAGACCAAAAACCACCTAAACGAATAATATCATTGAATTATTTACAAAATTCAAGCGCAATTGATATAATAAACCTATACAAAGCATATACAAATCATATCGAAAATCGATGAGAGAACCACAGAAACGTCCAACAATAATTTTAGGTGAACTATCAAGGATCAATTATTCGCGCGACTGCAAAAGCAAGAGCAGCTTATGCTCTTGCTCATCTCTCGGGGCAGTTCTGGGCTCGCTTCGTGACTTTCAACGAAACATTCCGTCATGGCAACTAATGGCCACCGTCGCGGCGTTGCTATGGAGCTGCGGTACGGCTGCACGCCTCAAGTTGTTACGAACATTGTCTTTCAAGGAGTTAGCCTAAGCCCGATTCGTATTTGCAATTCCGTTCCTTCTAGCGCTATTATTATTCCATGATTCCTTGGAGCATCCATTATCTATACTGCCGTGCTTATCCTATCATTTGCGATTAAGCCTTCTGCTGATTTGCGCTTTGGTAATCGTCACAAAAACTGTTGCTTTTACTGGCAGTACCTTCAGATACGTTATCTGAAGGCTGGATTTCATATTTAGAATCAATAGTTCCACTTAATAATTTTTGTAGCTGTGATGAGTGAGTGGAGGGCAAAAACGAGATGTACAGTATTAAAAAGGTATCTGAAATAGTAGGTATTTCTGTAGTTACCATAAGGGCCTGGGAAAATCGCTATCATATTATATCGCCTACTCGAACAGACGGGGGGCATCGAAATTACAACGAAGCAGATATCGAGATATTAAAATGGCTTAAAGATGAGATGAACAACAAGCACATTAAAATTAGCGAAGCTGTTAGTATATTAAAACAAAGAGAGAGCTCAATTGCGAATAGAGGGAAAAATGCCTCTATAAACAAATTTACTTATCATGATGACCTCATTGATAAACTTTATCAAAGTCTAGTAGACCTAGATGGAGAAAAGGCGAATACGCTTATTGATTTTGCCTTTTCATTGTTTCCCTTTGAAACTGTGTTTCATAACATTTTAACTCCCGTGCTTTGCCGGATAGGCGAACAATGGGAGTCTGGGGTAGTAAAAGTTGCCCAGGAACATTTCGCATCAGAACTTATACTTGCAAGATTTCAACAATTCTTTAGGATATTGCCTATTCGATATAACAATCCTAGAGTGATCGCTTTCTGCCCTGAAGGAGAACTACATCATATAGGTCTGATGTTATTTTCTTTATTTTTGCGCAAAAGAGGCCTAGAGGTAATCTATCTAGGTCCCAATACACCTTATTCGGGACTTATGGATATCATAGAAAAGAAAAATATATCTATTGTTGCTGTTTCTTTAAGTAGTTCTACCCTTACTGCAGAACTGGACGACTGGATAACAATCTGCAAAGAACGATTCCCAAAGATCAAATTCGTACTAAGTGGGCGTAAGTTAGACTTATTTCCTCCATCCTTATCGCCGTATGTTATAACTGGAAATTATGAAGACTGGGAGAAATGGTTCGCGTCAATAGTAAATAATTCGAATATCTAACGAGCTTATTGATACCTCTTAGCGCGTTGCTCCACGTACGGATTATTTAACTGCTATCGAATAAAAGTTATTTACCACATTTGCGGCGCATAACCAAATAGTTTTACTGGCGGATGGCAATCTGATTTTTTGAGACTTTTAAATTTTATTTATATCTGATGTAGTTAGACCTGTTGGGGTTGTTTGAAACGAAATACTAAACTAAAACCGAAGTGAGGGGTTCTAAGTGGTCAACAAAAGGGTGTACCACGAAGTGCGAGAAATTGACCAAAAGGTGTTTCCTGTTGCTTGGTATGCAGTAGCGTGGTCAAAGGATCTGGACAAAATCCCAATTAAACGTAGATTGCTTGGGAAAGATCTCGTTTTGTATCGTGACCGTGCCCGTAACGTTATTGCCATGCACGCTTATTGTCCGCATCGCGGTGCTGATTTGTCGCTCGGGTCATGCCGCGATGGACAATTGGTCTGTCCATATCATGCATGGAGGTTCGATACCGACGGAAGATGCATCGATATCCCAGCTCACCCCAATCGTCCCATTCCCGCGTTTGCCCATACGTTTACCTATCCTGTCACAGAACGCGCTGGACTGGTGTGGGTGTATCCGAAAGCAAATGATACAGGCAATGCTGCTGCAGAAATACCCGACCTGCTTATTTTCCCCGAACTCGATGATTCGAAGTATACCGCTGCCCCATACGCAGCTATATGGCGAGCGCATCTTACGCGAGTCATTGAAAGTGTTATCGATGTTGCACATGTACCGATCGTACATCGTGCGTCCATTGGAAAAAAATCAAAGGAAGAGATTCAAATCACCTTCGAGGCCGACGGGGAGCATATCCACGTGAAAAATGGTAACGGTTTGCTTCATTATCAATTTCCGCAGCAATGGATTTTAACACTCCCCAATCAGACGAGAAACAAAATTTTCAACTACGTCACCTTCACTCCCATTGATGAAAATAAGACCGCAATTTTCGGTTTGGCAGGGCGAAACTTTGCAAAATCTGTCCCAGGCATGAATACGATTTTTTCCAGATACAGCGCCAAGGTACTGGAAGAGGACCGTACGATTGTCGAGAGTCAGCATCCAAGACCAATTCCAGAGGCGTTACGTATGGAAGCGCATGTACCTGCTGACGGCCCTCAAGTGAGGTTTCGGCAGCGGTGGTACGATTTTCTCACTGGAGATGAACAGAAGATTAAACTTGATGGACTTCGTTATGATGCAGAATATCATTAAAATTGCTAAGACATTATTTCTTGGCATTTAATATACAAGAAAAAGGTACAGCCTCCTCAGTTTTTTTTGAGGGGCTTACCTTTTTTTAGATCTAAGGGACTTTTCAAGGGCCTCTGAATTCCCAGCGGGTTTGTTTCCATTGACGTATGTTCGTTCCAGTTTCATGTAATGCGGACCGAGCTCGGCAAGCGCAAGCTCTTCCACAGTACTATAGCCTTGGCAGACGTCGTCAAGCGCGTTATTGAAAACTTTTCTTCTTGTAAAACGCCAGATTACGCTTCAAATGCGCCACATCCTCCGTTTTCTTGGTTTCGATGACTTCAAAGACAAAGAGCGCAGGGTCCCACCTTAACGGTTGGCTAGTTCGACCTTGGACCTTAAGCCAAATTCCGGCGAATAGATGGATGTCGGTATAAAATTAAGAAATGTCTTGTTACGGAGGGACGCTGCTTCTTCAACCGCTTTCAACCTGCATAGCCGATCCAGTGCGTACAGCCTCCCTCTTGTTTTCGCAGAAGTGATCGTTGCAAAAATCCAGAAGCTCACGAGCCCCAAACTCCTTGATCGTCAGCGAGCATTCACCTGCCTGATACAAGGCGTTTCTGATTCGTATCAGGTTTGCTACAGGGGGAAGCATCACGTTGTTGCGCACCCCTTCGGCTTTGAATTCTATTAGTAGTTCACCCAGTCCATAGCCAAGGCAGCTCATTGGTCTTCCACATCTGATTATCGGCCTGTCCTTTTAAGTCAAAATCAACTTCATCTCTTTCGCTTGCCCGTCAAGATCATGTGCGGCTTCCCCGATACCCTCAAAAGCTTCAACGGCTTGCTGAATCCGTCTTCGACTTTCTTCCGCAGCTGTTCGAGAGCGTTTCGTGCTTTCTCCAATCTCTCGGACGCGAGTCTCGATGCCTTCGACATATGCGTTCGCTTCGCGGGTAGCCTGTTCAACCTGGGCGGCCAGTTTGCGAATTTCGCCTGCGACTACTGCAAATCCGCGGCCGTACTCCTTCGCGTGAGCCGCTTCAATTGCCGCGTTCAAGGCAAGGAGATTCGTTTGGGAGGATATGTCCTTAATCAGCCTTACGATTCCGCGAATTGAATCGGATTGACGCTCCAGCTGCAGCAAAATTACCATATTCTCCTCGGAAATGGCTGCTACGCTGTCAACGGATTCCTTGATCTGCTTGCTGCTTTCCTTGCCTTCTTGGGCCCGACTCAGCAGCTCGTCGGACATCCGCAGCAGGTTTCCTGTCAGTCGGGTAGCCAGTTGCTCGCGTGCATCAATGTTCGTTGCAATCTTGAGTACACTAACAGGGATGCCCTTATCCCCGATAATTGGCATATAGGTCGCTTCAAGCCAGATAAGACGACCGTCTTTGCGGACCCTTTGAATTTTATCCTGAAAGGTTTTCCCACATCGCAAGCTTTCCCACAGTTTGAGATACTCCGGGCTGCTTCGAAATGCCGGCGTACAGAAAGAGGCATGTCGCATTCCCTTCATTTCCGATGGCTGATAGCCCATGGATTGGGCAAAGTGTTCGTTGACCCAGAGTACCTTGCCATCTGTGTCGAATTCAATCATGGCTAAAGAGCTTTCAATAGCAGCCAGCACAGTTTGAAGCTTCTTATCTTCATGTACATCGATCAAGGAAGTCACCTCTATTAGTTAATGGGGGATGTTTATTGTTTTGTATAGATTTTCTAATTATAATTGTACATAAACTATACAAAAATAACAAGATCATTCCTGATCTATTAAATTAAACGAGTGTAACCATTCAAACCATCGTCATTTTGTATCGATTGTGTATAATTAAGTGGAGGAGGAAAAGAAATCATGTATAGTATGAAGAAAGCGTCCGAATTGCTGGGTATCCCTGTGGTAACCATTCGGGCCTGGGAGAACCGTTACGGGGTTATATCTCCGAGCCGCAGTGATGGCGGGCACCGTATCCTAAGTGAAGAAGATCTGTCAAGGCTTCGATTCTTGAAGCGACAAATAGAGGAAAACGGACTGAAAATTAGCGCGGCAGCGAGGCTTCTGCAGAGCGATTCTGTCTCTGAGGAACTGCCCACAGATCGGCCCGAGTCAATCCGCGCCTATGACGGCCTTGTCGAGAAGCTGTATCTCGATTTAATTCAATTCCATTCCGCTCAAGCGGACGAAACAATAGATCTTGCATTTGCTTTATACGACCTTGAGGAAGCATTCCAGCGGATTATTGCTCCCATCATGTACCGGATTGGAGCAGATTGGGAGGCAGGAACTATCAGTGTGGCTCAGGAGCATTTCACTTCAGAAACGATTATGCGAAGGTTGTCTGCACTTTTCCGGGTTTTCCCCGTAAATCCGACTTTGCCTGTCGTACTCGCTTTTTGTCCCGAAGGAGAGCGCCACCATCTTGGACTGATGTGGTTCAGTCTCTTTTTGCGAAAGCGCGGGGCTGAGGTTTTGTATTTAGGACCTGATACACCATTGCAGGATCTGGATGGCATTCTTCGAAGCCATCCGGTGGGGTTTGTTGCCGCATCTGTGACGGACCGTCGACATGTGCAGAAGCTTATGGCATGGATCGATGCTACCAGACGAAGCTATCCCGGACTACGGTTTCTTCTTGGGGGGGCTGCTTTCAGCTGCAGCGAATTGCGTCAAGAGAAGACTAATGTTCGTTATTTGGATCTTGAAGAATGGGAGAACTGGCAAAGCGATCAAACATAATCGGCGGCTCAGCGTGAGAATAAGTAGCAAGCTAGGTATATGTTTCGGTTTGCAATCATGTTCGAAATCAGTACGTGAGTTCTTTCAACATACGGCTTGCCGATGGCTGATTCCAAGTTGTACATTATCTTTCAAGCGAGGTCCTGCGGTGAAGTTGGTTTAAAAGTTGGTGCGCCCCTATTGCTAAGATCAATTTAATTTATAATATGCATAGAAATATGCTGCTGCATATTGGCCCACAGGAAGTGACAGAATCATCCTGCTGAAAATAAACAGAGCTCGGCTTAATCACGTTAAAGTTGATGGTTCTCGTGTGACTTCCCCCTTTGTGAAGTATGCCGTTCGTAGACTAGAGGAACTTAGGTTACTCCGTAACAATTGCAGCTAATTGCGGTGTATCCGGCCGTGCAGTAATAACGACTGTCACGAGTTTACCTTCCTCCATATCCTCTTTTTGACCGACGCCTTGGTGATTGTATATGTTAAATATTCCTCCTGAGGGCATTCTATAATAAAAATGGATGGGGAGGAACAATGTTGGAACAGAAATATGTTAGAGAGACTAGATGCTTCAAAACTTCAAGAGTGTTTCCGCTGGATGTCAATAACCACAACACGATGTTCGGCGGTAAGCTCATGTCCCTGATCGACGATATCGCATCTATTACGGCTTCCAAATTATGTCGGGTGACTGCAGTGACGGCTTCTACGGACTCCGTCGATTTTCTGAAACCGATCCGTCCGACGGATTATGTATCCTTGGAATCCTTCGTCACTTGGACGGGCAAAACATCCATAGAAGTTTTCGTCAAAGTTATTACGGAAGATTTGCGCACTGGAAAAAGGGATATAGCTGCAACTTCGTTTTTAACCTTCGTTGGACTTGATGAATGCAACAGTCCAATCCCTGTACCCAGAATCCTGCCAGAAACCGAAGAGGAACGAAAGCTATACGAGACTGCAAGCCACCGCGCGGAAATGCGTAAAACCAGAAGAGAAGCAAGTAAAAATTTCGCTCACTATTTGGTCACAAAGTATCCGTGGGAATGAACATATCTAGGAAAGGGGAAGAATAAATGACTAGTTTTCAAACAACTGTTGATGAAATGAATGAATACTCCTACATCTTAAAAAATGCATTATCCATGGAACTGAGAGTAGATAATTCGAAAGTGGATCACATCGTGGAAATCATGGAGAATCTAGGCTTTAAAGGTAAAAACTCATGGGCCTCCATGCAATTATCCGACCATACTGTAATTGAGTTTTGGAAAAAAGAGCTTATTAAATCCTGAGTTCTCCGATAATAACGGCACTATTCAGGAACCATAACTTGACTTCATAGCGTTGTAATTCTGTATCTTTGAGCTGTAGTAAATCTGGAATCAATATAAAAGATCAAATTCGGCGGCTGCAGTTGGCGAATAAACCTACATCTGAACGCGGTTGCTCAACTACGAAAGACCTCAATAAAGTTTTATCTCATCGAAAGTTGGATTTATGCTATTTTCTCGCACGATATCCAGACTGGACTCGCATATGATAAGGGTATACTTGCAGTAGAGGAATATAAAGGAGAAATTTTAATGTCTGAAGTCGTTCTTAGCTAGCAATTTCATAGTGAAACATGTTTTGCTTGGCGTACGCGAGTGAACCGGCAGGTTGCATGTGATGCTGTCATTAGTTTCTCCCTAAGCGGACTGGAAACGATTGTGGTTTCCAGTCCGCTTTTTTTGTACCTAAAAAGGAGGCATTCATTTGAAACTTTGTCGCGTGTCCGCAAAAAATAAACATACTCGACGACCGCATTCGTAAGAAACTCGACATTGCATTGTCCAAATACCACAGTTATTTGCAGGAAAGCATCGTCTCAACGAGAGGAGGCCGGTACGTGTTGCCCGTGAAGAAGGAATATCGCAATCAAGTTGGCGGTGCCGTGGACATCGAGCTCAATCCAACCGGGGATCTAGATGGTAATGCTCCCTGCCAAATGGAGGATTTTGGAGACGATCCCATTATCACCGCGATTTATGCACCTATGTTTGTGTCGCCGGATAATTTAATTTCTCACATGTGTATGTCCTTACTACTGGCGCACCGAATTTGTCTTTTGTTGTGTCATATCGAATTTCAACCTTATAATCGTTATATTTTAAGTCGTTAAAAATAGTATTACCCTCGATGCTATAATGAACCACTCGGAATTACCTTTTTTGTTAATAAAAGCATCCAATTTTCTACTATCATGGTGAGCGGATTTCAACTCATATAATATTGCTTAAATGTCCACTATGATACTCGTTACATAATTAAGAATAAAGGAGTTGCCGTGAAGCAACCGTATCCCCATAGCGTAATTCTTGACTGAGTATATTCCAGAGAAGCTAATATCTTAAAACTGTCGGATCTCAAACAGGGTATCGCGCAAGCGACGGATGCGTACTCGCGGCTAAAATGGGAGGGGCTTTCGTAGCCGACCTGAAATGCCGCCTCGGCCGCCTCGGCTGTTTCGGTTAAGAGCAACCGGCGCGCCGCCTGCAGCCTAATCTGTTTCTGGTATTGGATCGGACTCATTCCTGTTACTTCCTTGAAGTAGTCATATAAAGTAGAGGCGCTCATCCGAGCCTCCTCAGCTAATTCCTCTATGCGCAGCGGCAAAGCAAAGTCGCGGCTTAGGCGCTCAATGACCTTCGCAATCCGCTGTGCATGGCTGCCGATTAAGCAAACTGCTTTAGCGCTGCATTTTGTTCACTATGAAGAACTCGGTATATAAGTTCACGGATGACATAAGATGCCATTACAGGAATATCTTGTGGCGTCTCCAGCATTTTCACAAGACGCAGCACAGCATCGTAGAGTGTATCATTCATTCGGCTGACCACCAAGCCCCCACCGGATTCGCGTTTGCTATATCCTATATGCCCGGAGGCTTGAATGACCTCGAGAATCTGGGTCATATCGAATTGCAGCTGAAGGCTTAGATACGGCGATTCCCTAGAAGCCTCGATAACTTGTCCTGTAATAGGCAAATGCACGGAAGCTGTTAAATAGCTGTCCGGGTCGTACTGGAAGCTCTCTTTCCCCAGCATAAAAATCTTCGCACCCTGTGCAACGATGCAAAGGGAGGGCTCATAAACGGAATACACCGGCTCAAATAAATGCGACGCGCGAATCAAACGCAAGGCGGGAATCAGCGTCTCGTGCGTTCCGTCATGCCCTGCGAACCGATCGATCAACTGTATCAATTCCTGACGCTGCTTAAAGGACATTTCATCCATATGTATGTAATACCTCACATTCTCTCCGTGCTTATCTCAACAATAGAATATGCTGGAGGATTAGGTAAGACCAACGTAATATCCAGCTACCGCCTCTTCCGCGATTGGAGCCATAATTATCTTGTAACAAGCGGTCTGCTTGATGTGAGGCTACTAGGTCCATCTCCTTCAGTTGATCGTAATCTTAAGATTCATGCACGAGAGGAGAGGTTGACATGAGCAACAGCATTCCCAAACCGCATCGCTATGTTGGCATGTGGGTGACAAAGGATGGATACATCCGACATGAGCTACTGCCAAACTGGCGGTATGACGAAGCACGAGGCAATCGCAAGAGCGCTTATCAGAGACGTTATACCATTGAGGGGATCATATTGAATATGTGGATGATACCGGCTTCACAGCCGACGGCGATTTTCGTGACTCGGTGCTCTACCACGCGGGCATGGTGCTCTATCGGAAGGAGCAGCGCTGAAGCAGCTTTATATTCTTTTAACACGTCGCAGTTTAAGAAAGTTGAACAATAAGGAGAGATGCCCAGTGTCAGGAGTTAAAGGGAAAGTAGTTGTTATTACGGGGAGCAAAGCTTCGGCCAAATAATCAATGTCGATTCCATCGGTGCCTATGGAGTCTCTCCCACAGCAGCGGTATATTGTGCAACCAAGTATGCCGTGCGTGCGATCACTGAGGGCTTACGGCAAGAGACGGGCAGAGATATACAAGTAACGCTCATTTCACCGGGCGTGACGGAATCCGAGCTCGCGAAAAGTATTACAGATGCTGAGGCCAAGGAGCTGATGAGCACATACCGTCGAAACGCTCTCCCAGCGTCCGATTAAGGGTTTATCTCACGTAAACTCATTCATTCGCAGGATTTCATCACCTTGAAATATAGTAATCTTAAGAGTACTAGGTTGTTGAGACCGTAATGAACCTTTCTAAGGGATGCGGGAATAGAAGAAACATTGGAATATTTTGCCATTCCAGTAATCTACTGCACGCATACTCCACAATCCCCTGGAGATTGACCATCCCAAGGCTCTACGGGTCGACGCCCTTACATTCCTTCGTTACACCTATTTAAGGTGTGGAGACCGATAGCGTTTAGCGGATGGGGCTGTGCCCTTAGGAAGAACGAACTCGGTCCTCCGTGCTTTCTTTTTTGAAGTCCTGCGAATGAATCAATTTACATTAGTTCGAAGATGTTAGGCAGCGTGAGTATACGGAATAACTGTTTTTTCAGGAGTGAATGACTCTTTGGAATGCACCAAGCTAACTAAGATTCGTGCCAGTTTTACGAGCAATTTAAATATCGACTTCTGTTTACTCATATGTTTAACCTGCACATTATTCACATGTAATTGCTTAAATATAGGATTTGTCCCCACTAATGTTAAGGTAGCCAGATACAACTAGTGATTATATAATGACATAGACCGACCCAAATTCAAAAAAGAAAAAAATGAGAAAACGATGCCTTTTGCCGGCTGCAGTTCCTAGGAGTATATTGAGCTATCGTTATCCGTCGTCTATCATTCTAGTAATATGCTACTTGATTGCTAACAAGTGGGATACTACCTAAATAGTGTTGAGCTCCTAATTGCTTATCGTTTCAACTTCGGCAGCGAGCACATATTTGATATTCTTGATTTTGCTATAAACCGTCGTCGTACGATGTTTGTCTGCAGTTGAAATAACTAATTGTATTTGTTGGTTCTCGTTCAAGTCTTTGATTTTGATATGCTTCACCTTCATGTATTCCGCGCAGATCTCATCAATAAGTGTGGACATATTCCCATCAGGACTGAATACAATATTGACAGCCAAATCCTTTTCCCTTAACTTTCTTGGGCCTAGCAGCTTGATAAATATCGGAAATAGATTGATAGCCAAAATAATGAGAATGACGGCTATCGTCGCCTCTAGAAAAAATCCTGCTCCAGTTGCGATGCCAAGAGCGGATGCTGCCCATACCAAAGCCGCTGTCGTTAGTCCCGAAATAATCTCATTACTACGTCTTAAAATAACGCCCGCCCCTATAAAACCCACTCCGCTGACGATTTGAGCTGCTAATCTCATAGGATCCATATTCGTAAATCCGGGAATGGAGTATTTTTGAACAGCTCCTATAGATACAATAGTGATCAAGCAGCTCGCTACTGAAAACACCATACTCGTTTTCATACCTAATGGCTTATGTTTGAGTTGGCGGTCTATCCCGATCAGCAAGCCTAATAATAGCGCCATGCTAAGCTTCTCCAATACAAGTAGGCTCATATCTGATCCTCATTTCTCCAAATAAATGAAGAGTAAAACCCCGTGAACCGGGGCTTTACTCATAGTATGTTATGTTGTTACAGAGATTCCCTGTCTTGCAACAAAGCTTTCAGCTTGCCAGGGAAATCCGTAATGATGCCCGTAACCCCAAAATCAGTTAACTTCAACAGATCTTTTACTTCGTTGGCCGTATAAGGGTAGACATAAAGCCCACTCTCTGTCGCCTTCAGCACATCCTCCGAATCCAACATTTGAAAGTAAGGATGAAGCGAGTATACCTCCACATCAAAGCTACGTGCGTATGCAGTAGGATCAAGCAATGCGGTTTGATACAAAAGACCAATCTTAGCTTCAGATTCCATTTGTTTAATCCTTCTGACACACTTATGGTCGAAAGATGAAACGATTACATTACTCAAACGGTTACGTCTGCGCAGAAATTCAACTAACTTACGCTCTATTCTGCCTTCATATGCGTACTTAACTTCCACGTTAATCATAATGTTATCGGGTACTAGATCAAAGACTTCGTCCAAAGTAGGCACAGTCTCCCCTTTGAACTCCTCGTCAAACCAATGACCAGCATCAAAGGTTTTGATTTCCGATAAGCTTTTCTCTACGATTAGGCCTTTCCCATTTGTAGTCCGGTCTAACGTCATATCATGGCACACGACGATTTCCTCGTCGGCGGTCAAATGAATGTCAAGCTCAATTCCTTCGCATCCCTGTGTTAACCCTAACCGGAAGGCAGTGAGCGTATTTTCTGGAGCCATTCCTTTGGCCCCACGGTGTGCAATAATCATTGGTTTATTAATAAGCATTCCTTTTTCCTTTCCAGCTTGTGGACTCAAGCCTTTCCTAATATTTACTTGACTGTTTTGTTGTACGTTTGTATCTTCGATGTGATTTCTTTTTCCGCTGCATCCAATGCTTCCTTCGGCGACTTCTTGTTGTTGAGTACTTCTTCGATCGCCCCTTCTACAATTTGTCTTGCTTCAGGGAATACCCCCATTACCGCACCCTGCGTTGCCGTGTTCAACTTCGTTTGGTGTAGTTGATCAATCGCTGTCTGGAACTGAGGAAACTTTTTAAGATTTTCCTTTACAATGTCTTCGTCATAGGCTTTTTTGGTAATTGGGAAGTATCCCGTATTGACGTGCCAGTAAGCCTGTTCTTTAGGTGTAGTCAAAAATTTGATAAAATCCCACGTGGATTTTTGTTCATCATCCGGGCGGTTATTCATGATCCATAAGCTGGCTCCACCGACGATAACACCGCCATCTTTCGCATCTGTCGGTTTCGGCAAGAAGCTGGTCCCGACTTCGAATTTGCCGCTGGCGCTGTCAACAAGTCCCTTAAGTGCCGCTGTGGATTCCAGAATCATACCTACTTGACCTGCTGAAAATGCTTTTTTGGAATCGTCCGTTTTGCGTCCTAGATTGTTAGCCGCTTTGGTGTCGATCAGATCTTTCCACCATGTCAGTACCTTCACACCTGGCTCCGTATTCACCAGAGATTGGGTTGCATTAGATGTCCGACCATTTCCATTGTTTACGTATTCGGCGCCCTGATTGGCAAAGAACTGCTCCATGAACCAGCCATAAATAGCAAAGTTTGCCCCAGTGGCTTTACCAGATTTGGAAATGGCATCTGCAGCAACTTTTAATTCCTCGAAAGTTTTTGGCGGTTTCGCAGGATCAAGGCCAGCAGCTTTAAATAAATCTTTGTTATAATAAAGAACCGGATTCGACGTGTTGAACGGCATCGAGTAAAGTTTGCCACCTAACGTATAGTAACCAGTGATGTTGGGCTCCAGCTGTGACAAATCCCACTTATCCGCATCAATGAAGCTTTGCATCGGAGTAATTGCTTTGGAATCAATCATGAAGCGACTTCCTATCTCATACATCTGGACAACCGAAGGTCCTTCGCTTGTACCCATCGACGCCTTTAGCTTGCTAAGCAAGTCGTCGTAATTTCCTTGATACACCGCTTCTACCTTGATTTTATTCTGAGATGCGTTGTAATCGGCGACCAGTTGATCAACAACTTTCGTATTTGCTCCTCCCATCGCATGCCAGAAAACGACTTTCTTCGGACCGCTAGCTTCAGCTGCTCCAGATTTCGTTGCCTCTGGTTTCTTGCTTTCTGAACCTTCCCCCATATTTACGCTGCATGCCGCAAGTAAAAGCATCGTTACCGCTAAAACTAAACCCGTAAGCCCTTTTTTTTCCATTGTTTCTATCTCTCCTCGCTTAAAGTGGATAAATATCTATGATAAACCTGTTTGATAACAGGTGGATCATTGCTCGTTTAACCTTTTACAGCACCTGCGGTAATTCCACGTACTAATTGTTTCACACCTAACGCCAATAAAAGGAAAGAAGGTAGCAGAACGATCGTAACTCCAGCCAAAATCAAATTCCACGACATGACTTCTGCATGCTGCAGCATAGAAACCCCAATTTGTACAGTTCGCATTGACGCCCTATTTGTAATTAACAGTGGCCATAAATAATGATTCCAGTGTGTAAGGAAAACATAAACCGCTAAAGTAGAAAGTGCAGGACGAGATAGCGGAAGTACGATAGAGAAGAAATTTCGGAGATGCCCGCATCCGTCAATTTTTGCTGCATCAAATAGCTCATTAGGAAGCTGAAGGAAAAACTGGCGAAGCAGGAATACCCCAAAGGCCCCAGCCATAAACGGAACGATCAGCCCCTGGTAGCTATCCATCCATCCCCAATTTTTGATGGTCAGATAGTTAGGAATAATGGTAACTTCCCATGGAATCATCATGGTCGACAGAAATATGGCGAACAATACTTTTTTTCCTTTGAAATTCAGAAATGAAAAAGCGTAAGCAGCCAAACTAGACGTGATAACCTGACTTACCGTAATCCCCGAAGATACAATAAAGCTGTTCAGGATAAAGCGCACGATTGGAAAGCCCGAAATAGCGTTCTTAAAGTTTTCAAGATATAACTGAGAAGGAAATAATGGCGGTGGAAAGTTAGAAACTTCCTTCTCTGTCATAAACGATGAGGATACCGTAAATAACAGTGGATACAGAACGACAAGGGCCAGCACAACTAGCAATATGTAATTCAGGGTGGGTGTGATCCTTTTCGCAATCATTGATAATGCACCTTCTTTTCTAAAACTTTAAACTGCACCACAGTCAAGATCATAATAATCGCAAAGAGAACCAAAGCCTGCGCGCTGCCGATACCGAAACGAAAATTAACAAAAGCGTCCTGATAAATGGAATACACGATCACATTGGTCGAATTCATAGGACCACCCTTTGTCAAAATATGAATTTGTCCAAAGGCCTGGAAAGCGCCGATCACGGACACGATAAGAGCGAAAAAAATCGTTGGTGACAGAAGCGGCAGAACGATTTGTATAAATGTCCGCATCGGGTTTGAACCGTCTATTTTAGCGCTTTCATAAATTTCTTCCGGAACTCCTTGAAGACCGCTTGACAGCACAATGAACAGAAACCCCATATTCATCCATATTGTCAGCAGCGATATAGAAAACAGTGCCCACGAAGGGCTTGTTAACCAAGGAACCGGATTGATGTGTGCAATGCTTAGAAAGTAATTCAGCATGCCTGCGGTTGGATGGAACAGCAAGAACCAGATAATCGACCCTGTACCTACTGAAATGACGATTGGCAGAGAAAATATGAACTGGAATACTTTCATGCCCCGCAGTTTGTTGTGAGTGATCGCTGCCAGAAACAGGGACCATACGATTGATGTTGGTACCGTAAACAAGATAAACAACAATGTCACTTTTAAATTGGAATAAAACTGTCCTGATGCAAGTAAATCGATGAAATTATCAAGCCCGACAAATTCAACAACCCTACCGCGAGGATCCGTGAGCGTCATACTCAGGTAAACAGATTTAACCATTGGATAAAAAAGAAACATTGTAAACAAAACTAAGGAAGGTGCGAGAAATAAATAAGCTAATATGTTCTCCTCCCACTTCTTTTTCCTTGCTGGTGCACTCTCAGTTGCCTCACCTTTTAAAGCGCTTTCATTAACTAACAAGCTGCATACCCCTCTCTTTCAAAAAATTACATTTACACGCTAAGGTCACTCGTATCCCTATAACGCTTTGATATATCGTTATTTTCCGTCTCGCCCATTCGGAGGAAACGGGTGAAAGATGCGAAAAAAAACACATAAATTGCCATGCCCATTGGCATGCAATCTATGTGAATCTCCCTGTCTCCATCACAATTATTAACTTATACTCATAATACACGTTATCAAAGATTACTGTCAACCATAATATCCCTATCGTTACAATTCGTGTAATTTTCAAAGAATGCCGATATCGACTGTCGCTATCTCTCATTCCATTCGCAAATTCGGACGTACGGAACGTAAATATGTCAAACTTCTGCCGATACCTTCTACAACGTCGTTCGTTTGTTCGTATTCAATTAGATAAACGCCCTGGAAGGTAACTTCCTTTAACAGGGCATTATAATCCAGATCGTCATCTCCCGGCGCACAGGCTACCCAATAGTCGTCGACTTGTCTCCAGTCCTTGATATGACAGTAGTTAATTCTGTTACCTAACAGCTGCGCGTAATCTGTCAAAGGACGTCCCTCCGCGACTGTTTTCAAGTTGCCAGGATCGAAATTGAAGCCAACATCCGGAGGCAGTTCCCGCAACAGCCGCTGTAAACAATTCCACTCTGTTGTTGTCGTATGCTCTTGTATGAATCCATCGTTCTTTTTCGTAATTCGTCCATGTGTTTCAATAGAAATGACCATGCCATGTGCACAGCAAAGTTCGTTCATTTCGGCGAATGCTTGCATCATTCGAATCCATCGTTCTTCCGTCATGTTGGAAGCAAGCTCAAACCCGGCAAACAAACGGATGTGCGTGGCGCCAAAACGGACGGCTAGTTGGATGTCGTGTGTCACCTGCAATTTCATTTTTCGCAACGCTTCCGGATCCTCCAAAGTAAAGTCGCTATCCAGCGCGAAGAAAGGCGCCTTTATACCATAATCTTGCATAGTGGTAATAAGATCACCGATTTGCCGTAAACTTATATTCCTTTGGATTCTACCTGGATAATCACCTCCGATTCCAAGCTCGAGATAACGAAAGCCCATCTCCTTAGCGATCCGGCAATGCTCCTCAATCGAAAGATACTGTAAACCCCATTCTCCCAATCCGACAATCATGTGCTGCATCCTCCACTTCTTTTAATGAAAGAAATTATTATTTCTGTAAACAATACTTCTCAATCACTTCCGCAACCGCATGATTCAAGTGTGATTTGGCAATATATTGTGCCTCCACTTTCAGTTTGGGATGAGCGTTATCTACAGCAACGCCTAGCCCCGCTTCGCGAATCATTTCCAAATCGTTTAAATTATCGCCGATTGCAATCACGTCCTGCATCTCGATACCCATCTGTGCAACAAGCAGCTTGAGGGCATGCCCCTTAGATACCGCTTGCGGCAAAATTTCCAAATACGTTGACTCAGAATGCACCAGCTCGCATTCAATTCCCGTTACCGGCAGGAAGACATCCAACACAGCCGTAAAATCCTGCTCTTCACGTATTATTAAAATTTTATTCACATTGCCCTTTAACAAGAAATCCGGCGAATCCCACTCCAGACACTGCACACGGTCCTTCTTCATATAGGTAGAAATTATAGGAGTAATCTCCTTCACCCATAACTTTCGTTCGGAATAAAAAATCATATCCAGCGTAACATTTTGCTGCAGTTGGATCGCTTGTCTAACGACTTCAACCGTCAGCTTCGCTTCAAATAAGCATTCTCCTGTTATTAAATCTACGATCTTCCCTCCGTTATAGAGAATAACGGGATGACGAATGTCTAGTTCCTCTGCAAAATGCTGCACTGCGTCTTCCATACGGCCTGTTGCCAAGGTGACGATACCGCCCTGCTGCTGAAAAGTATGGATCATAGCCATATTGCGTTCGCTGATCATTTGCTCTAAATCAACTAGTGTCCCATCAATATCGGTCACTACCATGCGATATGGTCGTACTGTCGGTGTCATAAAAGCTCTATCCTTTCTGGCATCAACGGTAAGAGGGATACAAGATAATACGTGCTCGCTTCTGATCCTGTTACGAATAACCTGCTGTCTGAGCATTGCGATAGCTGTATCCAATCCTCTCCAAAAACTTCATATTCTTCGTGATTGGTTCGTAATGATGAGCCACTCCGGCGAAAACAGCTGCAGTATCTGCTCGTTCCAAGCGTCCATCATACCATGATGCCCCATCTTGAAGCCGTGTGGACGAATGAGTTTGTGTTTCGCAATGCGTTCCAAATTTGGGAGAGGCGCATCACCTCCAAACAGAACCAGATATTCACCTTCGGCAACTTCCAGAAGCCAAACACTGCTGTCGTCGTTCGATAATCCGTCAACATCCATGCATAGCTTTTTCTGCATATGCACTGAGGGTCTTTGCATATAAAAAACCTCTTCCATACATACATGAGTATTGGATGGCCCAAATAACTTTTTCTACAGATATTTCCATTATCCTCCCGTTAGTTTAATCCCAAGGCCATATTAACAAAATAAAAAACCAGAACTCCAACGGAGTCCCGGTCCTCATCTATCCAACCTCACTCAACTTCCCATCCCGAAAATACACAACCCGCTTCGCCTGCTGGGCAATCTGCCGATCATGCGTAATCAACACAATCGTCCTGCCCTGCTCATTTAATCTCTTGAATATATTTAAAATCTCTACTCCTGTATTCGAATCCAGTGCCCCCGTCGGTTCATCCGCCAGTATTATCGCCGGATCTCCCGCCAATGTCCGAGCAATCGCAACACGTTGCTGCTGCCCGCCGGACAATTCCGAAGGCAAATGCTTCCGGCGATCCACCAAGTCAACGGCTTCCAATGCCTGCATGACAAGCGGCTCCCTTTCACGCTTACTCATGCCCCGGTAAATAAGCGGAAGCTCCACATTCTCATACGCATTCAGCCGTGGCAGCAGATTAAAGTTCTGGAAAACGAAGCCGATCTTCCGGTTCCTTATTTCAGCTAACTGCGCATCTTTGAGCCTATTAATCGCCTTTCCGTCCAGCACATAGTCCCCATCATCCGCAATATCCAAGCAGCCCAAAATATTCATCAGCGTTGACTTCCCTGACCCCGACGGTCCCATGATCGCCACGAACTCACCTTGATCGATATCTAACGAGACATCGTCCAACGCACGAATCGTTTCCCCGCCCATCACATAGCTCTTGCTTACATGCTCAATCTGGATTAAGGTCATCCTCTTCGCCTCCATTATCTGAAGCCAAATAAATGAAGTATGCGATTCATTAGACAAGCTCGACTGGCCTTACCGCTTTGCCTTATAAAACTCATGATACAGCTTCATAAGCGCCCGCTTCTCAATCCGTGACACATAGCTGCGGCTAATACCCAGCTCCTTCGCTATCTCCCGCTGCGTCCGCTCTTCCCCGCCAAGCTCCAACCCGAATCGCCCGACAACAACTTCCTTTTCGCGATCATCCAAAATCTCTAAGTTCCGATAAATCTTGCTCTTCTCTATTTTGAGCTGCACTTTATCTACGACATCATCGGCTTCTGTACCGAGGATGTCGATCAAAGTAATTTCATTCCCCTCTTTGTCCGTTCCGATGGGATCATGCAAGGACACATCCTTGCGTGTTTTCTTCAATGAGCGAAGATGCATAAGTATTTCGTTTTCAATACAACGTGCTGCGAAAGTCGCCAGCTTTGTCCCTTTGTTCGGGGAGAAAGACTCGATCGCCTTAATCAAGCCGATCGTTCCGATCGAGATCAAATCCTCTAGATCTTCTCCGGTGTTATCGAATTTTTTGACATTGTGGACACGAAGCTATGTAAACTTCATCGCATAGTACAATGTTAGACTGATCACCAATATAAAAACGGCAACCTTGTTTCTCCCCTAGCAGCAGGTAGACTGTAGCTATTTCATTAAACTAACTTTCTTAGAGAAAGCATAATGTGCTGCTAGCTTCTCTTAATTTAGAGCGCCTAATGCTTCACTCACAAGTCTAATATAGGAACAGGCTGTCCCTCTTTCAAGACAGCCTGTTATCCATTATTTAGAACTCATATATTTACGCATATCAAAAGCTACGGCAGCAACAATAATGACACCTTTAATGATCAACTGCCAATATGGACTAATACCGATAAACGTCAGGCCGTAGTTGATAACGCTGAAAATCAATACCCCTGCAAGTACGCCGGGAACCGTTCCGATACCGCCGGAAGTCGATACGCCGCCGACTACGCAAGCTGCAATGGCATCAAGCTCGTACATATTTCCGTAGTTGTTCGTTGCACCGCCGGTTCTTGCTGCTTCCAGCACCCCAGCCAATCCATAAAGCGCACCTGCGATGGAGTAGATGTAGATCAAGTAACGGTTTACGTTGATCCCCGAAACAACTGCAGCGTGAATGTTGCCGCCAATAGCATACATGTATTTCCCAAGCTTTGTTTTGTTAAAAACAATCCAAACGATAACCGCCACGACGATGGCAATAATAACGATGTAAGGAATGGAGTAAGTCGAACTGGAACCAATTGCACCTGTGCCAATCTGGCTGAAGTCCGATCTCAATCCGCCAATCGGTTGGGATTGGTTCGGTTTCATATCAAAATACAAGGAGTTCGCACCATATACAGCTACCATCGTACCTAGTGTTGCAATGAACGGCGGAACCTTAAACTTAGCGACGATTATCCCGTTGATAAAACCAATCAAGCTGCGTCCGCTCTTCCCCGCCAAGCTCCAACCCGAATCGCCCGACCAGCAGGTTCCGCGCATTAGATAGCAAATTTGAACATGTTCATGGGCGTGAAAGTCCAGATTCAAACTAATTTCTGTTCGGAAATCCAACTTAAATGGAAATTCCTTCTCCATAAAATCACGATATTAATAAATGAGGTACGTGCTCATCATCGTTCCGGCCTCTCCGTCTTTAACGTAGGTAGTTTACGTTAAATAATACCACAAACAAACGGCTGCTACTTTGTATAAACACGATACAGCATCACCGCAGCCTCAGCTCTAAATTATGACGCTTGAATTTTACGCAACGTTAGGATCACCGCATCATTTGCTGCAACATTCACCAACGTCCCCCCTTCACGGACAGTAGGTCCGTTTCCATACAAGCTCGCTTCAACCTGCCAGCCCTCTTGCAAAATCAATGGAACCTCTCTACCCTCCGGCGAGTAGTTTATCACTACGGCTATCTGTGAATGAGCGTCTACGATATGCTCGGTGAGTCCAATCTGAGGATCCTTTACTTGGACAACACGCGCACTTCGCGCCTCTTCAGAAATAAATTCATACATTTTCCAATAAGGGAATTGTTCCGGTTTGTAGCTAACACCAGCCTGCTGCGACATCGCCAGCTCTACGGGCAGGGCACAGAAATACACGGTACCTTTACCGTAGGATGCCTTGGTCAACACCGGATTGCCATCTGCTTCAGCGGCCAATACTTCTGCCCGATCGTTTCGGAAATCCAGTTTAAATGCACTTGGCAGCGTCAACGGTATTTCTCCTGCTTCCGTTTGTAAGAACACGATAGCATCGCTCGCCCTTCGGCTGCGATTCTGCACCGTCAACCCTGTAAGCTCGGCAAAATTCAGCATATAGCCGTCATTCGAAGACAGATACAGCGTTGCTCCCTCGCGTACTTTATCCAAGAGCTGCTCCCAGCGCTGCTTCGCGACGCCATATACACCAGTCACACACGGAAGCATATAGAAATTCGCATCAGGCAGCGGCTGATCTTCAAAGCGAAATTCGAGATCAAAACCGGACTGCTTCCCGAGCAAGAAAGCTCCGATCGCCGTTGCCCAGTGATCCTGTGTGCTGTTCAGGATGCATACGGCTTCAACCGTACGGGCAGGCAGTTCCCCAAACGGCAGCTCTTGGATTACCTTCTTGAGTCGTCCCATCTCTTGGAGTGCCGGCTTCACTCGCCCTTCCTCCGTCATGAGACCCAACTCACCTTCGCATGCCACCCAATCGTAAGGGGCATGATTCAGCTTCGTTTGGTCATTGGCACACCACCACAATAAGCCAGGAAGACCATGCGACCATTGCGTAAGCATGCTTGTACGCGCGAAAGCTCCAGCGACTTCCTCGCTGCACACCATCGGCCCCATTGTGCCCATCTCTTCTGCGAAACAAGGTTTTTCACCAATTTGTGCGTATAACAAGCTTTCCATTGTCGCGTGAATTGTCGGACGAATCGATGTTAACGGATCGAAATCCATATATTTCGTCCAAAATGGATACGGATGCGTTGTGAGAATATCCGTTAGCTCACCTTGATCCTGCATGGTCCAATTGCCTGTCGGAAACAGACTATGCATGCCCGAAATCAAAGGACGTGTAGTATCCTTCGCCTTTATCGCATTTGCGATCGAAGCTGTCCATACGTAAGCTTCTTGTTGAGACGCCACTTTACCCATGACATTGCATTCGTTCCCGAGATCCCAAGCAATAATCGCATCGTTATGTTTCATCTGTTTCACAAAATATTGTACAAATCGAACTTGCCATCGAATGGCATCCGGATCTGTCAGAATCGCTTTCCCTCTTAAGGCTGGCGGTACAAACAACCGTCCGCTCATCCAGCCTGTGATTAGTCCAACGATGAGTTTTATGTTATATGTAGCCGCGATTTCTGTGAACGCTTGGAATCGAGCCATCATTTCTACCGACATCCCTGCTTTACCAGCTTCTGTGGTAGGCAATCTTTCTTCTCCAAAGCGGTAGCCAAAATGCTCACCTTCGCTTGAATACATATTTTCAATCGGCTGAAAATCAGGCCATAACGGGAATACGCGAATGACTTCGATTCCTGCCTCTGACAATCTTTTCAAATCGAGATCAATCTGTTCGGGTTGCCAATTGGACCACATCGCTGTTCCAGCGTGAGATGCCCAGTAATTACAGCCTACGAAAAATGTGCTTGGCAGATTTAACAAGTTATTCATCTAGTATGCCTCCTGAAATGGAATATAACGTATCTCAAGCGTACAAAAAAAGATGCACATACACTATAATAAAACTATCGAAAAATATAACGATTCTACTTTCCCGTGCCAAGGAGACAATGACATGAGCCAGATCCCCCCTCCCTATTTTGAGCAAAATAAAAACCAAAGCGGCCAATCGGATATTGATCGCCTCTTCTATGTTGGTGTGCAAACGACCGTCGATGAGGGCTACCAGATTGGATCCCATTGGCATTTTCATATGGAAATTATTTATATCGCTTCTGGGAATGCCACAATTACGGTAGGAAGCGATCGGTTTGAAGCCGCAGAAGGCACTTTCATTTTAATTCATCCTTGTGAAGTGCATAATGTTTCTATCGCGCCATACCAAGCTTCCAGGCATTATGTCATTGGCTTCGATCCAGAATTACTGAGGCCGATGCCTCAGCTTGCTTTCGAATTGCAATATTATTTGCCCTATATCACTCCGCTCGCAGGTCTAAACAAGTGGATTGTGCCAGAAGTCCAAGACAAGCCTGCCCTTCATGACCTTGTCGAAGACATGTATCGTGAGTACAAAATGAAAGAATTTGGCTTCGAGTTGGCTGTCTCCGCATCTATTTTCAAGCTCATTCTCTGGCTGCTTCGCGATCAACGGGCGCTTCTGTCGCCTGATCAGCTTAAAGTGTTAGGTGAGGAGACGCTGAACATGTCCGCATTCCGTCAGCTTCTAGCATCCATTAATGACAATGTGCACCAAACGATATCTGCGGAAGAAGCGGCTATGCAATGTATGATGAGCTATAGTCAATTCGCGCGTTTTTTCAAAAGTGTCATGCACACGTCCTTCACGCAATATGTCATGTTTATTAAAATAAGAAGAGCCGAGCAATTGCTGCTCGACCCTCTAAAAAGTATCACGCAAATTACGCTTGAAACGGGCTTTAACCATTCCAGCTATTTCATTAAACAATTCAAACGCCTCAAGGGCATTTCACCTAAGCGGTATCGAAAAGAGCAGCTCCTTATGCAGGGCAAAGCATGAGCATCACGGCTTAATTTTCAGGAACAAATCCCGAAAAATCGGGTCTCGTTCTACATGGGTTACATAACGGATGAAGTGACGGTAGTTGTCTACGCTCCACCTCGCATCGTCTGAAAGAACCGGGCTTGATATAAGCACGCTGGGGGTATGCTGGTCATTGACGAGATAGGCAATCGTAGATATGTCCCAAATAATGCGTGAGTAGGCAAAATGGTCAGGATGACAATTACGATAAGTTTCATATAAATACTTACCAACAACGCCGGAATCCTTCACATAGGCTTCAATTTCTGCCAGTGTTGTCTTCAGGTTGGAGGCGGCTCCATGACAGGGAATCAGCACCAAAGGAACGCCGCTGTCTAAAATGACGCGGGCCGCATGAATATCCTGCTCCAAATTGAATTCACGCGTATCCTGCCAATGGAGGGCATGCCCGCCAAGCCAGACAACGACGATGTTGTTTATAATGCTTGGATTCATGAGAATGGCTGAGGCCACATTGGTGATGGCGCCAATTGCAACGACATACAAAGGATCTTCCGGCGAGGAAGCTAATGCCCGCTCTATCAGATTGCGAGCTGCCTCACTCTCAACCGGTGTTTCAGGACCCGGTAAATAGCGCTCTGAGCCTGGATAGACTGGAATTTCCGTACGATTCATCAAATCTAAAATTTTGTGCAGCTCGCGGTAACTCTTCTCCATGCCATCTTTCGGACTTGTAGACAAATCATTAAAAAAAGGAGCCGCATAAAAGGCTTCCACTTGCAATCGCTCCGGCGATTGTAAGGCATAGACAACAGCAAACTGATCATCAATTTCATTAAACGTGTCAGTATCCATCACGATTCGCAATGTTCCCGATTTGGGCTGCAATCGCTGAATACGGTGTTCTTCTAATATCTTAGGATAATTCATAGGACATCTCCTTGGTCGTAAAGAATAGTATGATCTGGCTTCTATTTCTACATATCCATTCCGGATATACTCCTAGTCTACTGCCCTTCATGATATACTTTTATCATGCTTCGGCTCACTTTTTATAGGATTCGGCTAATTTAATAGCAAAGGAGCTCCACCGATGAATGGACAATTAGAATTTCTTTTTCATACGAAACGAGATCAGCATATTCATATTGCGCCTCATCAACACCAATGCTATGAATTGGTATACTACTTGAGCGGCAGCGGAACGACACGCATTGGGGATGTCATCTATCCCTATCAAGCAAACACGTTTACACTGATTCAACCGCACACCATCCATGACGAGAGGCATGAGACGGATAGCGACGTTTTTTTCATTGGATTTCAAAAGGATACCTCACCCTATACGCTGCAAGAAGGCCTGTATGCTGACTATGAAAATAACCCCATCTTAGCCTACTTACAGGCAATGGGGTTCGAAATGAAGCATAAACGCTCCTTTTATATGTCGAAACTGAATCATCTTGTAAGTGAATTAATCATTGAATTGCTTCGATTGGATGATTTGGTAGCCTCAGAGCCTAACGCGGATAAGATCATTTATGCCAAAAACTACATCGACGAGAATTATAGTCAACAAATTCGTGTAGATACGTTAGCTCAGCTGGTGGGTTACAGCTATGATCGATTCCGTCACTTGTATAAAGAAAAGTATGGACTATCACCTATCCATTACCTAATGTCAAAGCGGATATCGGCTGCCAAACGGCTCTTGCTCCAAACCAAACTGCCCATCACCGATGTGGCCAATGCGTGTGGTTTCTCAACAGATGCGCAGTTCTGTTCACTTTTTAAGCAGGCGACAGGCCTTACACCGCGTCAGTTTCGTGTGCAAGAATAAGGCGCTACTGATTACCGTCCTACACAGTAACCCCTGCGCCATCTTCTGAAAGATGATACAACCTGAACAGAATACAACTTATCTGTCGCTCACTTCATTCACAGGGATGTTCATAAGGTCTACTATTAAAGACGTAGACGACGATAACCTGACGGAAGGAAGCGACACACATGAGTAACTCAACCACTAAAAAAGTAAGAATCGCCTTAGTTGGGCTTCGATTTGGAGGGGCTTTCGCACCGATCTATCATGCCCACCCGGATGTAGAGCATGTAGCCATTTGCGATACGAATGAAGAGCTATTGAATCAATATGGAGATAAATACGGGTTTGAAAGACGTTATACGAATCTAGATGACATTCTGAAATCTGATGAATATGATGCCGTTCATCTTGTCCCTTACATGGAGAGCTTTAATATTTATGGTGAAGAAGCTTCCGTTGAATGGCATATGGAAGATGGCCCCCTGACTGTCTTTAAAACCGCAGTCCAACAAGGAGAGCGCGGCCGCAAATCCGATGTTACCTTGGTGAAAGCACCTTCCCGTCCAGACCTGCTTCCGGAAGAGCTAGCTTATCATATTACGAACCAAGCTATTCTGGATCCGAACAATCCACACCAATCCGTACTGCAAGGCAATGGTCATCATGGCTCGCATCCGCACCTAGTTCATGAGTTCTTACGCAGCATCGTCGAAGAACGGAAACCGGCTATCGATGCCGTGACAGCTGCCAATTGGACAGCAGCTGGCATCTGTGCGCATGAATCTGCGATGCAAGGCGGTAAGGAAGTCATTATTCCTAGCTTTGAGTAGCTTACAAACGTACGGTCATGTGCGATAAATATTGCGAATGTATTCCGTTGGCGACTCCCCCATCACTTTGCGAAACACACGGGAGAAATAATACGGATTCGTAAAATGAAGGCGATCGCTCACTTCTGAAACGTTGAACGTCGTTGTTCTTAGAAGCTCAGCTGATTTATGAATGCGAAGCCGTTCATGATAGTTGAATAAACTAATTCCCATTTTAGTTGTAAACAATGTGCTCATGTAGCGGTAATTAAGCTTGAATTCCGAGACAATCTGTTCCGGGTCCAGTTTATTTTCCCAATGCTCTTCCAGATAATCCGCAAGCTTCTGCACGACAGCATCCGACTTGCTAGACAATTTGGGACGTTCCAATAATAGTCGATAAATATCGAGGAAAATGTCCATCGTCTTCATACTTAAAGTTAATTATTCACACCAAGTGATTATCAATACGAGCTGGTATTGCCGAAGCTTTTTCATTTAGGTCAGCCTTCTGGGGAGCGACTCCCCGACTCGATCATAGAAGTGAACCCAAATCGTTGAGGTATCTGCCAATGTGCCTGGACCTCCCCAATGATGTAGTCCACTTTTGAGAAAAAAGCCAGTCCCCTCTGTAAGCAAATATTCCTTCCCTTCCTCCACGACCTGCATCTGACCTTTGATGACGAAAATAAACACATTAAAATCAGCGTTTCTGTCTGGATGAATCCAACCCTCATTGGTCAGTGTCTTCCCCATATCGCGAATGAATGGAAGGCAGCCTGTATGTAAGCGAATTCGGTTCATAGGGTTGTTCCTTTCAGTAAAGTATCTATAAGCGAGCTCCGCTTGGCGTTTGACCGAACTTCCGTTTAATATAAGGTGGAAAATACGTATCATTCTTTATCGTTCGCAGGACAATGGCTACTACGCAACAGATGGATTTTGCACACATGAAAAGATACATCTTGCTGATGGGCTTGACATGGGCAATCTGATCGAGTGCCCAAAGCATAATGGCAAATGCGACTATATGACCGGCGAAACGAAAAAAAGTCCGGCATGTGTGCAATTGAAGACATATCCCGTACAAGTGCTAACAGGTAAAGTTTACATGAAAATCAACTGAGGACGCTATATGACTGTAAAGGAGTTGCGATAGATGGACAGTGGCGGTTGTCCGAGTATAAAGGAATGACCCGTATCGTCGGGGAAAACAACTCGGACAGGTCGCTACGTTACATTCAAAATTAACACAGCCAAGAGTGCTTGGTGGACCATTAATGAAGTTAACCTTTTTACCCAATAAGACGTAACAGAAAGGACTTGAAGCGTGAACTGCCGCTCAAGTCCTTTTACATTGCTGCAAGGAATTATTGGGAAGAAATCCTATCATTCTACATCAGCACATAAATGTCATTTCCCTCAACTTCAACCTCATACCCGCGAAGCTTGACCCCGCCTTCCACCAAATGCTTGCCATCTGTAAGTCCGAATTCCCAGCCGTGCCATGGGCAACGCAAGATCTCCTGATCCCGGCCGTACTCGTACTGATAGACAAGTGAGGGGAGCCGAGTCCCGCAAACAACGCCCTCACAGACAGGGGCAGCAGCGTGCGGGCATAGGTTTCGCCAGGCATAATAGCTGCCATTCACAAAGAATATACCGATTTCTATCCCTTTTAGCGTCACAATTTTGCGGCCAATTACGCCCAGTTCCTCCACAGTTACAGCTTTTATTCGCGATTTCACTTTGTTCATGACCTACACCTCCTGTTTCAACACTGGAAATGTCTGCAGTCCATACAGCTCAATCGCGTTATCAGCGAGAATGCGCTGCCTCAAATCCTTCCGGATCGGCTGAAGCACCATGGACGGATTATCAAAATCCCAATGCGGGTAATCTGAAGAGAACATAATCATGTTATCTCCGCCAATCATGTCAAAAATCTGGTTCAAGTGCACCGGATTCGCTGGCTCTTCGATCGGTTGTGTCGTCAGCCGGATATGTTCGCGAATATATTCCGAAGGAAGCCGCTTGAGCCATGGCACAAGGTCCCGCAGGCCCTTATAATTTTTGTCCATTCGCCACATGAGATGCGGCAGCCAAGCAATTCCGCCTTCAATGGCAACAAATTTCAGTTTCGGATATTTCTCGAACACCCCTTCGCAGACGAGACTGTTCACATGCGCCATATAATTCGTTGGCAGTATGTTATGCCATTCCAAATATGACGTCGGATAGCCCGACGGTGTCGGTGCGCCTGCAATCCCTCGTCCTTCCGTTCCGGGATGCACAGCAACCGGTAAACCGTTGCGCTCTGCCGCTTCATAGATCGGATGAAAGAAGCGCTGTCCGAACAGCATGCGTGAGCCGCTGCACATAATTACCTGAATCATATCCTTATGCTTCGCCATACGATCAATTTCCTTGGCGGCAGCGAGCGGGTCCGCATGATTGACGAGAATGGAGCCTTTGTAAACGGGGCTTGCCTTTAACCAAGTCTCTACGAGCCAATCATTGTAAGCACTCGCAACAACATTGCCATAATCGGGATTGGGATTTAAGGAAACACCGAGAATGCCTGAGCCCGTCAAAATACCGTAGTCAATCCCATATTTCTCAAAATGGTGCTTCAGCATATGCTGCGGATCACTGCCCGGAATGCCGCCGCCTATCGGAATGGTATCCTTGCGCATCACCCCAATCGGTGAATGCCAGCCTCCACCGTATGCGGGCCCCGCCGATAGCCAGTAGTCATGCCATACTTTAGGTAAAAAGGGCAGCAGATCTTTGGAATGTGCAATCGCATTATGCACGTCAGCATCAATAATGTTAGGTCTACTCATCTTCAAACGCTCCTTCATATCAAGGTTGTAACCGCTTATAAATACCACTATAAAGGTCTATACCTCGAAGGTACATGAAGAATACGCATTTAAATCTGGATTTTTGTCAGGTCATTTCACATTAAGAATTGCGATAATCGCGAGGGTTCATACCGGTTTCTTTTTTAAATACACGCGTAAAATAAAAAGAATCGGCAAAGCCGCACGCATCCGAAATTTCGCGAATCGGCAGCCTGCTGCTTTTGAGCAAATATTTCGCCCGGTCGAGCCGCATTCGCACCAGATACTCCGTTAAGCCCAGTCCGGTAACCTGCTTAAAAGCCAGTGATAAATAGCCTGGTGATAACGATACATGCTGAGCGATCATTTCCCTGGAAATGCTTTGCTGGTAATGATTTTTAATATAATCAGACGCTTTCTGTACAGCGGCCGTTGTTGGATTCTCGCTGTTCGCCATAGCTGTTAATTCATTTACTCTTTGAATCACGTTCATGAACGCCAGCTTGACCAGCCATTCATAACCATCCACTTTTGACTGCCATAGCTGAAAAGCATCTCGAAACGTTTCTTCAATGTCCGTCTGCCCGATATGGACTACCTGACCGCTCACCGGCACAATCTCCGCGCCTTCCGTTAGCAGCATCTCCCCATTCTCCCAACGGCTTGACCAGTATTTAAAATGAAAGGATATAAAGCATACGGTATTGTCAGACTGCGTCGTAATTCGCATATGCGTGTTAGGCCGAATTTGAAACAAACACCCCTTATGAAGCTGATGTCGTTCCCCATCCAACTCAAGCCATCCTTCCCCTTCTACCACATAAGAAAATGTATGCAATTTGGTTCGTTCCCTGAGGAGTTCATAATGAAATTCATCCCAGAAGCATTTATTTCGTTCAACAACGTCTAAAATCCGAGGTGTAAAGCTTGTCAAAAATTCATAATTCATACTTGTCCTGCCTTATCTCTGAATTGCCCCGGTGTCATGCCCTCAATCTTTTTAAAGAGGCGGTTAAAATAAGGTGGCTGGTAGCCGACTTGCATCGCAATATCATTGATTTTTTCGTCTGTATCCAGAAGCAATTGTTTGGCTCGCGTCAATCTATATTGCGTTAAATAGTCAATAAACGTTTGTCCTGTGACTTGCTTAAAACCCAAGCTCAACTTCTTGGAATAGGTACCATGCAGATCTGCACAATACTCGAGTGATATGTCTTTGGCATAGCTGCTATGAATCGTTGTCAGCACGTTTTCTACAAGTCGTTTTAGCTGCATATCCTGTGTAAGATGCAGCCTGTGAATATATGGGGCTACGATATACTGCTTTATCCATCTGACAACTGCTTCAGGCTCTCGGATAGCTGCAAGCTGTTCCCACATATCCACCCCGTCATTTAGCTGCAATGGGTTATACCCTGACAGCAGAATGGTGTTCTGCAAATTCCCGCACAGCTGCATGAGGGCCTGCCTGACATCCAGCTCCGTACTCGCCTCTGCTTTTAATAAGGTGAAAAAATGATCCAACAACGCCATAAGCTCATCCTCATGCCCTGAACGCAGCGCTTTCAAGATTGCCGCTTCCTCTTCAAACGGGTAGACAATGGCATCATGCCCGCCTGGAATCATATCCTCCACATCCAAAATTTGCTGCGTCTCACCATGCTTCCGATAAGCAAGCGCATTCCGGGCATCATCAAAGCAAAGTGACAGCTTACGAAGTTCATTCGTTCGGGCGCCAACACACACCGTGACTTCCACTTTCAACAGGCTGTTCAAGGTATGTGCCAATTCTTCCGCCAAGTGAAATAAGCTTGATTGTTGGTTTTCCTCTGCCATGTCATTGCGAAGTCGCACAAGCACACCTAATGTGAGGTCATGGAAATTAACGATAAGTCCGTCGATTCCTTTGTTTTTCGTAATTTCCTTCACAATATTCATGGCAGCAAAGGTCACTAATTGCTCATCCCCAGGTGAAAATTTCCCCTCAGATCGGTAAATACCATGGATTTGCAGCGCCAAGATTGCGTGCTCGCGACCATTGACCTCCCAGCCTAGCTGTTCGACGCGATCGGTCATCTCCCCTTCGCTAAGAAAAGATAACTTTCCTTGGAGCAACTGCAGCATAAAATTTTCACGGAGTGATGGCAAATGTTGATCAATACGCTCTTGAAGAATCTGACTTTCGCGTGATAAATGCTTCCATTCGTCAGCAATATATTCAAACTCATTATGTCCCCCTGATGAACGTCCAGGAAACAATTGTTGAAAGAATCGATGAACCGGATTGTACATCCGGCGGTAAGAATACCACGACAGCAGCAGCGCAAGCAGGATACCCAGACATCCCGTTATCATGATCACGCGTGATAATCGCTGGACAGGCTCCGTCATTTGATCGAGCGGTGTCGCAGAAGCAATCGTCCAGAGATTCCCTATTCGCTTCATCTGACCAACAGATAAGGAATAAGCCTCTCCGTTCCAGGTTTGGATGGAGGAAGTTACTTCCGTTTTACTGCCTGCAATCGATTTCATTAATATTTTATCTAAATCGGTAGGTCGCTCTATGCTGCTTTGCCCTAAAGAAATGATATTACCATCCTGCTGGAGGAAAACGGTAGAACCCGTCCCTTCCGCATCCAATTCTGAAATGAGCGCATTCAGCTTCTTCGCATTGATTTCAATAATGAGCGCAGCTTCTGTTTCAACGAGTCCCCCAGGTATCCGTACAATTAGCGAAAAAGGCGCCATGCCATTATTACTCTTTAATTGATTGGACCAATAGACATCCCGTTGGTAGGAAGCAAGCGTATGGTACAACTGCAGGTCATCCGACGATTGAATGACGTTGATGCCCGAGTTCTCTTTAATCAGCATATGCTGTTTATCCAAATAGAGAGTCACATCGCCAATTAAAGGATCCGACGATTTGATCCAAGTTAACGACTGAAAGATGGAGCGAGTACCCCTGAAATCCTGGTAGACGTCCAAATCCGCAAAACTGCTGCCCAAATTCAAATTAAACGACCATTGCGCCATAATGGATTCCAAATGATTTAAATTTTCATTGATCCGTTCAATGCCATAGGCGACTTGGTTTTGATGTGCTTTCTGTGCTTCTTTTTCAATCTGCTGTGTGCCAAGTACATACAAGATAATGCCGATAATCGCTGCCGGTAAGCAAGCGCTTAGCATGACGATGATCAGCTCTTTCCGTCGATAAACCAGTTTGCGCATACGCACCCTTACTCCCCTCATCTGCCCGAACACAGGTAGATTACACATCCGCCACAATGTAGCTCCATCATATAAGAAATCATGCAACCTGCAAAGGGCAGAATCGCCAAAAAACATGCCAAGAATGAAAGTCTAATCGCAGGAAATTCCCAAGAATAAGAATGAAACGCTAGGAAATGCCCAAGAATAACTGTCTAGTTGTCGGAAATCAATCGTCATCCTATAGTGGAGCCATGAACAACACATCCACTCCACAGAAAGGTGAGTCCTATGAAGTCCAAAACAACAGCGTTGATTACTCCGTCCAGTAAGCGCACCTCCGCCACGATGGCCGCTGCTTCCCAATGGCGCCGCACATGGCAAGGGCTGAAGCGCGATCGCATGCTCTATTTAATAGCCTCTCCGATGCTATTATTTTTCCTCATTTTTAAATATGTACCCATGTGGGGTATACTCATCGCCTTTAAAAACTATACCCCTTACGTCGGGTTTTGGGATAGTCCGTGGGTGGGGCTGGAGCATTTCCGTCGATTCTTTGGCAATGAAAGCTTCTTCCTGCTCCTCCGTAATACGCTTGCAATTAATTTGCTGAATTTAATATTCTTCTTCCCTATGCCAATTCTCCTATCGCTTATGTTAAATGAAGTGCGCAGGGAATGGCTCAAGCGTATCATTCAATCCATCATTTACTTGCCGCATTTTCTGTCTTGGGTCATTATTGTCGGCATTACCTATCTCATGCTCTCCACTTCGAGCGGCTTCATTAATAAGCTTCTTGATGCGTTAGGGTATGAGAAGATCGACTTTCTTACCTCGCAAGGGATGTTCTGGGGACTGCTGACGCTTCAATCCATCTGGAAAGAGGTCGGTTGGGGAACGGTCATTTTCCTTGCCGCCATAGCTTCTGTCGATACGCAGTTATTTGAAGCAGCACGTATGGATGGCGCAGGCAGACTTCGTCAAATCTGGCACGTCACTTTGCCGGCTATTCGCAACGTCATTATCATTTTACTCATCCTGCGTATCGGTCACATGATGGATGTCGGGTTCGAACAAGTCTATCTCATGATGAACGGCGCTGTCTCCGATGTTGCCGATGTATTCGATACGTATGTATATCGCAGCGGTATTCAGCAAGCTCAATTCAGCTACAGCACAGCTGTCGGTTTGTTTAAGTCGATCATCGGTGTCATCCTTGTCGTCCTTACCAATCGCCTAGCCAAGAAGTTTGGCGAAGATGGCATTTACTAGAAAGGAGTACTCAGCATGAACCAACGAACACTTGCGGACAAATGGTTTGAAGGAAGTATCCTCGCCGTTTTAATCGTGATCGCACTGACGATGTTATTTCCCTTCTATTATGTAACAGCGGTCTCTTTCACGTCACCTATTGAGTATTTACAGAAATCGATCGTACTCCTGCCGGAAAAATGGACACTTGATTCCTACCGCTATTTGCTCTCCAATAATGTCTTTATACAAGCTGCCGGTGTGAGCACATTTTTAGCCGTGGTCGGCACAGCACTCAGTTTAATTGTGACATCGGCTGGTGCCTATGCCCTCTCACGCAAACGGTTACAAGGACGTCGTGTGTTACTCATCCTAATTCTCCTGACAACGCTGTTTAATCCAGGCATTATTCCACCTTATTTGGTTGTTCGAGATTTGCATATGATCAACACCATCTGGGCATTGATTCTTCCCGTTCTTACCAGCGGATGGTATGTCATTCTCATGAAGGGCTTTTTTGATAGTATCCCCGATGAGCTTGAAGAGGCGGCTAAAATCGATGGAGCAAGCGATCTAGGTACATGGTTCCGGATCATTCTGCCTCTCTCTCTTCCATCGCTGGCAGCTTTCGGATTATTCTATGCCGTTGCCTACTGGAACACGTTCTTCTCGGCGGTGCTCTACATCACAAAGCCAGATCTTCGTCCTTTGCAAATTGTCCTGCAAACGCTGCTCATCGACTCCTCCTCCTCCTCCTCGGGGGAAATTGCGAATCAATTAGCCGGGGATATCCAAATCCCAACCGATACCTTGAAAATGGCGGCTGTCGTCATTGCCACACTACCTATCCTGCTGGTGTATCCGCTTCTTCAAAAACATTTCGCAAAAGGAGTGATGGTGGGGTCTATTAAAGGATGATGAAGTACAAATATTCAGGTACAATAACTTAGGGAGGTTCTATCTATGCAAAAAAAATTCAAACTCATCTCCATTTGCGCACTGGTAACATTGACCGCTGCCCTCACTTTAACTGCCTGTAGTTCCGATAGAGAAGAGGCAAGCTCTCAGCCTGTGGCAACGAGCTCAGGACCGGTAAAAATTTCAATTTTCAGCAATCAACAAGGTGCACAGGCTGTAGATCCGAGCAATCCCATCCTTCAGGAAATTGAAAAGAAAACGAATACAACATTAAATGTTACATGGGTACCCGTCAATACGTACGCCGAGAAAACCAAGATCATGTTAGCCTCAGGCGACATGTCGGATTTGAATCTGGTGATGAATGTTTTTGATTCCCAAGTCGTTCAAATGGCGACTTCCGGTGCCTTCTGGGATATCACGCCTTATATAAAAGATTACAAAACATTGAGTTCGCTTCCGAACACCGTGTGGGACAACGCCAAAATCAAAGGTAAAAATTACGGCGTTCCGCGTCCTCGCCCATTAGAAGGTTCTTGGGGCGTCCACGTTCGGAAAGACTGGCTGGATAAACTAGGCATGAAAGTACCGGAGAACATGGACGACATGTACGCGGTGTTAAAAGCTTTTACAGAAAAAGATCCTGATGGGAATGGCAAGGCCGATACCGTTGGTCTGACTGGTCAAGTCGAAGCGGACGCTATGGGCTTATACGGATGGGTTGAAGATGTGTTCAACAACAATAATGGCTACTGGAAGCTAGTTGATGGTAAAATTACCCCTGTCTATCTAGAGCCGACAGAACGCAAAGCGCTGGAATGGCTGAAAAAAGCGTATGATGAAAAAGTGCTCACGCCAGATTTCGCTGTCATCAAAAACTCGCAAGCGCGCGAGCAGTATATGGGAGGCAAAGCTGGTGTACTAGGTTCTGCACTCAATCCCCAATGGCTCTACACCGATGCGATGCGTAAAATCGATCCGAAAGCCGATTCCTATCCACTTACGTATTTAACAACGCCAGAAGGCAATAAATTTGCCGGACAGGATTCCGGAAACTTTGGTATGTATGTGATTCCTAAGACGGTATCCGAAGCAAAAATGAAACAAATTCTGGCCTTCATGGATCGAGCTTATCAGGACGATGTCGCCGATTTAGCGCTTTATGGGCTGCCAGACAAGCATTACACGGTGAAAGACGGCTTTAAAGCAGCGACAGATCAAGCGAAAACTGATAATGTGCCGGATACGACGAATAACCTGCAGCAGATCATTCAAAAATATGATAAATATCAACGCGCCTACTATAACGGCATTCCAAAAGAGTTTTATGACCGCAGCAAGAAAATTATTGATGACCGCGCTACATTCAGCAAACCGAACGTGGCTAACGGTCTCATCTCGCAAACCAACCTCACGAACGGACCGGACTTGAACAAGAAAATGCAAGACATGAAGATTAAAGTCATTATGGGCAAAGAGACGTTAGCGGCTTGGGATGAATATGTTGCAAAAACCAAAGCTGACCCAACGGTTCAGAAAATTATTCAAGAAATGACCGACGCGTATAAAAACAAATAAGCTATGAAATGCAAAGGCAAGATACCTGACAGGGTATCTTGCCTTTTATTTTGGAACGATGATGATCACTTGACGACGATATTCTTCCGGAGACATGCCCACATATTCCTTAAAATTGCGATAGAATGTCGCCATGCTCTGGAATCCGCAATCAAAGCAAACATCGGTTACATGACGTGTTGTCACGGCCAACAATCGTTTTGCGTGCTGAATGCGAAGTGTAATCATATGGCTTTTAAACTTCCGGCCCGTAGCTTCTAGAATTAATCGCGACAGATGGGACTGGGAAATATGAAATAAGCGAGAGAGCAGCGCTAAGTCCACATCCGTTTGGTAATGCTGCTCCATATATTCCAAAACTGGCCGTATATACACGTAATTATGTACGCCATTTGACCAAGATACATTGCTGATATCTTCCTTGGACATTCGCAACAATGCTACACAAATTGATAATAACAAGCTTTTTAGCGCTGTTTTATGACCGGGAGCTTTGCGACTCTGTTCCTCATACATCTGTTCAATCATCAAACGCAGACTCTCCATAACCTCTCTGCTCCCTTGCAAGCGATTGCGAAAATGAAAGGGAAAATAGCGGAAAGGTACCATCAACTCAGGCTCTTCCTTAGCTAATAGTTCCGCATCAAAGTTAAAGAAAATAAACTCACACGGATGATCGAGATCCGACTTGGCGATATGATTTTCAAGGATATTTACAATAAAAATATCTCCAGGTTCAACCGGGTATACCGTTTCAGCAAAATAAAAATGTCCACGACCAGAAAGACACAGCCCCATCTCAAAACTGTTGTGGTGATGCTGAGGTTCAAGGTCCTTACTAGGAGTCCATTTAAAAGCATGCAGGGGGAGCTCTTTATCTTCGTACAGGATAGGCAGAATCATCTGTGTTTCCTTTCTTTGAAACATGTACATTCACACCTCTAATTGTAACAGAAAACACCCGGAAGGAGCATCTAGCTTGCTTCTCCGGGCTTACCAAATAAAATGTACTTTTAATTTTTTAATTTCAGGAACACTTCATAGCTTCTCCGAGCACACTCTGAAATGGCAATGGGGTGAAAGCCGATAACAGCTGAGTATAACGTATCGTTAAGAGGCTTTACCCAATGCGCAGGGAGCTGCTTAGCCCCAAGTGAAGCGCCCATAATCGAGCCTACTGTCGCTCCGTTACAATCTGTATCCCACCCGCATAGAACGGATGTAGCGATGGCCGTCGTAAAGTCACCTTTGGCGAAAACCAGCGAAGCTGCGACCAAAGCGGCATTATTATTGGTATGAACAGGGTCATAGTGCTGGAAAGCATCCCATAGTTGTTGGACTAAAGCGAGTTGATCTGTTGTATCCTGGGCAATATCCACGGCTTTTCTAACATCCCGTGCTAAGCGGCAGTTTTGCGGAATTTCACTAAGTCCAATCTCTACCAGTTTCAGGGGATTCGACTCCACGAAAGCGGCAGCAATCATTGCAGCAACAAACATTTCACCGTAAATGCCGTTTCGAATATGGGAGAAGGAGGCATCTCGCCAAGCCAACTCTGCGGCAAGCTCAGGCTGGCCTGCTGCTCCATAGGCAAACCCGTCTGCCCGAATTTGTGCGCCTATGAATTCGCGATATGGATTCAAATAAGTGCGTACCCAGTGCTTCTTATGATCCCAATCCTGCGGTTTTTTAACTTCACCATAATGATGCGTAACTTGAGCAAAATTCAAGTAGGATTGTGTTTCGGCTGTACATACCTGGTTATAAGATAGCACCTCGTGCCATAGCTTGCCGATATCCCAGGAATCCCAATCCAGTCCTTTTCTCTCAAGCATCATAAGTCCAAGAACGGTATATCGAATATCATCATCCGTTTGCATGTAAGCAATTCGTTCTTTTGTACTTTCCGACCCCCAGGTTGCTAATTTTATTCCATATTCTTTCTCCGCTGAGGAATTTCCTGGTGTATAGTTCTGAATTGGCCATGCATTCGCTCCTTCAAACCAAAGATACACGTTTTCCCATCCCGGTCGGCCATGTGAGCCTGCCATAAAGTTCGGCCATTCCAGCGGTTTACCCAACGCGCAGCCTATAGATCTGCCGAGCCATGCACCGTAGAACTTGTCTTGCCATGCTTCAGATGACAGATCAAGTTCTAGCTTACGCGGCCCCTCTGGACGAAGCGCTCTGATTTCTTTCAATTCATTAGGTTCATCCATATTCGGTTGCTGCGGTTCCAGAGCACATAACTGGCCATAAATCGACAGCAAGTCGGCTTCATTCTCACTTGCTGCTTCAATTCGCTCCAGAAAACCATTCACATCGCAAGCTTCATCTCTGCGTTGAATGACTTCTGCTCTCATCAATTCCTGTAGACCAACCCAACCCGCCATTTGATATCCTCCACAACATGTTTTTTAACATGTTTCAAGTCTACAGAATCGAGCCTTCCCTGACCTCCTAAATTTTGCAATTCATTCTCATTTTTTGCGTAATCAGCGAGAAGCAAGTCTAAGCCGGCGTCCCTCTATACACCCTGTAATATACATATAGCTGCCATGCATGCACATGCGCACAAAAAGGATGAAACGCATCCTGTATCCAGAAGGAGTATAACCCTTCACGCGTAGAAAGCGACGAGTTTACGCTGTCCGCAAAGGTCCAGTGTCCGACCCAATAGTCAGGGTAGTGATCAGCGAACCTATGAAACATTAATTTGCGCAGCAGCCTAATCGCTTCTTCCCTGTCGAATGTGGCAATTCCCACAATCAAAGGTCCTTGATGAGCGAACCAAACGGCTCCATCTTCACCGTCACCATTGCCCCACAGCGGGAACTCCCGCGTCCTAGCGCCATATTTTTCCCCGCCTAATACCCTCGCTTGAATTTCCTCATATAACCGTCGCTTTCGTTCAACCGGAAAGTCCTCATCTTGAAGCAAATAAGGCTGCGGCTCTATACAAAGTGTATGCACTCCAAATTGCAGTTCCGGCTCACCATGCTCACCTAAGTAACATCGCGGTGAGAATATTCTGCCTTCCATTTCATTCATAAAGGATGTTCTCACGCTATCATGATAATCACTTAAGCTTTGAATAAAGTGTGCCAACCGTGAAGGATCGCCGACATGCTCATTGGTTTGCTTTAATTCTCTTATGAAAGATGGGAACACGGCGAGAGCCATCGCGGTATTTAAGTGAGATTGGGCAAAATGCTTATAAATATTCGGCGAGTAAGGATGAAAAAAGCTGTCGCTCCAATCCGAATTCAGCATGCGGATTAATCCATTTCGTCCCCTGCCTACCACGTCTCTTAGGTAGATCCAATGCTTCATCAGGAACGTGAGTACCGTATCTGTCCGCCCAATCTCAACTGGGTAATACGCTACGCTTTCGTTCAAAAAGGAAACATCCTTCGTCACTCGCAAATATTCACTTACAGCTTGGAACATGTACAACTGTGCATCGCTTTCCATATATACGCCGGGGTCACTATAGCCGAATCCAATGTTCTGTCGCTTAATCTCACCATCTCGGGATGTGTGCTTCATCGCATAGCGGATACAGGATTTGGCAAGCTGCGGATGCGTATAAATGAGCGGCAGACAATGCTGCAAATGGTCGCGATTGGAAGCATTTTCCCCGAGATGATAGGCATAGACGGATCCTTGTGGAATATACGTTTCATTAAAATATTGGCTATATGTGGCCATCGCTTCCAAGGTATAGGCATTCCACAACATTTCGCAGCGCAGCTCCGCATCCGGCTCGTCCGCAAGGTCAGGAAGCTTCTTCCGCCATAACTCGGTATAAGCACCCAGGAAATCTCCGTGCGGTTGAGCTTGTTCCAGCATGTCCTGAAACTGATCTTCCATCGCATGGGCATCCTGTTCAAAAGTAAGACCGATTACGAATTGCAATGTCTTGTGTTCACCGGGTGCCAGTTCAACTGAACATTCCGCACTTAACATGTCTCCCCGATCCTGACAGCGAGTTGATACTGTGCAAATTCCTCCGGTGGAAACTGGGACCACTTTTAGAAACAAAGACGGTGGAGCGATATCATGGGTGTAGACTTCCTGGATATCGTCTGGCAGTACTTGCAATTGGGTCGGTTCGTAGAAAATATCGGCTTTTACCACATTTCTTTCCGAATCCACACGGACTTGATTTCGATACAACGATTCTCCCGTCGTTTCAGCCGCATTCTGATCGTTCATCATCATGTAATGAGCAAGCATCTCTTCCTTATAGCCGACGGTTAAAGGGAGCTTCCCCTTGTTCGTCAACGTCACTTGAACTAAAAAAGACGGGTTGCCCTTATGCAGCTCCATGGAGGGTTGCATGGAAATCACTTTGCTCAGTTGCAGATCTTGCAACTGATATTGCAGGCTAGCATACCCGATGCCAAACGTTTGCGCCGTCACCAGCTCCTTGCAGGCGTTTTCGCCAACAAGGGAATATAATGCTTCGCCATCGTCACTTGCTATACCAACGATGCTCTGGTTCCAGCCTTTATTTTTGCCACCATGATTCATTCTGGCCCATCCGCGTTCACCTGTAATAAACTGATAACCGCCACTGGCATGAACGAATAGTGTAGCTCTATAATTCCCTAATAAAAAGCAAGGATCCTCAGGAAGCTTTGCATCCTGTCCTGCTTTATCCTTGGCAGCAACCGGATATCCCCCGGTGTAATGATACACGGGAAGTTGATGCTGATCCCAACCCCAATGACCGACTCGGTGCAATGCACACACAACCTCTCAGTATCATGTAGAACTTTGCTTAAAGAATAACGTCCTGTGAACGAAGGCGCTCCCGTAATAACCCTGTGGAGACGGATCGCACCTGGACGTTCTGTTCCAAGCTTACAACTGCTGCTACTCCTGCAGCTTGCCCCATCGCCATACATTGGGCGGAGTTCCTAGCTGACGCTTGAGCCCCATGTGTGGCCGACAAACATCGTCCAGCTACGAGCAGATTGTTCACTTTCTGAGGAACTAGTGCCCGATATGGAATATGGTAGTAGCCATCGTCACTCACGTACACCCAACGGGTGTCTTTTCCTGAGCCATGATCCTCAACCGGTGCGCCGCAGCAAGCAATTCCGTCCCCGAATTTTCGACCTTCCACCACATCTTCTTCCGTCAGCCTGTATTCGCCGATAATGCGTCGGGTCTCCCGAACGCCAATATGATGACTGGTTCCTACCAGGAATGCTTGTTCAAAGCCTGATACACATTCTTTTAAAAAACGTACATACTCTCTGGTTTGACTACGTCCTTCCACCTCTGCAAGCGTTAAAGCATATGGATCTGTAGCATCGACGCCACTGACCCGTACCATATTCGCTTGAATAACGCCAGGATTTGGCGTGATGTGCCAAGATCCCTCCTCCCGAGGAAGCACGAACTGCCCAGAACGATTCGCTTCTTTCATCTTGGCGGCAAGCTTCTGGTGAGAAACAAGCTTAGCAGCAGCCGTGTCGACATTTGCCATGAAAAATATCGTAGATAGCGACTGCAGCTCATTCGTGTCACTTTTCTCGAAAGGGGCACCCGATCTGGCTGCGATATCCCCATCCCCTGTAGCGTCAATATAGACATTCGCAGAAACCTCGGTTAAACCCTGCTTATTCGCAAGGAGAACACCTGTTATAAGGCCTTCTGACACGTGCACCTCACTGGCATACGTATGGTACAACAGCTCAGCGCCGGAAGCCAGAACAGCTTGCTCATAGACAACTTTTAACATCTCGACATCGTACGTAATCCCCGTACCTGCACCATACGTATTTGTCCGCTCAAATGCCGCATTCGCATGCGTTAGCTGCCCGGCTATCTCCCAAGGTATACCTCCGACAATTCGTTCTTGCCGCTTCGGCGTATAGAAACCGTAAAACGTATCCACCCCTGTCGCCGTTCGGGAGCCTCCCAAGCAGCCTTGGGATTCCACGAGAAGCACCTTTCGTCCACCACGTGCCGCACTAATCGCCGCACATACGCCAGCTGCGCCACCGCCAAGCACCACTATATCCACTGTTTTGCAATCCATTGTTATTGGGGTTCCCTTCTCTATAGATTAAATGGATCTGGTCGTACGCCAGTATTCCTCGTAAGATGCGTTGAATAGCTCTTTAGACGCATCTTCGCCTACGAAGATTGCACTTGTAATTACCTTCGGCGGTTTCCCTGCCGCTGTCAACTTTTGAGCAACTTTGCATTTGATGAGGTTAACAATCAAGGTATTGCCAATCGTGGAGCCCGGTCCAACCGGTGTGTGCAAGCCCTCAATTTTGACCATAGCGTCTCCGGGTACAGCACCATTGTCGATGACAATATCCGCCAGCTCGAACAAGCGGTAACCCGAGCTGTGCTTAGAACGGCTTTGCTGGCTATGCCCAACAGACGTCACCGCAATAACAGGGATGCCATGTTCTTTCATCGACAACGCAATGTCAATGACGACACTTCCCGCCCCGCTGTGTGAGAATAACATCATGCTGTCATGGGCGCCATAATGAAAATTATCTGCAATTACGCGACCAAAGCCCTCCACATTTTCCAGAAACATCGCCTGACGCTGCCCATTGCTGCCTACAACCGCATGATGATTGGTCAACGATAGCTCTACCATGGGATGAAAACCAGGAAAGCTGCCGTAACGCGGATACATTTCTTCGACAGCCATTCGTGAGTGTCCGCTGCCGAAGAGATGGACCAACCCATCCTTGTAAATACTGTTAAAACAAATGTCGGCGGCGCGATCAATAACGTCCATCTGAGTCTGTTCCACGCGCTCAATGACTTTCTTCACGCCATCTAAATAATGGGTATTTAATATGGAGTAAGCTTCCACATTTATGTTTGTTGTTGTCATTTGTTTAATCTCCTTTGTATTTCGATTATTGAGCACTCCAACCGCCATCTACAGGTAACGCGATACCGGTCATAAATTTTGCCTCTTGGCTTGCCAAGAACAAGATGGCTGAGGCTACATCGTTCGGATAGCCAACATGCGGAGCCAGCGGCTGAAACTCTGTTAACGCTTCGCAGATAACCGGATCACTGATGGCGCGCTGCGACATCGGGGTATCTAGCAACCCGGGACACACGACGTTCATCCGAATGTTATTTTTGGCATAGTAGACCGCAGCGGATTTCGTTAGTGAGATGACAGCCCCCCGACTGGCTGCATAGGCATGCGTGGTGAAATGATCTCGGACGCCCACCATGCCAAGCACGGATGAAATATTGACGATCACGCCTCCTTCTCGCTGCTCCAGCATTCGCTTTAGCGCAATGCGATTGCTATTGTAGACACTTTTTACATTCACACTCATCGCCCGATCCCAGCCTTCTTCCGAACACTGGTCCAAAGGGCCGTCGCCAAATCGCCTTGCACTTATGCCTGCGACATGCACCAAAACATCAAGCCGTTTCTGGATGCCCTCTAACTTCGCTGCTGCGTGATTCATTTGCTGAGTACTTGCTGCATCGGCTTGCACGTGAATTACATCAGGGCTGGATAAAACATGCTTTTGTTCATCGGATAACTGATCTTCAGATTCCACGCCTATGACTGCCACCTGCGCTCCCTCACTTAGGAAACGCCGGACCGTTTCAAGCCCAATGCCGCCGGTACCGCCGACAACAAGCACATGCTGATTTCTGAAACGCATGTTTACATCTCCCTCTCCAGATGCATATTTCTAATCGCATAAGCCTCGGCAGGATTGTGTCTAAGCAGCAATTGCAACTGCGCTTCAGTTACACCTTCCGCCTGCAGACGTGGAACAAAAGAAGCTAACAGATGCGCCATCCCAGGTCCCCCTCCGTAAGATTTCCAATAAGAACGAAGGGCAAAATCGGTACCTAGCAGCAGTTGCCGTTCATATCCTGCCTCGATCATTCCGCGAATGAGTTCGCTGCCATGGGAATCAGGGTGATACTTGATTCGGCTGGCATTGTCGTATTCCAGATAACAGCCTGTTGCCGCCAATTCTTTGTGCACATACAAATCCGGATTACGGTCCATGTGACAGATAATCACATTTCTTGGATTTACGCCGTATTTTTCTAACAGCTGGATTTGCTCCAGCCCGCAGGTCCCGTGCTCGGTATGCGTAGCAATTGGCACGCCGGTTGCCAGATGCGCGATGGCCGCTGCCTCCAGCAGTTTCTTGGATACTGGTGCGATGACGTTATAACCCGAAGCTCCTTTGAGAACCCCCGCTTTTGCAGGTAAACGATCAACAATTGGTCCGTTATAGCTGTGCCGGTCCATCCCGATCGTGCATTCCGCGATGAGCAGCTCGGCAATCTGATCAACCGGGTAGTGGTAGATCCAATGCAGATCATCGTAGTACATCGGTTTATGAAACCCGGTTACCGCAATGATATGCGCGCCAGTCTGCCTTGCAATATCTACCAGCGCAGCCGGGTTCCTGCCACTGTCCAGCGGCATGTAATCCACAAATGTACGTGCTCCATACTGCATACAATCCTGAACCTCCAACACGGCAGCCTCGATGCGGTTCAGCTGTAGGTCCTTATTTTTCATCACACCTAAGCCGCCTTGAATAATCAGATGCTCGTGCGCATACACAATGCCTAGCTGATCTAGGGGAATATCGCCGAGAACCGTTCGGACTTTTCGTATTTTCATACCGCACCTCCCAAAACTTTTGCTAACTCGTGATTAATTGTATTACTCTAGTACGATTGTACGTACAAACTAATTTTCACTTTCATTATAAAATATTCACCAAGGTATGTCTATTACTTATTACGATTGTTCGTACAAAGTTGAAAAAGACCATACTACCGAATCGAACTTCTCGGAATATGGTCGTTCTCGTGCGTTATTCGCCCTTGTTCGGCGTTCTACTTAATCGAATCTCATAAGAATATAAATCAGCTCTTATCACACCTTCTTCGTAGACCAAAGGCTGCGCTCCATGGTCATAAGCAATTCGGCGAAACCTGAGTCCTGGGAAGCCGGAATCAACCCCCAACAGATCGGCTGATTCTCTCTCTACAAGTGCTCCCTCAATCACATGAACCGCTTCCGTGACCTCTCTTCCCGTATGTGCCTGAATTAACTCATACAGGGAACCTGTGTAATCTAACTCTTTGTTCAAGCCTAAAGAAAGCGGGAGGTAGGATTGCGAGAACACAATCGGATGCTGATCCCCCGTACGAATTCGACTAATCAGCAAAGCCTCATCCGTTTCCTTAAGCATAAGGGCAGCAGTGATGTTCTTGGGCGGGGAAACGATCTCCACTTCCACGAGCCGCGTGCCGGGGGTCATCCCTCGCCGCTTCATCTCTTCACTGAAGCTTAACAGATTAGGCAAATCAACTTTCACTTTAAGCGGTGCGAGAAAAATGCCTTTCCCCGTAATCCGGTTAATAAGTCCGCTGTTCTCAAGCATTGTCAACGCATTGCGAATGGTTGCCCGGCTCACTTGAAACCTTTCTTGCAGCTCCATTTCTGTCGAATAATAATCGCCTGGTTGTCTGGAACCATCCGTCAACTCCGCCTCGAGCTGTTGATAAACTTGGTAGTATAAAGGTAATGGCAAATCACGATCAATACGCTGCATGGTGCACCTCACGCTATCTTATTACGATTGTACGTACATAATAACATAGTTGGGATAACCAGCAAAGGTTACGCTAGTCGGATAACAAGTCTTTCACAAGTAAATGGGCAGCCCTTTTGATGCCGATGCATAGGCGGATAAAATAATCTGAAGCGGCTTCGCTCCCTCTTCGCCGTTGACAATCGGCTCCCGATCCTGGTCAATCGCGTCGATCAGATCCTGCAGTTGCAAACGATGTGCAGTGCCTACAGCATCCTCCGGATTGGCCGTCTTTTTATTCCAATTGACCACTCTTTGTTCAGCGAGGTGGGACCAGTCGCTCTCTCCATCGCGTGACGCAACATAAACAAGTTCATTGTTTTCCAGAATCGCGCTTCCCTGCTGTCCAAAAATTTCGATGCGCGTTTGAAGTCCCGGATAAGCGCAGGTCGTGGCAAACAACGTGCCGATGCCGCCGTCTGCATATGTCAGCACCGCTGTAGCAATATCCTCCACATCGATGTGCTCGTGGCCGATAGTCCTGGTATGGGCGTGCACGGATGTCACACTGCCCATCAAATACTGAAGCAGATCAACCGTATGTATGCCCTGATTAAGCAGGGCTCCACCACCATCCAACTCCTTTGTTCCACGCCAAGAGCCGCTGTCGTAGTAATTTGAGTACGGTACCAATTAATTGAGGCGTTGCCTGCCAACAATTGTCCCAAGCGGCCTTCCGCTATCAGTTGCTTCAACACAATGACATCTGGACTCAACCGATGCTGTGAAATCACGGTAAGCTTAACGTTCGCCCGCCGGCAAGCGGCAATCATCGCCTGTGCATCGTTCCAGGTAATCGCCATCGGTTTTTCCGTAATCACATGCTTGCCAGCTTGCGCACAGGCGATGACTTGCGCGCTATGCAGCCCGCTGGGGGTGCAGACCGACACGATGTGAATGTCCTTCCGAGCTAACAAATCGGACATATGGGTATAACCTTCGCAGCCAAACTCCGCAGCAAATTGTGAACTTTGTCATGATAACGGTTCGGCAACTTTCCATACGACATTCCTCCAAAATAATAATTTGTAATAACGTTATGACAATTAATTAAAAGAGAAGTGCAGGGGTTAGCCTGCACCCGTTTAAGAAGGGTTGCCTGTTCTGCCCGGGTTCACTCCGGTACTTCCTCGAATGATGAACTCCGTCGCAAGAATAGACGTACGGTTCGTCGAGGCTTGGTCTTGACCTTCGATTTCTGTAATCAAAGCTTGCACAGCAGCACGGCCAATTTCTTTTAGAGGCTGGCGTACGGAGGTGAGCGCTGGATTCACCAAGGAAGCCATAGGGATATCATCGTATCCGATGACCGATATGTCAGCAGGAATGGCGAGCCCGGCTTGCTGCAAACTTTGCATAGCACCTAAGGCCATCATATCGTTCCAGCAGAACAACGCCGTCGGCGGCAACTCCCTGTTCAACAGGCCGGCTGCAGCCTTACTGCCAAAGGCAAATGTGCCTTCCCCGCGGATAATCAGGGCTTCATCTACGGTTAGGCCGTTTGATTCCAGCGCGAAGCGGTACCCTGCTTCCCTGTCGGACCTATGGGAACCCACATAAGCAATTCGCACGTGTCCAAGTCGAATCAAGTACGTGACAGCTTGAACAGAAGCCTGAAAGTGATCCGCTGAGATGTTATAATGCGCCTCCGGCAGCGTGTAATCCAAAGAAACGAGCGGAAGACGATTCAGATGCGTCTGATACAGCTTGCGAAGAGCTTCAGCATCCTTAACTACGCTTCCGGAAATGATGCCGTCAACTTTACGTTCTACGAGTGTCTTAAAACATTCCAAATTTTTTTCAAGTTCGTAACCTGCTGAGCAGAGAAGTAGTGTATATCCTCGTTCCCAGGCTGCTTCTTGTACGTGTTCGGCCCGCGTCACGCGCGACATCTTTAATTGTAACTTTCATTAGAGGTCCGCCTGAGTGATAAGTAATTAATTGTCAGAAGCATTTTTCACAATAAATCCACGTGGATCAATCAATTCTTCTTCGTAAAGATACGGCTTATCACCAAAATTGACAATTGCCCGCTTCCCGGATGAGAACAGTGTTTCCTGCACGTGCCGATCCTCGCTCACAAAGCGATGAGAGACTAACTCGTCATAACAGATCTGCTGCAGCCACGGACAAATCCGTTGATAACTCTCCACAAAGGTAGCTTCAAAGCTATCCCACCGCTCTTGATCGATCGACCATAGCGGTGCGGAGCCATACAGAATGTTGAATAAATCCTTTTTCCACCAAATTTCAGGGCTATGATGATTAGCGTCTTCCCAGCGCCAGGAAGTCACAATCGCATCGTGATAGACAAGTTCATACAGCGGGACTCTTGTGTACTCGTTGATGGAGTAAGCCAAATAAGTATCCGTTGCAGTTCTAGTACCCAGCATCACTGAAGGCCTTTCATTATTTTTCCAATCTCCATAGTGATAAATGGACCCCTTTTTATGAATATCGGAGTTAAACCATGTACGCTGCAGCGTCATCATCCCATGCACATACACGCTATGGGAACCTGCGAAGTCCGCCCCAAATTCTGCACCAATAAAGGTGCCGTAGTTATCTTCCAAATACTCATAATTCTGTACAATGGCTTCCGCGTACTGCTGACGGGTTAACGGATGATCCTCATGATGACATTCATAAAGTCCGTTTGCTTGGTAAACGTCCACAAAATACGTCTCATGCGGGTAGATTTGCAGCTCTTTCTCTACCCGCTTCACCATTTCCGGGCGTACAGCTACAGGACACACATATGTGCCGTATTGATTTGAATACGTAGAGCCATCTGGTTTCCTGGATGTGATCTGCTCAAATAACCCTGGATATACATTCCTTTTGAGAGGAATCCGCTCGATTTCCGTATTACCTGCATGACCTTCTGGGTGAATATCAGTGAAGAGCTCATAAGCGCCTGTCGCATAGCCCAGCTCTTTCAGACGGCTGTCGTAATCCTCTTCCGGATACGGTAAGTGATTGGCGTCCCACAGAAACATCGCTTTATCAATTCCGGCTTCTTTTAATTTTTGAGCGAAGATGACCTCACGTGCTTTATCCCAAGCATAAATATGTACAGCTCCAAGAATTTTTGCAATGGCAGGAAAACGTTCCTGATTTTCTTTTAAAGAAATCACATTATTTTTCGGCCATGCATAAGCTCGATATCGTTTACACTGGGCCACATAACCGCCTTGATGGAAGAAAATATAGCGGATTTTGCGTTCATAACCGAATGCTCCCATTGAGCTGAGCCAAGTCGGTGCAAAGGTGATAAGACCTCGCTCGCGCTTGAGGTCAATGGCTGCGTCAAATGGCGTTTCAATAATGGCCATATAGCCAGTTTCAAGTGCCGTATCCGTAACGCCAATCCATGCCATCGCCGCACCCCCTCCGCAGAAAAAGATAGGCTGCTCCTCCAGTGGATAAACGGTATCCGTTACGGGAAGCAGCAGGCCCTGACTATCGGTCTGGAGTACGTAATGTTCGGGATTCGGCGCCTCAAAAGCAGGCGGAAAGCTGATTTTCTCAAAGGGCGCATGCGGATCAGCCGATAGTGTGAAAGTCACTTCCGATTGTTCTGTTAGGGCAATGGTCACCGACATGGCGAACGCGCCTTGCAGCTCTACTTTTAGCGTATTACCGCTCTGCGACACCTGATAAATCTGCCAGCCACGTTCAAACGGCAGCTGTTCCCAGCCTTTATTTACACGTTTATCGGTAACTGTTATTCGCTTCTCAAGCGTATCCAACTTTAATTCAAGCTGATGGTCTTCCAGTATCCAAGTGTTAAGCATGTGTTTCTCCCTCTTCCTTATCCATTATTCTATGTATTGGCAACTCCGCTTCTTAATGATATTCATAAGCACCACGGTCTACGGTTCCTGCTACAGGGCGACTAACACCACAAAATCCAGCGTAGCTGTAAACGAATTATCACCGCTGTTAATAGCCGACGAAGTGCTTTTTAAATGAAAGTCGCGAAGTGACAGGTTGCTGAATAGCGGGTCTGTTGTTAAATTTCCTGTGCCTGTTTTGAGAATCGTCCCGTTGTAAAAAATATTACTGTTAAAATATACCGATGGGATCGGAACCCCGCTGGCATCGTTCGCTTTACTAACCGTCTCTCCACCTGCGTACATGATATTGTTGATGACATAGACATTGTTGGAGTAATTCCCAATGATCTCTCCATAATTCAGATTAGGGCTCTGTGAATTGGCGTAGGTCGTATTATTATTCACATACACATTTTGCGAGCTGAAGATATTAATACCTGCTCCCCCATTAGAATAGGAAATATTATTATCCACAATCGTCTTCCCCGTATATGGTGTTCCGCCAATCTGATCGTTTTTATTATCATCGATAATAATGCCATTTCCATCGGAATACACACCATGACCTTGCCATCTATAATTCGTCTGATTGCCATACACCAAATTGCCGGACACAAAATTTTTGTACCCCGTACCACTGTCCGTATTTCGCGAATGAAAGATGTTAATACCGCTCTGCGCCCATGCTGTAAACCAACAATTGTTATAAACGGTATTGTTCGAGAAGTTAATATAGTCTGCTTCCTCGGCTCCGATACCTTGCCCTGGTGTATCATGCACTTTGTTGTTGCGAACATTGATATGCGTCGCATATACAGTAGGACTTACATCCGTATTCTTGACAACGCTGATACCATTCGTATTGAATTTGCCGATGTTGCCAAGCGTATTGGTATTTTCGTAGGACTGCGCTTCTGTATTGGATAAATTTTGGCTCCAGCCGTAAATCTCGAAGCCTTCAATGTTAATGTACGAAGCCCCCTTAACTAAAATATGGTGCCATGCGCCTTGGCTAACACGCAAAATCGGGGTATGGCCTGGGTAAGCCTTATAAGTGATATAAGCATTAGCTGTCCCTGAACGAGTAATTGTTAAGATCGGATTGCCGTTATCCCAATACGTACCATTCATGACATAAACCGTGTCTCCCGGATTCGTCTTGTTGGCAGCCGTTTGAATGTACCGAAGCGCATTCGCAGGTTCAGGTCCAAGTCCTGTATTTCCATCATTGCCGTTAACACTCACATAATAAGTCACAGGTGTTGCCGCATGGGCGCCAGTCGGGATACACATCCATAAAGCCCACACACCGATTGCAATCAAAAGCCATTTGAACAAAGCGAGGTCATACTTTCTCATCATCACCATTACATCCTCCTCCAATTACTTATAAGGACAAGCGATTACTGGGTCCATTATCCTCCTTGTATTCCAATGAAACCGTTATCAGTGCAATCCAAAATCCCCTCCTTGAAATGAGTTGTACGTTCTGTTAAATCCATAATATGCTTACATTTATATTCTACCTGATTGCATTTTTTGGGAAATAAAGAATATTGGGATTCCTATTGCTATATTAAGATTAATCAAAAAAAGCGCCGCCAAATGTTGAATATGCCTCTCACGGCAATACTCATCATCTGGTAGCGCTGCTTCCACATAATTAATTGATATACTTAGTGTACAACTCATATAGCAGTTTAGCAGCCTCTGCACGTGTCATACTGTCAGTCGGCCGAAGACGCGTTCCATCTCCGGATATAATTCCTTGCTTAACCAATGCGGCTACGCTTTCTTTCGCATAATTCGCAACGTTCGCATTATCTGTAAATGCGCCAAGCCCCGATGCCTCACTTGTAAATACGAGCTTATTGCTTAGTTGTAATGTTCTAACAGTCATCACCATTAAGTCCTGTCTGGAGATTGGAGCATTGGGCATAAACTGATTGCCATCAACCCCGTTCGTTATTCCTAGTTTTCGGGCTATGCTTACCGAGTTGAAGAAATAATCACTGGTTTTAACATCATCAAAGGATGCCCCATCTGCGTAATCTGCCTTCAGGCCAAGGGTTCGAACCAGAAGTGAAATAAAATCTGCGCGTGTAATATGGTTACTCGGCCCAAACGTTGTATCCGTAGCGCCATTAATAATACCTTTGGAAGCTAGAACTTCAATCGCTTTACGCGCCCATGCGATGTCCGTAATATCAGCAAAGCTTTTAATCTCATACACGATCGCATACTTGCTAAAATGAGTCGTCTGAAAAGTTACCCGCCCAGTTGCGGCATCGTATCTGCCAGACGGCACTCTTTGCACGTTGCCATTGTCGTCGATGTACCAGACATTAACATGTTCCGGGTGCAGCAATTCCTCTGCCGATGGCTGGTAAGCCACACTTACGGTAACCGGAGACTTATCGTTATGCCAAGCCAACTTTTGATCATCAACTTCAATATTTAAATCAATGACAGGATGATTGCCAATGCTATTCTTTAGTTCGCTGCTGAAAGTTGAAGTATCTGCAAGACGAATGGATAGAACAACATTGTTCGATTTTGCAAGATCGCTATTTTGCAGCATATCATTAACTATCGTTAACGTGCCAAGCGGAGTTTGAATATCCAACTGCTTTGTTCCACTAGTATTCTGAAAGAATGCGGAAGGAATGGACAAAGCATATCCTGTTGCGCCATTAACAGCATGGATGCTCACTGTCTTATGGAATGAGGTATTAGATCCTGTAAGGCTTTCAAGCCCTTTTAGCTGCTTAGCCGTAAGTGTTGCTTTAGCTGTCTCCTGGCTAAGAGTTGGTGTCAGTTGGAGGATGTTCGTATTATTATCGGTAGTACCTGTCCCAGTACTTGAGGGTAAAACTGGACCTGCACCTGGGCCTGGGCTTCCCCCTGCCGACTTACTTGAGATCCCGAGGGTTGAAGTTGCGCCCTCTGTCCAAATAGAAGGTGTGCTCCCGGAAGCCCCTAATTTAACGGAAACAAGCGTGACGTCTGCGTTCCCAGGCGCAAGTGCTGTAAAATTTAAGGAAAGGAGATTCACATCACCCTGACTAGGCGGCAATTGTCCTGTTTTAGTAATGGCATAGAGAATCCTATCTCCTTGCACCTGTGGTGCAACCTCTAAATTTGCACCGGCTGGGAAAAGTTCACGATTCGGAATAATATCAGGTACACCTTGTGTGCCTGATTTCTCAACAAATTGTAATCGCCGTGCATCGTACGTAAACACAATTTCCATGCCGTAAAGGTTAGTAACCTGCGCTCCTCTTATTGTCATGGTAACCGTTTGCCCTTCCTCTACCCGCTCGCTTGAAAATGAGACCGTAAACGAAGGTTGGGCTGTTGCTGCATAGCTTTTAGTTGACAGCAAGCTCATCGTGAGGGAAACCATGAGCATCAGATAGGCAGCCAGCTTAACATAGTTTTTCATCGTCATTATCCACCTTGTGATCGTGATTAGGAGGAAGGTTTCCCCTTCCCCCTATACGTGCCATTATTGAATTAGGTTAGCTGTAACGATTAGATCGAAAATGTCAATGACATTATCATTATTTACATCATATTTAATTACGAGATTCCAATCACTGAGAGATAATTGGGATTTAGCTTTACCATATTGTTGAGCCATTTGAACCAAGTAACCTAAGTCATAAACGGAAGTCGTGATTCGCCCATCTTTAAACTGATTAATTGCTAAATTCAGTTGATTAGCTGCTTGATCAACTAATTCTTGCGTAGCTGCGAGAGTGTTCAGCACCGCAGTAGCAGTCATAATCTGATCTTGCAACTGCGCTTTGGAGCCCATTGGATATTGACCAGATTGAGTGCCCTCAACGGCTTGCGTCAAGGTTGACTGAGCAAGCGTTATTAACTGTTGAAGCGTACTTGTGTTAGCCACGAAAATAATAACATTTTGCGAGGATAACTGATCTTGAGCAAGTTGGCTAAGTTCACTTTGCGCGTTTGAGGTCTTTGCTGCTGTCACAGCAATCACCGTAGCTTGGCTCTGTACAGGAGCTTTAGCCTTCCAGTTTAACTTAAACAGATCACCAGGTACTGTAATTGCACCGCTTGGTTGCGTAGCCACGCCATAGATTCGAACTATCCCAGGAACAGTGATGTCTGCATGAAAAAAAGAAAATCCACTCTTCAATGACGTAGTATCGACAAATTCAATATGGGCTGAATCATAACTGACTGTTACATCCACACCATAAACAGCGGTGGAAATCGTATTTGTCGGGGAAGTCAATCCGACATTCGTAGAGAAAGACGCTCCTCGATAAACAGAACCAACACCTGACATGGTTATGGATAAACCTTGTAGATTACCCAGAGTTTGACCATTAATTGCTACCAACGTACTGCCTGATATTTGTGTACCATCTGTCGAAGTAGCAATAACACGAACACTACCGTTCTTCACCGCCTTTAACAAGCCAGTGGTATTTATTGTTGCTTTGTTGGTTAGCGTCACACCATCAGGCTCATACACACTCCAACGTACCGTAGCCTGTGTAGCCGCAGAAGGAACAATAACGGCCTGGAATTGTGATGTTCCACCGTTGGTGCTAATATCGTTTCCATAGACCGAGATGGATTGAACAAAAACCGGCGCTGCATTCGTCGTAACGGCAGCTGAAGCACTAGCTCCCGAGAGATTGCCCGCAGCATCTCGTGCGCGAATGGTAAAGCTGTAAGCGGTACTTGGTTGCAAATTGCTAGCAACATACGTAGTACCTGTCAAACCAGAAGCTATTTTATTCGTACCGCTATAGACTTCATAAGTTACAGAAGAAGTTTCATCCGTTGAAGCTGTCCAGCTCAGATTAGCAGATTGGTGCGTTTTATCCGTCACCTGGACATTTCCTGGTACCGTTGGAGGTGTGGTGTCTGCCACCTGACCCAGCAGTGTTACATTCCCCCATCTTGATGTGTTGGAATAACCATTTCCCTTAATATCACTCCAAATCGCTGTACTTGTTCTAGCCCCTATACCATTGTCATCGTTAACCTGAGAGTCCAAACCGATAACTTTCCCATCAGAACCTTTAATGGTCTTAAACGGAATTTTCACTTCGACGATATATCCATTTGCTGTTTTTGAAGTTGCACTGGTAAATTCCGATCCGTTCCCTTGGCTTCCCACGGTCTTTTCATTGTCATAATTGATTCTGTACTGTCTGTCATCCGGCTGATGAGAGGTTGTTTTCGCGTTATTCTCGTCAAGGAATATTTCCACAGAATCTTGTTCCCATGCATTTGCATTCTTTTTGCTTAGTAAGGGATCCGTTACATCTGACAAGACATACAAATTATCTGTATCCCATAGTACTCGAACTTTGCCCGTGGCACCTGAAGTCACTGGAGCCGTTGCGTTATCGATATATTTGTTAACATTAAGAACCGGAGCAGTATTCCATATTGGGTCCATGGAACCGTCAATCGTAGGCGTACCGTAACGTGCTACACCGTTCTCGGGCATGAACACCATGGTTTGTCTAATTGCATCGATATCAATTACATCATTTACAATCGGATTAGCACTTGTATAACTGGTTTCGTAAGCGCCAATGTCGTACTTCGCTCCCTGCGGACGAGCCGCATGCACAATATCAATGGAAGGCGCAAGCGTCTTGGTTCCACGATCAATCGCCGGTGAATCAGACTTAAGACGAAGGAAGTTCACATTTGTTGGATCAAGGGATACAAATTTAGGGTCAGCTACAACATCGTTGGTACCCATTTCTTTGGGCGTACCTCCGCCATAATAAATGTTGTTTGCATAGATGACCAATTCACTGCCATTCGCATTATTGATTGCGTAATTGATTTCACCTTGGCGTAGATCTCTTGAATATACGATATTATTAAAAATATTTACTTTGTCAGAGGTACTAGCGAACAATTGGGCATACGTTAAGTACGGATTTTGGTTATTGTTGTACAGCGTATTGTTCATAATATCTACGTTAGCGGAGTTAAAGGAATGAATACCCGAGCCCCCGTTGCTGTAGGAGATATTATTTTGCACCAACGTTTTTCCTTTATAAGCAGGGAACGTTTTTCCAGTGTTTTTATTGTAATCAATAATAATGCCGTTTCCATCCGAATACCCTTTGGTTTGATTCCATTTGACATTCGTTTGGTTATGATGAACGATATTATTGCGAATAATACTCTTATAACCTGTCTCTGTATCGACATCCACGCCGCCTAGGACACTAATCCCGCTGCAAGCATACATCGTATACCAAGCATTGTTGTAGACTAAATTATCCTCAATTGTGATATAATCCACATTGGCTGAGCCTATTCCCCCGGCAGGTAAATCGTGGATAATGCTATTTCTCACGGTAATATGATGAAACGCCGGCAAGCCATTGGCTAAGTTAGTTCCGCTGTTAATATTAATCCCGTTTGTGTTGGCTTTCGTAAATCTAGGGTCTCCATAGTTAACTGGCAGACCAGCTTGTGTTTGCTCATACCAATAATTGTATGCAGCCTCACCGTCTGCAAGCGTAAGATTCTGGTTGTTCCCTTTCACCTCAATTCCGTCAATGATGATATAGCTGGCCTGAATGAGGATGACATCCCAAGCATTATCGGAGTATAAAACAGGATGAGCGCCAGGCGCTGCTTTGTATGTAATATACGCAGGCTGATTTGTTGCTGTGTTGAATGCTCCTGATTTCGTAATGGTCACCATTCGGTTACCACCGCTATACACATACAGACCATCCATGATATTCACCGTATCGCCAGGTGCGGTAAGATTAGCCGCCTTTTGAATGGTCTGGAATGGGGTACTCGCAGACTTTCCATCATTGGAATCGCTTCCTGACGGACTCACATAATAGTTGATTGGCGTTCCGATTACAGGTGCCGCATCAAGCAAAGTTCCCGGCGCTGCATGTATGATTGGATTTGCACCAGCAACGTTAGATGCTGATACCTTAATATTATCGACTAAAATTGTTGCTTTGCTATGCGTGCCTGCGTCGACATTAAGCATCATAGCAGCCAAGCCATTTGTTTTAAACAAATTGGAGTTTTGAATCGGCTCATTATTAACTAGACGTGTTGTTTTGCCATCCTTTACATGGTAAAGATCATAGCTTAATGTATCTGCATGTACGACCAACTTGAGGGAGAATGCTTTATTGACTTCCCATGTCGTTCTGGCGGCAAATGCGCCATTTCCCGTCCCTGATGAGCGTGCATAAATATTGCCATTTTTCGAGAAAAGCAAGGTGTTGCTCTTTACCCCCCATGACCCATCAATCAACCTTAGGTAATAATCGGCATTTGTATCCTTAAGCATAAAATCGGCTTCCAGCGTATAGCTTTTGTAAATTGAATCTGCTGCCCAGGATTGAAAGATCGGAAAACCGATATCTCCCGGTTCATCCTGCGTCGTTGTCACATCCACCCACCTGCTGCCGCTCTCCTCTACAATTTTCATGACAGATGGTGATTTGGCATCCAGAATATTGGTTAGAATGACAGATCCGGTAGCCGTACCTGCTATTGAAGTATCTGTGTCGTTTGTTTCGAAGGTCGTTGTTCTTAATAGTGTAGTTCCTGCTGCAGGAACATAGGCATCTCGAACATCATTAGAGTATGAGAGTTTAATATTATCGTATCGGACGCTTGTGCTCGTTGCAGCAGTTGTACCAACAGCCTCGATATTATAATAAACGACGCCAGTTGTTAAAAAGTCATGTCCACTATAGGCCATTAAAGGCTCACCACTGGCAAGCATCGTTGTTACGTTAGTCGTTTTATCTGTGATAAACAGATCGTATTTATTAATATCGTTGTAGAGATCCAACTTAATGACATAGGTTTTATTCGCTTCCCAAGTGCCTCGCTTGACGTAAGTACCTTGAGCGACAGTACCTGACTTTACTTGTACATCTCCACTAGGCAGAAACTTAGCAATGGGAAGATTTTGCCCCCAGTCCCCAGGTATAACCTTCAGATCAAATTCTTTGGCTTGATTGCTGAATGTTAAAGAACCTTCAAAGCTAAAACGGTTTCCAGTTGCTTGTCCGCTTGCGTTTGCTGCATAGTAAAACCGCGTTTTACCCTGTGCATCCGCCGGCACGGTTACTTCCAGAGCCCTATTACCATCTGACTCACTTACAATTTTTTTTGTAAAAGCAGTTTCTACAGCAAACATGCTAGGAACAGGCGCAATATCTGCACCGACGGCAAACGCACCAAAGTTAGGATCCGTGGTTTCAAAGGTATGATTCATTTTAACTGTTTCAGCCGCATCAGCCCTACCGCCAAATTGCGGAAAACTTACACTTGCGATTGAAAATAGAAGTGTGAGTGCAGTGATGCATGAAGCAATTTTTTTCATTTTCTTCATTCTTTACTTCCTCCTCGTAAACTATTGAAACCGTTATCATTTTAACCAACAAAATCTCGGCAAACCTGATGCATGCAATAAATATTTTTACATGATGCACCTCCATTGAATTGAGCAAACCGCTTGGAATTCACAAATCCAAATTTAGTTATTCTTTCATTCATATTCTACCTGATTGTGTTTTTTTGGAAATGAAGGATATTTAGATTCCTATCACTATATTAAGATGGTCATAAAAAAATCGACCGGATCGAGGTAACCCTCCCATCCGGTCGGTTAAACACACTATTCTACACCCTCACATCTGTTCAAAAACAAAGTTAATGGAACCCTGGTATGCCATTGCTTGACAGCTGAAGGTTATTCGGTAAATCCTCTCGCCCCAGACTTTCGACATCCACTTATCATTCATCTCAATCCGCTCTTTGGTCATTGTTAGATGCTCCGGATAGATCAAGCGAACAGAAGGACCTTCATTGGATTGGAAAAAAAGTTCCCGTGGCTGCGGCTCCTGCACTTCACAGCACGTCATGAATTGCCATTGCAACGCGCTCCTGCTTGAAGTCAAATCATACGTATCCTGCAGCTTGACATAGGCAGACGAAGAACGACTCAGCGTGATCTCTCGAATCCACTCCCTTATTCCCGCTTCTGACGGATACGCAAGTGCCAGATCAAGCTTAAACCGAGCATAGTTGTCATCTGCTTGATAATCTACCCATCCTGCTTGATAATCTCTGCCAGGCAACTGCTCGTACCCATTCACCGTCGGAACATTATGATAAGTCGAACGCATTGTCCATATTTCATAGCGTTGATCGCTAAAGGTTTGCTTATTATACGAATTAACTCCTGCATCTATGATAACGGGATATCCATCGGCATACAAAATAAACTGCCCAATATCATTATGATTGTGGCTTTCCGCATTGTGTCCGCCTTTGGCAGCAAGATACAAGCCCGATGGAGAATTACTTTGTTCTCTCGCTGCCATAACTTGAATGCCGTCTAGCCACACATCCCTCAGGTAAGGTGGAGAGCCCTTCTCTTGAGTCAAAGCGGGATAATATTTAATTTCCGAGAGACTGCGGAGCATCGGATACCAGGGATGCTGAACGAATTTAACCGAGCTTATGCGGTACTGATTAACCGCTTGATCGCATAACATCGGATCGTGGATTAACTGACCGTACTTAAATGCTTGAACCGCTTGAAAGTTAGTGATTTTGGCCGAACCGTCAGCAAAATTAATAAAATAGGTCTCGTGAATATGCGCTCGATAAATATAACGGCCAATATTCTGAACCAGCGGTTCTTGAAACAGATCGACCAATCCGCCTGTAGCGTGCTTAAGCAATTCAAGACAATCGAGCAGAGCCCCGCCTGCCCGGTCCCAATACGTTGTCCCTTCATCGCAGCCACCATCGGAATGATAGCTTTCCAGGAACGCGTCTAGACTCGTAATACATTTAGTGAGTCCTTCCCATCTGCATTTGGCATCTTCCTCCACAAGAAGTAAAGCCGTCAAAAAACAGGAGTTAATCCAAGGATTCCAATTGTTTACAGGCCGTTTCTCAAAGCCCATCCAAAAGTAATCATCGCGTCCCATATACGCATCCAGTATGCGCCTCTTCACTTCCTCCTGGATGCGTTGAACGATATGAGGGGTAACCTTGTTCAACTCATTTCCAAGCAGATAGGAAACCCATGCTAGCAATGAACCTGTCTCTGCTGCTCGCAGATCCAAAGAATGCCCCTTTCCCAGAGGCAGTAAAGCCTCCTCACTATGCATCACGCCGATCCAACTTGTCTCCTCACAGATGGCCCAAATCCCATTAATAATATCATCAAGGAATCTGCCCGCTCCTTCCAAGCATTCGGCAACGGCCAACGTTCCAAGCGCCGTTCTGCGCTTCAAGTACGTTTCATCACAGAGATCTAAAGACCCCGTACGAGTAAATGCCATAATCATGGATGCCGATACGATAGGCCACTCGTAATTGATGTATTTCTCTGCTTGTCTAATCAGAGACTGCCTCACTTCCACAGGTACATCATCCCAGTAGCCCCTGTCGGCTGCCACCGGAAAAAGATGGAACTGCTCCTGTTTGATCATGTGCTGCTCCTGCAACACATGACGGAATTTTTCCCTAATCACACTACATCTACTCCTCTGCTGCAAGCCAAATTACCTGTCCCGGCTTCATATTGAGTTGAATCGTCCGTTGATCTCGCTCAACAATACTCACTACTGTCTGATTTTGTTCATCCTTTGCGCAGATAGGCAAATGAGCTTGAATTCGGCAGCTACCGCCTTGACTTGCACGAATCGCAGCTGTTTGCAATTGCCCATGCTCCCATTTTATATCAATTTCATAACCGCCTCGCGCTTTTAATCCCGTAACGGAGCCCTTCATCCAGCTGGACGGTAGAGCCGGCAACAGCTCAATAATGCCATGATGGCTTTGCAGCAGTAGTTCCACAATGCCCGCTGCGCCTCCAAAATTGCCATCAATTTGAAAGGGCGGGTGATTGTCCAACAAATTCGGCAAGGTCGAATGCGTCAAAAGCTCTTGCATATGAAAAGCAGCCAGATTTCCATCCTTTAACCGGGCGTAAAAGTTTATAATCCACGCTCGACTCCATCCCGTATGACCTCCGCCATGAGCCAATCTTCTCTCTAATGTTATTCTTGCCCCTTGCGCCAACTCTGGTGTACGGTTATCACTTATTCCGGTTCCAGGATGAAGCGCAAACAATTGCGAAATATGCCGATGACCTGGATGAACTTCCTCATAATCCTCGGACCACTCTTGTATCTGTCCATATTTTCCAATTCGTGTTGGTGGAAGCTTACTTCGGGCATTCGCCAATTGAGCCCGAAACTCCTCATCTATCTCCAATCGTTCGGTGGCGGCCATGCAAGCGGTGAATAGCTCGGTCAAGATTTGATTATCCATGGCTGGTGAGGCACATAGAATACCTGTTTCCCCATTTGGCAATACATACTTATTCTCTGGGGATACAGATGGTGAACTGATCAGCCAGCCATTTTCATCTTGGATTAAAAAATCAAGGAAAAATAGCGCAGCTTCTTTCATTGTGTCATAAGCTCTCTTCAGAAATTTCTCATCTTGCGTAAATTGGTAATGCTCCCAGAAATGCAAACTTAGCCAAGCTGCACCAAACGGCCAATAGGTTGCGGGAAGATGCATGTCCTGCGGCGCTGTATCCGCCCATATATCGGTATTGTGATGAGCCACAAACCCACGGCATCCATACATAATAGCAGCTGTTTGTCTTCCAGGCTCCTTCATTCGTTCAATTAAATCAAATAATGGCTCATGGCATTCCGACAAGTTGCACGTTTCTGCCAACCAGTAATTCATTTGCGTATTAATATTAATTGTATATTTACTATCCCATGGTGGCAGCATATCATCATTCCATATCCCTTGCAGGTTTGCAGGCAATGAGCCGGGACGACTTGAGGCAATGAGCAGATAACGACCGAATTGAACATATAGCGAAATTAACCCTAGATCCACCTGACCCTGCTTAATCAGATTAAGTCGTTCTGGTGTGGACAGCGTCTCCCGGACATCCGGCTCTATCCCTTCAATCTGCAAAGACATACGATTATACAAAGTTCTATAATCAGCTATGTGATCTGCCAATAACATGTCGTATGGCTTTATAGCTGCTTGCTTAATCAGATTTGTACAAGCATCCTCAGGATCCGCATATCTAAATGTGGTAGCTGCCGACAACAAAAGCGTAACCTTACGAGCACCTTGGACAGTAATATGCTCACCAATTGTCTGAACGATACCGCCATCTGCGACTGCCCTTAGCATAAGGACGTAATCCGTGTCCGACAAACCGTAGCACTGATTACGCATAACAATTGTATCATGGCCAATTATCCCTGCCACATTTGCATATTTGCCTGCTTTTCTATCCAATCTGGCATGGAAAGAAATACCCGCTGGACAAGATGTCTCAAGTCGTATAACCATTACACTGTCAGGAAAGCTCACAAAAGTTTCACGGCGATACGCATATCCATCCCGTTCGTATGTTGTGGTTGCAACCGAGCGTTCAAGGTCAAGCTCTCTTCGATAATTGGAAACACGGCTCTCCTCTTCATCTATAAATAACAGCAAATCTCCAGCTGGCACATAGTGGCGCTGGCTGTTAGGAGTACCGGAGAAAGCTAACTCCGCTAGTCGATGAGCTCCACCAGCTCTTCCTTCTTTGATCAGTCTTCTTATCTCCCCAAGCTGCGGCAAAGCATCTCGGTTATTCCTGTCACGAGGTCCCCCATACCAAATCGAGTCTTCATTCAGCTGAATTCTTTCATTTCGAATTTGGCCAAACACCATACCTCCCAACCGTCCATTACCTATAGGCAATGCCTCATTCCAATCACTTGCTGGCTGTTTATACCACAATTTTTGGCTCATCAAAATTCCACCTTCTGAAGTCTATACAGCGTCACCGGATGATTGAGTATGCCCATGAAGGTTATTCTCAATAATCTAATGACGCTGCCTATTCCTTACTTTTTATTTTTTATAAACTCATCAATTTGTTTTTGCTTCTCTGCAATAACTTTGTCCATGCCGGCTTTTTTCAACTTGTCATTAAACTCTGGCAAGTACTTCTCCGGATCAACCACACCACCGCTAAGGCCGTCAATATAAGATTTGACAACGCTGGCAAGAGCAGCTTCTTCATTTTTTGTGCTCTCGCTGTTATAAGTAAAGCCAAGAATTGGGGATGGTACGCCTGCTGCATTGAACGTTTTGAACTTCTCCCATTTCTGTGGATCTTCGTTTTGGAACAAGTAAGTCAAGAATTGGTTACCAACTTGCCAAGTGTTCCCTGGGAAATAGCCTGTGTCTTTTGAGGCAGCAAAGCCATCTGGGACCTTAATTACATTATCTTTACCAGCAACCTTCACGTAGTGCTTGCCTTCAATCCCAAAGTCCATTAGATTGACGATACGCGGATCACTGTGCAGAAGATTAAGGAACATAACCGCTCTCTCAGGGTCTTTGGAAGTTCTCGAAACAGCAAGCATCGAGTTGTTGAGATCAGCAGATGCCACATAAGGTTGTGTAAATTCAACTTGTATTAATGGCTTTTTACTTAAATTGCTCGCTTCTAAGTCTCCGCCCGGTTTAAGCTGCGACCATCTTGCTGCGACGAGCCCTTCATCGTTCTGTGCTTTCAAATTTGTGTTCGTGCCTGGATCCTTTTGGAAATAACCTTTTTGGTTCCAGTTATACATCAGTTTGAACAAGTCCTTGGCTTCAGGTGTTTCAAAAATATTGACAACTTTTGGTGTCGTACCTGTTTTGGAAATAACACCAGGGCTTTGGAATCCGCCAATAAACTCATAAGGCAGTAAGTTTAAGAAGTTAGATGTAGCTACGATCGGGATCACATCCGCCGACTCGCCTGCTTTGACTTGTTGCAGGAATGGTTCAAGATCTTCCAGCCTTTTAATCGTTTTCAGGTCCAGTTTATACTTTTCTACCAGGTCTTTGCGCAAAAACAAACCTTGCTGGGAAGCCATTTCTTTTTCCGTAGGGAGTGCATAGTTCAATCCTTTAATCGTTGTTCCCGTTAAGAACTTCGGATTCATCGACTTCAGAATATCTTGTCCGTACTTTTCCAATAAATTGTTTGCTGGATCGTTCAGAGCGACGTAAGCGCCTTTAGCCACGTTGATGCTAAGATCGTTACCGGAAGTGAACATGAGGTCAAACGGCTCACCGGAAGCGATCATCAAATTCGTCTTTTGTGCATAGTCTCCCCAGCCCAAGTGATTGATCTTAACTGTCGCATTAATTTTTTCTCTCGTAATCTTGTTGATTTCTTCTTCAACTAACGCCACATCTTTTTGCGCAGTAGGTCCTGCGAAATAAATCGAAATCTCACGCGGATTCAATTTTTTGGTAGCAGCTGCTGAAGCTACTGATGACGAAGAGCCTGGTGAAACTGCTGGTGCTCCCGATTTTGAACAAGCTGATAAAAGCAGTGCCGGTATCGTAACAGCTAGGGCAATCGTATTCAGCTTTTTCATGTTAATCATGTGCAAACCCTCCTAAATTATCTACAAGTATATGCTTAACCAGATGGTCTGGATATAGCCAATTTATCATTACCCTTTAACGGAACCGACAGTAAGTCCCTTAACCAAATACTTCTGCAAGAAAGGATACACCAGAATGATAGGACCAATACCAATGACCGCCATCGCCATTTTTGCCGTTTCAGAAGGAAGCGTTTTTTGAATTGCATTAACAGCCTGAATACTGGCAGCACCGGAGTTGATATAGTTAAGATCGCTAATGACCTTATACAACAAATATTGTAAACTCACCAATTGGGGGTTGTTTATAAAAATTAATGACGTATACCAGTCGTTCCAATACGATAACATTTGAAACAATCCGACTGTAGCAAGCACTGGTAAGGATAATGGCAAAATAATTTTGCCATAGATTCTCAGTTCGCCTGCACCATCGATCTTGGCTGATTCAATGAGCGCATGAGGAATGGTATTGGTGAAAAAAATACGCATAATAATGACATTAAATGGAACAACGAGATGAGGAATGATGAGCGCAAATAGCGTATTTTTCAGTCCAGCTTGTGTATAGAGCAAATACCAAGGGACGAGTCCGCCACCGAAGAGCATCGTAAAAAAGACAATAAATGATAACTGATTTCTGTAAGGAAAATCAGGGCGTGACACTGGGTAAGCAAATAACGACGTGACTAATAAGCTCAAGAACGTGCCGACCACGGTCACTAGAATCGAGATGCCATAGCCCGTTGTTATTTTATCCAGATCATCAACGAGGAATCTGTAAGCGTCCACGGAGAAAACCTCAGGAATGAATTGATACCCATCTCTTAAAATATGGGACTCGTCAGAAAACGATACCGATATGACCAGAATCAAAGGCAGCACACATAGTAAACTCGCAAGTCCAAGGACAGTCAATAGGATAGAATAACTAACCGTTGACATTGCGTTGGCGTGATAACTTTTGGTTCTTCTTTTTATGACTGCACTTGATTTAATAATTTCTTCCATCTTGAATCCCCCTAGAATAACGCATTTTCTTTGCTGACCCGTCTGACAACGAGATTCGTCAACAACACTAGAACAAAGCCCACTGATGCTTGATAGAAACCGGCCGCAGCTGACATGCCCACATTACCGTTCAACAGAAAATTCCGATATACGAAAGTATCGATAACTTCCGTAGCAGGCAGCAGAGAACCTGAATTCAATGGAGCCTGGTAGAATAGTCCGAAATCAGCATTAAAGATACGGCTTATTTGCAGTAGCACCATAACAATTACAACGGGAGCGAGCATAGGCAGCGTAATATGTAGCATTTGTCTGAACTTGCTGGCACCATCAATTAAGGCCGCCTCATAATATTCGGTATCAATAGATACGATAGCTGCCAAGTAAACAACCGCAAAGTAACCGACGTGCTTCCACGTGTTAACGATAGGGAGAATAAAGAACCATTTATGCGCATCCGAATACCATGAGAGGGCTTCCATTCCGAAAAATTTTAAGACCGTTGCATTCAAAAATCCAGATTGACCAAGAATGGCATATAGGATGTAGCTTACGGCGACATACGATATAAAATACGGAAAAAGGATTGTGCTTTGAAATGTCCTCTTTAACTTCATACCACGAATTTCATTTAAGCCAATGGATACTGCAACAGCACCAATCGTGTTTAAAACGATAAACACGGCATTAAAACCAATCGTATTGCGTGTTGCTGTCCATGCCACATCGGTTTGTATGAGGTATTTAAAGTTTTCCCAGCCTACCCAAGGGCTGTGCCAAATGCCATCTGAGAAATTATAATTTTTGAATGCAAGAATCACACCGAACATCGGAATATAATTATTGAAAATTACGATGGCAAGTGCAGGAAGCATCATCAAAAATAAAACCCGGAAGCGTACGATATTTCTCATGTGTTCAGAAAGCTTAAGCATGTTCACCCTTCACTCCATTCTCTTGTCTGTATAGGTTTATTTTACCTTTTTACACCGTTTTGGAAATAAAGCATCTTAGGATTTATGTTAAAATATTCAGGTCAATCACAAAAAAACGAAGAATGTCGTTATGACACTCTTCGTTCTTTTATTTGCCGATTGGGTGACGCTTGTCAAAAGAGCTATCCATATAATTTTGCATGGATACGGAGCCCATCTGAACAGCGCTTTGAAGCATTGTATTTAATCGCTGTGTTTCAGCTTGCAGCATGTCATTGACTGAGGATGTTCCTGAAGCCACGTCCCGATATGCCTTAAGCCGATTATTCCAGCCAAAATGGTCCTGATTCACCACGCTGGAGGTTATCGTACTGTCCAAGAGGATGGGCTGTAAAGGATAGAATGATTCCACATCTGTAGGCAGGAAGTTGGTGAACTTCGAAGATGTCCTCGTATTCGGATAGTCTTGTTGGATACGCGAAGAGACGGGAATGACGACGTCCTTTTGATAGAGTTCACCAATGACACGATCCGAATGGATATACTGCCAGAAGTGAAGGGCTGCTTCGCTATGCGGGGTTGCGCTGTTAATCCCAATGACAGGCTCCGGAACTAACATTAACGCTCCTGCGCCTGCTTTCTCTTCATCTAAAGCCGGAGGCGTAGCGACGCCCCAATCCACAGAGAGCTTGAGTTCATTTTCAAGCCGATAGACATCGCTGCTTGAAACAAGCATCATGCCCACATTACCTTTGGCAAATTGGGTTAAAGCTGTATCGTACTTCATCGAGAGGTCTCCGGGAAACAGACTGCCATTCATCTTCATGGTCAGCATGGTTTCCATCCATGGCACATACCCCGTTGTGTCAAATTTGCCAGTCCGGAAATCAAATAAGGTAACACCGCTATAGGTCATAGGGATTTCCATACTCTGCATAAACCCGTACCAGTCTTCTCCAAGCGGCCATACAAATCCGTATTTCTGATTGCCAAGTTGCTTCTGACTAATCCGAGCAGCTGTCTCTTTCAGCTCGTTAAGCGTCTTTGGCGGTCGGTTCTCATCCAGCCCTGCAAGGCGAAACAGCTCTTTATTATAGGCAAGCCGAACCGTACTGAGTCCATAAGGAATAGCGTATTGTTTGCCATTGAAACTGCCATATGTGAGTGCCCATTTGGAATAATTTTTCTTCATGGATTCGGGAATATCACTCGACAAATCTTTGAACCAATTCTTATACATGTACGTAGTGATCCAGTCCGACTGGACAGCAAAGACATCCGGTCCTTCCCCTGAAGCCATGAGCATATTCAAGGTTCTCGTGTAGTTTTCACGAGGAATGGTCAGCATTTGAATTAAAGCATCGTCCGAATTTGAATGGTTATACGCATCGATGACTTTTCGCATTTCCGTATCCGAACCATACGAGTTAAAAGCAAAGGTAAGCTGCTTTTTGGATGGTTCTTTTAGAGGCTGTACGGCTTGCTTCTTAGGCATTTTCATGCTCCATATCTGCTGGGTGCCAGCTGCAATCAAGCACATTACAAGAAGAAGACCACCAGCTAGAAGCCATTTTTTTTGTTTCATTTCTAAACTCCTTCCCTTACAATGGGGATAAATCTAACGCTAGGAAGACAGGTGACTGCGTGATGTGGATACGCTCTCTTAAGCAACTTTTCTCTCATCATATCAGTATTAAAAGCAGACTGCTCATCTATTTTTTGTCACTCGTACTCATTCCGTCGTCCATTATTGCCATTTCTCTGTATCATCAATCTAGCTCTACCATTTCTCAAAATATGACCGATTCAATTAACCGGAGCATGCAGATGATGGAACTGAATGTCCAGGAAACCTTGGAACAAATTGATGATATCACGACAAAAATTTACACTAGCGACACTTTACAAGGCATTCTGTCCAGTGATCCTTCCAGCGACGAAATTGGCATTGTCAACGAGATGACGCAACTGAGTACACTTCTCGACAGCTATAGCTTCTCAAATCAAGGCCGAACAAAATTCACTTTAAATCTATTCCTTATGAATCGTCCGATTTACAATCTTTTTCCATCCATTCCCCATGTATACAGTGTCGAGTCCGTTCAAAATCTGGGATGGTACCAAGCGATGTCGTACAAGAGCAGATTTAAAGTGCTTGGTCTGTATCAAGGGACTAATGAGGCGGGCAATCCTCCCCAGTACTCCATTCGTACCGCCAAGCAGCTTTATGAATTAGATAATTTCGCGGTTCCTTATGCAGGGCTTATAACAGCGGATGTCAATATTGCCGATTTTGGAAAGATGTTGGATAGCTTGAAGCCTTCCGAGCATAGTGAAGTTTACATCCTGAATGCTGCTGGCGAGGTCATGATTGGTCCTCGCATGGATGAAGTCAATCAGCCATTTTCTATCCCGGAACTATTCTCACCTAGCAAGTCTTTACTGGAGCCTGAATTCCAATCACAAATTACCTCCATGCAAGGTGAACAAACACTTGTCGCGAGCAAGATAATTTCACAACTAGACTGGAAACTTGTAACCGTTTCACCACTTCGTGATTTAAATGGGAAACTACTCACATTTAGAAACGTGATGATTGTTGTCATTCTTTTTAGCATGGTTATGGCATTCATTCTTGCCCTGTTCCTATCTAACAATATTACGAATCCGATTCGAAAATTTATTCGAGCAATTAATACGACGGATTCGGAATTGTTCAATGTCTCCATTGATTATAAGCGAAATGATGAGTTTTTGTTTTTATTCCAACGTTTTAACAAAATGATCCGGCAAATGAAAGAGCTGGTCGATCAGCTCTATGTGACCGAGGTTAAAAAGAAAAAAGCGGAGCTAGAAGCGCTGCAGGCTCAAATTAATCCTCATTTTTTATACAATACATTAGATTCGATTAACTGGATGGCACTCAAGAAGAAGATGCCTGAAATTAGTTTAATGGTCACGTCGTTATCGGATTTTTTCCGTTTGTCTCTTAATAAGGGTCGATCCATGATTCAACTTCAGGACGAGGTGAACCAGGTTCAAGCTTACCTTACCATTCAACAAATTCGACTGAGTAACAAATTAACCTTTGAGATTGACGCCCCCTCGCATCTCCTGCAATTGATTACGGTAAAATTGATTCTTCAACCACTAATTGAGAATGCCATCATTCATGGCTTCGATGCCAGTAAGGGGCGTGGGCATTTAATTATTCGCGCAGCCTTAGAGGCGGATATCTTGACATTGCGCGTTTCCGATAACGGCAGTGGCAATCATGCGGACGTCAATAAAATTCAAGATTTGCTCACGTCTTCAGGCGACGAAACCCCGTCATTCGGGATACGAAATGTGAATACCCGCATTCAACAATGGTTTGGCCAACCATATGGCTTACAGTATGAAGCTAACGAAGAGCAGGGATTAACGGCAATTATTCGAATGCCTGCCAGAAAAACAGCGGATGGATTGTCGAACGATCTTTTGCTGGATCAACGAGATCATTTATCCTAAGGAGGAATACGTATGATCACGATGGTGATTGCGGATGATGAAGAACTGATACGGGATGGTCTAAACTCAATTATAGACTGGTCTGAATTTGGTATTGAAGTCGTAGGTCTTGCAGAAGAAGGGCGCGAAGCCTATGAACTTTGCATGAGGCTGAAGCCGGATATCGTCTGTACGGACATTCGAATGCCGATCATGGATGGGCTTGAGCTTTCCCAAAAGCTGCGCGATGCTGGAAGTACAGCGAAAATTGTCATTATCAGCGGTATTCAGGACTTTCATTACGCCAAAACAGCACTTAGCATGCATGCGGAAGCTTACGTCCTAAAACCTGTTAAGCTTCATGAACTCACTGAGGTCTTTGGGCAAGTGGCTAGTAAAATTAACAGAGAACGCGACAGTGAAGCCATGAACACGAAAGTGCATAAGCAGCTGCAGGACAGCATTCCCGCTCTGCGCGAGAAGTTATTGATTCAACTGCTTTCCCGCTACTACACGAATGAGAATGATATCCATGACAAGATCGCTTACTACCAAATCCCACTCCAACAAGGCGAGTTCTCCGCCATCGGGCTGCTTAAAATCGATGATTTCGAGCATGCCATTCAGCACTATAGCGAAGAAAATAAGCAGCTATTGTTTTTTGCCATTCATAATGTCGTAGAGGAGATCCTAACGAACACCCGCTCCGGATTTGCTTTTACAAATACAATGGATAATGAACTTATCGTCATTTTTAACGAAAAATCACTGTCAGATCAAAAGTATATGGACCTTGCTGAAGAGATCATTCGGTGTATCCGTCAATACGTTAAAGTATCCGCTTCCATTGGCATCGGTTCGTCCGTCAGTTCCGTCTTGCAGCTCAGCTATTCCTATCAAGAAGCCAAGGAAGCTCTTCAGCACACGTTTTTTACAGGGAAAGAATCGGTCGTAACGATTCATGATATTGCACACAATAAAGTGGAGACCGAGCGTCATATGCACTTGTACGAGCTGGAAAAGCAGCTCATTCAACAGGTAAAACTAGGCGATGCAGATGGTGTCGCAAGATTGCTGAACAAGCTATTTGATGACATTATCCTCCCGAACAGCGCACAGGTTGAACAAGTGTATTACCGCGGAGCTGAACTCATTTTTCAACTGGCGCGTCCCCTGCATGAAGCCGATGAATCCTACGAAGCTATTTTGGGTAAATCTACCATTGAGCTCGTTCAAATGATTCAGAATACGAAAGACATTGGCAGCCTGCGGGGCTTAATGACCAACATTATCGAAGACATCGCGCTATATATGCAAAATAAACATAATAGCAAAAGTCAACGCGTCATAGTACGTATCAAACAGTATATCGACAAGCATTATATGAACAATGTCACCATTCAATTGTTGGCGGAGGAAGCCTTCTTGAGCCCCACGTATATGTGTCAAATTTTTAAGCAAGAAACAGGCGAAACAATTATTGAGTTCTTAACAAAGGTTCGTATTGAAAAAGCCAAAGAACTTCTTAAATCGCCCGATTTAAAGATTTTCGTCATTGCCGAAATGGTTGGTTTTGAAAATGCCACTTACTTTACGACGGTTTTCAAAAAGATTACAGGTGTGCTTCCCGGCAAATATCGAGAAAGCCTTTGAGCAAGAAATAGCCCGCCTCCAGGCTCTGTTCAATAGAACGGCTGAGAGCGGGCTTATAAGTCCTTAACGCGAATGGGAATTTACTCTACTTGTTGATACCGATAGAGTACAAATGAAAAAGGTGCAGAAAGCATGAAAGGATAATGACCGCGGGCATCTGGCTTCAACTGAACCTGCTTCTGTCCTTGGTTCGAAATCACGACATCCTTCTCTTCCATTCGAATAATCTCCGTTAGGCAAAGCGTTGAAGAGGGTTCAACACCCCAAAGCTGCATGGCATAATCTGATTGTTTATGCTTTTCCCGAATAATCAACAGATACCCGTTTTGCACATCCATTATACTTTGCAGCCCCGTCCAGGAAGCCCCCGACGGCTCTTCGCCAAGCGGTAAAACATGTCCCCCAAGTATGGCAGGATGATGCGGTTTAACCGCTTCAATCGCTCTGCTTAACACATCCGATTGCGATGCGGTTAACCCCGTTGTCTCCATCCAGGCCAATGAATTTGTAAAAGCGACCACCATTAAGGCGTATACCTGTCCACTATGAAATGGCGCCAAAGGATCATCTGTATATTTGTCTTGATTCCGCTCTACATTTAAAAACTCCATTTGCAATCTGTCAGCGGGGAGATACGGAAGCAACGTCCACAAGTTCCGCAGTGTCCAATGGGGATAATAATTACCCCAATCCGTATAGCGATTTTCCAGAAAAATAATCCCATATTGTGTCTGTCCCATATACCCTAACCGTGTCTGAGCCGTCGCATCGATATTGAAGACCACTTGACCTCCCGTAGCTTTGACCACTTGACGCATCATCATGAGAAGTCTCGTTTCTCCAAGCTTGGAGTGAATGTCTATACCGTCAAGTTTAAAGGCCACGATGTGATGCTCCTTATGCAGTTCGAGCAACGTGTTAACATCCTTTTCCCAATTCACATAATCATCAGAGGAATCCGGCGAAAACCATAGGCCAAGCTGGATGCGCTTTGCGGCCGCTGCCTCCACAATAGGAGACAAGCCATTAGGAAACCGTTCCGGATGAACATGCCAGAACTGTCCGTCCCCACTGTAATAATGGCTCCAAAGTCCGCCTCCGGGCGAGGCATTGACGGAATTGCAGGTAACTCCTTTTTGCCAGCCATCATCAATTTGCAGCAGCGTCAGACCTAAGTTGGAAGCTGCTTGCAGTTCAACCAGCAAGAAGCCTTCATGCAAAGCACCATCTTTGGAACGGTCCCCCCATGTATTACTCATCAGAAAGCTATCTCTTTCAGGTTTATAATAGCGAAGATTTCTATGGTAGTCATGCATCAGCCGATGCTCACTAAAGGTATCTCCATCAAAAACGCCAACCATTGTTCCATATGAGGTTACGGTCTCCCCTGTAGTGAGATCCGCTTGCTTGATGCCTGAACCTTGAACGGAAAGGCGTTTCCCATGAAAATAAAAGTCGGTACACCCCGGCTGTAAATCCCCAAGCGGTGTCGGCCCCTCCTTCACAATCATAAGCCCGCCGGCGCCAAGCGTCGATTGGAGTGTAAGCAAGTTGCCGCGCAAACTCAACTGCTCATTGACGTACAATAAGCCACTTTCTTTGCTTATCAGATTATTATGTGTATCTGTCTGATCACGAAAGCCGACACACGCCCATCGGCAATGTAAATGCTGGATTGGGAGCAAGTCACAGTAGTCTCCTCCTACTCTCCCGCGTTCCTTATTATTGTCATCCAATTGCAGCTCGTCTTCTTTACTAGAGAGTCCCTGGCGGTCTGGTTGAATCCAAGCTACAAAGGACGTACTAGCTTCAATTTCGGTCGCAGATTCCGCATTTCCTGCCAAGACCGAATACTCATGACGAATAAAAGAGGATCCCGGATACACTTTAAGCGTTAAACGGACACTTAAACGCTCGCCAATGTGGTCATAGGCCAAGTCCACATCCGTCCTTAAGTACGGCTTGGAAATGCCGTAGTCATCCTCAACGCAAGCGGTAACAGAAGCGTTTGTCAGCTTTGCCGATGGTGACAGCCAAGGAAACTGAAACATCGTAGTTTCGTTCGTCTGGGACAACCATTCCACTTGATTCTTTTTATCATAGATCGACTTGCTGATCGGCCCTCTTTCTTCGAAAGCCCAACTGCGTTCAATCGCAGCGTTACCAACTTTTAATTTTGAACCCTCAATCTGGATGTAGCAATCCTGTATCCACTTCGATTTCAACATAGAGAAACACACTCCAATGTGGTAATATATTATCCAACAAAATGAGTATATCTCCTTTAAAATGAATGAAAAATAGGAACATTTTGAATCGGAGTGGTAAAATATTGTGAAAAAAACTTTCGGATTCCGTTATACCAACGAAGATCATCACTTATTTAAACTTGTGTCCATCGGCCATGAAATCACGCTTGATCCCAACTATCACTGGAATGGCATGAAACGCGATGGATCAGGCTTTATTTTTCAATTTACACTTAAAGGAACAGGCATGCTGCGCATTGGCGAGGAACACATGGAGATCTGCAAACATCAAGCATTCTTCGTTCAAATCCCGAGTGATCACACCTACTGGTATTCTCCTGAAACCACGGATCCATGGGAATTCATTTGGATTCGATTCGAGGGCATTCGAGGAGAAGGGCTGCGAAAAGAGCTTTTCGGTGGACACAACAACGTTATCCACTTGCTTCCCGAAGCCGCACCAATTACATTGCTATGGAAACTATATGAGGATGTGAACCAAAAGCAGGTAGGTGACCGCTTTGATCTATCCCTGCGCATTTATGAATGGCTGCTGGCTCTTCAACGATTTCTTCAAAGCAAAGAAGCCGTCTCTCCGCATGAGATACCGGCTTCTTACCGCAAAGTTGCAAGTCATATTGATTCTCATTATGCCTCCGATATCTCCTTGGATGATTTAGCGGAAGTTGCGGGAATTAACAAGTACTACTTATGTAAAATGTTCCCCCTTTATTATCATGTCAGCACCATGGATTATCTCCGTAATCGAAGAATCGAAAAAGCCGCCGAGCTGCTGCAAAATCCTCATCTCTCCATTAAGGAAATCGCATCTCGTTGTGGCTATCACGATGTTAGTTATTTCGGCAAGGTGTTTCATAAAATGATGGACATGTCGCCTAGTTCATATCGGGAAAATGCGAGTAAGCATGAGGATTATTTGAGGCTGCTGGAATGACATCGCGTTTATTGGCTTTCCTGTAGCGCGCAGGCGAAAGATAAAACTTCTTTTTAAACAGATGATAGAAATGACTTAGGTTCTCGAAACCGGACTCCATCGCAACCTCAATAATCTCCATATCCGTTGACACCAGCAGGTTAGCCCCATGACGCAAACGAAAATGATTAATCCAATCTGTCGGCGTGCAGCCAAAATGTTTTTTAATGCTTCTGCTAATATGCTCCGCGCTCATTTCACTAAGCTGATACATCGCTGCCAAGCCTACTGTAAAATGCTCCTTTTTACTCATTTGATTTTTCAAATGTACTAACCACGCAGGGACATTCTCATCTTTCCCAGCATCCAAATGAGGGACAAATTTTTGCAGCACCTCTGTAATCATCATTTTAAATAAGATGTTGGCCTCAATACTTCGTTCATTCGTAAAAGAAGACCATGCAAGCTGCTGAAAACGGTCCAGCCATTGATGAGTCTCGGAAAGAGTTAGGGTTGTGCAGGGTGGTAATGGCGCGTCTAACAACTGCTCGATCGGTTGGCCACTCCCTAAATAAACTTGTAAAGCTGCCATAGTCTGTGCTGGGAAAGCAACATTCATAATCTGACAATCTCCTTGCTCCATACGTTCATAGGCGTGGTAATCATGGGGCCGAATGAACACTAGCGTGTTGCTCGGGAGTATGATTTTTTGACTATTTACTAGATGGTAAACTTCCCCTCCATAGGTTAAAAAAACTTCATAGAAGTCATGGTCATGCAGTCCTGTCGTATCTTTAATCGAACGATAAGCCATGTAATGAAACTCATGCTCATCCTGGAATACATTTTTGGCGTAAACGCGCACCCTACATCTCCCCTTTTCCATGAATATCAACACAGCACAAAAATGATCATTCCCAAACAAGATGATGACCTTATTTTATCATATTATAAAGAAGAAAAAATCAACTCAATACATTTATGGAGGATGAAGCACATGGGACAATTAAAGCTAAATGAACAAGAAATACAGTTTTATAAGGAACAAGGCTATTCGATTTACAAAAAGCCATTATTTAGCGCTGAGAAGCAAGCTGAGTTGACCGCGATTTTCGAAGAACAGTTGGCGCTGAAGGGCAGCAAGCTATCCGATGAATTAGACACTCCGCACTTCCGTGACGAAAGATTGCTTGAATTTTTGTTAAGTGATGATGTCTTGGATCTCGTTGAGCCCATCATCGGACCGAATATCGGCCTATGGTCGTCTCATTTCATTTGTAAGGATCCGCTCGTAGGACGCGCCACGCCATGGCATGAAGATTCTGCCTACTGGAATGGACGCCTGGATCGATTCGACAGCATTGTGACCGTGTGGTTGGCTATCGATCGCAGCTGGAAAGAAAATGGCTGTATGCGCGTCATTCCAGGAACACATGAGAACGGGTTCTCCGAATATGAGAATGTAGATGGCGCCTCCAATACCTTTGGCACACAAATTAAAAATGTTGATGGATCAAAAGCTGTTTATTTTGAGCTCCAGCCTGGAGAATGCTCTCTCCACGATTCTCGTATCATGCATGGCGCTGCAGCCAACACAAGCGAATATCGCCGCTGCGGATACACAATGCGTTATTTCTCCACGGAAGCGAAGGTGCTCCCAGAAAAAAATCCAGGTCACAAAATTTGGCTGGCGCGTGGAAAAGATATTGCCGGAAATCCATTTGTCAATGTATCAACACCTAGTCACTAATTGGAGGCAATTCGGATGAATGTGCTTGGTTTCCGGTCATTCTGGGATTTACTCCCCATTGCATGGCAGATGAATAGAGAAACAGAAGCAATCATGGAAAAAATCGCAGAAGCCGGCTTTGACGGCATTGAATTTATTCCACCTCAAAATCCCAAAGATGATGCTGTGTTCGCTAAAAAGCTGGAAAACTTGGGCCTGCAATTTATTGGCCAAATCAGCACGCAAGCACCCGATCATGTAGGCTCCTTTCGAGAAAAAATAGCTCGGCTTCGTGACCTGAATCCCGTTATAATTGTCTCTCACAGCGCCAAGGATTCCATGGCTTTTGACCAGCAATGTGCTTTTTTCGAGGAAGCACTTGCCGTAGAGCAAGCTATTCAGATCCCTGTAGCCCATGAAACTCATCGAGGAAGAGCCATGTTCGTGCCTTGGACAACAGCTGCCTTGCTGCGGAAATTCCCTGAATTACACATTAACGCGGATTTCAGTCATTGGATGGTCGCTTGTGAAGGCATGCCGCTTGAAGCGGATGAAGATATGCAGCTAGCTATCTCCCGCGCCATTCATATTCACGGGAGAGTCGGCTACCCGGAGGGGCCACAGGTACCAGATCCAAGGGATCCCTACTATGAACCCTATGTGAAACAACATTTGCAGTGGTGGACCATGATTGCACAGGAACACCGTGATGCAGGTCACACCCAGTTCACGTTTACACCTGAATTTGGTCCCTCTCCCTATCTCCAAACACAGCCTTATACGAACATGCCGGTCGCGGATACCTGGGACATTAATGCCTGGATGTTCAGTACGTTCAAAGAGAGCTTAATGAAATAACTCAATGTAGTAAGTAAATTAAGCAGGGATCGCTGATGAATTCAAGTCAGCAAAGTGCTCGAGAATATAGAAACGGCGGCACCAGGAATAAATCCTGAGTGCCGCCTCCAAGGATCATATCGTTACCTGAACATCAATTGATATTTTTTGGGTGTATCTCCATATTTCTCTTTAAAAATACGAATGAAATGATTCGTGGAATTATACCCCAGCTTATTAGCAATTTCATTCACAGTCAGTTGATTTTCTTTGAGCAGCTTCTCTGCTTCCGCAAGTCGACAATCCGTCAGATACTCCATGAAATTGATGCCCGTGCTTTTTTTAAACAATTTGCCTAAGTAGTTGGCCTTAATGTTCAATTCCTCAGCAACAACTTCCAAGCTGATGTCGTCGTATAAATGTTTATGAATATAATTTTTAATCTTGAACTCAACGTTGTGATCGTAGCTCATCTTTCTCTCTTCGATGGCAGCGATCGCCTTTTCCATCAATCCCGTCATCCAAGCGGAGAGTAGTTCTATGTTCTCGAAATCTTTATACTTTTCCCGAATGTCATATCCGAATAATTGCAGGGAATTTAGTCCCATGGCTTCCATCGATTTTCGCAGCGTAATCATAACCTCAGCGTACAAATTGTGAGCGTATTCAACGGTGCAGGGGATCTCAATCAAGTCATTCTTCAGCGTCTCGGATAGCTGAGACGCCTTCTCCGTATCGCAGAGGCGGATGCAACCCTCGATCTCGCCTAACACCCTCTCCGAACTTCCGGATCTTCGTCTAGCAGCGACATCGAGTTGTGCATAACTCAATCTGCTCGCCTTCGGTAACAAGTACGCGTATTTCAACGCTACAAGCGCTTCCTGGTAAGAAACAGAAATGGGCGTTTCCCCGATCGTATATGTTTTTCCGTAGGCAAGCACATATTGGTCGTCATAAATAGTCACAATATGATCAACAATTCGCTCGAGAATGCCAGACAAGCTAGCGTGATCATCCCAAAAGAGAATGCCCTGAATTTGTTTACTGTAATCCTTGATCGCCCATATTTGAAAGTCGGGATCCGTATTTTCTTCCAGTAAAGCAATTAAATGAAACGACGCTGCGTACTCATTTTCAAATTGCTCCAACTTCGGCGTTTGAATAACAAACGAACAAAATTGCTTCCAGGGCATATCTGCTTTAACTAAGTCATTGGTCAGCAAATAGGCTTGGGTAAACGTTTCGTCATGCAACAAACTCATAATATAATTATGCCGAATGACCGGCTTATTGATTTCTGCCTTAAGGTGCAAGTCTACAAGCTTAGTCGAGTAGTCACCAATCACATGGCGAATCGGTTTATGCGCACGCTTTGTTAGGATGTAGGAGATTAGAACGCTAACAGATAAAATCAGCAGCACGACAGAGATCAGCCAATTTTTGAGATCAATTGATCTTTTGTAAAATAAATCTCTATTAACCAATGAAACGTAGTGCCAGTCATTATACTGTGACTTCGTATAGGAAACCATGGTCGAATTGCCCGCAATATCCGTATTAAACATACCTTCAGTCCGATCCCCGAGCACTTGAGCGATCCAAGGCATGCGTTCATCTTGCAGCTCAGCCACTTGATCCTTAATCTGATTATGCGCGATGATATTCCCTTGTTCGTCTACAATTAAGATGAGGCCATCCTCGGGCTTTTTTAGCGCCTGCAGTGATTTTTTCAATGTATTTTGTTCCATATTGAACGCAATGATCGCTTTCCGCTTCTCGGGAGGGGCAAAGTATGGAATGCTTCTTACATAAGTAATAATAGGCCCTGTATCTGAAGCGTCAACCTGTCTGGGTGGAATCCAGCGAACTTGCGACTCTGTTGTTTGAAACTCATCCAGCCAATCCCGTCTGGCGCCAATGTTACAAGTCATTTCATTCATAAAGCAAAAACGTGAATTGTAGAAAAGGACGTTGTCATTTTTGTAATAAACATCAATTGAACTAACGTTCTGCAAGTTATTGCGCAAGGTATCCAATTGGTTGGCTATGCGCAGGATTGCTATCGTATCGTAGCGAATGGAATCCGTCATTGGTTTGGTGAAAGTATCATCAACCGTCGAATCCAGAAAGTAAGTCTGAAGCGCTTTCATCCTGTCTTTCAGAAATTCATTATCAATTGAGTTCTGGAATTGAAGAGCGGTCTTGAGATTTAAATTCTCCAATTGTTCATTCAGCGCTTTACTAAAATAATGATAATAGACGGCAACAGGAATGAAAGTAATGAGAACGACCAACATGAGATTAAACAAAAATAATCGTTGGAAAAAATGTTGCTGACCATTTGTTTTGTTTATTTTAGTGCGCTTCATGTTAACCTCTCCCTTCAGACTTCAAACGTAGAATAGAAGCAGGCCCCCGTGAGCCGCTTCTACCCTCGTCAGTTATTTATTTGCCAATCATGTTATTGTAGGTGGCATTCACATCTTTTTCAATTTCATCCCCGCCGTTAGCTTTAAATTTTTTAACGAATTCGTCAAAGACATCTGGGCTGGCTTCACCCGTAATAATTTTGAGGTAGTACTCATCTGTCAGTTTGGTTAAATTCACCGCATTTTTAGTGAAGGAGTCAACTGTCGGCGCAAGGAATGGAACGTAGCCTGTCGTTTTTACAGTATCGGCAAACTGGAATAAGAACTTGCTTATCTTTTTGTTGAAATCAGGAACTTCGACCGCGTGGAAAACGCTAATTCCTTTTTTTGTATTTTCTGCCGTTGTAGCCGTTGGTGTCAAGCTGATATAGTTTCCATTCTCTTCTTTCCACTGTTCGCCCTCCATACCGCTGAATGTTGTTTTGTAGTAATTGTAATCTGTATTTGTCGTTTCGATCATTTTCAAAATGGTTTCCATTTTGCGCGAATCCTTGGCGCCCTTTGTTGTAATACCCACAGGCGTCGAATTCACGCCCCATTGCATTGTCCCTGACTTGCCGTTCGGGCCTACAGGCGGCTTGCCGAACACAATTTCCGCGTTAGACTGCGATTTCTTTAAGTTCTGGAAGGAGCCGCCTCCTACATCGGCAGGGTTAGCAGGGTCCATTTTATCACGCCAGTGGTAGAACATCCCTTTACCTGTAAGACCGATGCGATTATTCGTCATCGCATTGGAATCGGCCCAATAGCCGCCTGTGTTTTCGGAAGTGATGAACTCAGGGTCGATTAACCCTTCCTTATACCATTTGGCCAGCAGCTTAAGCGCATCCTTCATTTCCGGTTGAATGGCGGCGAAGGTAATTCTACCATCCTTTTGAGTGTAATCGAGGTTGACGATGCCTTTGCCGGCATTCTTGAAATCGGATATTCCGGGATAGCCGAAGGCGCCCAGAATGGCTGGCAAGGCATAATCCGACAGGCCGTACGTATCCTTTTTACCGTTCTTATCCGGATCGTTATTGCGGAATTTCAACAGTGCATCTTCAAACTCCTGAAGCGTCTCCGGCGTTTTTGTAATGCCTACATTTTTCAGCCAGTCTTGGCGCCAGATTAGCGCTGTCGGGTACTCCCCGTTCGTGTTGATGTTCGGCAGCGCGTAGATTTTACCATCGCTTTTTACCGCATTCCATAGATTGTATTTATCAATCGTTTTTGCGTAGTTTGGCGCAAATTTACGAATCATGTCTTCCGGGATCGGAGCAAGCACGCCGTTGGCTACGTATTTGGAAACCATGTTGTAGTCAGGCTTGATGAGCATAACATCAGGCATTTCTCCAGCCGCCAGCTTAATGTTCATCGTATCTACCCACTTATTCGGATCTATGTACCATACATTAAATTTGGCATTAAACCGTTCTTCGACCATCTTCTGAATTCTATTATCTGCATCTGGTTGGCCAAATGCGTTGTACGCCAACCAATCAATGGTGACCGGACCTTGTGCTGCGGCGTTGGGGCCCGAAGAGGCCGTCCCTCCGGCTGAACCTGTTTCTCCACTTTTCATGCAAGCTGCGAGCATACTGACCAGGACTGTGCTGGACAGGATAACGCTTAATACTTTGAAGAATGTTTTTTTCTGCATGTGAGAACCCTCCTAATTATTTATCTTGGAATATGTTAACCCGCTAATGGGGAATAACAACGAGCACTATCCTTTGACAGAGCCAATTAACGTGCCTTTGACGAAGTACTTTTGCAAAAACGGATAGACACAAATAATGGGAAGAATGGACACGATCAGCGTTGCCAGCTTCATGGACTGTGTATTCACAGCAACCATTCCCGTTTCCGTACCGGCGGATGCCAGATCTCCGTCGAGCACAATTTTGCGCAAAATCATCTGCAGTACTTGCTTCTTCTCCGACTGGATGTACAGCATGCTATCAAACCAGGCGTTCCAGTGATAGACCCCTGTGTACAGAGCGACCGTTGCCAAGACCGGCATAGAAAGCGGTAAAATAATTTTGATTAAAATCGTAATGTCGTTCGCTCCATCCATCTTCGCGGACTCTTCAAGTGCCTCTGGTATTTCATGCACGAAATTTCTGACAACAAGCAGTAGGAACGTGCTGATCGCACCAGGCAGAATCAACGACCAGATACTGTTCATCAGTCCGAGACCTTTCACCAGCATGTAGAGCGGGATTAAGCCGCCGGAGAAAAACATCGTGATTACAATGAAGCCAGTCCAGAAGGTGCGGTTCGGCAATGTTTTTTTGGACAAAGGGTACGCTCCTAGGAAGGTTAGGGAAACAGTCAGTACAATCGCTAGTGCGGTTCGTACAATTGTGTTCCCATACGACGTCCAAATTAACTCGTTATGGAACACCTGTCGATAACCCGCCAAATCGAAAGCAGTCGGGATAAAGTGGAAGCCGTAGCTGTTGACTACTTCAATTGGGCTCATCGACAGTGTTAGCACTTGCAGAAAAGGCAGCAAGGTGGCAATTGAGAAGAGAGCTAAAATCAGATAGACCATATAGGAGAATACGATGTCGGGTTTGCTTTGTCGGCGGGTGTTCATATACGTGCTCCACTCCGTTCTTCAACTATTGTTCTTGATTTAGAAAATCGTTTCGTCACTGAAACGCTTGGCCAGGAAATTGGCGGTTAACACGACGATTAGTGCAATTACGTTCTTAAATAGCCCTACGGCTGCTGCGTAGCTGTAATTCATTTTTTGAATTCCTTCGCTATAGGTGTAAGTCCCGATAACCTCTCCGACGCTGCTCACTTTCGAGTTCAACATATTGTACACTTGATCAAAATCGTCGTTAATGATTTGACCGGATGTCAGAATGAGAAGAATAACAATAACCGGCGTTAGAGAAGGTAATGTTATGTACCATATTTTTTTAATTCTACTAACACCGTCCACATCTGCGGCATCGTACATTTCCTGATTGATCCCGGCGATCGCTGCCAAATAGATAATTGCATTGAAGCCTACTGTCTTCCAAATTTCCGTACTGACCAAAATCGATCGAAACCAGTCGACGCTTGCCATAAAGAAGATCGGTTTCATTCCTAGCATGCTAAGAATAATGTTGATCGGCCCACGGCTTGGCGATAGAAATTCGATAATGATTCCAGACAACACAATCCAGGAGAGGAAGTAGGGCAAGTACGTAATGGTTTGCACTGTTTTCTTAAATATAGGAAGACGGACTTCATTAATCAAAATCGCCAGCAAAATCGGCGCTGGGAAGCCAAACAGCAACTTGTAAAAGTTAATAATTAGTGTGTTCTTCAGCACGGGCAGAAAGTAGAGCCCTGTAAACAACTCCTTGAAATTGTCAAGTCCGACCCAGGGACTTCCGGAAATGCCTTTCGCAATTTTGTAATCCTTGAAAGCGATAATAACGCCATAAATTGGAGCGTAATGAAAAACGACATAGTAAGCGAAGACGGGGCACAGCATGATAAAGAAATACTTGTGATCGAGATACTTTTTAATGAGTAACCTTCTTTTCAGATGCTCCGGGCTGTGCGTTTTTTTCGCTTCAATCGTTGTGGTAGTCATTCTGTCTCGTCCCTTCTTGCAAGATGTTCATCTCTTGTGTTGCCCTCAATATAGAGGATGTAAGCCTTTTCATCAATGCGTTATTTCTGAAAAAGTCACGATTTTATTCACTTTTTATTTATACAAAAGAAAAATGGCGGATTTCCGCCAAATGAACAATAATCGGCATTTCTTACTTGGCAATGCAAAAAACCATACAAACTGCTTGCATCAGTGTACATGGTTATAAGGCAATTTGCTTAGGCAATCAATAAGACACTTTGCATATACACAGCACTCCCATGGCAGTAGCCGCCAGTAAGCAATGGTTCGCAGTGGAAGCTTGCGTTTGAAAGCACACGTTTGAAAGCAAGCTAGTCCATGCTCGATTGCATGGACTAGCTTGCTTTTTATCCTCCCTCCTCCAGCGTAACCGTAAAGCTGGTCCCTTCACCTACCTCGAAAGCTGTCAAATCGATCAAGAATACGTTCTCGGCGTAGCCACCATGATCCAAATGTCGCTCCGTTGTGATTGAGGCCATCAACTTCGAGGCTTCGTAACGAAGCAATTGGCTTTTTCCCGCCGCTTCCAAGCGGATTTCCCCATCACACACCAGTTCAGGCTTTATTAGTGTGATAAATCGTTCCGTCACTGCTGCACCCGGCGCAACAAATGCGAAGGTATCCGTCAGAGTAAGCTTACCTTTCTGCTTGTCGAGCACAAATTCTCGCTCTAGACGCTGCAACCCCGGAACCTCGTACGCTTTGGCGATGTTCAGCTTATAACGATCTTCCGTTTCGGTAGAAGATATTTCAAGAACCTGTCCGGCGTAAGCCCGCCCTTCTCGCTGAGACTGTCCATTTACGATCGGAACATTATGACCTAACGAACTGTTGCACAGAATCGAATACCGTTCTGTACCGAAATAAGCTCTTGTATATAGACCTGCGCCCAAATCGTCTATCCATCTGACCCCATTCACCAGCCATATGAAGTTGCCAATATCATTATGGTTATGTGGCTCGTCGTTATGGCCGCCCTTCGCAGCAAAACTAACCTCCTGATCGCCTGCTTGATGTCTCGCAATCAGCCACTGTGCTTCCGGCAGGAAGTCTGTCCCTTGCTGCAGTCCGATTCTTTCCCTTAACAGCGGTTCATTCAGCCATGCAACATTGCGAAGCGCTACCGCCAAACGTCCACAATTATCAATCGACTGTGCCAAATAGTCGAGTGAAGCAATCCGGATGTCCGCAAATTGTTCGCTTAAACGGCTGAAAATACCAGGCTGCACGCCCCCGACACGGGAACAGTCCGAGAAATTGGCTACCTGATTTCCATGCAGAAAGCAGCGTTGCGGAAACAGAGCGATCCTGTGGACCTTCTCTGAGGATTGCAAGAGATCTAATTTGCCGCCGGTACGCTGTTTGAGCAACTCTGAGAAATACATATAATAGCCGAAACCATAGTTCCAGTAGACCAATCCTTCCAAGCAAGCACCTTCGTCCGTAAACCCCACAAGGAAGCAGTCCATTGCGTCAATCACACGAGTCAAGATCGGCAGCAGTGCCTTGGAATCTTTTAGCAGATAAATAGCCGCCATCCCGACACTGCCCGCACACACGGCCGCCCAGTTGATATCACATGTCTCCCACCAAAAAGCGCGTTTTACGCTCATGTAAGGCGTAATTACTCTGCGCAGCACTTCTTGACGAACCCGGTTCACCACTTGGCACCCCAACCTGTCCCCAAGCAGATGGCATGTTTCGCTCAGCGCATGCGCTGTCTCCGCAGCGAACAAATCGATATGCTTGTCTTCTTCTCCTTCCAGCGCAGCATCGTGAATATTTAAATGCGCTGGCAAACACCAGGTAAATTCATCGCACATTGCCCAAATCGTATCTTCCAGTGCAGAAATATACGTGTTGCTTTCATCTCGAAGCGCAGCGATGACAAGAGCAGCCAGACGCCGGCGGCGGTCAAAATACGCCAGTTCAAACTCTGCGCGTGTCCCCTGTGTCCGAAATAAGTTAAACAATGTAAAAGTCAGCGCCTCAATCGGCTTGTTCAAATATCCGTCCGCATTCGACAGAATTTCGTTATACAACGTTTGGAATACCGTATTATCTTTCGACTGAATATTACTCAATCTATGCGCTTCATGAAAAAGTTGTTTATGCTCCGTTTCATGCGCAAGCAAGGCTTGTAAGAAGGTCCGGCTGTTCATAGCATCACCTCGTAATTTTCAAAATTTCAAAAGGCCCAATGAGCTGACGGAAAGAATGAATGATACCATATCCTAAGCGTACATAAGATTCATTACTTACTCTATAATAAAACTATCAAAAAATATAACGATTCTATTAATCAAATCTGAGGGAAACAAGTTCATGATTCTAGCTTCCTTCAGACTCCACCTCGCGATGGACCCCCCTTGCTTTTCACCGCCAAGTTAATCGCCATGCGTGGCGCACAGCAAATAAGGACACAGCCTAGGATGCATCCTTATTTGTTGCTTAACCAATGACTACGCTGATTCCTCCTTAATACTTGTAGGGATCAACGGTTTGAATCGTGCCATCCAGCCAAGAGAAATCGCTGATTTTATACTCACCCAACCAGTCCCGATCCCACGTCGCCTTACATAAATTCCATAATGAGAAAAAACCCGAAATAGGAGTTTACCCTAATTTTTTTGTAAATGTAAGCACATCAATATTCGTTTGGATTGCTATCTGTTCAAATTGTCATATGTTGTTTAAATCGAAGCAGCCTATCAGGTGCAGATACGTCATATCCGTATGACATGTACTTCATTGCGGGAGAGTCTTCTTAGACCTTATGTATAGAAATTTCCATAAATATCCTTATATATTTGGTGGTTCAGTATTAACAATTCCTAGTAAACCTAAATAAAAAGTGGTTGATCACAAAAGTGAACAACCACTAATTTACTGTCGATATATTCTCATTAATAAATTTTAATCGTAATTTACCCAATATTAAATACATTGGATGTTGTAAATAATGCTCTCCGTACAAAGATTTAAAAATTGAAAGACGAACTTCTTAGATTCTATATTTTCTAATCCAAATTCTCTAAGATGTTTTAATGACAATTGCTTGTGTGTTTTTACTGAATAGTTAATTTAAGCTGATATAAGCATGACTAAGCCCCGAATGCTTCTCAAGTTCTCCCTGGAAGTAACCCTAGTTATTTCTCTTAGTCACAATTTTAAACGAAGACAACACGACCAATATTAGTCCTATATCCTCCTCTTGGGCACTTGGACAATATCTTGTGCTTGGGATTGGAGTAGAGGGTAAAACGCTTGAAAATCTTCGGCATACCCCGAAACTTGTATTAACGTACCGGATAGCGATCTATGGGAAAACGTCGAGAAGCTGGCACACCTTACCGGTAAATATCCTGTTCCCGAAAGTAAAACGCAGAACTAGGGAAAAGCTATCGAGCACAAGTCTAGGAGCAGTTGGACGAATTAAAATTAATTAATGTTATGAATCGGAACGAATTCTATCATTAAGTCTTATCTTCTGTTCATCTCCAGTGAGAAAATCGTACCATCGCTGTCGGAACCTCACTTGAGGTCCGTCAGCAGGCACATGAGCTTCCATACGTAACGCCTCTGGAATAGGTCTCGGATGCTGACTCTCGACAATTATACGGTCCTCTTCCAATACCTTGGCGCTATACCTAGAAAAAATCGTGTTCATGCCTAGAACAGATTTTCCAAAGTTTCGCCCTGCCAAACCGAAAATCGCGGTCATATTCTCATCGATAGGCGTAAAGGTGACATAGTTGTAAATTTTGTTGCGTGTCTGTTTGGGGATTGTCAAAATCCAATTCTGCGGAAATTGATAATGAAGCAAACCGTTGCCATTTTTCACATGTATATGGTCTCCGTCGGCCTCGAAGGTGATTTGAATCTCTTCTTTTAATTTTTTTCCAATCGTCAAACGATGTACGATCGGGACATGTGCAACATCAATGACACTTTCAATGACGCGCGTAAGATGTGCTCTCCAAATGGCTCCATACGGCGCAGCAATATATTGCGGATCTTCGAGTTCGGGGAAAATTTGCAATTCGGGTATTGCATCAGCATTGCATTTATCATTTGCTTTGGGATACACCCACAGCAGTCCTGCACGTTCTGTGACAGGGTAGGTAAACGTATGGGCAAACGCAGGAATGGGACGATTCGGGTGAGCCGGGATTTCGATGCATCTTCCATCGGTATCAAATCTCCATGCATGATAAGGACAGACCAATTGTCCATCGCGGCATGTGCCTAGCGACAAGTCAGCACCGCGATGCGGACAGTAAGCATGAACGGCACTAACTTTGCCAGCAAGGTTACGGTACAAAACGAGATCCTTGCCAAGTAATGTACGTTTAATCGGACTTTTCTCCAACTCCTTTGACCACGCTACTGCATACCAAGTAGTAGGAAAAACCTTTTCATGATTTTTATTGACTTCATGGTACATCTTTTTGTCGTCCATCTAGAACTTCTCCTTTCAAAACTTTGTTTACAGGTAGCCCCAGTAAGAATAAACCTCACTTTGATCATGACTAAGTCGGAGCACACTGTTCTCTGGATCGCTGAACTAACGTGCCCCTTTAGCTATCATTTAACTCTTGTAAGCGTAACAATAAATCTTCAACAAAAGGGCTCTCCTCAGCCCGAAAAGTTAAAGGGATTTACATATTAGTCTTACATAATATGTAAATCCCTTTGTTTCATATATTATTTTAAATCTATTTCTGGATAATTTCTATTCTACTTTATTTTTGACACGACGCAGTACTTCGAGACGGAGGGCAGTAGGCCAAGCTACCAGCCATTGCGAAACATTAGAAACGTCCCCCAGCGCATATGGAAAAATGCTTCATCCTGGCTGCCTGCTGGTCGCTGTTTGCCCATAATTAGCAAGCCGTCCGAAATCCCTATTGTCGCATTTTCCCATGCGGCCTTGGCTTAAGCCTTGACGAGCGGCGGAATCAAAAAGCATACAACTGTACCTTCCGAATGATGAGGGTTTCCGTCATTTGTCCAAGATTTACCTATCTTCCCATTCGGCGACTGCACAGCTAGAACAAAATCGCAAATCTCCAGTTAAGCGATGCCGAGCTCCCAAATACGATCGGCATTAAGACGCGGCAGGGTTGGAAGGTCATGCATCCGCCAAGTGAAATTGAGCATCGTGCGGTAAGCTGTATGAGGTTGTGCGTAAAATTTGATAAGTAGATAAGCCGAGGCTGTAAATCTCTCACCTGGCATGAACATTCGTTCCGATTCATAAGCCGGACCATAACTGTGAAATTACCACTCTCCTCATAAGTTGAAAGGTACAACCGTTATCGGGAATTCACTTTAACATCCATAATATTTCTTTACAACATCATACGCCAGCTTAGGCCGTCTGTACTCATCTACGATTCCTTTGCTGTTTTTCGTCATTGCTCGCGTCAAGAGCCAACCAGTACCTTCCGTGACCCGGCAGTCGCAAAACTGCCATATAAAGGTGCCTGATAAATAAGACCGGGAAGCATACGCTGCTAAATTAAGCTCCAAGATGTCTCCTTGGCGTTCTTCAGAGCCCTTAACCCGAATCGGTGAGCGAAATCCATAGTATCCGTCCGCCCCGAACTCGCTTATGATCATAGGCTTTCCTCTGCCCCCGTTCTCTTCGGCATAAGCCCGAATTCGATCACTTAACTCTCCTGGATCTTCATCGGTGTACCACTGAGGATACAAATTGACGGAGATCACATCCGCCAAATCGAAACATAGTTCCTTCTCCCTATGGTGGGAGGCGAAAGTCAGTGGGCGGCTTGCATCCAGCTTGCGAATTTGCTGCATTTGGCGATGGTAATGCTCCCGTCCTTCCTCAGAATCGCTTGCACATTCGTTGAGAATCGCCCATAAAATAATCGATGGATGGTTGATGTGCTGCTCCACCATTTCCCGGTTTACCGTTTCGCACTGGAGGATAAAATTTGGATTGCGCATTTGCTCCAGACTGAGACCCCGCGCATGATTCTCCTCCCAGACGAATATACCCCGCTCATCGCAAAGATCAAGAAAGCGCTCGTCATTCGGGTAGTGGCTCGTTCTGACTGCATTGGCTCCGGTTCCGACCATTAACTCCAAATCTGTTACCATCAGCGACAAGGGAAGCGAGGGACCGGCAAGTGCATGATCTTCATGACGATTAAATCCTTTCAATTGGATAGGCTCGCCGTTTAACAGAATATTTCCGTTTATGGTCTCTACAACACGGAATCCAACCCTCTCTACCAAATCGTCAATCGCCAATCCCCTATTCACGTCATGAAGCTCAAGTCGTAGTTCGTACAGTTGAGGATTCTCAGCTGACCATGGGCGTACATCGGGAAAGCTGAAAGATTGCGTCAAAAACATCTCACCCTCGACTCCCGCTTGCAGCTCTAATGTACCAAAGTCAAGATGGGTAGAGGCTAGTTGCCCTATTAACCTTACAGTTTGCATCCGTCCCGATTCGTTGTGAACGGAAGCGGTAATACACGCGTTCCAGCCATCTTGGTCCCAATGGGGTATGAACTTAATTGCTTCAATGCAGCTGTCCCCTATATGTTCCATAACCACAGGCCGAATCAATCCGCCATACGTATAATAATCATTGGGGATGTGCAGGGACGAAGCTGCACTGAACGAATTGTCCACCTCGACGATCAGCTCATGCAGCCCCGGCTGGACATCGTGCACTTTCGCCGTAAAAGCTGTGTACGCATTATAATGTTCTGTTAGTAAAGTACCATCAAAGAACACTCTAGCTGTGTGGCTGACACCCTTAAACTCGAACCGCAATGAGGTTATTTCGTCAATCCGGATCATCCGTCGATAGGCTCCACGCCCCCGGTAGGAGGCTAGCTCCGGATGCTGCTCCCAGCAGCCGGGCACTACAAGCCTGTAAGGGTATCCCTCCATGCCCCTGGCAGGAATATTCTGCCCTGGAGCCAACGGAATGAAGTCCCACAGGCCTTCCAATTCAGTCACTTGTCGGACATAATGAGTCTCAAACAGTCTTATCATGCGATCCCTCCTTTTTTTCTATGATTTGTATTGATTGCGGAATTGCGTCGGCGTAATGCCTTCGCTCCCTTTAAATATTTTATTAAAATAGGAGTGCTGGTAACCTACTTGCTCCGCGATTTCATTTACTTTCAATCCCGTTGTAAGCAACAGCTCTTTCGCTTTCCCGATTCGCAAGCGTGTTAAATAATCGACAAAATTATAACCGGTCACCTGTTTAAACGATCTACTGAGCGTGTAAGGATTCGAGGCAACAGCCCGTGCGCATTCGTCCAAAGATAAATCCTCGCAGTAGCGCTCCTCCATGAGGCGAATCACCTGTTCGATAATTTGCCGCATACGACCGCTCTGAAGAACTTGGAATTGTTCTAAATATGGCGCCATGATTCTTGCCTTGACCATCTTCTTGAGCTGTGCCGATTCATTCACCGCAAACAGTTCTTCTATTAAATGGCTGTCGCTCAGGAGAGGATGCTGCTGAAAACCGGTCTCAATAAACATGTGGCGCATCCCGTATACGAGTTGCAACAGGGACTGACGTACAGCTAAATCCCATTCTGCTGCTGCCTCCACCTCCTCGACAAAACGGTCAAGCAGGACATAAGCCTCTTCCTCCATCCCAAGTCGCATGACCTGAAGGAGCTCTTTTTCGACGTTAAAAGGGAATGGAACCGCTGGTCGCGAGCTTAACGTCACTTCTTCCATATCGATAACCTGATTGTTTTCCTGCACATCCCGGAATTTAGCCGTCTGCCGTGCTTGTTCCAGCATTTCAGGAATTTGTCCTACCTGAAGGGTAAGTTTGCCTAGTACAACCGTAGCCTGCAATCCGAGCACGTTACTGAGAGTTATCGCCATCTCATGTGACCAAACGAACAACTCATTGCGAATATCTTCTGAATCGGCATCTCCTGGGTACAGTAAAAGAACACCGACAGATAGATCCTGAAAGTTAATGATATGTGAGGAAGTGGCACGTGCAGCCGAGATCTCTCCGACAATATTAGCTGCAGCGAATGTAACCAGCTGTTGATCGTGTTCCCGGAACCGTTTCGACTCGCTAAGGCCTGATAATTGAACATACAATAAGGATATCTTCCGATTCGTGGCGTCTAGTCCGAGCTCTCCCATTCGAGTTTGCAGCTCTTGCTCTCGCAACGCATACAAATGTCCCTGGACAAGCTGAAGAAAGAATCCTTCTCTCAGGAAAGGAAGCGACTGCCGGATTCGATCCCGCATACTCACGCTCTCACTGGACAACTTCATCCATTCGTCTTCAATAAATTGCATTTCCCGCCTAATCGGAACGGAAGTATCCTCTCGCCCGGATCGGAATAAAGCAACCAAATTACCGATCGGTCTATACAATTGGTTTGAAGCAAACCACCCAAGCAAAATCGACACGAGAATGCCGATCATACTCGTTCCAAGTATAAGCTTGGATGTCAGAACGACTGGACCGGTTAATTCTGTGACGGGACTTGCGATGGCGTATATCCATCCCGTTTTAGAAACTGTACCATAAGTGACAACAAATGATTGCTTTTCCCAATGAAACGAAAATTCCCCACGATCCCCTTGATGCCGCCTGATCTCACTTCTTAACTGCTCTTGGAAGGCCAAATTGTTGTCTTCAGGCTTGGCCACCCAGTCCCCATCGGGTCGAATAAGCAGAGCCGCACCTTGTCCATCCGCGACGTAATGTTCGAGCATCGTTAACAGCTCCTTACGGCTCAAATGAACGACAAATGCGCCAAAAGGCGAATCCGATGCCCATGGAAGCTTAAAGATCAGCGATACTGGTGAAACAGATGTCTTGCTGGCGAAATCCGGAAGCCCGTACGCCCAAAGCAAACCAGCATCGTTGTGCAAGATAGCTTGGAACGAAGTGGTCTGTTCATCGTTTAGATAGTGAATTCCATCCGACCCGATCATTGCGTCTTGGCGAGATAAATATAGTTGGGCGTCACTGATCAGCAAATTGGATCCACCGACAACAAGCATATTTTGCATCAAATCCTGTGTTTGCGAAATCTGTTCAATGAATTCAATTCGGTCTAATCGATCACCGAACATTGGATTAGTCGACCACCGGCTTAACACCAATTCCATCTGCGAAATTTGTTCGTTCATTGCCTGGGAGAACTGCTCAATCTTTACTTTATGCAGCTTATTGACTTGCTTCTCGATCTGGCTGGTCCCAATCAGGTAATTGCTAACCGCGATCAAGGCTGAAGGAACACTGGTAATCAGCAATACAAGGATTAAACTTCTGCGGAAATATTCACCCTTGCCGGACCTACCAAGCCTCCTTATGAAATTCGTGTTCCAGTTGATCACACAACATCACCCCGTAAACCCATTATAACACCCGATCGGAAGGCAAGCCCTCATGGGCTTGGTAAGAGCTCATGAGGGACTAGCATTATTTGGAGCTGGCCTTCTTCTGATACTCGGCGTTATACTCCTCTTGAATTTTCATGTAATTTGCGTCGGCTTTAAGCGCTGCTACGAACTGGTCCCAATCTCCAAGTGTAACCTTCTCCATGATAACCTTCGTCTTCATATCTTGAATCTTCTTGTCATAGTCGCTGCCTAACTTCTGCGCAGTTGGCGAGGTCACTCCATCTAGTGGGCTTGGAATACTAACTTTCTCTGCAGCATCAATATACGCCATGTCCCTCTTTGTCAGTTCTGGGGTCATTCCTAGTGCTACGTTCGCATATTTATCAAATTTCATGAAAATATTTTGCATAAACTGGAAGCTCGGATCATTCTTTGCTGCATCAGTCAGCACTCTGTTGTCACCTTGTAAGGTGAAATGAACGTCCTTCATTCCATAGTTTGCCAGATCCGACCCTTCGTCTGAAGCCCCGTAATCCAGGAATGCCAGCAGCTTTTTCACTTTGTCTTCCGGCACCTTCTTCGAGATTACGAACATGCCGAAATGACCATTACCCTTAGCCGCATACTTCGTACCGCTTGGCCCAATCAGATATGGCATCCATGCAAAATCGGGCTTCGAACTTGGTACAGCCGACGCAACACCTTGCACCATGGCAGGTTCCTGATTTGGTTTATCTGGAAAGATACCAGCTTTGCCGGCGAAGACGAGATCTTTCGCCTGATTGTGTTTTAGGAGTGCGAAATCTTGCGGAATTAGCCCTTCTTTATAGGCACGTCGGAACCATTCAAGCGACTGCTTCATTTCAGAACTAAACGTCATATCCGTAATTTTGCCGTCGACGACTTTGTACTTGCCACTGTTACCAATGAAGCTGTTCTCAATGAAACCGAATTGCCCCATATCGTTCTGATTGACGTAACCCGATAGTCCAATCGTATCCTTTTGCCCGTCCGGCGCGCTCTCTTTGAATGCCTTCATCACCTTATACAGATCCTCTGTCGTTTCCGGCATCTTCAGGTTCAGCTTGGTCAACCAATCGGCACGGATAAGTGGCTGCGCGTTACCTTCCGTTGGCCGCACCCGAGGTATGCCGTAGAGCTTGCCCTCAATTTTCGTATTGGAGAAGGTAATATCCGGGAACTTCATCAAATTCGGGTAGCTTTTAATCAATTCGGTCAAATCCCAAAATGCTCCTTGCTTCGCCATGGTCCGGAAAGAGGCATTGGCGATGTCTGTCACCAGCATCAGATCGGGAAGATCGCCCGAAGCCAGCGTCACATTGACCTTTTCGGAGAAATTATTAGGAGCGACCCACGTAATATTCAGATTGGTATTTGTCCGCTTCTCTACTTCCTTCAGCACAGCGTTGTCCTTAGTTGGCGGTTCCTTCTGGTAATAAATTGAAAGAACACTTACATCTAACGGTTTTGTCTCAGCCGGTTTTCCTGGAGCCTGCTGGGCACCGCTACCAGCTCCATTACTCTTGTTCCCTCCGCCCGAACAGGCGGAAAGCGCCAATGCTGTCGCCACCATCACCGTCAACGTCAGCACCGTTCTCTTCTTGAGATTCATACTAAATCCTCCCTTTGATGTTTTTTTATCATATCATTCCTTCACGGAACCAACCATGGTACCTTTGGCAAAATGCTTTTGAAGGAACGGATATACCATAAGAATCGGTAATGTAGATAGTACAATTGCTGCCATCTTCTTCGTTTCCGCAGGAATATTCTGCATATCCAAATTAACTAGTGAATCAACACCGAGTGCCGTCGACGAATCGATGAGCAGATTCTGCAAGAAAATTTGCAATGGCCATTTCTCCGCATCATTAATGAACAATACCGCTGAGAAGAAGGTGTTCCAGTACGCTACAGCGTAAAATAGTCCGAAAGCGGCCAGCGAAGAGAGCGAAAGCGGCAAAATGATGCGAAACCAGACGCTCACATCGTTGCACCCGTCAATCCGCGCAGATTCTTCCAGGCTGGCAGGAATTGAATCGAAAAAACCCTTCATGAGCAGGACGTACCAACCGCTGGTAAGAACCGGCAAAATAAGCGAGGATAAGCTGTTGATCATCCCAAGCTCTTTGACCACCAAATAGCCCGGAATGATGCCCGGATTAAATAAAGTTGTAATCAGAATGAGCAGGAGCATCGTCTTTCTTCCCTTTAAGCGTTTGCGTGACAAGCCGTAGGCGAGCGTAGACGTGACGACGAGACTTACCGCCGTACCCACAACGGCTAGGAACAACGAGATTCCGGCCGCTCGGATGAATGAAGGTGTCGCCAGAATGTATCGATACGATACCAAAGTCCATTCATGAGGCCAGAGCAGCAATCCTCCTTGTCTGTATTCTGCCGGAGTAGCGAATGAAACAACGAGTACATAATAGAAAGGAAAGAGACACACGAGTCCCAATAGGGTCAAAAGCACGATATTGCTCACCCGAAACATACGGTCGGAGAGCGGAATTCGAATCCGATTGTTGACGTTTATGGCTGCCATTAATACACGCCTTCCTCTCCGAATTTTTTGGAAAGCTTATTAGCTCCAATGACCAGCACAAGGCCTACAATTGATTTAAATAAACCGACTGCCGTACTGTAACTGAAATCACCCTGTTTAATACCCACGCGAAATACATAAGTATCAAATACTTCTGCTACATCCGCTACAGCTCCGTTCATCATCAGAAACACCTGCTCGAAGCCCACGTCCATCATATGGCCGATTCGCAGTATTAATAGAATGATGATGACATTTCGAATCGAGGGCAACGTAACGTTCCACATCATACGAATGCGACCCGCACCGTCCATCTTTGCTGCCTCATATAGCTGTGGGTCTACACCCGCAATCGCAGCAAGGAAAATCACGGTCCCCCAGCCCAATTCCTTCCATATTGTCTGGCCTGTTAACAGTGCCCAGAAGTATTTAGGCTCCGTCAAGAATTCAATTGGTCCCCAACCTACTAACTCCAGCAACTGGTTGAGTACACCGTGTTCCTTAGATAGCAGTAACAGGCTCAGCCCGACGATGACGACCCATGACAGAAAGTGTGGCAAGTAGACGACGGATTGCAGCGTTTTTTTAAACCACTCCGTTTGTAACTCGTTCAGCAATAGCGCTACAATAATTGGAAGAGGAAAGAAGAACACGAGACTAAGTACATTAATCGCCATTGTATTACGAAATAGCATATAAAAGTCTGCATTAGAAAATAGCCTGGCGAAATGTTCAAATCCAACCCATTCACTCTTAAAGAAGCCTAAGAAGGGGGAATAGTTCTGAAAAGAAATCATTACCCCCCACATCGGGACATATTTAAATATAAGAAAATACAACAGTCCAGGAGCAACAAGCGCATATAGAAACAAATCTTTCGCGATCGTTCTCCTGAAGGACGCTGCCAAACTCACTCCCGACTGAGCGTTGCGGTTCTCCGCAATTTGTTTCCTGTCCATGTTTTTGACAAGCTTCATCGTTCTGCCTCCGTTTCTCTTTGGTGATGTCTTTATTCAGTCGAACACAAGCTCTACTATAGCCTCCAACATTCTTGAATACATTAACAAATTCTTGCGAAAAGCTTGTTAGGACTAGAAAATTCTTGACGAGATGCCCCTAGCTGCTAGGAACTATCAAAATATATGCGAATTAACAACAATAAACCCTTCATTAACTTAGGTAGTTAAATGAAAGGCAAAGCATTGTAGTATTAGGCAACTGTACTCCCATTCCTGATTCTCAAAATAGGTACACAAAATAAGGAGTCGCATTAGCATATTTGCCACGCGGCTCCTTAAATAAAAATATCTTTCCGTCAACGACCATTTGTCAATTCATCTTAAATACATGCATCTTGTATTCCTTACTGAAACTTGTGGTAGCTATTCCAGACGGTTTACCCTTTTACCGCAGAACCAACGGTCAACGCCTTCTCTACTTGTTCGCTAAAGAGCACGTAAACCAGTACTGTTGGCAAGCTTGCAATGGTCATCGCTGCTCCCATCGCACCCCAGTTGGTTGTGAACTGTCCTTGGAAGAAGAGCAGACCGAGCGGCAATGTTTTCAATGACTCTTTGGTAATAAGAATGAGCGCCATTGTAAATTCATTCCAAGCAGATAAGAAAACGAAGATCACCATCGTCGCAATAGCAGGCTTAATAATTGGCAATATGATCGTGTAGAAGGTCCGGTATATGCTGGCCCCATCCATGCAGGCTGACTCCTCCAGCTCCACAGGTATACTCCGAAAAAAACCATAAAACACCATACTAGAAAATGAAATGTTGAAAGCAATATACGGAACGATAAGAGCCCAGTACGTATTGGCCAAATGAAACTCACGCACTAAGATGGCCAACGGAATCATAATCACTTGAATGGGAATGAACATCCCTATAATGATATAAATGCGAGCAGCTTCCTTCAAGCGCCACTGCATCCTCGCAACCGCATACGAGAACGTGACAGAAAGCGCAATCGTTCCCACAACGGTTGCTGCTGCTACAAGCAAGCTATTGCTGAAGTAGACAGGAACATTGAATCTCGACCATGCATCCGCATAATTTTCAAATCGGAAATGAGTAGGAAAACCAAAAGGATTTGTAACGAAAATTTCATTGTTATTTTTAAATGAGTAAAACACCATCCACAGCAGCGGATATACGGACAATCCTGCATAGATCCATAAGAAGACGGCTAGCAGCGGATTGTTCTTGCGTAGTCTAAGTCTTCCGTTCATTGCTCATCCTCCTTCTAAAAGGTAATCCGTTCGCGTGCGATCAATCGGTTAATCGCTACAGTGACGATCAAACATTCAATAACCAGGAATGCAGCCGCAGCGCTTCCATAGCCGAACTCGCCGACACGGAATGCCGAACGGTACATCAAGTAGGTCAGGGTGTACGTAGAATTTCCCGGACCTCCACCTGTCATAATGAACATATTGGCAAAAGCGTTGAGTCCTCCAGTAATTGCAAGGACCAGACAAAACTTGTACGTTTCAGCCAGCATGGGAATTGTAATTTTGAGATGCGCCTTCATCTTAGATGCCCCGTCGATGCGAGCAGCTTCCAAATATTGCTCCGGCACGGACTTAACAGCTGCCAATAACAACGCAAACTGGTAGCCCATGTACTGCCATGCATTGACAAAAGCGATTGCGAATATAGCTGTTTTACTATTAGTCAGCCAATCCTGACGGTAGGAGATGCCCAGTGTTTCAAATAATTTGTTAATCAAACCGTACTCGCTGTTGTACATCGCCAGCCACAGTTGGCACACAACCGTAATGGAGAGAACGACTGGAATGAAGTAAGAGATTCTTAGGAACTTACTTCCTCGAAACCCTTCCGCAACGGCAAAAGCAAGCACAGTGCCAATTCCTATCTGGACAACGGCCAGGATTGCAGCAAACACAAGACCGTTATACAAAGAAGTGTAAAATATAGAATCTTGAAGCAACCGAATATAATTATCCAGAAAAATAAAAGTGCCTTCGCTTAATCCGTCCCATTCAAATGTACTGCGATAAAAGGTTTGCAAGATCGGATAGAACACGATAACTGTATACAAAAGGAGAGCAGGCAGCGTGAACAGCATAATCGCCGTCTTATTTCCCATGAATTTGCGCATTTCATCACTTCCCTTATTTAGTAGAAAACTCACACCGGTTTTGGAACAATCCAGTGTGAGTCTCCTTTCCACAAACCTCAATTATTTCGCTGTGACTGCCGCTTTATTCAAATCTTTCACGAATTGATCTGCCGTATAATTTCCTGTCATCAGGTTTTGCGTTGCATCTTCTAACGCTGCTTTGAACTTCGGATTAGATAATCCCCAGGAGAAAGCAGTCGTGCTTGTTATTTTAGGAATATCCTTGGATAACTGCTCCATCATCGGAGGGAATTGCTTTACGACCGGCTTATCAACTTTAGTTGCTACGATTGGATTGCTACGATTCGTATATTTGTATTCTGCATATTTTAAAGACAGGAATGAAGCCACTTTCGCTGCCAGTTCTTTATCTTTCGTGTTGGCAGATACAGCATAACCGCCAGGACCACCGCTGCCGCTGAAGGCGGTTTTGCCCTTTTCAAACGCAGCAGCGTCTGCTGCTGGTATGTACAAGTAGCCTGCTTTGTCACCAAGCGCCTTGGTGCTGGCCTCAATCTCCCATTGTCCGTTAACGAACATGGCTGCCTTGCCTTCATGGAAGAGAGCTGCTGCCTGATCGTAGTTCAGGTTTGTTGCTCCTTTTGGCAGCATGCCGGCTTTCACCAGCTCGATAATTTTCTCCGCAGCCGTTTTGTAAGCGGCATCGTCCGCTTTCGCCTCACCTTTATCCAGCTTCGTCACACCACCCGGTTCAGCACGAGTAACGAACATATCGTAAAGTGCTACACATGGCCATTTCTCCTTCGCGAAAATGGATAGCGGCGTAATCCCTTTTGCATTAAAAGATTTCACTGCTGTCATCATTTCATCGTAGGTTGTCGGTACTTTCACCCCGTTTTGCTGGAACAGGTCTTTGTTGTAGAACAACAGAGCGACTTCGTTGCCCGCATATGGGAATGCGTAAGTATGTCCGTCGGCCGTTACGAGTGTATTCATGGCACTTGGCTGCATTTTCTCTTTGTAACCAAATTTTGTTACATAATCATCCAATACCAGAATGTTATTGGATTTCTTGAACGTATCGATAATGTCTAAGCCCGCTTGAAAAATATCCGGCAGATTGCCTGTCGCAGCATACGTTTTCAGCTTTTGGCCATCATCCTGCGCTTGAATATCAAGCTCCAGTTCTACATTCGGCATTTCTTTCTTAAGCTCAGCAACGGCGTAATCATAAGGCGTTTTCGTATCTTCATCCGCATATTGCGCATAAACTCTTAGTTTAACCGGCTTGGCCTCCGACTTCGCAGGTGCAGCAGTCGCAGCTGGCGTTGGTGCCGTTGATGCGTTTCCTTCTGTTTTGGTTTCTGTCGTTCCGCAAGCCGCAAGGCTAGTAGCTGTGAGCAAACTTACGAGCGTAACTGCCATCTTTTTCATGTGAAGAACCCTCCCTGGCATCTTGTGCGTTTCATCTCTACAACCTCAGTATAAAAGGAATCCCAGTCTGTGATAATGGAATAACTGAGGGCTTCTTGTAAAATCCGCACATTGGGAAAAACCCTTAAAAGCGATTATTTTCATACTCACTCGGCGAATAGCCAAAAAACTTCTTGAAGCTTTTACTAAAGTAGCTCGGATCACTAAAACCGATATTCTCGGCAATATCCGCCAGCCGAATATTCCCTTTGCCGAGCTGCTCCTTCGCTTTGTGCATCCGCACATGAGTGACATAATCCGTCACTGTCATCCCGATCTCTTTCTTAAACACGGCTCGTAGATAACTCGGATTCATGAACACGTGCTGGGCGATTTGATCGACCTGAAGTTCCGGGTCGTGATAGCGCTGCTCAATATACTCCTTGGCGGATTGAGCAATTTTGGATGATCTCGTTTTCTTATGTTTTCCTGTATATTCAAGCGCCCGGCTGAATAATTCCTTGATCCATACAGATGTAGCATCGATAGATTCCAACCGTTTAATCTCACTGTAAGGGAAGAAGGCTTCACCAAAGCAGTCCTCAATCGGTTGGCCATTCTCCGTCACATAAGATAAACAAACCGAAACCAACCCCATAGAGATGACATACGTATAGTCCAAAGAAAGCCGCTGCTCGCGAATGGTTTGGAACACCTCTTCCAGTTTAGATTCCACTTTCTCATTGCTATTCATGCGCATTTGAACGAGCAATTCTTCACTGACTTCCGTCGGATAGAACGCTTTCGTCCCGAATCCCTGCGATGCTGCTCCATAAGCGATTACACGGTCGTTGCCGAGTACGAATTTGTTTTGCAGTGCTTCGAGCGCCTCCAAATAGGATTTTCGAATACCTCGATAACCGCCTTGACTGCGCCCGACCCCCACCGTAATCGTAAACTTCAGATGTTTCTTGATCAGAAAACACAATTTCTCATAACCTTCCAACGCAGGTGTCTCTAGACTTGCTTTACCTTGATGCTCCACTAGACAAATAATGCGCCCCTCCGGTCCATTAAAAATCAAATGATTGCCGGTCTCCTCCAGCGCCTCATTCAAAATATTCGTCACCGCATATTTCCATAAGAGCCTCTCACTCACTTTATTCCAACGTGCATCCATGTTATCAATTTCAATACAAGCCACTACGAAGCATGCGGAATCGAAATTTTCGCCAAAAAGACCCAGCTTCGCGCTCGTCTCCTCATCCGAGAGATTATAGTCGCTTCCCAGCAAATGATTCAGAAAGCTTTCTTTCATAAGGAGCTGATTTTCCTTTAATGTTGACTTTTCTTCTTGCACCCGCAGGTGTTCCTTCTGTAATTTGAGCAGGGTCAGAACTAATTCATCCTTCGAGAACGGTTTGAGGATGTAATCTTCAACGCCAAGTTTGAGTGCTTTTCTTGCATAATCAAATTCATTATGACCCGTAATCAGCACGACACTTGTTTGTGGGAATCTTTCCTTTAATACCTCTGTTAACTGCAACCCGTCCATGAAAGGCATCGTAATATCCACCAGCGCAATATCCGGAAGATGCGTCTGAACTTGCTCCAAGGCCTCAATCCCATTTTTTGCTTCTGCACAAATTTCAAATCCGTAAGCTTCCCAATCTAAAGCAGTACGCAGGTATTCCCTGAAAATAGACTCATCGTCAACAATCACTATTTTTTGCATCTCTTATCCTTCCTCACTTTGAAAAGGCAGCCACAGTGTCACTTCTGTTCCATGCCCAGGTTCACTAGTAATCTGAAGCCCATAATCATCGCCAAAATACAATTGGATGCGATCATTTACATTCCTGAGACCGTAGCCTATGGCTTCTTGAGGATCTTTCGGTCTACTCAATAACGCTTCCAGCCGTTCCGGCTGCATACCTACGCCGTTGTCGCTGACGACGATTTTTATTTTTCCGTCCATATTGATTCCCGTTACTTTCAAAAGACCTATCGTGCCTTTCGTCTTCAGACCATGGTAAATGGCATTCTCAACCAACGGCTGAATCGTCAATTTTGGAATGAGACCGCTTACCACCTCATTATGGATATCAAATTCAAAGGTAAATACTTCTGAATAGCGGATACGTTGGATAGACAAATAGTCCTTCACATTACGGATCTCTTCCTCTATCGAAATCGTTTCTAACCCCTTGCTTAGCGCTACACGATAAAAATCTGCAAGCGCTTTGGTCGTACGCTGAACATCTCGGGCTCGTCCCATTTCAGAAAGCGTATAAATTACGTCGAGTGTATTGTACAAAAAATGCGGCTTTATTTGCGCCTGGATGAGTGCTAGTTCATACTCTCGTTTCTTCTTTTGCTCGTAATTAACATTAGTTAAGAGCTCTTGTATGCGTCTGATCATCGCGTTAAATCCAGATGCCAACAGCCCGATCTCATCAGCGGAATCCACTTGGAACTCTTGATCCAGCGTCCCTTCATTCACCTTTTTCATGTGCTTCGTTAATCCCATAATGGGCTTAGCGATGAATTGAGAAAGCATACCCGCTCCCAGTAAGGCAAAAAGCAAGCATATGAATCCGATTAACACAATGAGTAATGTAATTTTGCGCGTATCCGCAGTTAAAGATTCCAGCGGTGCCATCGATATCAGCTTCCATCCAAAACTGGGTACGTCCGAGCTTACAACCAGCGTTTTGCCGTTTTGAAAAGAAGCTAGATCAGACTTATGGGTACCTGAGGATATCCATTGCTTCAAAGCAGGGTCCTCAACTTCATGGAGCACATCCTCCGAGTTCTGCGAAGAAACAACGAGGCCTGTTTCATCAGTAATGAAATATCTTCCATCTTGGATGGATCCGATTTTCTGATAAATCGAAGACAAGGAACTTTCTTTTACATTTAAGATAAGTAGACCGAGCTTCTGCCCTGTATAAATATTTACAATTCGTTTGCCCAAAGTGACCACCGTTTCATCCGATGCTTTTGTCAAATAGCTCCGTTGCTGCATAGGAAACCATATGTTATTACCACTAGAAGCGTCAATTTGTTTCAACATCTCGCTACTCGTAATCTCTTCCATATTGCGCTCCATCAATAGATGGGAGCCGAAAACACGATTACTCGTATCTATGAATGCCGCCGACTGGACATCGGGAAAAACGAGCAGTGCAAAGCTGAGTTGATTTGTAATTTGCGTGTACATCTGCAAGCTTGTTTCCTGTACCCCCTGCGTCTGCGGATCCTCTACAATCACTTTATTCAAATTAATGGTCAGCATATTGGCACAGCTCTCCACATTGGTTAACATCCCCATGATGCGGGTAATGATCAGAGAAGAATTATCCGACACGTTTTTAACCGTCTTCTTGACGATTGCACCAGTGTAAACGTGATTGGAGACAAAGCCAAGGATAAATAAGGGAATGAAAATAAGCGGAAAATAAATGATTATTATTTTGTAGCGTATCCGCTGATTTCGAAACCAGTGGGTAGACATCAAGCTTTCTAGAAAAGGCATAATGACCTCCTTAAGATCAACTAACAATCCTCTGTGACGGTTTCATTGTAAGGGATAGAGGCCAACTTTGAAAACGATTGAATTTTTCTTGTTGTTTTTGTTTAATAGGTTATCCTTCTCACGTTTGCACCTATTTCGTGACTTTGTTGATAAACTATATCGATAATCAAGCCTTTACCTTTATCGAGTTTAAACTAAAAAATTTGCGTTTAGCCTTCCTTGATACGGTTGTAGTAGCATTCACTTCGTTTCTGCTGATATATTTCATGCTTCTTTATGCCAAACTTGCTGCGTGGCTGCTGATACCTCACTTACTGTGGTCCTGCTTCGCTGCCTTATTTTGGCATGGTCAATCTACCAGTTAAATAAGGATGCCAACCAGGTATATTAAAACCGGACTATTCAGGGTAACGAATTATACGCCTGATTATTATATAAAAACCGCACCGTCCCCTCTGGGCGAAGGCTTCCTCGAGCTAAAGTTGAGCGTTGGACAAACCTTGAAGATAATAAGAGTAATTGATTAAGACACACCTATAAACCAGCAATCTAGAGCATTCATTTGTTCTAGATTGCTGGTTTATCCAAAGATATCCACAAATTAGCTGAAGTTATTAACATTTTACCTGTTGATACTGTTAGCAAATAGAGGACCATAATTCAAAAACCGTAACCCCAAAGGAGTCCCGGCCCTCATTTATCCAATCTCACTCAATCGCCCATCTCGAAAATACACAACCCGCTTCGCCTGCTGCGCAATCGCCAGATCATGTGTAATCAACACAATCGTCCTGCCTTGCTCATTTAATCTCTTAAAAATCTCCAAAATATCTACACCTGTCTTCGAATCTAGTGCCCCTGTCGGTTCATCCGCCAGTATTATCGCCGGATTTCCTGCCAATGTCCGCGCAATCGCAACACGTTGTTGCTGCCCGCCGGATAATTCCGAAGGTAAATGCTTCCGGCGATCCACCAAGTCCACCGCTTCCAATGCCTGCATGACAAGCGGCTCCCTTTCACGCTTACTCATGCCCCGGTAAATAAGCGGAAGCTCCACATTCTCATACGCATTCAGCCGTGGCAGCAGATTAAAGTTCTGGAAAACGAAGCCGATCTTCCGGTTCCTTATTTCAGCTAACTGCGCATCTTTGAGCCTATTAATCCCCTTTCCGTCCAACACGTAGTTCCCATCATCCGCAACATCCAAGCAGCCCAAAATGTTCATCAGCGTCGACTTCCCCGACCCCGACGGGCCCATGATCGCCACAAACTCACCGTGATCGATATCTAACGAAACATCGTCCAACGCACGAATCGTTTCCCCGCCCATCACATAGCTCTTGCTTACATGCTCAATCTGGATTAAGGTCATACTCTTCGCCTCCATTATCTGAAACCAAATAAATGAAGTATGCGACTTCTCCAACTGGCCGACGTAACTCTTACCGCTTCGCCTTATAAAACTCATGATACAGCTTCATCAGTGCCCGCTTCTCAATCCGTGATACATAGCTGCGGCTAATGCCCAGCTCCTTCGCAATTTCCCGCTGCGTCCGCTCTTCCCCGCCTAGCTCCAAACCGAACCGCCCGACAACAACTTCCTTTTCGCGGTCATCCAAAATCTCTAAGTTCCGGTAAATCTTGCTCTTCTCTATCTTGAGCTGCACTTTATCTACGACATCGTCGGCTTCCGTACCGAGGATGTCAATCAAAGTAATTTCATTCCCCTCTTTGTCCGTTCCGATGGGATCGTGCAAGGACACATCCTTGCGTGTTTTCTTCAATGAGCGAAGATGCATAAGTATTTCGTTTTCGATACACCGAGCCGCAAAAGTTGCAAGCTTCGTACCCTTATTCGGTGAGAAAGACTCGATCGCCTTAATCAATCCGATCGTTCCGATCGAGATCAAATCCTCTAGATCTTCTCCGGTGTTGTCGAATTTTTTGAGGTTGTGAACACGAAGCAACGTAAAACCCACAAATGACCGGTAACAGAAAAAAGAACTGCACCCGGCAGTTCTTTCGATGTTAAGCTATCGTTCCTCGTCCCTCGGTTTTAAGGGTTTATCTCACATATACTCACTCGTTCGCAGAATTTCATCACCTTAAATCAAGTGAATTTTAGGATAGAGAACAGGTAGACCTTTTGAGGGGGCGGGCAAGGCATGCGGAAATAGAAGACTATTAGGAAATATTCCCCAATTAGTTTCTACTGCACACATACTCCACAAATCCCTTGGCGTTCACCCTCCCATAACTCAACGGGTCATTGCCCTTACAATCCTTCGTTATACTTGTCCAAGGTGTGGAGACCGATCGCGTTTAGCGGATGGGTCTTAGCCCTTAAGAGGAACGAACTCGGTTCTCCGTGCTTTCTTTGTGTGAAATTCCGTGAACGAGTCAATATACGTGATGTATCTTCAGAACTTAAGCTGCTTCAGTCCAGTTCAAAATAGTTTTTTCTGGTATGAACTTTTCTCCCCGTTGAACAATACCAACTAAGATTCTCGCTAGTTTCCCAATTAACTTAAAGATCGACTGCTGCTTTTTCATCTTCTTTTCCTGCAAATTTTGTTCATGCAGATGGCGAAAAACGGGATTATTCCAAACGAGTTGAACCGACGCAAGATAGAGATATTTTCGCAAGGCGGAATCTCCCTGTTTTGAAAGAACAATTTGTCCCTTGCGCTTTCCGGACGTGCTTTGGGCCAAATTAAGACCTGCCTTCCGTAAAACCTGGCGTCCGTGTGCATATTGCCTTAAATCCCCTGTACCAGCTAATATGGACGCGGTGAAGATCTTACCGAGTCCTTTTATACTGCGAAGTTGCTGCGCCATTGGAATCTCCGAAAGCAGCACTTCGATATCCTTCTCGATCTGTTCTAGCATGGAGGTCACACGCTCATGTTCTTCAATGAGTCGTTTTAAATCTGCTCTTGCTTCTTCAACAGCAACTCGTTCTCCAACACTTCGCTTAGCTTGTGCGATCAGTTGCGAGGCCTTCTCCATCCCCGTAGTCCCTCCAGCACGCTGCATATGGACACGCCAAGCGCTAATGATATCTGTTACCGTATACTTCTCAAGATCTTGTGGACAAGGGAAGGTCTTGAGAGTCGCCAATGAGCGCTTACAAGTCCAATCTTTAAATACAGACGTATACTCCGGGAAACGAATGTCTAACCAGCGAATGATTCGATTCTGCAGCCGTACACTATTCGTCACCCAAAATTCTCGGTCACTCATCATGGTCCGCAAGCGTTGGAACACAAGTGATTGACGGGTGTACTCGTAATAGAAGCCTCGGCTTACAGAATCTGCGATGGTAAGCGCATCTTTTGGGTCATTCTTTGAAGGGCTATTATCCCGGTTTTCTTTATTTCTCTTCGTGGTGGCCGGATTAACCATAACCACATGCACACCTTTATCTACTAACCAGTTGGCTAGATTAAACCAGTAATGCCCGGTCGGTTCCATGCCAATAATGAGCTTTTTCAACTGATGTTTCTGCAGTAATTCACTCATCCAACGGCTCAGTTTTTCAAACCCTTCAATACTATTGGAAAACGAAAGATGACGTTTCGAAACCACTATTCCGCGGAAGTTTGTAGCTTGTGCGACATGTATTTCTTTCGCCATATCGATTCCTACAACAAGATGCGAGGTGGTAATTTGTTCGACCCGTTGATTTTGTGTATCTATTTGCTTAAACTTCATAGTAAGAGCGCCTCCCTGATGTGTTGTCGACAAACCCATCATACCGAGGCGCTCCTTTTTTTACAAAGCTCATTTCTTAAGCTCTACAGGATTGTTTAGTTTAAAGACTGCTTGTCTTTAAAAAATCTAATATGTCGCAGTTCAAGCAATTGTATGTCTCTAGAACAATTTCCACAGTAGTAACGAAACTTCAAGTGATATTGGTTTCCATAATAATGAGTTCCGTTCATTTTGTACCAACCTCTTTCGAGAAAGGTCTTTTCATTATTTTTCACCAACTTATTCTTGCAGACAGGACAGATTTTTTTAAAGAACAGTAGTCGAAGTAGTTCTTTCGGTTTCAACTCAAATTCATAAGATGGCATCCCTAATCCCCCAAAAACTGAACTTACTACCTCAATTCATTTTACTATATATCACGAGGGACTGGAGCGTGGTCAGATGACCCAATATATGCGGGCAAAAGAAACCCCCGAAGAAACGAGGGCGGACGCGTTCCTTCGGGGTGTGCTTCGAACAGGCAGGAGGCAGTATTTTAGTGGTGGTGATGGTCATTCACAACATTATGGTGGTGATGAATCCCGGCATGATGCATACGGTGGTGCAAGGCTCGATGAGCACTCGTTAAATCCATCAGTAATTTTTTATATATGCTTTCCTCTGCCTTTGTCGCCAGTGTGCTGATATAAGCCGTGCATCCTTCTATTTGATCAAGTATTGTTAACGCATCGGCTGCATTTATGATTCGCTGATTGTCGACAATGACCATCACAGGGCTAGAATGGGCAGTGATGACTTCCGGTCTCCCCGGATATTGTCCGCGAATTCGCAATGCCAGCCATCCGCTTCTCTCCATTTTAACTGACCAGCTTCCAGAATAATTTTGCTGTGTTGGATCCACCGTTTTGACTTCTTTTGTCTCTCCGTTAATCACCAGTTCAATCTTGGTTACAGGGATCGTAGCCGTGGCTGCTTCCCATAGGATGTCCAGCGTTCCCCCGTTTTTCGGCAAATCGATTTGGGAACCCATTCCATATCCATTGACAAAAAGATCGAGAAGCGGTCCATACGTAACAAAGGTTAACCCCTTACGAACGGCATCCATCCAACTTTGGTACGTGAATTGTTCTTTTATTAAAGCGTACGTTCTGATTGTACCCACTGCAGTGTCTGCAGACATTTTATCCGTTCCGCCAACAGCCGGCACTTGATAGCCGCAGTTCAGGTATCTATACCAATCGGATAAAGAATAGCTGCTTATTCCATCATATAAATTTCCCCAGGAACACATCTCGACTCCGTCGATTTCCCCCAGAATGATGGATGCCGCACCCTCCGCCCTTGGATTCGGTAAATGGGGCAATATGCTGATACCGTGCTGCTCACGGCACCTGCGGGCCCATTCGGTAATTGTCGTCTCTAGCGGGTCTCCTAAAGCAGCTTCAGTCGGACCGTCTGAGGATAAAGGCAAAATCATCCTGCCCTCATAACCAATCAACGAGATGTGACCTAGAATTGGTTGCCTATTCTCCGTACCGACCCTAACCAGATATTCACCGTCTCCACCATTTTCACGACTGCCGAGGGTCGTTCTACCATCGAAATCGCCAACGCTGCTAAACATTTCCCCCCATTGACTTGCCAGCAAATTGATGACATTCACGCCTTCGGCAGCCCCTTCGAGCAAAGCAGTCTGCGGGGAGAGGAAATGTACATGCGTATCTGCGGTAACCCATCCTTTGGCCCGCCAAGGCAGGCAATGCTCCAATTGTATAATGATTTCGCTCGTTTCCGGGCTAACCTGATATTTGCTGCGGATAGGCTTTATTTCAAAGCCCTTTGTAACTTCTATGAACAGCTCGCCGATCGGAAGCTTATATTCCGCCTCGCCATCAATATAAGTCCAGAAGTGGTTCCCATTTACGTAGTCTGTACTATAATCCTCGAACCAGTAAGGATTTGGAATACGATGGCGATTGATCGGAGCTAAATATTCGCCTAGCGGCCCATGAATATGAATCTTTGAAGGCACCGGTTTATTTGTTTTTTGATCCACAACTCGAACCGTTACCTTCCTGAATTGATACGTTAACGACAAAAATACGGGAGACTGCTCATTTTCCAAATGTTTTACATAACATGTATGCTCGCGTTGTTCCCCATAGTAGACACAAGCATCCGGATGAGCCGTATATTCGATAATCATTTCCGTTGTTGAAACATTCGGTTGTTGGTTGGTATAGCTGTTATCCCAATTCGTATGGTCATAATTCCGCAGGGGAGTAATCGAGATAACTGCTCCTAAATCCAATTCAATAGCTGTGTACACACCAAATCTATTCAACTTCCCGCCTTCGGGGACAGAAAACTTTGTTTTCCTCCGGCTTTCCCATCTTAGCGGGTTCGTTTCCAGATGGCTTCTGGTTATGCCAAACAGGAACACAACTCCATCCCGTGGAACCATTCTAATCGATATTAAATTTTTCTCGGGGAACGGATTCTCTAAAGCATAGAGCCAATGATGCATGATACTACGTTCTCCCGGTCCAACCAATCTGAACTGGCTGCCTCCCCAATCCTTCTCCGGCATCTCGCCAAGCTTAAAGCTATCTGTGGTTGTATGTATGGCATGAGGCTTTGCATGGCTAACGCACTCAAAGCTGTTTTCTCCCCAGCTGCGTTGGAATTCATTAATTTGGAAACGGCGTCTTATCGGAACGGAATGGCTGGAACCGTCGCTGTATTCAAGAATATATTCGCAAACCACTTCGCCCAGCCTTGGATTCCCCATCATCGGGTGTATAATACCATCTGCAGAAGCCGGTGAACTTTTATAATCCACGGCATGCAAGAAAATGAGGTATTTCTCGTGAATGGGTTGTACGAAAGAAACCGATGCTTCCGTATCGTTCAATACGACTACATCGCATTTGTCTTCTTCTGCCCCCAGTTGGAAAGGAATACCCCACAAAACATCTTCCCCGCTCAACAAGTGCTCTTTATTCTCCAGAACTCTCTCAGAACAATCCTGATTGGTTAGCTCCTTGATTTTCTTGTTATAGCAATTGTTTAATTCAACAGGAGTAAAGTGTGAAGACGCTTTCAACTTGTTCTGTCTCATAAGAACACCGCCTTTTAGTGTGGTCGTTTCTACTCTCTTATACGACAAAGCAAACATTCATTCTCTTCAGCTATATATTTCGATGTTATTCAGCAATATCCTTGCTCAATTAATTACTTGAGCATTTTGCAAACATGAACAAGATACTGAGGGTTGTGCTCTACGCTCGTGTCAGTACAGAGGAGTATACACAACACGACATGAAAAATTAATCCTCTTTGAAATTTCCGTTAAATTCACCCACAGAAGGCCACCTGCCCACCGATCTTTCCCTCAGGTGACCTCACCACGCCAATCTCTCCATCTAGGGCACTTTTCCGCGCCTAGCAAGCGGTTACAATCAAAAACTTCGCCTTACTTATGATACGGTTCACCGCGATTGATTTTCAACTAATCTGCCCGTTACTTCCCTCGGTATTAAGGGATTTTCTCACGTTTACTCGCTCATTCGCAGGATTACATCCCTCTTGGAAAAAGGATACAACGGTTTAGTAGTGGTGGTGGCACCACCGAACGGC
>NZ_JAWCUD010000030.1:0-3400 GCF_032461945.1 Paenibacillus violae
TTTTCCGCATCTTTGCGAAGGTTTTTCTCCAACATTATATTTCCCCCGTTTTTTAATATTATCCATTTGACAACCGGACCGTGATCCGGTTATATTGTTTAACAAGCGGACCGCAGTCCACTAGCGAGCTCGAATAACTCTTATTAGAACATATCTTATCCATCTTGCACAGGTGGATCAATATTGTTAGGAAATAGAGTCCGAGGTTCGCGATTGCCAATTAGATTAGAGGAGGAACTAAAATGTCCAATCATCAACAGCAAGCCAATCATAAAAAAATCGGTGTAGGTATTATCGGAGCAAGTCCGTCCAACCCAGGGTGGGCTGTCGCAGCGCACATCCCGGCGGTTCAAGCCTTGCCTGACTTCCAACTGGTTGCGGTGAGCACGAGCAACCGCGAATCCGCGGATGCGGCTGCCGAAGCGTTCGGTGTTCCTGGATTCGATAATTACCAGGATTTGATTCAGCATCCTGAAGTAGACCTTGTCGTGATTGCTATTAATGTGCAATACCATTACGATATCGCTCGAGCTGCTATTGAAGCAGGCAAAATGGTATACAGCGAATGGCCGCTTGGCATGTCCACGGAACAGGCGCAAGACTTGGCGGACCGTGCTAAGGAGGCTGGCGTTCGGACGTTTATCGGCTTGCAGGCGCGTTACTCTCCGGCAATCCAACACGCCCGCGATTTGATCACTCAAGGCTATATCGGCAACGTACTCGCAACTACATTGTCTGGCACAGCCTTGATCTGGGAACCCGTCACGATCCAAAAATTCGCTTATACGTACGACGTGAACGCCGGCGCGACCATGTTGGCGTCCGCAGGACTTCACGCGATCGACGGGCTGAATTACGTGCTCGGCGATTACGATAACGTGTCCGCGAAGCTTGAAGTTCGTCACCCTGAAGTTCAAATCACAGATAATGGGACGACACTCAAAGTGACGGCTCCGGATCACATGGCCATTATCGGCACGCTTGAAAGTGGCGTATTGGCGACAACCTTATACCGCAGCGGAACTTCGCGGGACTTCGACTTGCGTTGGGAGATCATCGGCACGGACGGCGAGCTTGTCATCACCGCCGATTTTAACGGAAATATGCAAAATACCGAGCTGAAATTGAGGGGCGGCAAAGGCGAAGACAAAACGCTCGGCGAGATCGTCATTCCAAGCCAATACACCGAAGATATCAAATCGATTCCCGAAGGGCCGGCAAGATCAAGCAACATCGGGAAATTTTACGTGAGCTTGGCTAAAGATCTTCGCGAAGGCACGAATGAAACGCCGGACTTCGCTCATGCTCTCAGACGCCACCGGTTATATGACACGATCATGACGGCTTCCCGTACCGGAGTCGAGCAAAAAGTGAATGAAACGAACACTACATTTCATTAAAACATAACGAGTAAGATGCAACCGGAGAGGAGAGAATATTTCTCCTTTCCGGCAAACATCCAGAAAGCGGGAGAAATTCATGAAGATAGAGGTCTGGACGGATATCGTGTGTCCATATTGCTATATAGGAAAACGGAAGTTTGAAGAAGGGTTAAAGAAGTTCAAGCATCGCGATTCAGTGGAAATCGTATATCGCAGCTTTGAACTTGATCCGCACATGGCCGTTCACGTAAACGATGATATTTATGGGCTATCGGCCAAGAAATTCGGATCGACGAGAGCACATATGAAAGCTGTACATGATGATATCACAAAGCGTGCAGAACTAGACGGTTTGACGTTCAATTATGATACTGCGATACACACGAATACATTTAATGCGCACCGTCTACTTCATTATTCGGCGCAATTCGGAAAAACGAACGAATTGTTGGAACGGTTGTACAAAGCTTATTTTACCGATTCCTTGCATATCGGGGACGCCAACACACTTGTGATGATTGCCATTGAAGTCGGACTGGACGCTGCTGGGACAGCCGCGATGCTAGACAGTGAGCAATACGTCGCCGAGGTAAGAGCGGACGAGCTTAAAGCTCAGAAGTTAGGTGTTCGAGGCGTTCCTTATTTCTTAATGAATGGAAAATACGCCATCTCTGGGGCGCAGTCGAAGGAAGTATTCGCCGAGGCACTAGAGAAGGCTTGGGCGGAAGAGCATCCCGTCGTTCAATTTCGTTCCGCAGCTGGAGATACGGAAGAGCTCGCCTGCTTAGACGGTTCATGCGCAGTGGAGCACCAAGAATTAAATAAACAAAAAGAGGAGAGTTAATTACGTGGGCGATCGGATTTCTAAAGCGAATATGTTGTTATTGATTTTAGTTTGTCTTGCACAATTTTTGGAAGTCATGAATTCCTCTACGGTGACCGTGGCGTTACCGGCGATCCAATCGGCGCTGCATATGAATACAAATAATTTACAGTGGATCGTCACGTCATATGTGCTCACCTTCGCTTGTTTTCTGCTTATCGGCGGACGTGCAAGCGACTTGATCGGAAGGAAGCGCGTGTTAACGCTAGGTTTAGCAATTTTCGCGGCTGCTTCGCTCGCTGGCGGATTCGCGATGAATCCGGTTTGGCTCATTGCGAGCAGGGCGATTCAAGGGATCGGCGCGGCGCTGTCCATTCCCGCGGCCATGTCGTTGATTAGTACGTCGATTCCCGAAGGCGCGCAACGGAATAAAGCTTTTGCCATTTTTGGCGCGTTGGGTTCGGGCGGTTTCGCGGCGGGATCAATCGTTGGCGGGCTGCTGACGGACTCGCTCGGTTGGCGATCCTTATTTTTCTTGAACGTCCCGCTCGGGATTGCGATCATAATCGGGTTAGTGTTTGTTAAAGAACGGCCGATGGAGCAAAAGATCAAGCAATCCATTGATTTGCCCGGCGCAATTGCCGTGCTGTTAGGCATATTCATTCTCGTATACGGGTTATCCATGCCTGATGTCGATGGCAGTTGGTCGACCACGAAAATCGTAACCTTAATTGTCGGAGCGCTTATTCTGGTCGGATTCGTTTTCATCGAGAAATACGCCAAAAACCCGCTCATGCCGCTCCGGTTGTTCCGTATCGGTTCGCTAGTATCATCGAATATTATCGGATTCTTAATGTATTCCTTCATGACCGCATTTATTTATTTCTCAACTTTGTATTTCCATGCGCTTGGCTATTCTTCTTTAATAACGGGCTTGGCTTTTCTACCGCTCGGTTTATCGTCCGTTCTAGCTACGCAAATCACGCCTTACTTCATGCGTATATTCGGAGCGAAAATGTTGTTGATTGTTTCGCAGCTCGTTAATGCACTCGGCTTGTTCTGGTTAAGCACTATGTCCATGGACAGCGTCTATGCTGCATTTATTTTACCGGTCTTCATTCTATTAGGTCTCTCGACAGCAGCCGGATTTACGGCTATCATCGTTGGTTCCGTAAGGGATGTGCGACTTGAGGAG
>NZ_JAWCUD010000031.1:0-2571 GCF_032461945.1 Paenibacillus violae
ATAGTAGAGCGTCCTCCTGGATGATGGAATTAAAGGGCTTTTGACCCGTTGCGTACTTCCATCGTACCGAGGCGCTCGTTTTTTTACAAAGCTGAAATTTATCCATCTACAGGAATCTAACGGAAAACGTTTGTTCAAACAAAACCAGGGAGCAGATTGCCGCGGCAACTGCTCTTTTTGTCATTAAGCTATTGGGCAGATTTCATTAGCGATACGTGCGATAATGTGTTGTGTAGGATGGGCTTAAAAGATGAGTTCGAAAGCAGGTAACGTAGTCAAGGGAGTGAGATCAAGTGGATATAATTCAATGGTTAGAAGAGTGGTACTTATCCCAATGTGATGGCGATTGGGAACATGGTTATGGTATTAAAATAGAGACACTTGATAACCCAGGTTGGGGGGTTGAGATAAATTTAATGGATACTTATTTAGAAAATAAGGATTTCACAAGTGTACAAGTTGAGCGTAATGATGATGATTGGCTTTTTTGTAAAGTTGAGAATAATACCTTTACTGCATCAGGAGGACCAAAGAATTTACATGAGATTTTAGTCAAATTTAAGGAATGGTCTACAATCTGATCGAACAAACGTAAGAACGAAAGCTCAAACATGACATGACGGCAGCCGGAACTGATCGGCTGCCGTTGTCCGTTAAACTAAAGGGCAGGTTAACGTGGTGCCCATCTTGAATATAAACGATAATTTATTTGCCTTAATTGCTAATAGGCCACTTCTTTAAGGAAAGCAGGTAGCGTATGAAACTGAAAGGGACTATGACAGAACAAGCATATCGACAAGAATTAATCGCTTCAAAATTTCATTTGTTCAATGATATATCCATGAGTAGGTTTTTAAATATAATTAGAATGACGTTTCCCGAGATGAAGACAGCGCACACTTTATCTTGGACACCTGAACAAGGTGAGGATATAATCAGTTTCCTTGTAGATACTCACTCTATTATTAAGATTGAACTTGACCGTTATGATAACACAATTGAACCAATAGTCGATGTGTATCCAATTGAGGATTGGATGAAAGGACATAGTAAAACTTATCAGATTAAAATTGCAGTAGGATTTGAATTGGCCAAGAATGATTTAGTACAAGGCAATTAAGGTAATAGCAAAAACAAGCTTGTTGAACTACGGAGAACGTTAGTTCAAACATACTATGAGTAGATCGGCGGGAAGCGCTCTTTTTGTCGTTAGTTATTGGGCAGGTAGTGAAGTTACTCTGTGGAATAGAGGAGAATTTAAGGGAGGTTTATGGATGAATGTATTAAAATGGTTGGAAAATTGGTATACAAATAATTGTGATGGAGATTGGGAGCATGGTTACGGAGTTAAAATTACAACTCTTGATAACCCAGGATGGGCAATTGACATCAGAGTGGAAGATACAGAACTAGAGGATAGAACGTTCGATGACTTGATTATCGACCGCTCTGAAACTGATTGGGTTCGCTGTAAAGTTATTGATAATGTATTTAAGGGTAGAGGCGGAAGTAATAACTTAGAAGAATTGATTATTGTTTTTCAGGAGTGGTCTTCCTTAAGTGAAAACAAATAATGAATTTCTAAATTATTGAATGCGTGGTCGATTGCGCTAACTGGGAACGAGTTGAACATTCAACAAGAAAAAGGCTGCCGGCAATGTACGGCAGCCTTTCGTTCACCTAACAGGCAGGTTTGTGTAGAGTTGAGAGTAAATAAAGGGAACTGCATTTAGTGCTTATTTCGTTACCTCGCTCCAAAACTATCGGGACTTACATCACGAATGTGCTTCGAGAACTCCCACAAATGACCTTCAGGATCTTTAGCTGAATATAGACGCTCGCCGTATTCTGTGTCAAAAAGCTCTTGTACGATTTGGGCTCCCAAAGTTTTTACATGGCGATAGTGTTCATCGACATCATCGACGAATACCATAAGTGAATGCGTAGCATTGACAAGTTTGGATTGGCTGGTCCGATTTCTACCTGAATCTTTGAGCATGACCCAGGCATCGCCGTGATACATCATTACACCATGTAACTGCCCATGGGAAAGCTCGATACGGTAATATTCAATGAAACCAAAGACTTTGATCAACCAAGTAACCGCTTCAGCCAAGTTATCATAATAGACGTGTGGAAGAATGCAATTGGTTGGTACGGATCTGTTTTTAATCATGTAATGCCCTCCGAACGCATTTAGTTAGAATTTTGTCCATTGCTGCTTATTAAAGATTGTAGCACAGTTAGAGAAAGACTGCTGCTGACATAAGTACCGCTGAGGAATAGAAGGTTAGTCTCCTGGCAATTTTTTATCGATGGTAGAGAAAAAGGTTGATAAATGCCGAGATTATGACTCGATTATATATACCACGAACTGCGCTAACGGGGAACGTTAGTTCAATCACAACAAGACGGCAGCCGGCATACTAACGGCTGCCGTTGTCCGTAGAACCTTCCTGTAGGACCTAAGAAATGGTCTTTGTCAAAAAAGGAGCGCCTCGGTATGATGGGTTTGTCCACGGGTTTGAAACCCAACACCATCAAGGAGGCGCTCTTTATGAAGTTTAAGCA
>NZ_JAWCUD010000032.1:0-2451 GCF_032461945.1 Paenibacillus violae
CTAGAGATAGTGCCCCTCTTCGGAGCACCCAAGACAGGTGGTGCATGGTTGTCGTCAGCTCGTGTCGTGAGATGTTGGGTTAAGTCCCGCAACGAGCGCAACCCTTGATCTTAGTTGCCAGCATTTCGGATGGGCACTCTAAGATGACTGCCGGTGACAAACCGGAGGAAGGTGGGGATGACGTCAAATCATCATGCCCCTTATGACCTGGGCTACACACGTACTACAATGGTCGGTACAACGGGGAGCGAAGCCGCGAGGTGGAGCCAATCCTTATAAGCCGATCTCAGTTCGGATTGCAGGCTGCAACTCGCCTGCATGAAGTCGGAATTGCTAGTAATCGCGGATCAGCATGCCGCGGTGAATACGTTCCCGGGTCTTGTACACACCGCCCGTCACACCACGAGAGTTTACAACACCCGAAGTCGGTGGGGTAACCCGCAAGGGAGCCAGCCGCCGAAGGTGGGGTAGATGATTGGGGTGAAGTCGTAACAAGGTAGCCGTATCGGAAGGTGCGGCTGGATCACCTCCTTTCTATGGAGACTCGGTCTTGATAAGACCAGTCAAGTGCGCAAGCACGCAACGTTTACTCACTCGTGTTCAGTTTTGAAAGAGCAAGCTCTTTCGGTAGCATGGTTACAACCATGTTGCACTCGTTTGGTGATGATGGCGGAGGGGACCCACGCGTTCCCATCTCGAACACGACCGTTAAGCCCTCCAGCGTCGATGGTACTTGAACCGCAGGGTTCTGGGAGAGTAGAACGTTGCCAAGCGGACCCATAGCAAGCTTTCGAAGAAAGCTTCGAAAGCTTGTAGGTGGGTTTTTATTTTGGGGAGTTTCCCCGAAACACATATTGGCCCTTAGCTCAGCTGGTTAGAGCGCACCCCTGATAAGGGTGAGGTCGGTGGTTCGAGTCCACTAGGGCCAACCAATTTCATAATCATATGGGGCCATAGCTCAGCTGGGAGAGCGCCTGCCTTGCAAGCAGGAGGTCAGCGGTTCGATCCCGCTTGGCTCCACCAACTATCATTTTCAGACAGAGATTTCCAAGGAATTTCGACTTGAAATGAGAATGTGAGTTGTGATAAGATAACTTTCGCCGCTGAGATAGGGCAAGGGAATTTGAATCGCAATGAACACTTTGTTCCTTGAAAACTAGATAACGAAACAAAACGTAAAGTAAGAACTTAGGTAGTGTAACTTTTGGGTTGCACGACAATCTTTAAATGTTTTTTTCTAGGTTAAGCTAGAAAGAGCACACGGAGGATGCCTAGGCACTAGGAGCCGAAGAAGGACGTGGCGAACGACGAAATGCCTCGGGGAGCCGTAAGCAGGCTTTGATCCGGGGATGTCCGAATGGGGGAACCCAGCTGTGGTAATGCGCAGTTACTCAATAGTGAATACATAGCTATTGTAGAGGCAGACCCAGGGAACTGAAACATCTAAGTACCTGGAGGAAAAGAAAACAAAAGTGATTCCGTCAGTAGCGGCGAGCGAAAGCGGAATAGCCCAAACCAAGGAGCTTGCTCCTTGGGGTTGTAGGACCTCAATATGGGGTTAGTTTGGTAGGCGAAGTGATCTGGAAAGGTCCGGCATAGAAGGTAAAAGCCCTGTAGCTTAAATCGAACGAAACCCCTAGAGGTATCCTGAGTACGGCGGGTCACGTGAAACCCCGTCGGAATCCGGCAGGACCATCTGCCAAGGCTAAATACTCCCTAGTGACCGATAGTGAAGCAGTACCGTGAGGGAAAGGTGAAAAGCACCGCGGAAGCGGAGTGAAAAAGAACCTGAAACCGTGTGCTTACAAAAAGTCAGAGCCCTCTATATGGGTGATGGCGTGCCTTTTGTAGAATGAACCGGCGAGTTACGTTCCCGTGCGAGGTTAAGTCGAAAAGACGGAGCCGCAGCGAAAGCGAGTCTGAATAGGGCGCTTGAGTACGTGGACGTAGACCCGAAACCGTGTGATCTACCCCTGTCCAGGGTGAAGGTGAGGTAACACTCACTGGAGGCCCGAACCCACGAATGTTGAAAAATTCGGGGATGAGGTGGGGGTAGCGGAGAAATTCCAATCGAACTCGGAGATAGCTGGTTCTCCCCGAAATAGCTTTAGGGCTAGCCTCGGATGTTGTGAGTTGTGGAGGTAAAGCACTGATTGGGTGCGGGGCCCGCCAAGGGTTACCAAGTCCAGTCAAACTCTGAATGCCACAAACTTAAATCCGGGAGTCAGACAGTGAGTGCTAAGATCCATTGTCAAAAGGGAAACAGCCCAGACCATCAGCTAAGGTCCCCAAGTGTGTGTTAAGTGGGAAAGGATGTGGAGTTGCACAGACAACCAGGATGTTGGCTTAGAAGCAGCCACCATTGAAAGAGTGCGTAATAGCTCACTGGTCGAGTGACTCTGCGCCGAAAATGTAACGGGGCTAAACACGCCACCGAAGCTATGGCTTGCA
>NZ_JAWCUD010000033.1:0-1820 GCF_032461945.1 Paenibacillus violae
CCTCTATGGAGAAACGCTTTGCTCTTAAATACTCTCGTTTTCTCAGATTTAGACCATAATTGCTTTGCAACAGATAACTTTTCAGTGGAATTAAATTGTAGACAAAGAAATATATGGGTATGCGAAAATGCAAAAAGCTCTTCACTTAAGCCACCCGCTGTAAATTGTGGTTATCGTGGAAAAGTATGGTTGCACCTTTGGATCTCCACATGTGCTCATGGCGGTCAACCCTCCCACATCTCGCAGAGTCTACGCTCCCACATTCCTTCATTCAACCTGTCCATGAGGTGGAGGTCAGATATGCTGCCCGACAGGATTTTTGTCCGTAAGTTTAGTGCCTTTCCGACTCATCCGTGCTTCTTGTTATCCTTACTCTGCTTTGGTCATCAACATTAAAAAAGCGATCATTAAGCTGCTTGTGGTATCTCCGCAAATCGAGGGATATCTTGGATCATTTTTTCTTCACTAAACTCATGGCCCTTCTGCAATATACCGAAAAGGATGCGTATGAGCTTGTTACATAACGCGATGAGAGACTGCATCTTTTTTAATGGATTCACAGACCGTTTGGTGTAATACTCGTGTAGGGTTCGGAAGGCTGAATTTTTAGCGACTAACGGCATCATCACTCTAAAGAGCAGAGCACGAAGGCGTTTCCTACCTCTCTTTGTGATCCTGGTTTGTCCAATATGTGTGCCGGATGAATTTGTTTTCAAATTCAGTCCAGCAAGCTTTGTGATCTGTTTTGGATGTCGGTACTGGTCAATGTCACCTACCTCTGCCAAAAAGCCAGCGATCGTATCCCGACCAATTCCTTTTATTGCTAATACTTGCTTTACATGAGGTATCTGGGCTAGTAATTCATCTAGCTTTGCTTCCAATTCCTCAAGCTTGTTCTTAAGCCATTCATACTGTGTCAGCAACAACTTTAGCTCCATTTTAGCCAACTCAGAACCTTGCCTAATGCCAACTGAACAGCCGGCTGCTGCCTTCAGATTCTGTATTCGACCTAGACCAAGCCCGCGCTTTGCAGCTTCTCTTAAATGCTGTAGTAGCGTCTCGTCTGGCACAGAAACAAGCTCATATGGCAGTAGATGAAGGCTTAGCATTTGGATGGCAGACTTGCACTCCCAGTCCTTAAATACCGTCAGAAACTCTGGGAAATACCGATCTAGCCAATTGTGGACACGTAGTTGCACAACACAAATATCAGTTGTCAGGTGTTCGCGAATTTTCATGGCTTCCCTCAGTTCGGCATAAACACCTTGAGGAAGGCTCGGTACAGCGTATCTCCCGTCTTTGACCAACTGTGCGATAACTTTTGCGTCCTTAATGTCATTCTTTGTTGGGGAATTGTCATCTAATTCTTTACTTTTCTTTACGTGTAGTGGGTTCACTACGCCGTATTTTACTTGCACATCTTTAAGAAAATGGGCTAGGTTTAGCCAGTAATGACCCGTTGGTTCCATACCAACAATAACGTCCTTGAACCCTTGCTCATTCGCAATCTTCCTAAACCAGCTCAGAAATAATTCAAAGCCTTCTCGATTGTTTTCAAACGTAAGTGGCTTCCCGAACTCGACCCCGCGGAAGTCTTGGGCTCTCGCCACATGTCTAAATTTTGCGATGTCGACTCCGATAATTAAGGTAGAAAAAGTGATTTGATTAATTCGTTCATTTTGAGTAGAATGCATGTTGTAGTCTCCTTTGGTTTTGTTTTTGGATCCGACGCTGGCCAGCATCAGGGAACCATAAACATCATACCAAGGAGTCTTTTTATTTCTCAAATCTCGTATTTCCTCATAATAGGAATGCTGCCC
>NZ_JAWCUD010000034.1:0-1784 GCF_032461945.1 Paenibacillus violae
CTGCCCGTTACTTCCCTCGGTATTAAGGGATTTTCTCACGTTTACTCGCTCATTCGCAGGATTACATCCCTCTTGGAAAAAGGATACAACGGTTTAGTAGTGGTGGTGGCACCACCGAACGGCCATAAAGGTATGCGCAAATAGAGGATAAGACTTAATTTCCTCATAATTCCATTTATTGCACGCATTCTCCACAATGCCCTCGGAGGTTCACCCTCCCATATCTCAACGGGTCTATGCCCTTACCTTCCTTCGTTACACCTGTCCAAGGGGTGGAGGCCGATCAAGTTCAACGTGCGGGTCAGTGCCCTTAAGTAACGGGTAATCGGTACTCCGTGCTTTCTTTGTAATCCTGCGAATGAACCAACCTACGTAATCTAGATTTACATTAAGCTGCTACACAGTCATGAATACGTGCTTTGTCAGGTGAAAAAGACTCTCCTCGTTGAGCCATACCAACCAGAATACGTGCTAGTTTACCAACTAATTTAAACAAGGAACGGTACTTTTTCATGTGCAGTACTTGTACATTATGTTCATGCCACTTCCGAAACAACACATTGTTACCAATAAGACGTAACGTAGCTAAATACAAATACTTTCGCAGAGTTGAATCTCCCCGTTTTGAGAGTACGATCTGCCCTTTCCGTTTACCCGACATACTCTCGGCTAGGTTCATACCTGCTCTTCTCAGAAGTTGTCTCCCGTGAGAATACAGATTTAGATCACCTGCACCCGAAAGGATAGCAGCAATGAATATGGGTCCAAGACCTTGAATGGAGCGAAGTTGATGAGCCAAAGGTATCTTATCTAGGATCACCAGGATTTCTTCTTCAATATTCTCTAGAATCTCAACAATGCGACAATATTCATCGAGTAGTCTGCGCAAATCTTGTTTGGCTTCGTGAGTAGCTGTAGTTTCACCTATACTTCTAGCTGCAGAAGCGATGAGCTGGGCAGCCTTCTCTAGCCCTGTGGTACCGCCTGCTCGTTTCATGTGCTTTCTCCAGCTTGCTATGACTTCTGCTGTAGTCATCCCATGTAAGTCTGCTGGAACAGGGGATTCATAAAGCGTCGCTAAGGATCGCTTGCAGGTCCAATCCGAAAAAACTGAAGTAAATTCGGGGAAACGGATATCCAGCCAGCGAATGATTCGGTTCTGAAGCCGTATGCTATTCGCCACCCAAAACTCTCGATCGCTCATGATAACGCGTAACTTCTGAAAAGAATGTGATTGCTTCGTGTATTCAGAGTAATACCCTCTACTGACAACATCCGCGATGACAAGAGCGTCCTTTGGATCATTTTTGGAGGGAGAATTATCTCTATTCTCCTTGTTTCTCTTAGTCGTAACAGGGTTCACCAGAACAACGTTTAACCTCTGTTCTACCAACCAATTCGCTAGATTAAACCAGTAGTGCCCCGTCGGTTCCATTCCAATTATTATGTTGTTCAATCGGTGTTTCTGCTGCAATTCACTAACCCAACGGCCAAACCTTTCAAACCCATCCTTGTTGTTGGTAAAGGAAAGATGGCGTTTTGAAAGAACTATTCCGCGAAAGTTCGTTGCCTGTGCAACATGGGCATCCTTCGCCATGTCGATGCCAATTACTAAGTGAGTTGGAGTTATTCTTTCTATCCGTTGATTTTGTTCGTCTGATTGCTTAAACTTCATAAAGAGCGCCTCCTTGATGGTGTTGGGTTTCAAACCCGTGGACAAACCCATCATACCGAGGCGCTCCTTTTTTGACAAAGACCATTTCTTAGGTCCTACAGGAAGGTTC
>NZ_JAWCUD010000035.1:0-1245 GCF_032461945.1 Paenibacillus violae
TGTAAGGCTTTAAATTCTTGGTTACTCATGACCATGCACATCGTAATTAAATAGAGAAAGTGACGTAGCCGTGGACGGCCTCGTTTACTGAGCTTCAGTTGTCCCTTCCATTTACCCGAGCTTGCTTCGGTTATATTAAGTCCTGCATGACGGAGTAGAGCGTTCCCGTGCGCATAACCTCGAAGATCTCCAGACTCTCCTAAAACACCAGCTAGAGCAATTGCACTTATTCCAGTAATGGCAAGGATTTTGCCTGAGTAGGGGATACGTTCAACAACGTCTTTGGCTTCTTTTTCGATCCTCTGCAGTTGTTTAGTGGCTAAGTCGTGCTCCTCTAGGAGCTGCTCTAGATGGAGCTTGTAAGCATGTGTTGCCTGCCTAGATCCAACCGTTTTCTTGGCCAGATCGATGAGTAGATGAGCTCTACGCACACCTGAATGCCGTTTCATTGATTTCTGCCATCCTTTAATGACATCGTCAGGACTTAGTTTACATAGCTCAGCTGGGAGCGGAAATAGCCGAAGGGTTAACAGTGCACCTTTGCAAGTTAAGATCTTAAAAACTTGTCTCAGTTCAGGAAAGACAATGTCGACCCAGCGGTGGATCTGGTTAACGGCACTTACGAGTCTTTTAACGACCGTTTCTCGGTTAGCCATAAGCACTCGCAGCTCCTCGTATTCGGAAGAATGGAAGCGGACAGGGGAGTAGTAGCCGTTTTTCACCATGTCGGCAATAACTAAAGCATCTTTTTTGTCGCTTTTAGAGCGTGTGTTGTCGCGGTTTTCTTTATTCTTTTTAACTAGATGAGGATTAACAAGTACGGCTTCAATGGCTTTGTTTTTGAGCCACCCGGCAAGGCTTAGCCAGTAATGGCCAGTCGGTTCCATACCAACGATGACTTGAGATAATTTAAATGAAGCTAGCAAGTCGCGAATCCAACGGTCGAGGGACTTGAAACCATCCTCGTCGTTACTAAACACTAAAGGATTACCAAGAGCGACACCTCGAAAGTTAACCGCTCTGGCAACGTGGGCCTCCTGAGCAATGTCTACACCAACAACAATATGATGAAAGGTAATGTTTTCAATGAGTTGATTTTGCTTATCTTGTGATTTAAACTTCATAGTAGAGCGTCCTCCTGGATGATGGAATTAAAGGGCTTTTGACCCGTTGCGTACTTCCATCGTACCGAGGCGCTCGTTTTTTTACAAAGCTGAAATTTATCCATCTACAGGAATCTAACGG